>NZ_JBSGHN010000022.1:0-102401 GCF_053604425.1 Microbispora sp. NPDC004025 | reverse complement strand
GAGCGGGCGGGAGGGAGGACCGCAGCGAAGGCCCAGCGAAGCGGGCTTCGCGAGGACCGGACCTTCCGGCCGGCGCAGTGACCAACCCCCAGCCACACCCCAGTCCCCCACCCCACACACATTCAGAGAGAGCTGGGCGTGAGCGTCGAGGGATCGAACCACCCAGCCCAGTGACCAACCCCCGCCCACACCCCCAACTCACCGCACCCCAACTCACCCCAGCCCAACACGCGTCCCAGCGGCACCCGTCCCCGTCCAGCCGCCCTTGTCGTACGGCCGGGTCGGGTGTGAATGGCTAGGGTTACGGGAGTGACCGAGGAAATCATCCGGTTGTTGGCCCGCCATCTGCCCGGCTACGAGATCGGCAGTGTCGAACGGTTGGGCGAGGGACAGGACAATGCGGCGTACGAGGTCAACGGTGAGTTGGTCGTACGGCAGAGCAAAATTGACGAGGCGGCCGACCGTGGGGAAGCGGTGCGGCGGGAGGCGGCGTTGCTGGCTGCCGTGGCCGAGTTGTCTCCGGTGCCCGTGCCGCAGCCGGTCTTCGTGGACGAGGAGGCGGGCGTGCTGGCGTACGGCAAACTGCCGGGCCGTCCGCTGAACCTGCACCCGGTCAGGGAGCCGATGCGCCTGGCGGCTCCTTTGGGTGATCTCCTCAGCCGGCTCCATGCGGCCCCGGTGGAGCGGATGGAGGCGTTCGCGCCGCGGGACATCTATCCGCTGAGCGAATTGCTGGAGGAGGCCGAGGACCACTACCGGGAGGTCGGGCCTCACGTGTCGCCGGCCGCCCGGCGGATGGTCGAGGACTTTCTCGGCACCCAGGCCCCGCCGGCGCCCGGCGTTCCGGCGTTCTGCCACAACGACCTGGGCGCCGAGCATGTGCTGGCGGAGGCCGAGACGAGCACCGTGACGGGAGTCATCGACTGGACCGACGCGGCCATCGCCGATCCCGCGTACGACCTCGCGCTCGTCTTCCGGGATCTCGGTCCGGAGGTGTTCGAGCGGACACTGGCGCGCTATCACGGGGGTCTCGACGACGCCGGGCATGCACGTGTCCTCTTCTACGCCCGATGCGCGCTGCTGGAGGACGTCGCGTATGGCCTCCGCTCGGCAGGTGCTCGGGCCTACGCGGACGCCGGTCTCGCGCATCTCGAGCGAACCTTCTCGTGACGCGCACCTTCTCGTGACGCGCACCTTCTCGTGACGCGCACCTTCTCGTGACGCGCACCTTCTCGTGACGCGCACCTTCTCGTGACGCGTGCCCTCCCGTGAGGCGCGCCTTCCCGGACGCGCACCCTCCGAAGACGTCTCCTTGTGACGCACGTCGCCACGTGAGACGGCGCTCACCCGGTGACCAGGCGGTACCCCACGCCGCGGACGGTCTGGATCATCGTGTCCTCCACGTCGCCGAGCCGGTGGCGCAGGCGTTTGACGTGTACGGCGATGGTGTTGGTCGACATCCCGTCGGTGGAGTGCCAGACGTGGCGCATGATCTGCTCGCGGGTGACGGTTCTGTCGGCGTTGCGCATCAGGTAGTGCAGCAGCTCGAACTCGCGCAGGGGCAGGTGCACCACGCGTCCGCCGACCTTCACCTGGTATGCCGTGACGTCGAGCTCCACGTCGCCGATCGTGAGCACGGTCCGGTGGCCGTCCTGCCGCTGGAAGGCAGCGTGGACGAGGGGGAGCAGCTCGGGCACGCGGTACGGCCTGGCGACGCAGGCCGTCGCGCCCGCCTCCAGGGCCTGCAGCGCCTGCCCGGCGTCGCCGCCGAAGTCGATGCCGAGCAGGACGGGCACGGACCGCGCGAGCCGTACGGCGCGGACGAAGTCGACGGGTCCGACGATGGGCAGGGAGGCGCAGATCAGCACGGCGTCGGGCCGGAGCGCCCCGGCCTGCAGCAGCGCCTGGGCGCCGTCCGGTACGCCGGTCACGTCGACGCCCTCGGCCTGCATGGCGGCCGAGAGCTGTCGCACCAGACCCGCGTCCGGATCGGCCACCAGGAGCATGGGCGCCGTCCGAGTGTCCCCCTCCACTGCGGGTGCCGTCACCCGGTCCCTCCAATGCTGTCAGCCGGGAGCGGTCGTCAGCCGAAACGGCCCGTGATGTAGTCCTCGGTCGCCTTCTCGGCCGGATTGGTGAAGATCTTCGAGGTCTCGTCCATTTCCACGAGCTTGCCGGGCTGCCCCTGGGCGGCCAGGTTGAAGAACGCGGTCCTGTCGCTGACCCGGGCGGCCTGCTGCATGTTGTGGGTCACGATGACGATCGTGTAGTCCTGCTTGAGCTGCGAGATCAGGTCCTCGATCGCCAACGTCGAGATCGGGTCCAGGGCCGAGCACGGCTCGTCCATGAGCAGCACCTGCGGGCGTACGGCGATCGCGCGGGCGATGCACAGGCGCTGCTGCTGACCGCCGGACAGGCCCGCGCCGGGCTTGTTCAGCCGGTCCTTGACCTCGTTCCAGAGGTTGGCGCCCTTGAGCGACTCCTCGACGACGCCCTCCAGCTCCGACCGGGAGTGACGGCCGTTGAGCCGCA
Source organism: Microbispora sp. NPDC004025 (assembly GCF_053604425.1). NCBI lineage: Bacteria > Bacillati > Actinomycetota > Actinomycetes > Streptosporangiales > Streptosporangiaceae > Microbispora > Microbispora sp. NPDC004025. The sequence continues at coordinate 99,869 of NZ_JBSGHN010000022.1, read as the reverse complement.
GGCCCGCCGCCACGTTGTCGAAGATGGACATCGTGGGGAAGGGGTTCGGCCGCTGGAACACCATGCCGATGGTCCGCCGGACCGACACGGGGTCGACGTCGGCGCCGTAAAGGTCCTGCTCCTCCAGGCGCACCTTGCCCACGACCCGTGCGCCGGGGATGACCTCGTGCATCCGGTTGAGGGTCCGCAGGAACGTCGACTTCCCGCAGCCGGACGGGCCGATGAAGGCCGTCACCGACCGCGGCTCGATGGTCATCGAGATGCCCTCGATCGCCTTGTGCGAGCCGTAGTAGGCGTCGAGGCCCGCGACCTCGATCTGCTTGGCCATTCCTTACCTCCTCCTCGCGGGCGAACGCCACCAGGTGATGAGGCGCGCGACCAGGTTGAGCAGCATGACGATCAGGATCAGCGTGAGCGCGCCGGTCCAGGCCCGGTCGATCGCGGTGTCCGTGGGACGACCGGCCTGATCGAAGACGTACAGCGGGAGCCCCATCTGCGGCCCGTTGAACGGGTCGTTGTTTATGGAGTCGGTGATGAAGACGGTCAGCAGCAGCGGCGCGGTCTCCCCGGCGACGCGGGCGACGGCCAGCATGACGCCGGTCACGATGCCGGTGAACGCCGTGGGCAGGACGACCTTGACGATGGTGCGCCACTTGGGCACGCCCAGCGCGTACGACGCCTCGCGCAGCTCCCGGGGCACCAGGCGGAGCATCTCCTCGGCGGACCTGACCACGACCGGCATCATCAGGATCGACAGGGCGAGCGCGCCGGCGAAGCCGGAGAACGGCATGCCGAGCACGAGGATCCAGAAGGCCAGGACGAAGAGCCCGGAAACCACGGAAGGGACGCCGGTCATGACGTCCACGAAGAAGCTGATCGTGCGGGACAACCGTCCGCCCTCGCCGTACTCGACGAGGTAGACGGCGGTGAGCAGGCCGATCGGGACCGCGATGAGCGACGCGAGCAGGACCTGTTCGAGCGTCCCGATGATGGCGTGGTAGGCACCGCCGCCGGCGTCGCGCGCCCCGATGTTGCGCATGGAGTGGGTGAGGAACTCCATGTCGAGGCGGCCGATGCCGTTCTTGACGACGAGCCACAGCACCGACAGCAGCGGGATGACCGCGAGCGCGAACGCCAGGTAGACGAGCACCTGGACGAGCCGGTCCTTGACCCGCCGGACGGCGGAGATGGGCTGGATTCCGGTTCTCATCTGGATTCCGGTCTGTACGGTCACGCTGCGGCCCTCGCGTACTCCTTGCGGCGGGCGATGACGAAGCGGGCGGCCATGTTCACCAGCAGGGTGATGAGGAACAGGACGAGACCCGAGGCGATCAGCGCGCCGCGGCCCACCTCGGTCGCCTCGCCGAAGCCGTTGGCGATGTTGGCGGCGATGCTGTTGCCGTACGGACCGAGGATCTGGAATGTGATCTTGAACGTCGCGGGGAAGATGAGCGCGACCGCGATGGTCTCGCCCATCGCGCGGCCGAGGCCGAGCATGGCGGCGCTGATGACGCCGGGCCGGCCGAACGGCAGGACCGACATCCTGATCATCTCCCAGCGCGTCGCGCCGAGCGCCAGCGCGGCCTCTTCCTGCATCTTGGGGGCCTGCAGGAAGACCTCGCGGGAGATCGCGGCGATGATCGGCAGGATCATGATCGCGAGCACCAGCGACGCGGTGAGCATGCTCTTGCCGACGATGGTGTCGCCGCCGAACAGCGGGATCCAGCCGAGGTAGTCGTTGAGGAACTTCGACGGGCCGAGCATGAACGGCACGAGGAAGGCGACGCCCCACAGGCCGTACACCACGCTGGGGACCGCCGCGAGGAGGTCCACGACGTAGCCCAGGACCGAGGCGAGCCGCCGGGGCGCGTAGTGCGAGATGAACAGCGCGACGCCGACCGCCACCGGGGTGGCGATGACCAGCGCGAGCAGCGAGCTCAGCACGGTGCCGAAGGCGAGCGCCCCGATGCCGAAGACCGGCTCGGTGGCGTTCGGCTGCCAGGTCAGCTCGGTGAGGAAGCGGGACGTGTTCGCCTGGAGGGCGGGGACGGCCTTGACGACCAGGAACACCCCGATCGCGGCCATGATCGCCAGAAGGACGACACCGGCCCCGGTCGAGGCGAAGCGGAACGGGCCGTCGCCGCGGCTGCGCCGGAAGGCGGACCGGCGCATGGCCGGCCCGCTCTCCCTGGTTCTGGTTGACGTCGCCATCTGTTAGGCGATCGCCTCGACCGCGGTGCGGACCTTGGTGAGCAGGCTCGACGGCAGCGGGGCGTAGCCCAGGCTGGTCAGCGCCTGCTGGCCCTCGTCGCTGGCGGTGTAGGTGAGGAACGACTTGACCAGCTTCGCGTCCTCGGCCGCCAGGCCCTTCTCACAGGTGATCTCGTACGTGACCAGCACGATCGGGTAGGCGCCCGCGGCGCTGGTGGCGTAGTCGATCTTCAGCTTGAGGTCGTTGCCGGTGCCCTCGATCTGGGCGGCCTCGACGGTCTTGGCGGCGCTCTCCGGGGTGAGCTCGACGAACTCACCGGAGCCGTTGGCGACCTTGGCCTTCTGGAGCTGGGAGTTCTCGGCGAAGGACAGCTCGACGTAGCTGATCGCGCCCTCGGTGCTCTTGACGCTGGAGGCGATGCCGTCCGAGCCCTTCGAGCCCTGGCCCTGCGCCTCGGCCGGCCACGCCTTCGCGGGCTCGTACGGCCAGTCGGCGGTGGCCTTGAGGAACTTGGTGAAGTTGTCGCTGGTGCCCGACTCGTCCGAGCGGTGGAACGCCTGGATGGCGGTCGAGGGCAGCTTGGCGTCGGGGTTGTCGGCCTTGATGGCCGGGTCGTCCCACTTGGTGATCTTGCTGTTGAAGATGCCGCCGATGGTCTTCGGCGAGAGCTGCAGGCCGTCCACACCCGGCAGGTTGTAGACGACGGCCACCGGGCCGGTCACCATCGGCAAGTTGATCGCCTTGCCGGTCTTGCAGCGCGCGTCGGCCTGGGCGGGCTCGCCCTTGTCCTCCTTGAGGGCCGAGTCGGAGCCTGCGAAGGCCACCGTGCCCTGGATGAACGCCTGGACGCCGGCGCCGGAGCCGCTCGGGTTGTAGTTGATGCTGACGCCGGGGTTCGACGACTGGAAGTTCTTCTTCCACTCCGCGATGGCGTTCGCCTGGGCCGAGGAGCCGGCGGCGTTGATGGTGCCCTGGAGGGTGTCGTCGCCCTGCGCGGGAGCGGCGGCGCTGGAGGTGCCCCCCGCCGTGCTCGTGTTGTCATCGGTCCCGCATGCGGCGAGCGAGAGCACGCCGGCGATGGTGGCGGCGGCGAGCCGGCCTGCATACTTCACGGTTGTTCCTCCCCTTGTCTCTCAACAGCAGGGACGGTAGGGAGCCAAGGTGACCTAAAACCTTGGTAAAGGTGAACGCGTAATGAACGCCCCCGGTCGCTCTCGTATGGCTTCGCGAGAGATAACGAGCAGGTCACGGGTGTTATGGGAGAGGATTGAGTTCATGAAGCGTGTATGTCTGGTCTGCATGGGGAACATCTGCCGATCGCCCATGGCCGAGGTCGTGCTGCGCCGTACGCTGGCCGAACGCGGGCTCGACGTGGAGGTGGACAGCGCCGGCACCGGAGGCTGGCACGCGGGAGAGCCGATGGACGAGCGGGCCCTGGCCACGCTGGCCGGCCACGGGTACGACGGCTCGTCCCACCGGGCCCGCCAGTTCGACCGGGCGTGGTTCGCCGAGCGTGACCTCGTTCTCGTCATGGACCAGGACAACCTGCGCGCCATACGCCGGATCGCGCCGCCGGACGCCGACGTGCGGCTGCTGCGGTCGTTCGACCCGGCCGCCCCCGACGGCGCCGAGGTGCCCGATCCCTACTACGGGGGACCCGAGGGCTTCGCCGAGGTGCTGCGCATGGTCGAGGCGGCCTGCGAGGGGGTGGCGAAGTACCTTGAGGATCACTAGGAACCTCGGCGGCGGGCACGCCTGGACCCTGCACGAGGGCGTGCTCGACGACGGCCGCAGGGTCTTCGTCAAGAAGAGCGGGGCCGCGTCCGCCGTGCTGGAGAGTGAGGCGGCGGGGCTGCGCTGGCTGGCCGAACCGGGGGTGGTGGCCGTCCCCGAGGTGATCGCCGAGGACGGCGGCACGCTGGTGCTGGAGTGGATCGACACCGTCCCCGCCACGGCCGGGGCGGCCGAGCGGTTCGGCCGGTCGCTCGCGGCGCTGCACGCCGCCGGCGCCGCGGACTTCGGCGCTCCCTGGCCCGGCTACATCGCCGAGCTCGCCATGGGCAACGAGTCCGCGCCGGACTGGCCGTCGTTCTACGTGTCCCGCCGGGTGCTCCCGTTCGTACGGCTCGCGCGTGACCGTGGGGCGCTGTCGGCCGCCGACGTGGAGCTGGTCGAGGAGGCGTGCGGCCGGGTGACGGAGGTCGCCGGGCCGGCCGAGCCGCCGAGCCGGATCCACGGCGACCTGTGGAGCGGGAACCTGCTGTGGTGCGCGGACGGGGTCGTGCTCGTCGACCCGGCCGCCCACGGCGGGCACAGGGAGACCGACCTCGCGATGCTGGCGCTGTTCGGGGCGCCGCACCTCAACACGATCCTCGCCGCCTACCGCGAGGCGGCGCCCCTCGCGGACGGCTGGCGTGAGCGTGTGCCCCTGCACCAGCTCCACCCGCTGGCCGTCCACGTCTGCCTGTTCGGCGAGGCGTACCGGGGCAGCCTTCTCACCGCCGCGGGCGACGTCCTGGCGTTGTAGGGCTCAGCGAGGGGACAGGCGCTTGAGAACCTCGTCGTGGAGCCGGCCGTTGGTGCAGACGAGATTGCCACCCTCGAGCGGCGGGGTGCCGTCGAGGGAGGTGCAGGAGCCGCCGGCCTCCTCGACGATGATCGTGAGGGCGGCCATGTCCCACGGGGACAGTTCGGGCTCGGCGGAGATGTCCACCGCACCCTCGGCGACCATCATGTGCGACCAGAAGTCGCCGTAGCCGCGGGTGCGCCAGCACTCCCTGGTCAGATCGAGGAACGGGTCGAGCCGCCCGGCCTTCTCCCATTCCTCCAGGTCCGAGAAGGAGAAGGAGGCGTCGTCGAGGCGGCCGACCGAGGACACCTCGCAGCGCGTCGCCTTGCTCATGCTGCGCCCGGTCCACGCGCCGCTCTCCTTGGCGGCCCACCAGCGGCGGCCGAGCGCCGGGGCCGAGACCACGCCCACGACGACCTTGCCGTGTTCCATCAGCGCGATCAGCGTGGCCCACACGGGGACCCCGCGCACGTAGTTCTTCGTGCCGTCGATCGGGTCGACGATCCAGGAGCGCATGCCGTACCCGGTCATGCCGAACTCCTCGCCGACGACGGCGTCGCGGGGGCGGGCACGGCGCAGCGTGCCGCGGATGGCCTCCTCCACGGCCCGGTCGGCGTCGCTGACCGGGGTGAGGTCGGGCTTGGTGTCGACCTTGAGGTCCACGGCCTTGAAGCGGCGCATCGTGAGGTCGTCGGCGGCGTCCGCCAGTAGATGCGCGAGGTGCAGGTCGTCGCGGTACTCCGTCACAGGCCCAACGTATCGTGCCGCCACCTGGTCACATCAGAGGAAGGATCGCTCCGGACCGTACCTGCCGGTAACATCCCGGCCATGGACATCGGCGCCTTCATGCTCGACAGCGTCCCGTTCGCGCGGCTGCTCGGCATCACGTTCGACACGATCGGCTCCGGTACGGCGGTCGCCCGCCTGGCCGACCGGGCGGACCTGCACAACCACGTGGGCGGCCCGCACGCCGGCGCCCTGTTCACGCTGGCCGAGACCGCCTCGGGCGCGGCCATGCTGTCGGCCTTCGGTGACCAGCTGTCCAGGGCGGTGCCGCTGGCCACCGAGGCGTCGATCCGCTACCTCAAGCTCGCCAAGGGCGAGGTCACGGCGGCCGCCACCCTGCGGGCCGAGCGGGAGGCGGTCGTCGCCCGGCTGGACGCGGGGGAGCGGCCCGAGTTCGAGGTCGGCGTCGAGATCCGCGACGCCGGTGACGTCGTCGTGTCGGAGATGACCGTCTCCTGGACCCTGCGCCCCAACCGCCGGAGCTGACGCGTCACTCGGCGAGGACGTCGTCCGGGGAGGAGCGCGCGAGCCCGGCGAGGGTGGCGAGGGCGCTTTCCAGCGTGTGGGCGGGCGGTGAGGCGAGGCCGAGGCGGACGGCGTTCGGCGTGCGGTGGTCGCCGACGGCGAAGGCGGCCGCCGGAGTGACGGCGATGCCGTGCCGCGCCGCGGCCGCCACGAACGTGTCGGCCCGCCACGGCGGGGGCAGCTCCCACCAGCAGTAGTAGGACCGCGGGTCGGCGCGGACGGCGAACTCGCCCAGGTGACGCGCCGCGATCTCCTGCCGCGCCTCGGCGTCCCGCCGCTTGCCCCGGCTCAGCGCTCCCACCACGCCGTCACCGGCCAGCCGGACCGCCGCCTCCAGCGCGAACCGCGGCGGCGCCGCACCCATCGAATGCAGCGCCGCGGTCACGGCGGAGGCCGCGGCCCCGGGTACGACCGCGAACCCGACGGTCAGCCCGGGCGCGAGCCGCTTGGACAGGCTGTCGACGAGGATCGTGCGCCCGGGCGCCACGGCGGCGAGCGGGGGCAGCTCGTCCCGGAGGAACGACCAGATGCCGTCCTCGATCGCGGGCACGTCCAGCCGTGCGAGCACGGCCGCGAGCGCGGCGCGGCGCTCGACCGGCATGCTGACCGACGACGGGTTGTGCAGCGTCGGCTGGAGATAGACGGCCCTGAGCGGAGCCCCGCGCGCGGCGGTCTCCACGGCCTCGGGCACCAGGCCCGCGTCGTCGACCGGCAGGGGGACGAGGGTGACCCCGAGCCGGGTGGCGATCGTCTTCACGACGGGGTAGGTGAGCTCCTCGACGCCCAGCCGCGTGCCCGGCGGGACCAGCGCGGCGACGACGGCCGCGATCGCCTGGCGTCCGTTGCCCGCGAAGAGCACCCGCGCCGGGTCCGGGCGCCAGCCCGGGCGGGCGAGCAGGTCCGCGACGACCTCGCGGGCGACGGGGGTGCCCGCCGCGCCCACCGGCCGCATAGAGGCCTCCAGCACGTCCGGGCGCAGCAGTCGCCTGATGCCGTCCTCGATCAGACGGGCCTGTCCGGGGATGACGGGATAGTTGAGTTCGAGGTCCACCCTGCTGCCGCTCGGTTCGGCCAGAGCGGTCCCCGGACGCCGGGCGGAGGCGCGGACGAAAGTGCCGCGGCCGACCTCGCCGACCGTGAGGCCGCGGCGGGTCAGCTCCGCGTAGACGCGTGCCGCGGTGGAGCCGGCGATGCCGCGCCGACGGGCGAAGTCCCGCTGCGGGGGCAGCCGGTCTCCGGGTCTCAGCCGCCCGGCCGCGATGTCCGCGGCCACCTCGTCCGCCAGCTCCCGGTAGCTCTCCACCGCCGCCTCCTCACCGCCGCCTCACCGTGCCACGGTGACGCATTCAAACACGACATTGCTCCGAGAACAATATGAATTATTGCCCTGATAACGCGAGGAGGATTAGCCTGATAAAGCCGTCCGGACCGGTGTGAATGACCCGCGAAGAGAAAGCGATATCGATGGTCGAAACCCAAGCGGTCCTGGGCGTCGTGTCCGTGGCGCTCGGAATGGTGCTGTCCCCGGGCCCGAACATGATGTATCTGGTCTCCCGCAGCATCAGCCAGGGACGCCGGGCCGGGATCATCTCGCTGGCCGGAGTCGTCGCGGGGTTCCTCGCCTACCTGACGGCCGCGAACCTCGGGCTGGCCGTGCTGTTCGCCGCCGTTCCGCAGGTCCTCGCCGCCATCCGGCTGGCCGGGGCGGGTTACCTGCTGTGGCTCGCGTGGAAGACGATCAGGCCGGGCGCCGCGTCGGTGTTCAGCGTGCGGGAGGTGCCGGGCGATTCGCCGCTCCGGCTGTTCACCATGGGACTGATGACGAACCTGCTCAATCCGAAGATCGCCATTCTGTATGTCTCCGTCATTCCGCAGTTCGTCGATCTCGGCGCGGGACACGTGCTCTTCCAGGGCGTCGTTCTCGGCCTCTTCCAGATCGCGGTGGCCTCGACGGTGAACCTGTCGATCGTGCTGGCCGCCGGAAGCGTCGCGGGTTTCCTGGCGCGCCGGCCGGAGTGGCTGCGGGCCCAGCGGATCGCCATGGGGAGCATGCTCGGAGTGCTCGCCGTAATGCTCGCCCTCGGCGGATTGCTCTAGTCCTCGTCGGCGGAGCCCTCGCGGCTGGCGAGCAGCCGCCGCAGGGACTCCAGCCGCGTGGGATCGGCGTGTCCCTCCGCGACGTAGCGGTCGAGAGCGCACTCGTCGCCGAGGTGGGTGCAGCCCTTGGGACAGCCGGCCGTGGCGTCCACCAGGTCGGGGAAGGCGGCGAGCACGGTCTCCACCGAGATGTGCGCGAGCCCGAAGCTGCGTACGCCGGGGGTGTCGATGATCCAGCCACCCTCCGGCAGTTCGAGGGCGACCGCGGAGGTGGAGGTGTGCCTGCCGCGCCCGGTGACGGCGTTCACGTGGGACACGGCCCGGCGGGCGTGCGGAACCAGCGCGTTCACCATGGTCGACTTGCCGACCCCCGAGTGGCCGACGAGGACGCTGATCCGGTCCGCGAGCGCCTCGCCCAGGTCGTCGAGCGGGCCGCCCTTGCGGACGACGACGTACGGCACGCCGAGGGGCTCGTACAGCGCCACGAGGTCGCCGGCGGGCGCCAGGTCGGCCTTGGTGAGGCACAGCAGCGGCTCGATGTCGGCGTCGTACGCCGCGACGAGCATCCGGTCGATCATCCGGGGGCGCGGCGGGGGGTCGGCGAGCGCGGTGACGATGACCAGCTGGTCGGCGTTGGCGACGATGGGGCGCTCGATGTCGTCGACGTCGTCGGCGCTGCGGCGCAGCATCGAGGTGCGCTCCTCCACGCGCACGATGCGCGCCAGCGTGTCGGGCTGCCCGGTGACGTCGCCCACCAGCGCCACGCGGTCGCCCACGACGATGCCCTTGCGGCCGAGCTCGCGGGCCTTCATCGCCACGACGAGCGTCCGCTCGCCCCTGCGCTTCTTCGGTGTGGCGGAGCGGGGGACGCCCTCGCCCACCAGACAGGTGTAGCGCCCGCGGTCGACGGCCACCACGAAGCCCTCGACCGCCTCGCTGTGGGCAGGCCGGATCCGCGTCCGGGGCCGTGAGCCCTTGCCCGGCCTGACCCTGACGTCGTCCTCGTCGTACTGCCGCTTTCTCAGCGCCCGCGCCCTTCGGAGTGCCCCGATCCCAGGTGGTCCTCGCTGCCCAGCATCGCGGCCCACATGCGGGGGAACTCGGGCAGCGTCTTGCCGGTCGTGGCGATGTCCTCGACCTCGACACCCGCCACGACCAGGCCGATGACCGCGCCCGCCGTGGCCATGCGGTGGTCGGCGTAGGAGTGGAAGACACCGCCGGTCAGCGGCCGGGGGTGGATCTCCAGGCCGTCGTCGGTCTCCCGGGCGTCGCCGCCCAGCCGGTTGATCTCCGTGGCGAGGGCAGTGATCCGGTCGGTCTCGTGCCCCCGGATGTGCGCCACGCCCCGGATGCGGGACGGCCCGTCGGCCAGCGCGGCCAGCGCGGCGATCGTGGGGGTGAGCTCGCTGACGTCGCGCAGGTCGGCGTCGATGCCGCGCACCCTGCCTTCACCGGTCACCCGCAGGCCCTCCGGCACCCGCTCGACCCGCGCGCCCATCTCGGCGAGCAGCCCGCGAAGCGCGTCGCCGCCCTGCGTCGTCTCCTCCGGCCAGTCCGGCACGACGACCGAACCCCCGGTGACCAGGGCCGCCGCCAGGAAGGGCGCGGCGTTGGACAGGTCGGGCTCGACCGTGACGTCCCTGGCCCGGATCGGGCCGGGCTGCACCCGCCACACGTCGCGCTCGGAGTCGTCCACCTCGACCCCGGCCTGGCGCAGCATCTGCACCGTCATCTCGATGTGCGGCATCGACGGGACGGGCGGGCCGCTGTGCCGTACGGTCACGCCCTTCTCGAAGCGCGCGGCGGCCAGCAGCAGGCCGGAGACCATCTGCGAGGAGACCGAGGCGTCGAGGGTGACCTCGCCGCCCGGGATCGGACCGCGGATCGTGAACGGCAGCGCGTCGTTGTCCACCGCCGCGCCGAGCGCCCGCAGCGCGCCCAGGATCGGGCCCATCGGCCGCTTGCGCGCGTGCGCGTCGCCGTCGAAGAAGACCGGCCCGTCGGCGAGCGCGGCGACCGGGGGCACGAACCGCATCACCGTCCCGGCGAGCCCGACGTCGACCGACGCCCCGCCGCGCACGGGATGCGGGGTCACCGACCAGTCCACGCTGTCGGCGCTCTCGTTGGACGGCGTCATCTCGGCGCCGAGCGAGCGCAGCGCGGCCGCCATCAGATCGGCGTCGCGGCTGCGCAGCGCGAGCCGTACGGTGCCGGGGGCGTCGGCCAGCGCGGCGAGCAGCAGCGCGCGGTTGGTCACCGACTTGGAGCCGGGCAGGCGGACCGTCGCGTGGACCGGCTCGGCGGCCACCGGGGCGGGCCAGAGCGGTGCGGCGGCGTTCTGGTGGGCGGCGTGCGGCTCGGCGCCGCCGGACGCGGACTGCGGAGAGGCCATGTGCGCAAGCTTAGTGTGCGCGTGCCCGACCGGACCGTCTCGGAGAACGCGTCCGCCCCCCGGGAGTGGCAGTCTTGGTGGCATGTGCGGGAGGTACGCGTCGGCGCGCAAGAAGCAGGAGTTGCTGGAGGAGTTCCAGGTCGAGCTGGACGGTGTGCCCGACCAGGAGCTGCGGCCCGACTACAACGTCGCGCCCACGAAGAACGTCTACGCGGTCATGTGCCGCGTGCCCAAGGACGACGGCGGCGAGAGCCGGGGCGACGAGCCCGTCAGGCAGCTCCGGGTGGTCCGGTGGGGGCTCGTGCCGAGCTGGGCCAAGGACCCGTCGGTGGGCTCGCGGATGATCAACGCCAGGGTGGAGACGGTGGCGGAGAAGCCGTCCTACCGCAGGGCGCTGAAGTCCCGGCGCTGCCTGATCCCGGCGGACGGCTACTACGAGTGGATGCCGCTCGAGGGCAAGAAGAAGCAGCCGTTCTTCATCCACCCCGCCGACGGCGGCGTGCTCGCGATGGCCGGCCTGTACGAGTTCTGGAAGGACCCCACCCGCGCGGACGACGACCCGCTGAAGTGGCTGTGCACCTGCACGGTGATCACCACCACGGCGGCGGACAAGCTGGGCCGCATCCACGACCGGATGCCGATGATGGTCGAGCGCGAGCGCTGGGAGGAGTGGCTCGACCCGCGGGTGACCGACCCCACGGGGCTGCTGGTCCCGGCCGGGCCGGACCGGCTGGAGGCGTACGCGGTGTCGGACGCCGTGAACAGCGTCCGGCACAACGGCCCCGAGCTCATCGAGCCCCTCGAAGGAGACGACGTCCCGCGGCTCCTCTGACAGGCCGCGAATCCGAGAAAACCACACGTTCGTCCTATCGGGGACAACGTGTTGATCGGGGACATGTCCGGACGTACGCTCCGGTGGCGCTTTGCACGACATGTACGTGACCCGCCACTCCCAGTTACCAGGAGCGTCGCATGTCCCTGACGAACGACCTCACGCGCACACCGGCCGAGCCGAGGACGGTGACCTTCGGAACGGTCAACGCGACCGCCGACTACAAGGCGCTGCGTGCCCTCACCGCGGACAAGTACCCGGAGTACTTCAACCGCGTCTACACGCTGTTCACCGGGCTCGAGTTCGACGTCTGGTCGCAGATCGCGCAGTACGAGGGCGAGGACAAGCAGTGGCTGGCCCACGCCCTCTACCTGTACGGCAGGAACAAGGACGCCCTCCCCGCCGGCTTCGACCACACGGCGGCGGTGGCTCGTCTGATCAACCGGGCGACACAGCGCACCGCGATGCCCGGCGCCCAGGACGACGCGTTCGAACGCGAGGTGCTCCGGGCCAGCGGATGGGTGTCGGCGATGATCGTCAGGGACCTCGCCCCGCCGGACCAGGGCGAGACCTCGAAGCTGACCTCGATCTACAACCCCCCGGGCCAGGACCGGGGCGTCGACGGCAGGCAGCAGGTCGGGCCGCTGCGCACGGACGTGCTCAAGGAGCTGGTCGACGTGCTGGCGAAGGTGGTGGACGAGCAGCTCCTCCACTGGGTGCGGCCCAAGGACACGCCCGCCGAGCCGGAGTCGCTCGACCATCTCAGGCGCATCGCCGACTATCTCCAGAAGTACGTGGCCCGCGTTCTCGGGCCGTACGCGGACGCCCGGGAGGACGGGCCGTACTTCGACGGCTTCCGCTACTCCGAGCGCCTGCAGAGCACGTGGGAACTGCCCGCGGGGCCCGCCCAGCGGCTGAACTGGATGACGAACAGGGCCCAGGCGGTCGGCTGGGACAAGGAACGGGGCGCGCTGCTCGCCAAGGCGAACTACGACGGCACCCGTGGCGGCGACCAGGAGACACTGCGCCGCGTTCTGCGCGAGCGTCTGGAGTCCGACGAGTCCCTGAGCAGAAGGGTCGGCGCCATGGTCAAGCTGACCGCGGCGCACAGCGGGGGCGAGGGCAGGATCTCGGTGCAGCCGATCTTCCCCAGTGCCGCCTGGGGCACGAAGGCCGACTGGCGCTGGCGGGTGATCAGGACCCTCGCCCATGAGCTGATGCACCGGCTCGCGCATCCCGACTTCACCGCCACGGCGGGCAGGATCCGGCACGGGCAGATCGTCTCCGAGGGCTTCGTCGACCTGCTGGCCCTCGACGTCTACACGCGGCTGTGGGGCCTGGTGTCCCAGTCGAGCGCCGCCACCGAGGTCCTGCTGAAGGGCGTCGGCGCGACCAAGGCGCCCGACGGGTCGTTCCTCAAGGTCGGCTACGGCGAGGCGGGAACGTCGGCGGCGGCGGTCCGCGACCTGATGGGCGACGACCGCGTCAGGGCCGCCTTCTTCCTCGGCGCGACACACCTCATCGGGCTGCCCTCCGCGCAATGAGCCCGTACGGGGATCTCCAAGGGGTGTAAGCGGCGCGCGAAGTGGGCATCCGTTCGGGAAAGCGGCCGCACGTGAGGTGATCGGCCGCTGACCGACCAGGAGACCGGGGGCTCCTGGACGGGTGAATCCCCCACTCCCGGAGGTGCGGATCCGTGGACGTCGCGACCGTGCGTATGCGCCTGGAAGGCATGCTCGCCGAACTCGACCGGTCGATCAGCGTGCTGCGCGGGGACCCGGTCGCCGGGCGCGACAGGTCCCTCGCGGACGCGGGAGCCGACCTCACCGACGCCGACCGGACCCGGGCCATGCTCGACGCCGCGTCCCGGCAGCGCACGGCCGTGCTCGCCGCGCTGCGGCGGCTCGACGACGGCGGTTACGGCCGCTGCGTCGACTGCGGCACCCTCGTTCCCGAGGGCAGGCTGGAGGCGCGCCCCGAGGCGGCCCGCTGCGTGCAGTGCCAGTCGCGGACCGAGCGTCGCCGCTGAGCCCTGCCGCTGGGCCCTGCCGCTGGGCCCTGCTGTTGATCCGGCCGTTCCCGGACACGGGGAGAGCGTTCACAGGGGCTTGCGCGCGCTGGCCACCAGGTGGATGCCGACCGTGTCGTCGTCGTCGGCCTCGGTCTCGAGTTCGGTGCGGACCAGCCAGGACAGCGACTTGCTCTCCGTGCTCAGCACGTGGTCGACGGTGGAGGGGGACAGCACCGTGCGCGGGCGCACCCACTCCACCTCCAGGCCGGCGCCGGTGATCAGCTCGCGTATCTGCTGGCTGGTGAAGCAGCGGGTGATGCTGCCGTCGGGCCAGGGGATGAGCATGACCTCGCCCGTCTGGCACAGGTGCGCCCAGTAGTTCTGCTCGGCCAGGATCGCCATCCCGAGGACCAGCGAGTCGACGCACAGCAGCGCGCGCCCGCCGGGCCGCAGCACCCGGGCCACGTCCTCGATGACGGACTCCGCCATGATCTCGACCGACAGCACGCGCTCCTCGGCGACCACGCCGTCCACGCACCCCTCGGGCAGGAAGGCGAGGTTGTCGGCGCGCACCTTCTGTATGCGGTCGGAGGCGTCGCGCAACCACGGTTCCGCGGGTCTGCGGAAGTCCATGACCTCGATCACCCGGTGGCCGGCGCGCGCCGCCTGGACCGGCCACCGCCCCCGCCCGCCGGACAGGTCCAGCAGGAGGCCGGGCCGGTCGGGCAGCCACTGGCGCAACTGCTCGGCGACGACCGCGTGGTAGAAGGTCCAGTACGGCCCGAGTGTGCCCGAGCCGTTGAGTTCGTTGGCCGGTATAGGCAGCACGAGCGACTCCTGGACTCTGGCTGCCCCGCACATGGGTGTGAGACAGCGAAACTCGGTTTCCGGGCTACCAAGCCGGTGCTTACTTTTTTCCCCGCACCGGGTCGTTCGTCACCTCAATCTGCACCGGGAACAGACTCTACGCCCGCCCTGTTGCAGTTGGGCATGAAGACGTTGGTGCTGCCAGAAGGCCTCGACGGGCTGGACCTCTCCGGGCCGGTATCCTCAGCTGGGTACGGTGTCCTTAAGGGGGTGGGTCCGGTCTCCAAGACAGCCGAGGAGACTCTGGAGCAGCGCAGCGAGCGGTTCGAGCGCGACGTGATGCCGTTTCTCGACCAGTTGTACTCGGCCGCGCTCCGGATGACCCGAAACGCAGCGGATGCGGAGGATCTCCTCCAGGAGACCTTCGCCAAGGCCTTCGCCTCCTTCCACCAGTTCCAGGAGGGGACGAACCTCAAGGCCTGGCTCTACCGCATTCTCACCAACACGTTCATCAACAGCTACCGGAAGAAGCAGCGGGAGCCCAAGCAGGCGGGCACCGAGGAGATCGAGGACTGGCAGCTCGCGCGGGCGGAGTCGCACACGTCGAGCGGGCTGAAGTCGGCCGAGATCGAGGCGCTCGAGCACCTTCCCGACAGCGACGTGAAGGACGCTCTCGCCGCGCTCCCCGAGGAGTTCCGCATCGCCGTCTATTTGGCGGACGTGGAGGGCTTCCCGTACAAGGAGATCGCCGAGATCATGGGCACGCCCATCGGGACCGTGATGTCGCGCCTCCACCGGGGCCGTCGGCAGCTGCGCAACCAGCTCGAGGACTACGCGCGCGAGCGCGGTCTCGTGCGGCCGGACTCCCGCGGCGCGAGTCTCGGCGGGACGCTTGGCGAGGAGGAGCGATGAGCTGCGGGAAACACCACGACACCCCGTGTAGCGAGGTGCTCGACCGGGTGTACACCTACCTGGACGGTGAGCTGGACAACGACCGCATCTCCGAGATCAGGAAGCACCTCGACGAGTGCGGCCCCTGCCTGGAGGAGTACGGCCTGGAGGAGGCCGTCAAGCGGCTCGTGGCCAAGCACTGCGGGTGTGACCCCGTCCCGCGGGACCTGCGCGCCAAGGTGCTCAGCAGGATCGAGCAGGTCCGCGCCGAGATGGTGGAATAGCCCGCGGCCCACGGGAGGCGTGACCGGGCCACGCCGGGGCAATGCTCGTTAGGATCTTCCGTACAGGCCGGGAAGGACGGGGACATGCGGGCACTGGTCACGGGCGGGGCGGGGTTCATCGGGTCCACCCTTGTCGATCGGCTGTTGTCGGACGGCCACGAGGTCGCGGTGGTGGACGACCTGTCGTCCGGGCACGTGCGCAACCCCGACGCCTCCCTGCACGTCATGGACGTGCGCGACCCCGCGCTCGCGGAGCTCGCCGAACGCTGGCGGCCGGAGGTCGTCTGTCACCTCGCCGCGCAGATCAGCGTGCGCAGGAGCGTCGCCGACCCGCTGACCGACACCAGGATGAACGTCGAGGGCACGGTCAACGTGCTCGAGGCCGCCCGCCGCGCCGGGACCCGCAAGGTCGTCTACGCGTCCTCCGTCGCCGTCTACGGCAGGCCGGCCGTGATCCCGGTCCCGGGAGACGCCCCTGTCGATCCCCGCTCGCCGTACGCCGCCTCCAAGCTCGGCGGCGAGCTGTACCTCGCCACCTACCGGGCGCTGTACGGGCTCGAATACACCACGCTCGTGCTGTCGAACGTCTACGGGCCGCGCCAGTCGCCGGAGGGCGAGGCCGGGGTGGTCGCCATCTTCACCGACGCCCTGCTGGCGGGCAGGCCCACGGTCGTCTACGGCGACGGCTCCCAGACACGCGACTACGTCTTCGTCGAGGACGTGGTGGACGGCTTCGCCCGCGCCTGCGGGCCGTACGGCGACGGCCGCCGCTTCAACCTCGGCACGGGCGTGCAGACCACCGACCGTGAGCTGCACGCGCTGGTCGCCGCGGCGGCCGGAGCCCCGGACGAGCCCCGCTTCGAGCCGGCCCGGCTGGGCGACCTCCCCGCGATGGCCGTCGACCCCGCTCCCGCGTACGAGGCCCTCGGCTGGCGTCCCCGGCACGACCTGCCCACCGGGCTCAAGGCCACCGTCGAATGGGCCCGCCAGGCGCTCGTCTGACCGGTGAACCGGTGGACTCCCGCGACACGGCCACGAACGGCACGGTGCGGACCGGCTCGTACGGGTCGTGGCGGCCACCCGGCCGGACGGCCCCGGACCGACGTGGACGACGTCGTCCGCAGGTTGCGGGTGCGGCTCGCGCCGGGAGAAGGCGCGTCAGGAAAAGGCGCTGACAAACCGGTGCAATTGCACGCGGTGTGATGGCTTGGTTACGGTTTGGCTGCGATGGTCGCGACATCCCGGACCGGCCGTCGGCCCTTCTGTAGCCTGAATCCGACATCGACGTGGAGGCGGCGCAATGCTAGGGAAGACCGTCGTCAGGCTGATAGTGGCGCTGGCGCTGCTCACTCCGGTGGTCGCTCTGGCCGGTCTCGCGGCCGGCACCCCGGGGATCTCCTGGACGTAGTCACTGCCCGTGGGCCGGCCCGGCAGGGCCGGCCCACGGGTCCGATCCGCATTCAAGGTGGCGCAATGCGGGAACTGCCGTGGCCCGCCAGGGTCTACTTCGTCGCGCTCGTCGGAACCGCCGGCCTCGTGATCACGCGCGGTCTCCTCGCGCATCGCGGGCTCGCGCCGGAGGACTGGTCGGCGCTCCTCGTCCTGGCGTTGCTCTTCCTGCTCTGCGAGTCGGTGCCGACGCTGCTCAACGTGCCGCACGTCGCGGTGTCGGTGAGCTTCTCCGCCGCGCTGGCCGCCGTGGTGCTCGTCGGCGCGGAGGGCGCGGCCCTGGTCGGGCTGGCCGCGGTCGTGAGCGTGCGCCCCGGCCTCGCGATGGTGAAGCGTCTGTTCAACGGCGCGCAGTACGCCCTGTGCGGATACGCCGCGGGGTGGGCGTACGAGAGCGCGGGAGGCCGGGCCGGGCTGCCCGAGCCGGCCGACTTCCCGGGCATCCTCGTGCCGTACGCCGCGGCCACGGGGGTCTTCGTGGCCGTCAACTTCGCGTTGACGGCGGTCATCCTGCGCCTGGCGTCCGAGGTGCACAAAGACCAGGTCTCGCTCCGCGCGATGGTGCAGTTCCTGAGCTCCTACGTCGGCTTCGCCACCTTCGGCCTGCTGATCGCGGCCCTGTGGTCGACCGTGCAGTCGATCTCGGCCGTGCTGGTGCTGCTGCCGCTGTTCGTGGCCCGGTGGGCGCTCGGGCACTACCACGCCGAGCAGCGCGCGTACGACGCGACCATCGCGGCGCTGTGCCAGGCGGTGGAGACGAAGGACTACTACACGCGCGGGCACTGCACCCGGGTCTCCGCGGCGTCGTCGATGATCGCCGAGGAGATCGGGATGGGCACCGAGCGGCTGCGCGCGATCCGGTACGCCGGGATGCTCCACGACGTCGGCAAACTCGGCGTGCCGACGAAGGTGCTGCAGAAGGACGGCCGCCTGACCGAGGAGGAGTACGCCGCGATCCAGCTCCATCCGATGCGCGGACTGGAGATCGTGCGGGGCATCGACTTCCTCGACGAGGCGTTCGCCGGGATCATGCACCACCACGAACGACATGACGGGAAGGGCTACCCGATGGGGCTGGCCGGGGCGGAGATCCCCGAGTTCGCCAGGATCATCGCGGTGGCCGACGCGTTCGACTCCATGACCTCCGACCGCTCCTACCGCAAGGCCAAGCCGATCGATTTCGCGGTGGCGGAGCTCCGCAAGAACGCGGGCACGCAGTTCGACCCCGACATGGTCTGCGCGTTCGTCAGGGCGCTCGACCGGCACGGCTGGCATCTCGCCCAGCCGGTGCAGGTCCCGCCCGACGACCCCGCCGTGGAGACCACCGTCAAGGACCACGACGACCCGACCACGCCCATCCAGGTGGTGTCGGAGCGGTGAGGGAGCGTCGGCTGACGGCCAGGCCGGTGGGGCTCGACTCGGGCCAGCTCCTGCTCATCTGCGCCGCCGGGATGCTGACCGTGGCGGGGATCGCCCACACCACGGCCCAGGGGCTGACCGACCCGCGGGTCGCGATCGGGTTCGGCGCGCTCATCGCCGCCGGGGAACTGGCCCGGCTCACGATGCCCGGCAACCGTGAGGTCGCTCCGATCTCCACCGCCGCCTCGCTCGGGTACGCCCTCCTGCTCGACGTGGGCGGACGGCCGGCGCACCATTCGGCCCTGCAGGTCGTGGCGGTGATGTCGGTCGGCATGATCGCGGGAGGGCTGCCGCATCTGGCGGTCGGCCGGCCGCCGCGGCTCGACGCGATGGCCCGGCGGCTGCTCGCCGGGTCGCTGCTCGCCTTCGCCTACCGGCCGCTCACCGGCCCGCTGGGGGAGCTCGCGCGGGACACGGGCGACCGGAACGGCAACTGGTGGCCGGCGCTCGGCGTGATGGCGGTGCTCGTCACGGTCATGCTCGCGGCCGACGTGGTGATCGCGGCCATGCACCGGGCCGACCAGGTCAAGACCGCGTTCGGCGTCGCCGTACGGGACGAGATCAGGATGGCCGCGCCGCTCGGCGCCGCCGTCGGGGCGTCGGGCATCCTGCTCGCGCTCGCCTCGCACAGCATGGACATGACCGCGCTGCCCGCGTTCGCCGCGCCGCTGCTCGTCACACAGGTGGCCTTCCGCAAGTACGCCGGCATCCGGGCGACCTACCTGCAGACCGTGCGCGCGCTGAGCCGGGTCACCGAGGTCGGCGGATACGTCGAGCCGGGCCACTCGCGCCGCGTCAGCCAGTTGTCGGTCGCGATCGGCCGGGAGCTCGGCATGGCGGAGCCGCAGCTGCTGGAGCTGGAGTACGCCGCGCTCATGCACGACATCGGCCAGCTGTCGCTGCGCGACCCGATCCCCGGCGGCGCGACCGTGCTCGCCGACCCGGCGCAGGCGCGGCGGATCGCCGAGCTGGGCGCCGAGGTGATCAGGAAGACCGGCGTCCTCCACGGCGTCGCGGAGATCGTCCGGCGGCAGTGCGACACGCTCGGCGAGGCCCCGCCGACGGCCAGCCGCATCATCAAGGCCGCCAACGCCTACGACGACCTCGTGGGCGGCTCGACCGACAGGGACCGGGCGGCGGCGGCGCTGGAGCGGCTGCGCCTCGACGGCGGCTCGGCCTACGACCCCGGAGTGGTGGAGGCGATGGCGCGCGTCGTCGACCGGCTCGTGCTCGTCGCGCGCTTGTAGCAGACGTCGCACCGGAGCGCGTTCACCGCCGCGCCGACGCCGCCGATGTTGTGGCGACCCTACAGAATCGGCCCCCACGTTCAGTCGGAAGGGTCGGAGGGACGGAGCGGCGGGCCACCCTAGAGTTGGCTGCGTGTTCGACTCAGTTCTCGTCGCCAATCGTGGCGAAATAGCCCGGCGGATCATCCGTACGGTGCGGGGCATGGGCCTGCGCGCGGTCGCGGTCCACTCCGAGGCGGACGCCGACCTGCCGTTCGCGCGTGAGGCCGACGACGCCGTGCTCCTCGGTCCCGCGAACCCGGCCCAGAGCTATCTGGACATCGACAAGGTCCTCCAGGCCGCCCGTACGACGGGAGCGCGGGCGGTCCACCCCGGATACGGGTTCCTCGCCGAGAACGCGGCGTTCGCCCGCGCGGTGATCGACGCCGGCCTCGTCTGGATCGGCCCGGACCCCAAGGCCATCGAGCAGATGGGTGACAAGATCAACGCCCGCAACCTGATGGAGGCGGCGGGCGTGCCGGTCGCCGCGGGGACCAGGGAGCCGGTGTCCGACCTCGCGCAGGCGGAGCGGGCCGCGCGGGAGATCGGATACCCCGTGATGGTCAAGGCGGCCGGCGGGGGCGGCGGCATCGGCATGGGCGTGGCGCGTGACGACGCGTCGCTGGCCAAGGCGTTCGAGCAGGCCTGCCGGGCGGCCGCCCGTTTCGGCGGCGAGCCGGCCATCCTGCTCGAGCGCTACATCGAGCGGGCCAGGCACGTCGAGGTGCAGATCCTGGGCCTCGCCGACGGCACCGTGGTCGCCCTGGGCGAACGGGACTGCTCGGTGCAGCGGCGCCACCAGAAGGTCGTGGAGGAGAGCCCGTCCCCGGGCGTGACCCCCGAGCTGCGCGAGCGGATGCTGGCGGCGGCCGTACGGGCCGGAGAGGCCGTGGCCTACCGCGGCGCGGGCACGGTGGAGTGCCTCGTCGACGCCGACGCCCAGGACTTCGTCTTCCTGGAGATGAACACCCGCCTCCAGGTGGAGCACCCCGTCACCGAACTGGTCACCGGCCTCGACCTCGTCGAGCACCAGATCCGCGTCGCCGCCGGGGAGGTCTACCCCGTCGAGCCGCGGGTGAGCGGCCACGCCATCGAGTTCCGCGTCTACGCCGAGGACCCCCGCAGGTTCCTCCCCGGGCCTGGCAAGATCGGAGTGTGGGAGGAGCCGGTCGGCGAGGGGGTGCGCATCGATTCGGGATACACGGCGGGCAACACCGTCACGCCGTTCTACGACCCGCTGATGGCCAAGCTCTGTGTCACCGGCGCCACCCGCGAGGAGGCACTGGAGCGGGGCCGGGAGGCCGTCGCCGGGTTCCGGATCGAGGGCCCGAAGCACAACCTGCCGTTCTGCGCCGAGTTGCTGGACCACCCCGAGTTCGTGAGCGGGGACTACGACACCGGGCTGGTCTCCCGGATGAGAAAAGCCTGATCTGCTGCATTCATGTTGAGGGGAGTTCCCGCGTGGCCGAGGTGCGCGCCGAGATGGTGGCGAACGTCTGGAAGATCGTCGTGAGTGAGGGCGAGGTCGTCGAGGAGGGCGACACGCTCGTGATCCTGGAGTCGATGAAGATGGAGATCCCGGTCCTCGCCGAGGACGCCGGGACCATCGCCAAGCTCCAGGTGAAGGAGGGCGACGTCGTCCAGGAGGGAGACCTCATCGCCGTCATCGAGTAGGCGCCGAAGGGGGTTCAGAGGCGGGACAGGAACCGCTCCCGGTCGACGACGACCCGCTCGATCGTGCCCGCGGCGACCAGGGCGCCGGTCTTGTCGACGGCCCTGACGGAGAAGACGAGCCGCCTGCCGTCGACCTCCGTGAGCTCCACGCCGATCTCGACGTGCATCCCGACCGGGCTGGGCAGCCGGTGCTCGAGCAGCACCCTGGTCCCCACCGTGGTCTGCCCGGGCTCCAGGTGCTGCTGGACGGCTTTGACCGTGGCCCCCTCGGCGAACGACAGCAGCCGCGGCGTGCCCAGCACCGGCACGTCGCCGCTGCCGACCCGGATCGCCGTGTCCTCGCGCTCCACCATGATGAGGACCTCGGCGTGCAGACCTGGAGCAAGACTCATGCGGGCCAGCCTATTGGGTCGTGATTTCCCGGTGCCCGTGGAGAACGCAGGCAACTAAACGAGGCGGGGATGCGTCTTAATCGGGGGTGGGGACTCCGCGATGCTTTCCGGGCGACGGAGGCGGGCAGCGGTTAGGGTGATGCACAGGTAGGCTCGACTTCCGACCCCCGAGCCTGGATCCCGTACGCGTACAGGGTTCCGTGATCCTGTCGTTATCTACCCGCGACACGAACCTGCTTTGTTGGACACCTTCGGGGGTCGAGTGACTTAGGGGGTACGGGGCGCAAATGGTGGCCCAAGGCACGACCCTGGCTGGGCGCTACCGCTTGGACGCCCGGCTCGGCGCCGGGGGCATGGGCGAGGTATGGCGTGGCGAGGACACCGTCCTCGCGCGCACCGTCGCCGTCAAGGTGCTTCTCCCCGGTCGCCTCGACGACCCCGGATTCGCCGTCCGCTTTCAGGGCGAGGCCCGGGCGATGGCGACCGTCAACCACCCCGGCGTCGTCGACGTCTACGACTACGGGGTCACCGAGGTCCCCGGCGACGGCTCCACCGCGTACCTGGTCATGCGGTTCGTCGACGGCGAGCCCCTCGACCGGCTGCTGACCCGCCTCGGCCGCATCGGCGCCGAGCCCGCGATGGAGCTGATCGCGCAGGCCGCGTCCGCCCTCCAGGCCGTGCACGAGCGGGGCATCGTGCACCGGGACGTCAAACCGGGCAACCTGCTGGTGCGTTCCGACGGCACGCTGGTGCTCACCGACTTCGGCATCGCCCGCGCCGACCAGGGGACCCGTCTCACCGACGCCGGGATGGTGCTCGGCACCGCGGCGTACTGCGCGCCGGAGCAGGCCGAGGGCGCGCCGGTCACCCCCGCCGTCGACATCTACGCGCTGGGCGTCGTGGCGTACGAGTGCCTGGCCGGGCAGCGTCCCTTCGACGGCGACTCGCCGGTGACGATCGCGCTCAAGCACATCCGGGAGGAGCCGCCGCCGCTGCCGCCGCACGTGCCGCCCGCCGTGCGGGCCATCGTCGAGCGGGCCATGTCGAAGGACCCGGCGCTCCGCTGGCCGTCCGCCGCCGCGATGAGCCACGCGGCCCGGCAGTCGGTGCTGCCTCCGGGGGCCGTGCCGGACTCGGCGCCCGCCTACGGCCCGCAGGGCCCGGCCGGAGCGGCGTACGGCCCGCAGGGCCTGCCCCCGGGCCCGGCGGCCACCACGGGCATGGGGGTCACGCCGCCCTCCACGGGGGCGGCCACCCAGGCCCACCCGCACCCGATCGGACCGGAGCCCATCCCGTCCACCGGCCACACCTACCGGGTCACCCGCGAGGCCTGGAACGACGCGCCGGCCGTGCCGCCGGCGACCGTCGCCACGCCGCAGCAGGGCACGCGTACGGCCCGGCGCGCGGCGCAGCGGTCCAAGAGAGGCAAGGGGATGCCCGTCGCGGCCGGGGTGGCGGGGTTCGCCGTCGTCGGAGGCCTGGCCGTGCTCGGCATCAACATGGCCTCGGCGGGGTCCACGACCCCTCCGTCGCCCGCGCCGTCCCTGACGGTGGCCACCACCGACCCGCCGACCCCGTCGCCGACGCGGGTTTCCCGGCCCTCCGCGAGGCCCACGCAGGAGGTGCCGGTGTCGCGGCCCAGCCCGTCCAGGAGGAAGCCGAGCCCCTCGCCGAGCCCGACTGCCAGCGCGTCGCCGAGTCGCTCCGCCTCCCCGACGCCCTCGCCGAGCCCGACCGAGGGCATGGTCAAGGTGCCGCAGCTGAAGAACCTGCCGGAGAGCTCCGCGAACGCGCGGCTCAGCATGGTGGGTCTCGTCCCGAAGGCCGCCTACGAGGGCACGGGGGAGTGCAAGGGCGTGGTCGTCAGCCAGAAGCCGGCGCCGAACACGCCGGTGAAGGAGGGCACGACGGTCACGTTCGTGGTGAAGAAGACGTGCCCGTCCCCCTCGCCCAGTCCGTCGCCGAGCCCGGCGGCGACCCGCACGCCCGTGGCGAACTGAACCGTGGCGAACTGAACCGTGGCGAACTGAACCACGCAGGAGCGGAGCCCCGCGCGACCACGCGGGGCTCCTGTGAGGGTCACACCCCGGTCGTGTTGCGCGGGTAGGCGATCGCCGGGTCCGTGGCGATGTTCACCAGATAGGGCACGCCGGAGTCGAACGCGCGGCGCAGCGCCGGGCCGATCTCGTTCGGCGACGTGACGAGCTCCCCGCCGCCGCCGAGCGCGGTGACCACCTGGTCGTAGCGGCACTGCGGCTGGAGCTCGGCCGCCACGTCGTAGCCGTACAGCATCTGCATGGGGTGCTTCTCCAGGCCCCACATGCCGTTGTTGCCGCAGATCATGACGACCGGCAGGCGGTGGCGGACCAGCGTGTCGACGTCCATCAGCGAAAAGCCCGCGGCGCCGTCGCCGAGCAGCAGCACGACCTGCGAGGACGGCCTCGCCAGCCGGGCCGCGATGGAGTAGCCGAGTCCGGTGCCGAGGCAGCCGTACGGGCCGGGGTCGAGCCAGTTGCCCGGCCGCCGCGGCTCGACGTACTTGCCGGCGTAGGAGACGAAGTCGCCGCCGTCGCCGATGACGACCGCGTCGTCGGCGAGCACCTTGTTCAGCTCGCCGTAGATGCGCATCGGGTGGATCGGGTCGGCGTCGGACTCCAGCAGGGCCGCGTCCTCGGCGATCGCCGCCGCCGCGCTCTCGCCCAGCCTGGTCACCCACGGCTCGTACGCCTTGGGGTTCACCCCGGCGGCCCCGCAGGCCGCCGACAGGCCCCAGAAGACGACCGACAGGTCGCCGGCCGCCGAGCCGGACAGGCCGGTGTGCGTGGCGAGCTGGGAGGGCGCGTCGGCGATGTGGACGACCCTGGCGAGAGGCGCGCCCTCCTTGCCGCCGAACCAGCCGTACGCGAGCCGGAAGTCGAGCGGGGTGCCGACCACGATGACGAGGTCGGTCTGGCCGAAGGCGACGCCCCGGGCGCGGGTGACGAGCAGGTCGTGCCCGGCGGGCAGGATGCCCCGGCCCTGCCCGTTCGGCACGACGGGCAGCCGCCACTCCTCGGCGAAGTCCCGTGCCGCCTCCTCGGCGCGCTCCATCCAGACGTCCGAGCCGAGCACGAGCACCGGGCGCTCGGCCTCCGCGATCAGCCGCGCGATGCCGGCGAGGGCCTCGGGGTCGGGCTCCAGCGGCGACGGGGTCAGCGTCTCCGAGACGTACTCGGGCGACGGGGAGAACAGGTCGTCCATGTGGAAGTCCAGGAACACCGGGCCGCGGTGCGGGGCCAGGGCGGTCCGGAACGCCATCTCGACGTCCTGCCCGATGGAGTCCGCGCCCGACCCGGTGAAGGCGAGCTTGGTGATGGGCTCCAACAGCGGCGGATGGTCCATCTCCTGCAGGGCTCCCGAGCCCCAGCGCGAGCGCGGGGCGCGCCCGCCCAGCACGACGAGCGGTGAGCCGTTGGAGTGGGCGGTGGCGACCCCCGAGACGCCGTTGGTGACGCCGGGGCCGGCGGTGAGCACGGCGAGGCCGGGCTTGCGGGTCAGCCGGGCGGTCGCCTCGGCCGCGAACACCGCGCTCTGCTCGTGGCGCACGTCCATGATGCGCATGTTCTGGTGGACGGCCCCGTCGTACAGGGGGAAGACGTGCCCGCCGGACAGCGTGAACATGGTGTCCACGCCGTAGGCCTGGGAGACGGCGACCGCGATGTCGCCTGCGTGTTTGGGGGACTCCATACCGTGAAACCTACCAGTCGGTCACATATGGGAACAGATGGATGGCCAATGCCCTCCAGCCTCAGGAGAACGTCGGTCACCTCCGCTGATGCCCGATGCCGTCCCGGCTACTCCGCTCGCATGGCCTGGGATTCCAGCCGACCGCCATCCGGGCGCACGCCGGCGGTCTTCAGAGGGGCTGGGAGAGCCCCTTGACGGGCATCTTGATCACAGGGGCAGCCTGAGGGTCGAGCGGAATCCGGCCGGGTCGAACATGCCGCCGAGCGCGGGGGCCAGTCCGGCGCGGGCGGCGCGGGCGAACGCCTCCCGGCCGAGCGCGCCCGCGCCCTCCGGCAGCGCGCCCGACAGCGGCCGGGCGGCGAGCATCTCCAGGTCGGCGACGTTCGACCGCTCGGCGACCCCCGGGTCGGCCGGCCAGGACCCGATCACCACGCCCGCCAGGTCGAGGCCCCTGCCCGCCATGGCTTCGAGCGTCAGCGCCGTGTGGTTGAGCGTGCCCAGCGCGGCGCGCGCCACCACGAGGACGGGGGCGTGCAGCCGCCGCGCCAGGTCCGCGAGCGTGCCGCCCTCCTCGTCGTAGCGGACCAGCAGGCCCCCTGTGCCCTCGACGAGCACCAGCCGGTGCGACTCGGCCAGTTCCTCGATCCGGGCGGCCGCCGACGTGAGCGAGACCGGCGGCAGGCCGCGGGCGCGGGCCGCCGCGGCGGGGGAGAGCGGGTCGGGATAGCGCGTCATCTCGAAGGTCGTCGTCACTCCCGACAGGCGGATCACCTCGTCGAGGTCCCCGGGCTCCCCGGCCGCCACCCCGGTCTGGGCCGGCTTCACCACCGCGACCGTCGCGCCCCGCTCCCCGGCCAGCACGGCGAGCGCCGCCGTCACCACCGTCTTGCCGACCCCGGTGTCCGTCCCGGTCACGATGAGAACACTCATGCCCGGGAGGGTAGAGCCTTCCCGCTTACGGGCGGCGGAGGCGGGTGACGAACTTGTAGCGGTCGCCGCGATAGAGCGACTGGGCGTACTCGACGGGGTTGCCGTCGGCGTCGAAGGCGTGCCGGGTCAGCAGCAGCATGGGCAGGCCGACGTCCACCCCCAGCACCTGCGCGTCGTACGGCGTGGCGAGCACGGTCTCGATGACCTCCTCGGCGTCGGTCAGCCGTACGTTGTAGGCGTTGTGCAGGGTCTCGTACAGGGACGAGTGCACCTCCAGCTCGCGCCGCAGGCGCGGGAACCGCCGGGCGGACAGATGCGTGGTGTCGATCGACATCGGCTCGCCGTTGGCCAGGCGCAGGCGGTGGATTCGCAGGACCCTGCCGCCGGGGTTGATGGCCAGCCGCCGTCCGAGCGCCTCGTCGGCCGTGATGTAGCTGATGTCGAGGATCTTGGTGTCCGGCTCGAGGCCGACCGTGCGCAGGTCACCCGTGTACGACGTGAGCTGGAGGACCTGGGCGACCTTGGGCTGGGCGACGAAGGTGCCCTTGCCCTGGATGCGCAGCAGCCGCCCCTCGACCACCAGCTCCGACAGCGCCTGCCGGACCGTCGTCCGGGAGGTCTCGAACCGCACGGCCAGGGCGCGCTCGGGCGGGAGCGCGCTGCCCGCGGGCAGGCTCTTGGTGAGCTCCAGAAGACTGCGCTTCACGTCGTAGTACTTCGGAACCCGGGGAGAGTCCTCGCTGTGCTCCGTCACCTGTCCACCCTCAACTCGGCCATATCGCCCAACTCAGGCAATATCGTCAACTCGGCCACAGCGGTGAGCGCACCCCGGACCACCGCGAGATCATCGGACCTCAGATCGGCCCCCGCGGTCAACCGCGGACAGGACCGGCCCCGAGGCACCGATGGTGGGCGGAAGCATCCCACGCGGACGCCCCGGCGCGCACCCAGGGCTCCCACCCCGGGCGCGAGCGGGGGCGGGCCGGGCGCGACAGGTCCCACGGCGGCCGCCGGACCGGGTGTCCTCAGGCCGGGTTCGCGAGCCGGGGCGGCCGGCTCCCGGTTCCGCTGCCGGCCACGTCCGGGCAGGTCAGCGATGATTTCCAGGACGTCCACGACATCCGGGGCGGCGCCGGCGCGGGCCGGGACGCGGCCGGTGCCGGCGGTGAACGACCGGACCGTGTCCAGGAGCGCGCCGGCCGGCTCGGGGGCACCCGGAACGGCGCCGCCCCGACCCCGCGCCGACCTCGGCAACGTGACGGTTCTCACACTCTCCCCGCACCCGGCGAGACCCGCCGCCCCGATCTCGGCGGCGGCCGCGCGGACTCTGTCCGCAGGCCCTGTCATGAGGTGCATCTTGCCAGGTGACGATGGTCGATTCGCTTTCGACCCGGACGGCGGCGCATCATGCACTCGTGCCGACTCTCAGCGACCTCGTGTCGCGCCACACCGCGCTCGATTCCGCCGACGTCGACTGGATCCACTCGCTGGTCTCGGACTGGCAGTTGCTCGCCGACCTGTCGTTCGCGGACCTCATCCTGTGGGTTCCCGACCAGGGCGGCACGAGGTGGGTGGCGGTGGCCCAGATGCGGCCGACGACCGGCCCGACCGTCTACCACGACGACGTCGTGGGCATGTCCGTCGCCGCCGGGGAGCGGTCCCTCATCGACGTGGCCTGGAGCGAGCACCGCATCTGCAGGGAGGGCGACCCCGACTGGTCCAGCGGCGTGCCGGTGCGCGAGGAGACGATCCCCGTGCGACGGGGCAAGGACGGCCCGATCATCGGGGTCATCCAGCGCTCGACCAACCTGTCGTCGGCGCGCACCCCGTCCCGGCTGGAGCTGACCTATCTGCAGAGCGCGTCCGACCTGGCGCAGATGGTCGCCGACGGCAGGTTCCCCTTCGCGGAGGAGGAGCCGATCCTGGTCAGGTCGCCCCGGGTGGGCGACGGCCTGCTCCGGCTGGACAAGGCCGGGCGGGTCACCTACGCCTCGCCCAACGCGCTGTCGGCCTACCGCAGGCTCGGCCTGCACGCCGACCTCGTGGGGGCGGACCTGGGGAAGACGACGGCCGACCTGTGCTACTCCGACGAGCCGATCAACGAGGACCTGATGGTCGTCGCCAGCGGCCGGGCCCCCCGGGAGACCGAGGTGGAGAACGGCGGCACGGTCGTGCAGCTACGGGCGATCCCACTGATCGTCGGCGGCGGACGCATCGGTGCGCTGGTGCTGATCCGCGACGTGACCGAGTTGCGCCGGCGCGAGCGGGAGCTGCTCACCAAGGACGCGACGATCCGCGAGATCCATCACCGGGTCAAGAACAACCTGCAGACCGTGGCCGCGCTGCTGCGGCTCCAGGCGCGCCGGCTGAACAACCCCGAGGGCCAGGAGGCGCTGAACGAGGCCGTACGGCGGGTCGGCTCGATCGCGATCGTCCACGAGATCCTCGCCCAGATGCCGGAGGAGATGGTCGAGTTCGACGACATCGCCGACCGGGTCATCGCGATGACGGCGGAGGTGGCGCTCGCGCAGGTGGGGATCAAGCGGGTCGGCAGCTTCGGCGTGCTGCCCGCCGCGGTCGCGACCCCCATCGCCATGGTGCTCACCGAGCTGCTGCAGAACGCGGTCGAGCACGGTTTCGCCCACTGCTCGGGAAACGTGCAGGTCGTGGTCGCCCGGGACGCCGACCGGCTGGAGTTCACGGTGGCCGACGACGGCAAGGGGCTGCCCGAGGGCTTCGACCTCGAGGCCACCGGCAGCCTCGGGCTTCAGATCGTCCGTACGCTGGTCGTCGGCGAGCTGTCGGGCCGGCTCAGCGTCGCGGGCAGACAGGGCGGGGGCACCGAGGTCAGCCTCAGCATCCCGGTGCAGTCCGGCTGATCTCTCCCGCCGGCTGATCTCCCGTCGGCGTCTCCGTTCACGGGACGCGGGACGCGCCACAGGGGACCCGCTGTGCGGGACCGTTGTGGGGGATGCCATAGTGGACGCGATGTCTTGGTGGACGGACGGCCCTATGGGCGGGAGGCTCCTCGGCCGTCCCGGCCGGGGCCGGATGCCCCGCGATTCGGTGAATGCCATGCCCGGCATTCACCGAAGGCGTTCGCGTGCGGCGGGGGAGTCAGACGGCGGCGCGGGCGCGGGCGCGCGCGTTGCGGCGCTTGAGGGCGCGGCGCTCATCCTCGCTGAGCCCGCCCCAGACTCCGGCGTCCTGGCCCGACTCGAGGGCCCACTTGAGGCAGGACTCGGCGACCGTGCATCGCCCGCATACCTGCTTGGCCTCTTCGATCTGCATGAGCGCCGGACCAGTGTTCCCGATCGGGAAGAACAGTTCGGGGTCCACGTCACGGCAGGCAGCGCGGTGGCGCCAGTCCATGCGTTCCACTCCTTCGTAAAGTGGAGCCACCGTGGCTCCTCGTCAACTTTGTGATTTCTTTCACTAGCTGCTGCGAACAGCGACCCGGATCCTGGGTGAGGGGCCGGGTATGTCCGCGCGATCGCCGGGGCTCCTTACGGAGGCTGTGGTCTCCGTAAAGGTCCTACGTTCCGACGTCGTGTTCAGCTTTTCAGCCGTACCAACACCACACAAGAGGTTTGGGACAAGGTTTTGCCCGTCGTGGCTGTCGGATGCGTCACACTATGACTACATGTAACAGGTCAGACGAGAACTTGTAACGCGTCCGGGATAGCGCGGAAGATCACCCACTCGTGTTCCCCCAGGTAGTCGCCGTCGAGCTGGAAGGCGACCGGGCGGGAGGCGAGGAGGGTGAAGTCGGCCTCGTCATGG
Organism: Microbispora sp. NPDC004025; assembly: GCF_053604425.1. Classification (NCBI taxonomy): domain Bacteria; kingdom Bacillati; phylum Actinomycetota; class Actinomycetes; order Streptosporangiales; family Streptosporangiaceae; genus Microbispora; species Microbispora sp. NPDC004025. The sequence goes on along the minus strand of NZ_JBSGHN010000022.1, from coordinate 69,804 downwards.
ATCTGAACGAGGTGTTTACCGCGCGGCAATCCCCGGTGTTCGCCGATGATCTGCCGGACGAGCGTGAGCATGGCCGGCAGGCTCATCCTCCGGAGCCCGAGCATGTCGAGCCCCGTCTCGAAACCGGCCCACGGCGTCGGGTTGATCGGACGTGTGCCGGCGTACGTCCACGGCGACGTGTTGGACACGATCGCCATGAAGATCCCATCCTCTGGCGGCCGGCCGGGACGGGTCAGCCGGATCGCCGGCCGCCGGCGGTCCGTCACGAAGAAGTGGCGAACCGTCGTGTTCACGTAGAGGGCGGGCAGGGCGCGATGTCCCGCGCTCCGCAAGCCCTCGACGGCCCGGACGACTTCGGCGTCGTATCCCAGCCCAGCACAAAATGTGAAATATCTGGACCTTTGCTGGTCAGGTGGCGCATCTGCCCCCGGATCCGGGCCCGAAACCTCGTCATGCCAAATCGCCTGTCCCAAACCTATGGTGCGGCGGCGTCCTTCCCGCAGCGCCTCCAGGACGGCACCGGTCGCCTCGACCGGATTGTTGGGCAGGCCGAGGGCGCGGGCGAAGACGTTGGCGCTTCCGCCGGGAATCACGATGAGCGCGGGCCGGTCGCTCGCGCCGCCGTCGGGACGGGCGTCCAGCAGGCCGTTGACGGTCTCGTTGATCGTGCCGTCGCCGCCGAGGACCGCCACCGCGTCGAAGCCCTTGCCGTGCGCGGTGGCCGCGAGCGCGGTCGCGTGGCCACGGTACGCGGTCTCCTCGACCGACAGATCGACGGCGGCGCCGAGCGCCCGGATCAGCACGTCCCGGGTGCGCCGGTGCGTCGAGGTCGCCTTGGGATTGACGAGGAGGAGTGCCCGCATGCCTGAAGGTTAACGAACGGTTTACCGCTCGCGCCGGGTGACGCCTGCTCAATGGGGTGAGCGCCACTGCGGGTAGGGTTGGGCGGTGTGATCAGCAGTTCCGTGGGCCGTCCCGGCACACTCACCGTGGCCACCGCAGTCCTGGCCGCAGAAGGCCTGCTCGCCCTCGTCCTGGGCGGCTACGTCGGCGTCGAGACCGTCGTCGGCGAGCCCACCGACGTGATCACCAGCATCGCCGTGGCCGGATTCGGCGTGCTCGGCGGTGCTGCGCTGCTCTGGGTGGCGCGGGGCCTGTGGCTGGTGCTGCGCTGGAGCCGGGGCCCGGCCGTGGTCACGCAGATATTCGCGCTTCCGGTGGCGATCAGTCTCATCCAGTCGGCGCAGTACGCCTTCGGCGTTCCGCTCATCGCCGCGGCGGCGGTCGCCCTGGTCACGCTGCTCGCGCCGGCCTCCACACGCGCCCTGATGGGCGAGGACGGCGCACCCGGCGCGTCCTGAGCCGTGCGATCGGTGACCGGGCGCCGCCGGGGGGAGCGCGGCGTCGCGGTCGTCTGCCTGGCGATCGTCCGATCGTCCGGGCTCGGATGGGTTCCCGCTCAGTCCTCGGCGGTGAGGCCCTCGCGTAGCTGGGCCAGCGTCCGGGCGAGCAGCCGGGACACGTGCATCTGCGAGATCCCCAGCTCGGTGGCGATCTGCGACTGCGTCATGTTGCCGAAGAACCGCAGCAGCAGGATCCGTTTCTCGCGCGGAGGCAGGCGCTCAAGCAGCGGCTTGAGCGACTCGCGGTACTCCACGCCCTCCAGTGACTCGTCCACGATGCCGAGCGAGTCGGACACGGCGGGCGCGTCGTCGTCGCCGGAGTCGGGCGCGTCGAGCGAGACGGTGGAGTAGGCGTTGGCCGACTCCAGGCCCTCCAGGACCTCCTCCTCGCTCATGCCCAGATGGGCGGCGAGCTCGGCGACCGTGGGCGCGCGGCTCTCCCGCTGCGACAGTTCGCTTATCGCCTTGGTGAGCGAGAGCTTCAGCTCCTGGAGCCTGCGCGGCACGCGGACCGCCCAGCCCTTGTCGCGGAAGTGCCGCTTGATCTCGCCGACGATGGTCGGAGTGGCGTACGTGGAGAACTCCACGCCGCGGGCGAGGTCGAACCGGTCGATCGACTTGATCAGCCCGATCGTGGCGACCTGCGTGAGGTCGTCGAGCCACTCGCCCCGGTTGCGGAAGCGGCGGGCCAGGTACTCCACCAGAGGCAGGTGGAGCTCGACCAGCTCGTCGCGGATGCGCTGCCGCCTCGGGTCGTCCGGCGAAAGCTCCGACAGCTCGGCGAAGAGTGTGCGGGCGCGTACGCGGTCCGGCACCGCCGAGTCGCCGGAGGTCATCGCACTCGTCCTTTCCGTCATCACGACGGCCTCGCCGAGCTCCGGCGCTTACGCAGCACGATCGCCAGATGATCGGCGTGGTCGGAGATCGCGTCCACGTCGTCGGCCAGCGCGGTCAGCACCATCCAGGCGAAGTCCTCCCGGTTGGGCGAGCTGACGCCCAGCGTGTTGACCTCGACGCGGACCGTCATCTCCGGGCCCGTGAGCTCGAACTCCGCGAGGAGATCCGTTCCGGGCACGGCGTGCCGCAGCAACATGGCGCACGCCTCGTCGACGGCGATGCGCAGGTCCTCGATCTGGTCGAGGGTGAAGTCGAGCCGTGCGGCGAGCCCGGCGGTGGCCGTGCGCAGCACGGACAGGTAGGCGCTCACGGCGGGCAGCCGGACACTCACAGCATCGCGAATCCCGGTCAGATCCACCGCAGGCGTCTCGGTTTCCTCGGTCACGTTCCTCCTCGCCTCTTCAGCCGGCTGAGTGCCGCTGACTGCAACCTACCGCCACTCGAGCGGTGCCGCCCCGGGCGGACGCGCTGATTGTGGCGATCCTTGGAGGTACCTGCACGTAAATTCCGTGCTACCGAATATGGAGTTTGTATGGGGCCCTGGGATGATCTGGCCCCGCGCGGCCCTGGAGGCCGTGCGGGGCCCGAGGTTTCCCGAGGCTCAGGCGGCCTTGGTCTCCCAGAAGATCTTGGCGATCTCGTCGATCTTCGCCAGGAGGTCGTCGGCCAGGGCGGGGTCCACGGTGCCCTTGGCCCCGGCGGCGCCGGCCAGCTTCGTGGCGTCCCAGAAGAGCTGGTGAAGCTGGGGGTACTGCTCGAGGTGCGGGGGCTTGAAGTAGTCGGTCCACAGCACCCACAGGTGATGCTTGACCAGCTCGGCCCGCTGTTCCTTGATGATCAGCGCGCGGGTCCTGAAGACCGGGTCGTCGTTGTCGGCGTACTTCTTAATGATCGCCTTCACCGACTCGGCCTCGATGCGGGCCTGGGCCGGGTCGTAGACCCCGCACGGCAGGTCGCAGTGGGCGGACGCCTCGTGCCGGGGTCGCAGCAGTCGTGCGAGCATCGGAATCCTTCCTTAGGAATGCTGGTGACAGCACTGTTCCAGGACCGACCTTACTCGTCTCGAAATCACTGTGCGGAGGGGGATGTGCTCACCGCCGTGTGCGTGTCCGGCGATTCGATGCTGCCCGCGTTGCGGCCCGGAGACTGGCTGCTGGTACGGCGCGGCGCGCCGATCCGTCCCGGCGACCTGGTGGTCGCCAGGCGGCCGCACGGGCTGATCGTCAAGCGGGCCTTCCGGCTCACGGGCGACGGCTGGTGGCTGGAGAGCGACAACCAGTCGGCCCCGGGGCGCCGGGACAGCTGGGACTTCGGCGCGGTGCCCGAGGAGGACGTCGTGGGCAGGGTCGTGCTGCGTTACTGGCCCAGGCCGGCGCTGCGCTTCCCCACGCCGGCCGCCTGACCGCGCCCTTCTTCGGGCCGGCCCGTCAGGCGCCCCGCTTGCGCGCCCGGTAGGCGGCCACGTTCGCCCGGCTGGCGCACCGCTCCGAGCAGTAGCGGCGCGACCGGTTGGAGGAGGTGTCGAGATAGGCGTTGCGGCACGGCGCCGCCTGGCACATGCCGAGCCGGTCCACGCCGAGCCGGGTCACGACGCTGGCCAGGCCCATGACCGACCCGACCGAGAGGGCGTCGGCGACCCGGCCGCCCTCGGTCAGGTGCAGGTGCCAGGGCTGGCCGTCGTGCCCGGAGATCTGCGGATGCACGGGATGGCGGACCAGCAGCCCGTTGAGCCGCTCGACCACCTCCACGTCGTCGCCCTCCGCGGCCGCCGCGAAGACCCCCGCGAGCTCGTCGCGCAGCTCGCACAGCGCGTCGATGTCGCGGCGGGTGAGACGCGCGGCCGCCTCCGTACGGCCCGTCTCCTCCAGGAGGGCCCGCAGGGAGAACGGGTTTTTGAGTTCGCCGCCCATGTTGACCAGCTGTACGGCCAGCTCGGCGTAAGACGTCAAGTCCACTGGGACGCCCAAATACGTAAGAGATCACCGGCAAAGCCGAGTATTACATGCCCGATGGCCTGGGGGAACACCTGAACGTGCAACGATATGTGACCCGATCCGGCCGGGGCGCGTGTCACATCCTGTGGCACAATCAGGGAACGGGTGACCCCCGTACCCCCTCAAGAGACGACCGTCAACGACGACGGCCTCCGGCGGCTACCGAAGCCAGGGCTCTCGTTCTCTTGACGGCGTCTACCGAAGGAACTCGTCCTTTCGACACTGGGGTCGCTGTGACCGTCACATCTTCTTCTTCCTTGGCATCTCTCGACCTGGATCCCGCTTTCGCCCTGCACCGCGGCGGCAAGCTGGAGGTCCGCTCCACCGTCCCGGTCCGCGACGCCGACGACCTGTCGCTCGCGTACACGCCCGGGGTCGCCCGCGTCTGCACCGCCATCGCCGACAACCCCGACCTGGTCAACGACTACACCTGGGTCTCCAACGTCGTGGCCGTGGTCTCCGACGGCACCGCGGTCCTGGGGCTCGGCGACATCGGGCCGGCCGCCGCCATGCCCGTCATGGAGGGCAAGGCCCTGCTGTTCAAGCAGTTCGCCGACGTCGACGCGGTGCCCATCTGCATCGACTGCACCGACGTGGACGCGATCGTCGAGACCGTGGTCAGGCTCGCGCCGTCGTTCGGCGGCATCAACCTCGAGGACATCAGCGCTCCCCGCTGCTTCGAAGTCGAGGAGCGCCTGCGGGGGCTTCTCGACATCCCCGTCTTCCACGACGACCAGCACGGCACGGCGATCGTGGTCCTGGCCGCGCTGCGCAACGCGGCCCGCCTCACCGGGCGCTCCCTCGGCGAGCTGCGCGCGGTGGTGGCCGGCGCCGGAGCCTCCGGCGTCGCCGTGTCGCGGATCCTGCTGAACGCCGGGATCGGCGACATCGCGGTCTCGGACTCCAAGGGCGTCATCCACGCCGGTCGCGAGGACCTGAACCCGGTCAAGCGGGCGCTGGCCCGCGACACCAACAAGCTCGGCCTGTCCGGGTCGACCGAGCAGGCGCTCGCGGGCGCCGACGTGTTCGTCGGCCTGTCCGGGTCGACCGTGTCGGAGCACGCCATCGCGTCGATGGCGCGGGACTCGATCGTTTTCGCGCTGTCCAACCCCACCCCGGAGGTGGACCCCGCGGTGGCGGGCAGGCACGCCCGCGTGGTCGCCACCGGGCGGTCCGACTACCCCAACCAGATCAACAACGTGCTGGCCTTCCCCGGGGTCTTCCGCGGCGCGTTCGACGTCCGCGCCACGACGATCACGGAGAACATGAAGGTGGCGGCGGCGGACGCGCTGGCGGCCGTGGTCGGCGACGACGTCACCGAGCACTACGTCATCCCCTCGCCGTTCGACGCCCGGGTCGCCCCCGCCGTGATCGCCGCCGTCGCGCGGCAGGCCAGGGAGGACGGCGTCGCCCGCAAGTAGTCCTCCGGCCACCACCGGACGCCCGAGGGCCGCGAGCCGCGTGAACGCGCGGTGCGCGGCCCTTCGTCTTCTCCCTGTCAGGGCGCGTAAACATTTGGGAATGCCTTTAGGTCCTCACGGTTAGTGCTATAAAGAAAGCTCTCCGTAACCAAATCGGCTATTGCCTGTCCCGGTTGGAGAGCGATGCGACCTGACCCCAACCGCCTGCTCCAGCAGCACCTCACCGAAGCCGGACTGTCCCGCAAGGGGCTGGCCCGCCGGCTCAACGGTCTCGGCCTGGCCCGAGGGCTGCGGGGGATGCGGTACGACCACGGTTCCGTGCTGCGCTGGATCGGCGGCCGCAGCCCGCGCGAACCGGTTCCCGGCCTGCTGGCGGAGATCTTCTCGCTGCGGCTGGGGCGGCAGGTGTCCAGGGAGGACATCGGCATGCCGCGTGGAACGGTCCCCCTCGATCTGGGACGGGAGTTCCCCCATTCGTGGGAGGAGGGTGTGGCAAGCGTGACAGCACTGTGGAGGGCCGACGTCGAGCGGCGCAGGTTCCTGCTCGACTCCACTTTCGCCCTGGGAGCGGGTTCGGCGGGCATCGTCCGCTGGCTGGCGGCGCCCGACGGGGAGCGGCTCTCCGCGAACGGGCCGCGCCGCGTCGGGCCCTCCGACGTGGCCGCCATCCGCGAGGTCACCCGGTCGTTCGGCGAGCTGGACAACCGGTTCGGCGGCGGCAGCATCCGCGGCCCGGTCGTGCGCTACCTGCACACCGCCGTGACGCCGCTGCTGCGCGAGGGCGCGTACGGCGAGGCCACCGGGCGCTCGCTGGCGACCGCGGCGGCCGAGCTGACCCGGCTGGCGGGATGGATGGCCTACGACCTGGAGCAGCACGGGCTGGCCCAGCGTTACCTGATCCAGGCGCTCGGCCTGGCGCGCGGCGCGGGCGACCACGCCCTGTGCGGCGAGATCCTGGCCGGGATGAGCCACCAGGCCGTCTACATCGGGCATCCCCGGCATGCTCTGGAGCTGGCCAGGGCGGCGGTGGCGGCCGCCCGGCGCTCGGGGGTCGGGTCGCTGCTGGCCGAGGCCCGGGTGCTGGAGGCGCACGCCCTGGCCCTGCTCGGGGACCGCACGGCGTGCGGCGGCGCGCTGCACGAGGCGGAGGTCGCCTTCGACCGGCGGACGCCGCAGAACGAGCCCGGCTGGATCGGCTACTTCGACGAGGCCTACCTGGCCGCGAAGTCGGCCCACTGCCTGCGTGACCTCGGCGACGGGGCGCGGGCCGTACGGCAGGCCCGGCGTTCGCTGGTGATGGACGGGCGCTACGTGCGCGGCAAGATGTTCAACCTCTCGCTGCTCGCCACGGCCCTCATCCAGGAGGGCGAGCTGGAGGAGGCGTGCCAGGCGGCGTCGTCGGCCCTCGATCTCGCCGAGAACATCCAGTCGGCGCGCACGCGGACGTACGTGGCGGACATGTGCCGCCGGTTCGCGCCCTACGCCGCGGAGCCGCGGGTGGCGGAGCTGCTGGCGCGCGGCCGGGGCCGCGCGGGGACCAGGCAGAGCACGAGCACGCAGGCCGCGGCCAGGGAGGCGGTCGGCGTCTGAGGGCCGCCCCGCCGGGGCGCCGGCCCCTCAGCCGGCGCGCCGGGCCGCGCTGTAGACCTGGAACAGCTCCCCGTCGAAGTACGGCGACAGGCCGGTGCCCGCGCCGGAGAGCCCGATGGTCAGGCCGTTCAGGTACCCCAGGCCGCGTACGCCGCGGTAGGCGGCCAGCCACGGCGACCCGGAGGCGGCGGCGAAGGCCGAACGCACGGCGACCAGTTCGTTCGCGCTCCTGGACAGGTCCTGGGCCAGGAAGGGCCTGCGGTACGCCCGGGTGAGCCCGTTCGCGGGACGCGCGGAGGCCCGCAGGGAGTAGCCGAAGATGGCGAGCGGCCGGTCGACCGGCAGGTTGTAGGCGAGGCCCTGCCCGCCGACCTTGTCGCCGAGACGCCCTACGGGGAGCAGCCGGACTCCGGTGTAGCCGGTCGCGGTGCGGTATTTGAGGCCGCCGGAGAACGCGGCGTACTGCGCGGCGTCGCGCAGCGCGACGCGTTTGGGCAGCACGCCGGCGTGGACGCTGACGAACGCGTAGTCGCGGTCCAGGTCGCGGTACCTGGTGAAGTCGCTGTGGGCGAAGGCCTGGCCGCCGGCGTAGACGCCCCAGGGTGTGCCGCCGCCGGCGAAGCCCGGGATGAAGATCCAGTTCCGGTGCGGTGTGGCGGTGGAGCCCGCCGTGGACCGCGCGGCGTACACGCAGTGCCCGGCCGTCGCCACGAGATTGCGGTGGTCGGACTGCACGGACGTGCCCACGCACCAGTGGGGGCGGCCGTCCGGGCCGACGAAGAAGACCTTGCCCGTCGTCCTCGGCAGGTTGACGTTTCTCGAGGGGCCGGTGGCCCGCTTGACCCCGGCGGCGGCGGGCACCACGCCCCGCACGCCGTCGGGAGCGGCGCCGTCGGGCGCGACGGGGGTGGCCTCGATCCCGGCCGGCGCTGACGCGGGAGTCGCGTCGGCGAGCGGGCGGCCGCCGTTCCTCAGCCAGTAGGCGAGCACCGAAGCCACCTTCGCGCCGGAGGCGAGGGGCGTCGTCACGGTGATCTCGTAGCCGTGAGCGGGTACCGCCGCCCCGGCGACGAGCAACGCGGCCGTCGCCGCCGCACCCCACAGCGGGGGGAGGATGCGCTTCAACGGATCTCCTTGCTGTGTGACGTCTCCCGCGCCCCACACGTGAATGGGCTGCGAAGGAACATACAGCGATGGGGATCAAGTCGGGAAAACAACGCGGACGCTCGTCGTTCTCCCCGGAACGCCGAAGTGCCCCGCCGCGGCGCGGCGGGGCACTTCCTGGGGGGTGCTCAGTCCTGTGTCGTGAGGCTCGGAGCCTGCTGGGCGAACGTGATGACGATGTCCCGGCCGTCGGCGTAGCTGACCACCGGCCGCTGCAGCCTCTCACCCGCCTTGCGGGCGGCCGTCTGCCACAGATCCACCATCTCCGGGCTGTCGGCGGTGATCCTGAACCGGCCCTTCGTCATGAGGTGTTCGGCGACGAGCAGCGAGAAGTTGGCCTCGCCACGCACCCTTTCCTCCGCGTCGAGGGGGGTTCGCCGGGAAGCGGGCTGCATTCCGGAAGGGTGGGTCATCGCTGATCTCCTCGTGATCGCCGTCCGCTCAGCATGCCACCCGAGGGGCGGCGCCGGGCGTCCGCGACTCAGGCGATGGAGCCGGACCAGTTGTTGGCGGCGGCCTTGTAGACACCGTAGGTCTCGCCGTCGAAGTACGGAGAGACGCTGGTGTCGATCCGCTTGTTGCCGTCGGTGTCGGAGACGCCGCTGGTGACGCCGTTGAGGTAGCCGAGCCGCTTGGCGCTGCTGTACCTCAGCAGCCACGACGAGCCCGAGGAGCCCTGGCCGGTGAAGGACGACTTGACGCCCACGAGCTCCTCGCCCTTGACCGAGGGGGCCTTGGCGGCGAAGGTCTTGCCGTACGACCACTTGAGGGTCTGGCCGGTGAAGGCGTGGTTGCCGTCCGGGTGCGACCCGCTCGGGTAGCCGAACACGTAGACCGAGCTGCCGATCTTCTGGTTGTAGGCCAGGCCCTGGCCGCCGACGTTGCTCTCGAGCCGGCCGACGTCGGTGAACTTGACGATGTAGTACTTGCCGCCCCGGCTCTTGCGCAGGAAGCGGTCGTACTTGAGGTAGGTCTTCCTGTCGACCTGCTTCCAGTTCCACTCGGCGATGTTGCGCAGGTCGCCGCCGCGCCCCGCCTTGATGCCGTTGTAGACGGTCACGAAGGCGTAGTCGCGGTCGCCGTCCTCGTAGACGTCGAAGTCGTAGTGCGTGTAGGCCGTCTTGCCGACGTAGATGCCCCACGGCGCCTTGCCCTGGTAGTAGCCGGGGATGAAGACCCAGCGGTCCAGGGTGGCCTTGTTCGTCTTGGTGTCGTAGACGCAGTGCCCGGCCGTGGCGACCAGGTTGCCGTACTTCGACTGGACGGAGGTCGCGCTGCACCAGTGCGGCCTGCCGTCGCCGCCGCGGAAGAAGACCTTGCCGGTGGTGCGCGGCAGGTTGACGTTCTTCAGGGAGCCGCCAGACTTGCCGCCGCCGGTGGGCGAGACGGTGCCGGGCTTGCTGTCGGCGGACGGCCCGCCGGTCGAGACGTGCTTGGCGCTGACCTGGCTCTCGTACCCGTACGGGGTGGCGTGGACCAGGTTGGAGGCCTTCTGGTTGAGCCAGTAGGCGATGACGTTCTTCGCGGCGATGCCGCTCGCGGCCAGAGAGTCGGAGGCCGTGTCACCGGCCGCCTGCGCCGGGACCGCGATGGTGGCCCCGATGAGGCCTGCCGCGGCCACACCCCCGATGGGGACGATCAGACGGTTGACTCGGGTGTTCATAGAGCTCCAGGTGCTGTCGTGGCACGCCACATGCGTCCCACCCGTGTGTAAAGGGCTAGTAAAGACAGTACCTCTCGCCTTTATCCGATTTTTACGTGGTTCTGAGTGCACATCGGCCGTGACTTTTCCGTGACGCATGACAGCGCTTGTCAGGGTCGAGACCGTCTCGTGACATCAGTGCAGGTCCACTCGGATGCCTTCCGTGTCAAATCACGTACTGTGCGCAGCCGGATGGGATGGCAAGGTGTGACGTGAATCACATCGGGACCCGTCGCGGCGGGGAGAGTCAGCCCGTGCCCTGCTTGCTCGCCTGGGTGTACACCCGCTGCGTCAGCTGGTTGAAGTACGGCGTGGAGACGGCGTCGAGGCGTCCGCCGCCGCTGAGATTCCAGGTCAGGCTGGTGATTCCGGTGAGGTAGCCGGTCCGCTTGGCGGCGTCGTAGCCGATCACCCACGGGCCGCCGCTCGCGCCGGCGGTGAAAGGGCAGCCCGGCAGTCGCACCCCGTGTTCGAGCTGCCACGTCGGCGCGCTGACGAACTTCTTCTCGGTGGTGCCGTCGCAGGACTTCACCGTCTGGCCGGTGTACGGGCGGCTGCCGTCGGGGTGGGCCCCGGCCGGGTAGCCGAAGACGGAGATCGGTCGTCCGGTCGGCTTGCCGGAGGCGAAGCGGAAGGCGCCCACCTTGTCCTCCAGGCGGCCCACGTCGACCGGCCGGTACTTGAGCCTGCCGTTCTCCACGTACGGCTGCCAGGTGAAGCCCCGGTGCACGGTCACGAAGGCGTAGTCGCGGTCGAAGTCGCCCTGACCGGCGAAGTCCTCGTGCATGTAGAGCGTGTGGCCGACGAAGATGCCGGAGGGGGCGACGCCGTCGTGGTAGCCGGGGATGAAGACCCAGTTGTCCACCGTCTTGTCCTGGGCCAGCGCGTACGCGCAGTGCCCGGCGGTGGCGACGAGGTTGCGGCGGGCGGAGTGCACCGCGGAGGCGGAGCACCAGTACTCCTTGTCGCCGACCTTGAAGAAGACCTTGCCCACCATCGGAGGGGAGGCGGCGGCCGGGGGCGCCGCGCCGCGCGGCGCGACCGCGCGCGGTGTCGCGTCCGCCGGACCCACCTCGACCAGGGAGGGGGTGCTCTTGGTCGAGGGCGACGGCTTCGTGCTCGGCACGTAGCTGCTCGCCTGCTTGAGCCGCTCCGGGCTCCAGTACGCCGCCACCCGTTGCTCGTCGGCCTGACGGGGGGCGAGGGGAAAGGCGCTGACCCCGTTCTTGCCGATGCCCGCGGCGGCGGAGACCGTCGTCGTGGTGACGCTGGACGCGGCGGTCGCGGGAACGGCGGGGCCCTGACTCCACAGCACGGCGACCGCACTCGCGGCGGCGACGACGCCACCGGCGGCGAGTGTCAGCTTCCTGGTCACCGTGGGACCTCTCGTCGTGGAGATATGGACAGTAGAGGGTGATTTTTCCAGATCCACACGGTTGTGGCATCCCTTCTTGCCCAGCTCGTTATGAATCCAGCGGAACCGATGTGGTCTGTGGTACGTCAGATTTCTTTGCGGTCCGGAGTGGGCGCTTGCCCCCGGGGGCTCCCTTGAGAACGCTGGTCACCAGCGGAAACGGGGGGATCGCATGAAACCGCTGCTTGTTGTCCTGGCCGGTGCGGCGCTGGCCGCCGGCCCCTCCGCCCAGGCATGGGCGCATCCCGGCGCGGCCGGCGACGACGTAAAGACCGTCCGATCCGGGCCGCTCGGGCCCGTGACACCCGTGAGGGCGGGTGCGGCGCCGGCGCGGCGGGCCACCCTGCCGGCTCCGCCGCCGCCCGAGATCGCCCTGCGGGCCGCACGGTCGCCGGCCTCCCGGGTGCGGGCGGTGATCCTGACCATCGCGGACGGCGAGCAGCCGGAGCCCGCGACGCGGTCGGCCTTCCTGAACTGCGCTCCGGCGGGCGGCTCACATCCCGCTCCGGAGAAGGCGTGCGCCTGGCTGAACAGGTCGGGCCTCGACCCCGGCGCCCTGCGGGTGAACGAAGCCGAGCCCTGCACGATGATCTACGCACCTGTCACGGTCACCGCCAGCGGCATCTGGGACGGGAAGTACTTCCGGTTCCGGCGTACCTTCGGCAACGACTGTGAGAAGCGGTCGGCCGCCGGGGAACTGTTCGACTTCTGACACGCGCAGCAAACCGCACGCGGCGTACGGGGGATGTAAAGGTGCGAGACGCGATGGCCGTGCGGTCAGGTGTCCGCTCTCACCGTGTCCCCCGGTTGGCGGCCACCGCCGCGGAGGTCGCCGAGAGACGACGTCAGCAGTGTGCGGAACGTCTCGGCGAGGTGCCGTGCGGTCGTGGCGGAGAACAGGTGGGCCGCGTAGTCCAGGAAGCCGAGGTGCTCGCCGCCGTCGACGACGAACGTGAAACAGAGGTCGGCCCCCAACGGCCCCGGCCCCACGCGCAGCCGCCGGGCGGTCACGCCCGGAAGGTCGATGCGTGGCTGCTCGGGCTCGTCGACCACGATCAGAGTGCGGCACAGTCGCAGGGCGCCGGACCGCGACCTGCGGACGAGCCGGACGAGGTCGTGCTGGGTCACGTTCCGGTGGACGAGGGCCTCGTGGACCTTCCGCTTGGTCTGCCTGACGAGGGCCGCGTACGACTGGCCGGGGGCGAGCCGCAGCCGCAGCGGCAGGAGCCTGGTGAGCGGGGCGATCATCTGATCGCGGTCGGCGGCGCCCCGGTAGGACACCGGGGTGCCCACGATGACGTCGCGTGCGCCGCCGGCGGCGTGCAGGAGGAGGGCCGTCGTCGCGGCGAGCAGAACGAGGGGCGTGGTGTGGAGCCTGCGGCAGGCGGCGCGGAGGCTCTCGACGAGCGCGGCGTCGAGCGCGAAGGCCACCCGGTCGCTGTGGGGTGGTGTCCCCGGTGCCAGGGTCGGGGGAATCGTGGTCGCCGTGCCGGGAGACAGGCCGCGCAGGTTGCCGAGCCAGTAGGTCAGCGCCGCCGGGTCGCGTGGTGTCGAGCGTTGCCGGATGGCGTACGCACCGGGCTGCATGGGGGGCGGCGCCGACCGCAGGGGACGGTGTTCGACGCAGGCGCGGTAGTGCTCGGCGAACTCTCGCGCGAAGGTGCGCATGGCCCGGTCGTCGGCCACGATGCGGTGGAACTGGACGCAGAGGATCATCGCCTCGGGCGACATCTCCAGGAGGGTGGCGCGCATGGGGCTCGCGGCCAGGTCGATCGGCCGCCGGGCGAGTTCGCGCAGCTTCGCCTCGGCCTGCTCGGGGGAGCACGTGTGGTGGGCCATCTCGGGCACATTCCGCGCGGGCAGGACGACCTGGAAGAGTTGGCCCCCGTCCAGGACGAACCGGCTTCGCAGTGCCTCGTGCCGGGCCACGATCCGGGCGACCGCCAAGGCGGCGGCCTGCCGGTCGACGTGCCCGCGTAGCTCCAGGGCGAACGATTCCAGGTGGTGGGACGGCCCGTCGCCGTGCTGGTCGTCGAGCCATATCGACTCCTGCTCCAGCGTCATGGGATAGGTCCACGACGGCGTCGTGGGCGCCTTCTCCGGGGGCTCCACGCCGGCCCGGCTGGGACGAGTCCCACTCGCCGGCCGGGGGAGGACGCCCGGCGGCCTGCCCTTCCGGATGCCCGTTCCGAAGTCGGTTCTCACGGAGCCGTCCCGCGATCTGCTCATGTTTCGGTTCCCCCGTCGTCGAGTGCGGGTCCCGGAGGGGCGTCGGCGATCGAGCCGATGCCTTCGGCGATCTCAGCGGTGGATGCTTTCTCGGAAGCACGGGAAAGTGAACGCTTGTGCGGTCTTTCGCGTACCCTGCCCGTCTCTTTCCTGTGCGCGAACGCTGTGTGCGAACGCTGTGCGCGCACGAAGGGTGAGAGGTCCCGGAAGACTCGGGCGGTGAACGGCGAGGATGAGCGTGGCTTGACGAAGCAGGCGCTAATGGCTGATCGCTCTAAGCAATATCGTCAACGTATTCGCGACCCCGGCGCGCCGTCAAGGCCGGCCGTACCGTCCCAGGCCGGTACTGCCGTTCCGTACGTGCTCAGACCGCTCGCCGGGTGTGCAACTGAACGACTGTGCACTCGCACACTTTTTCCGCATGGCGATATTGGAACGTGCCAGGCGGATGTCGTCGAATATTCAAATTGCAGGGCGTGAAAGCCGGACTGCGGTCGGTAGCAGTCCGGGACCCGTCGGTGCCACGTGCCGTTGACAGTAGGCTTGACGATTTGCGTGCATCCGGGTTAATCTCGAAATACATTTCTGTGGCAGGCGCGTCCGGCGTCAATTCCGACCGGCCCTGCGCGGCGTCGTCGACTCGTTTTATTCGGCGCGCTCATCGAGTGAAGCTCTCGCCGTATCGATCATCGAACTGGGCGGGGCGGCGCGGATCGGGCGACTCCTCGAAGCGCATGAACAGGCAACCTGTGTCCGCAGCCAGGTGAGCGGTGGCCGCCCCCCGGACCTCCGGCCCGTCCTCGTGCACGCGGTGTCATGACGCGCCGCTCCTTCCGTGGACGCGCCGGATTGTGTCGCAGAAGTCGCATCCGCCGCACAATCACCACTCGGATTGCGCACGAGCCCGAATTCGGATCGGTCCACAGCGAAACGCTGATCCGGTCGGCGCCGATCCGTCTGCTTAAACATTGCCTCCGCCGCCGGGGCGTGCTTAGCATGCGTCGGTCGAGGAATGAAATCGGTCAATGAAACCATCGGGAGGTTCGTTGTGCGCTGCCGGCGGGTGCCGAGATCGCACAAGGTGTGCGTCGATCCGGGGGTTTTCCTGAAACGGTCGGGAGCAAATGGAATACGCCCGGTGTCCGCCGGGTCACCGGACGGTGTGTGCGCCCGGCCGGCCATGTCGCACTCGTCCGTCGCCGGATAAAGGCCGGGGAGGGCTGGACTCACATTCTGCATATGGGTGATGACGCATGGAAGAAAATCGTGGGAACAGTTCGGATCCGGATCATTATTGTGGTGGCGGGGGCCAGGGGAGCGATTTTCCGGTCCTGCCCTCAGCCGCGAGGACGCGGGTGCTGTCGATCGGCTCGTTGCTGCCGCCGAGGTCGCCGCGTCTCGAGGGCGAGAACGTCGAGCACACCCGCGTGCTGGCGGAGTTACGGGTCGCCCTCCCACCGATCATCGTCCATCACCCGTCCATGCGGATCATCGACGGGATGCACCGCGTCGCGGCCGCGAGGCGGCGTGGCGAGACGACGATCCACGCCGTGCTGTTCACGGGAGACGAGCGTGAGGCGTTCGCTCTCGCAGTGCGGGCCAACACCGCCCACGGCCTGCCGCTCTCGTACGCCGACAGAGTGGCCGCGGCGGTCGAGATCCTGCGTTACTTCCCGGGCCGATCGGACCGCTGGGTGGCGGTGACCACGGGACTGAGCGCGGCGACGGTCAAGAACATCCGTGACCGGACCATACCTCCGGGTCAGGAGCCCGGGAAACGCATGGGCAGGGACGGCCGTATGCGGCCGGTGAACGGCAGCGCCGGGCGCAAACACGTGCGAGAACTGGTGGAGAGGAATCCCGGCGCCTCGCTCCGGCAACTCGCCCGGGCGGCCGGCGTCTCTCCCAACACCGTCCGCGAAGTGCGCAGACGGATGCTGCAGGACAAGGACACCGCACCGGGCGCCGGGAAGGCGGCCGGGCAGGAGGATCAGGCCGACCCCGGTGAGGTCGCCGCCCAGCTGACAGACGCCCAGCTGACAGACGCCCTGGTGACGGATGCCCTGGTGACGAACGCCCTGGTGACGGAGTCGTCCGTCGACGGGGTGCTGCGGCGGTTGAGCAGGGATCCCTCGCTGCGGCTCACGGAATCGGGCCGCAGCGCCATCCGGTGGTTCTTCTCGCGGGTCCTACGGCCCCGCGAATGGGCCGGCGTCGTCGACGGACTGCCCCCGCACACCGCCTTCGTCCTGGCCGCCGTGGCCGACAGGTGCGCCGCCGAATGGCGGGATCTCGCGTGCCGTCTGCGCGATGTGGGCGGGTCCGCATCGGACAAGCGACCGACGAGGGGACGATGGATATGAAGGAGAAGCAGACGGCGGGCACGGGCGCGAACGTGCCGGGCATCGCCGCGGCCGCCCCCTCGTGCATCAGCGACGTCCTGTATCTGATCGCCTCCGGGTACGAGGACCTGGTCGACTGCGAGGCCGTCGAGCGGCTCAACCAGGCGAACATCAGCTTCGTCCGGGGCGACTTCGTCAACGCGCTCGGCCTGACCGAGGCGGTCCTGGCCGATCTGGACAGGTCACAGCCCGCCTACATGAGCATCGTGGCGTTCAGGATGCTCCTGCAGTCCGTGGTCGGTCCCGATCCCGACCGCTGGAAGGCGGACGTCGACGAGAGACTCCTCGCCGTTCCCGGCCCCCCGAGAGTCGTTCACCTCTGTGTCGAGTCGGACCGGCTCTGGCACTCGGGCCGGCTCTTCCAGGGGCTCAGGCTGAACCAGTACGCGCTCCAGCAGTCCCGGCACGATTGCGGCCAATGGCACCTGTACGCTCTCGTCCTCCTGGCCAGGAAGCTCACCGACCTGCACCTGCGCGGCCAGGCGCACCGGCTGGTCGGCAAGATCGACGCATGTGTCCACGACTGCGGGCTGCTGGCCTTCGAGCCCATGGTGGAAGCCCTGCGGTCGTCCCTGCACCTGCAGGCCGGCGCGTTCGAGGAGGCGCTGGCGTCCGCCGCCGAGACGCTGGAGGTCGCCCAGCGCCGGGGATCGATCATGGGGGTCGAGCTCGCGCTCTCGGTGGCGGCCGTGACCCATCTCCGTCTCGAGGACCGTGACGAGGCGGCCGCGTGCCTCAAGCTGTTCCACGGCCGGACCGGGCGGCACACTCCGGCCGACACCAGGGCGCGGGCGGCCTTCGCCGAGATCGCCCTGGTGGCCGCGGAGGAGGGTCCGCGCGCGGGCGCCGAGGAGATCCGGGACCGGTGGCATCTCCTCGCGACCGAGTCGGCGTGTTTCGCCGAGGACGTCACCCGGCCGGCCTGGCTGGTGGCCGTCGCGCTCCGGGCGGGGGACGCCGCGCTGGCCGAGCGGGCGCTGCGCGCGATCGAACGGCTGGCCGGCGACAACCGCGAGGTCCAGCTGCTCGCCGTGGCCGAAGAGCACGCGCGGGCCGTGTACCGGGGCGACGGCCGGTCGCTGTCGCTGCCGCTGGACCTCGCCGACGACGCCCGCCCCGCTTTCGTCCCGTCGCAGGAGCCGGAGAGGTCGCCGGCGCCGCCCGGGGTCCGCCCGGCCCGGCCGGCCGCGCCCGAGGCCGGGCCGGCCTGCTCGCCGGCGCTCACCGCCCGGGAGAGCGAGGTCGCGACTCTCGTGTCGCGCGGCATGACCAACCGGCAGGTCGCCAACGAGCTCGGGCTCTCACCGCACACCGTGAACTTCCACTTACGGCGGATCTTCCGGAAGTTCTCGGTGTCCAGCCGCACCCAGCTCTGCCGGCTCCTCGCGCAGCCGGGCCCGGTGCTCGCGCCCGGGCCCCGGCGGGACGCCGAGCCGCGGTAGGACGGGCGGGACGGTTCCCACGCCCGGACTCACGTCGTCGAAAGCGGAAGGGGCAGGATTCGAACCTGCGTGGGCTTGCACCCGACCGGGTCGCCCCGGTCCTCGTTGGGCCGCTTCGAGTACCCTTCCCTGTCCTGCGTCGCCGGGATCCCTCCCGGTCACAGGATGTTCGTCGCTCGCACCAAGGCCCACAGGGACCGTGGCGACAGTCCGCCGTCGAAGGCGAAATACTCGGGCAGGATCGCCGACGGACCCCACTTGAGCTTGTACTCCAGCTGGCTCTTCGCCGGGTAGACACGATCGCCGTGGTCCGCGACGAGCCGGATGATCCGCGCGCCCGCCCCGCTGGCCGTCGGCAGCTCGTGCTCCACGTCCAGGCCGGTGAAGGGCGTGAAGCCGAAGTGCAGCCAGGGCGTGCCCAGGGCGCGGAAGTGTTCGACGGCATGGAAGTTGATGGCCTCCATGACGCCGGGCGGGCAGTCGGGCAGGCGCCTGCTCAGGTCGTGCAGCCAGCCCGGGCGCGAGCCGTACACGGGAGCGAAGGAGACGTACGCGACGGGCGTGCCGCCGATCGTCCCGAGGAACAGCTTGCGCAGCGGCTGCCACTCCCCGCCGATCTCGCCGATCAGGAAGGTCAGCTCCTTGGTGTGGCGGCCCTTGTCGCGCAGCCAGCGTGCGTCGATCCCGGCGACGTCCTCGGCGTATCGGGTGGCGTCCACCTCCGCTATCTCGAGGCCTGCGCGCAGCGCGCGGGAAATCTTGTTGCGCAGCTTGAGGAACCGTTTCCCGCGCAGGTTGAAATCCGCCAGCTCCACGGCATAGGACGCGCCGACCTGATTCACGGTGAATCCCAGCTCGGCGAACAGATCCGCGTCCGCGCGCTGCAGCTGCACGCCGATGACACGGCGGCCGGCGGCGTGGGCGTGCTCGATGAACCTGGTCTCCAGCTCCTTCCTGGTCGCGGCGTCCGTGAACGGCCCGCCGAACTGCAGCCACCGGCGTCCGTGCGGCCGGTAGCACACGAAACCGTCGATACCGGGCCAGGCGAAGTACTCGTTGCCGCGGTTGAGGGCGAGGAACGCGCTCGGATTGTCCGCGTGCCGTTCGAGGCCGGACAGGATGTCGTCCCGGCTCTGCAACCGGGGCGAGTCGGGCGCCTTCATGCCTGCTCCCAACGATTCGGAGTTCGTCGGTCCCGACCATAGGGACCTCCTCTGACGCCGGGTCGACGCCGCGCCTCCGGTGATGTCAGGGCTGTGTCAGGGCCGGCTCCAATACTTGCGAAGCATGTCCTCGGCGGTGCGCTTCGAAAACGCGCCACCGGCTGTCAGAAACGCCTGGAACGCGGATTGCGGGGTCGTGGTGGCGGCGAACATCACCGAAACCCAACGAGTGCCTTCGTTGGGCAGCTTTGTTCGAGGTAAGGACGTCGAGAGCGGCAAATGGGTGTACAGCCTCCGGCCGCGCGCGGTTCTGGACGACTCGTTCGCCAGCCTGACGCTGAAACGCAGGCTGGAATCCGGCGTGATGTCCCTCGACGAGGCGCCGCCCGGCGTGATCGCCGGCCGCGTCGCGCTGGCGGAGGACGAGACCATCGAGGACGCGCTGGCCGCGGCGGCGGAGGCCACGAAGATCTGGCGATCGGCGCCGTTGTCCACGCGCCTCGACGCCTGGACCGGGCTGATCCGGCGCGTCCTGCTGGACAGGCGCGACGAGCTCATCCACATGCTGACCCTGGAGGGCCACCCGGTCGAGCTGGCGCGCTGGGAGCTGTCCGGGATGCTGGAGCTGACCAGGGCGGAGACCGTCGAGTTCCTGCGCGGCCAGATGTGGCAGGAGTTCACGGTCGACGGCCGCCGCAACATCGTCAGGCGCCAGGCCGACGGCGTGGTGTGCGTCAGCCCGCCCGCGAACGCGCCGCTGGTCAGCGCGCTGCTCGGCGCCGTGAGCATCGCGGGGGGCAACGCCGTCGTCGTCCGCGCGCCCCGGGCGGCGCCGTTCGCCGTCTCCCACGTCCTGCGTACCATGATCGCCCCGACCCTGGAGGAGCTCGGCGCCCCGCCAGGCACGCTCAACATCGTCTGCGGCAGCCCGGGGCGCATGCTCGACACCTGGATCGCCAGCCCGCACGTCAACGACATCATGTACTTCGGCGACACCCCCAGCGGGCTGAAGATCGAGCGCCGCTGCGTCGAGACGGGCAAGAAGCCGATCCTCGAACTGGCCGGCAACGACGTCGTGCTGATCTGGAAGGACGCCGACCTGGACGCGGCCGCGGCCGCGCTGACGGAGAGCTTCTACGGGTCCGGGCAGCTGTGCATGGTCCCTAACCAGGCGCTGGTCCACCCGGAGGTGGCCGACGAGCTGATCGGCCGGCTGGCGGCCAGGGCGGAGGCGCTGCGGCCCGGCTACCCCGAAGAGGACGGCGTGCTGCTGTCGCCGGTGCTGCGCCACGACCGGTTCGACGAGTTCCTCGCGGAGGCGGTCGAGGCCGGGGCCACCGTGGTCACCGGCGGGCAGGGCATGCAGATCGACGGCACCCCGGACGCCTCCGGGTTCTTCCTGCAGCCGACGGTGCTCCGGATCGACGGCCTGGGCGGTGCCCGCGATCTCAAGGCCGTGCGGGAGGAGACGTTCTTCCCGCTGCTGCCCGTCGTCGTGCCCGAGCCCGCGGACGACGAGATCCTGCTGGACACCTTCATCGGGTTCGTCAACTCCAACCGGTACGGCCTGCGCAACTCGCTGTGGGCCAGGGACGAATCCGTGATCGGCAGGTACGTGGCGGAGGTCGCCGGGGGCGGGCTGCTCAAGGTCAACGACTCGCACATCGCGTTCACCGCGCCCCTGCCGTCGCACGGCGGCACCGGGCTGACCGGCGGCGCCTTCGGCGAGGCCAACTATCCCGCCCTCCGGGCCACGCACCTGCAGGGCATTTCGATCGTCACCGGCGAGTCCGGGTCGGCGGCCTGAGAAGGGGCGGCTCCATGCGAACGATGGACGAAGCACGCGAGGTCTGCGAGCGGCACCTGCCGGGCCTGCATGCCAAGCTGGCGGCCGTTCCGCTGCTCGAGTTGGAGAAACCGGGCAACCCCGCGCTCGAGCTGTTCAAGGCGAGCGGCGGACCGGGGCTGGTGATCCCCAAGGCGTACGAGGGGCGCGGCGTCACGCCGATGGAGGCGATCCAGGTCACCCGCGCGATCGGCGCGGCGGCCCCCTCCCTGTCGGTGGCCTCGACGATGCACCACTTCTCGGTGGCGACCATCTTCGCCCTCGCCGAGAGCCTGCGCTCCAGCGGCGTCGAGTGGGCGCTGCTGGAGGGCATCGCCACCCAGAACCTGCTGGTGTCCTCGGCGTTCGCCGAAGGCAATCCCGGCCAGGGCATCCTGTCGCCCACCGTCACCGGCGTACGCAAGGAGGACGGGGTCGTCGTCAACGGGTCCAAGCGGCCCTGCAGCATGTCGCGCTCCATGGACCTGCTCTCGGCGAGCATCGCGGTGCCCGGCGAGGACGGCGGGTCGGAGGTCATGCTGATGCTCGTCCCCAAGGAGACGCCGGGGCTGTCGGTGCATCCGTTCTGGGGGAGCGACGTGCTGGCCGGCGCGGAGAGCGACGAGGTGCGGCTGACCGACGTGTACGTCGACAACCGCCTCCTCGTCCCCACCGAGGTCGGTGAGCGGGGCGAGCTGGACGAGCTGCAGACCATCGGCTTCATGTGGTTCGAGATGCTCATCACCTCCTGCTACCTGGGCATGGTCAGCGCGCTGGCCGAGCGGGCGCTGGCGGGCGGGAAGCTCGGCGCCGACCTTGCCGCTGAACTCGGCGTGCGGCTGGAGACGGCCACGCTCCTGCTGGAGCGGATCGCCGGGCAGCTCATGGCGCGTGAGAGCGACAACGCCGCCCTCGCCAAGGCGATGATCGCCCGGTACGGCGCGCAGGAGGCGATCCTGGACGCCGAGAAGCGGGCCGTCGAGGCGCTGGGCGGGATGGCGTTCATCTCCTCGCCGGAGGTCGCCTACCTCGCCGCGGCCGCTCATTGCGTCACCTTCCACCCGCCCTCGCGCTCCGGTACGCGCCGGCACCTGGCCGCGTACTTCCAGGGCGACGTCCTGCGCGTCTCGTGAGGGCCGGCCGATGCTCGAGAACCTTGTGACGTACGACGCCGGGATGAGCGACGAACAGGTGTCGGCCGTGTACCGGCGCACGATGAGCTCCGGCCGTGCCCGCCTCGCCGAGGTGCTGGGCGGGCAGGTGGAGGTGGAGTCGTCGGGCGCGTGGCTCACCACCAGCGACGGCCGGCGCCTGCTCAACGTCGGCGGATACGGTGTGCTCATCACCGGCGCCCGCCACCCGATCGTGGTGGCCGAGGTCGAGCGGCAGCTGCACAGGCACCCCGTCGGGACGAGGATCTTCCTCGACCCGGTGGCCGCCCGCGCCGCCGAGCTCCTGACCTCGGTGACCCCTCCCGGCCTGACCCGGGTGCACTTCTCCGGCTCGGGGGCCGAGGCGGTCGAGGCCGCCATCAAGATCGCGAGGCTCAACGGGCGGCGTCACCTCGTGGCGATGACCGGCGGCTATCACGGCAAGACGCTGGGCGCGCTGTCGGTGACCGCGAAAGACGCCTTCAGGGAGCCGTTCCGCCCGCTGCTGCCGGATGTGTCGCACGTGCCGTACGGCGACGTGCAGGCGCTCACCGCCGTCCTGCGGCGGCACCCGGGCGAGTGCTGCGTCATCGTCGAACCCGTCCAGGGTGAGGGCGGCGTGGTGATCCCGCCGGAGGGCTACCTCGGCGACGTGCGCGCGGTGTGCTCCGAGTACGGCGCGCTGCTGGTCGCCGACGAGGTGCAGACCGGCCTCGGCCGCCTGGGGGCGTGGTGGGGCGTCGACCTGGAACAGGTGCGCCCGGACATCCTGCTGTCGGGCAAGGCGCTCGGCGGCGGCGTCCTGCCGGTCGCCGCGACCATCGCCACCGAGGAGACCTTCGCGGTCCTCGACCGGGATCCGGTCCTGCACACCTCCACCTTCTCCGCGGCTCCGATCGCCATGGCCGCCGTGTGCGGCGCGATCCGGGCGATCCGCGAGGACGACCTGGTCGGGCGGGCCGCCCGGCTCGGCGAGCGGCTCACCCCCGAACTGCGGCGGATCACGGCGGCGGGCCTGGTCCACCAGCGGCACGAGGTGCGCGGCGTCGGCCTGCTCATCGGGATCGAGTTCGCCGACCCCGCGACGGCGATCGAACTCTTCATGGCACTGGTCGCCCACGACGTCGTGGCGAACGTGTCACTTAGCTCCGACCACGTCGTCCGGCTCACGCCGCCCGCGACGCTGGGCGAACCGGAGATCGCCTTCCTTCTGGAACGGTTCGAGCGGGCGGTCGCGCTGGTCGCCGAGCAGAACCCCGAGTACGAGGTGCATGCGGATGCGTAGTGTCGAACTCACCCTGAACTCGCCGGTGGACGCGGACTTCGCGTTCCAGCGGATCACCGAGTTCGAGCGATATCCCGACTTCGTGGACGAGGTGCGCTCGGTCGTCGTGCGGGACAACGACGGCGAGACGCTGGTCAGCGAGTGGGACATCCTGTTCCGCAACGGCCCGCTGCGCTGGTCGGAGGCCGACTACATCCAGCGCGGCGCCCGCCGCATCGTCTTCGAGCAGACCGCCGGTGACTTCGACGTGTTCCGCGGGACGTGGCAGGTCGTGCCCGCCGCGACGGGCTGCGCGATCACTTTCGAGGCCACGTTCGACTTCGGCATCCCGAGCCTGGCCGGAGTGCTGGAGCCGATCGCCGCCAAGGTGCTCAAGGAGGCGATCGCCACCATCGTGCACCGGCTGCTCGGAGAGGCGACCGTCGTCGGCGAGCCCGCGATCGCCGTGGCCGTACGCGCCCGGCTCGAACGTCAGCGCGCGGCCGTCGAATCGGCCTAGGCCCCGGGAGGATGGCATGGACCACGCGAACCGTTTCCAGAGCCTGGTCACCTACCGGCTGCTCCGCGCGGAGTACGCCGTCGCCCTCGTCGTGTGCTCGGTGCTGTTCCTCTGGCACATCCGCGAGGTGCGATGGCTGCCGGCCGTGGCGCTGTTCGCCTACATCGACGTGATCGGCTACATCCCGGGGGCGATCGCCTTCAGGCGGGCCCGCGGCCGCCCCATCTCCAAGGTCTACTACGTGCTCTACAACACGATGCACAGCATGGTGACCCAGGCCGTGGTGGTGGGGGTGTGGGCCGCCGTCGCCGGCTTCGAGTGGGCCCTGCTGGTGGTGCCGATCCACCTGTGCGGCGACCGCGCGCTCTTCGGCAACTTCCTCAAGTCCTTCAGCGTGCCGTTCGAACCCGCGGTGATCCCGCAGTTCGCGGAGTTCGACAGGCGCGTCTTCGGGCGGGACGACGCGGAGCTCGCCGTCCCCACGCGGATCTGACCGGTGAGGAACGCGATGTCTCAGAGTCTGGAACGCCCTCTCATCATCGGCGCGGGGCCGGGAGGTCTCGCGGTCGCCTGGACGCTGAAGGCGGCGGGACTCGACCCCCTCCTGCTCGACCGGGGCGAGGTCCCCTGCTCCACCTGGCACAGCTACTACCCCTCGATGCGGATGAACTCCTGGCGGCGGCTCAGCCACCTGCCGGGCAGGAAGCTGTCGGCCGAGTACGGCCCCTGGCCGATGCGGGACGACTTCCTCGCCTACATCAAGGCGTACGTCCGGGACCTGGATCCGGACATCCGGTTCGGAACCGAGGCGCGGCGGATCGACCGCGAGGACGGCCATTGGGTGGTGCGCACCTCCGGCGGCGACCTGACGACCGCGAACGTCGTGGTCGCCACCGGCCTGCACCGCACGCCGTACGTGCCGGACTGGCCCGGCCTGGACGAGTTCGAGGGCGAGTTCCTGCACGCCCGGGACTACCGGGTGCCCGAGCCCTACGTCGGCAAGGACGTCCTGGTGGTCGGCTGCGGGCCGACGGGGATCGACATCGCGGTGGCGGTGATGCGGGCCGGCGCGTCCCGGGTGCGCATGTCGATCCGGAACACCCCGGTGCTGTTCAAGCTCAGTCCGGTCACGTCGCTGCTGAGCCAGGCCATCAAACACGGGCCGCTGCCGGACTGGCTGGTCAACCGGGGCAGTCTGCTGATGCACCGGTGGCACTGGGGGGACCTCACGCCGTACGGCCTGGCCCCGCCCACAGAGGGGACCCTGGCGGGCACGGCCCGGATCGGGCACGCCTACGGCGCGATCGACCGCGGTCTGATCCCCGCCGTCCGGGAGGGGTCGATCGAGATCGTCCCGGGCGTCACCGGGTTCGACGGGAAGGCCGTGATGCTCGAGGGAGGCGCCGGCATCAAGCCGGACGTCGTCGTCGCCGCGACCGGCCAGCGGCCCGGCATCGACGGGCTGGTCGGGCACCTCGGCGTGCTGGAGAGGCCCGGCGGACGGCCGGCCGTGCACGGCGGCAGGTGCGCCCCGCACGCGCCGGGACTGTACTTCCAGGGGTTCCGGCTGCCGCCGGGGCAGCTGCCCGACATGGCCTTGGACGCACACGCGATCGCCGAGGCGATCACCGGGACCCGCCGGTTCAACCCCCTCCGGGTCCTGGGGATCGCATGGTGAGCGGGCGGCCGGACGGCCCGGCGAACGGTCTCGGACCGCACTGGGCCGGCGCCGGCTCCACCGGCCCGCGCCCCCGCCTGCACGGCCGGCACCGCTGTGACGTCGCCGTCGTCGGCGCCGGCCTGACCGGACTGTCCACGGCGGTGGAACTGCTGGAACTCGACCCGGACCGCCGGGTCGTCGTGATCGAGGCCGACCAGGTGGCGGCCGGCGCGAGCGGCCGGGGCACGGGGCTGCTGGGGCCGCGCATCGGCCCGGCTCTGACGGTCGCCCGCCGCCGCTACGGCGACGACGTGGCGCGGGCCGCCTACCACTGGTCGGTCGCCGCCGTCCGGCACGTCCTCGACCTGGTGGAGCGCCACCGGATCCCCTGCGACCTGACGCCGGGCGGTCAGCTCGTCGTCGCGTCCGGCGACGCGGCCGCCGAGGAGCAGGCGCGCCAGGCCGAGGCCGCCCGCGCCCTCGGCCTGGACATCCCGCTGGTCACCCGCGAGTCGCTGCCCAGGATCGGCGCGTCCTACGTCAGCGGGCTGCGGTACGCGCCCGCCGCGACCCTGGACCCGGCGGCGCTGACCGCGCACCTGGCGCGGATCGGCGAGCAGCGCGGACTGACCGTCTTCGAACGCAGCCCGGTCCGCGACGTGCGGCCCGGCCTGCTGATCACCGTCGTCACCGACCACGGCGAGGTCGTCGCCGACCACGTCGTCATCGCGACCAACGCGTACGGCGGCCCGGGAGCACCGGCGGGAGTCGTGGGCGTGCGGGTGCAGGCCGGGGTCACCGAGAAGCTGCCGGACGCGGTGCTCGCCGCGCTGTCGCCGCTCGCGGCCGAGCCGCTGATCGGGCACGGCGAGCTGTCGCCGTACTTCCGGCTCACCTCCGACGGGCGGCTCGTGGTGGGCGGAGGGGCGATCCGGCGCGGGCCGTACGGTTCGTCCGCGCCGTTCCCCGGGAAGCTCCGCGCGGCGGTACGGGAGCTGTCCCCGCTCATGGCCGAGGTGGAGCTCGAGTCGGTGTGGGCGGGACCGATCGGCGTGACGCGCGACGGCCTGCCGGTCGTCGGCCGCCATCCGCACGAACCGGAGCTGTACTACGCGGGCGGGTGCAACGGGCACGGGCTCGCGGCCTCGGTCTACCACGGCGCCCGGCTCGCGTCCTGGATCGCGCACGGCGACGAGCACGGCGACGCGCACGCCGCGCGTCGCCTGCCCTGGATCCGGGCGAAGGGCCCGTGGGTGCCCCGGGGGCGTCTCGTGGACCGCGCGCTGGACCGCTATCTGTCGCATCTCACCGCCGTGTCCGACGTGTCGTGAGGTCGCGTCCCCGCAGAGAGGAACACCGATGGACAGCCTGGGCAGCGACAACGCGACCGCCAACGAGCGGTTGATGTCGTCGGCGTCGATCGGCCGCGTGTCGGTCGACGCCTCGACGGAGGGGATGCCGCCGGGTCCGTCTCACCCGGTGCTCTGGCAGACCATCCGCTTCCGGCACGGCCGCCAGCACTACCTGCCGGAGATGCACGACCGGTTCGGGGACATCGTCACGCTGCGGGTCGTGCCCGGTGGCCCGTTCGTCATCCTGCGCGATCCCGAACACATCCGGGAGGTCTTCCGGGGCGCACCCGAGGTCTTCCACGCGGGCGAGGGCAACTCCCTCCTGGTGCCGATCGTCGGCCGCCACTCGGTGCTGACGCTGGACGCGCCGGAGCACAAGCCGGCCCGCAAGCGGATGATGCCGCCCTTCCATCACGAGCGGATCGCCACGATGGCCGAGGCGATGCGCGAGATGGCGACGGAGGAGGCGCTGAGCTGGCCGGTGGACCGGCCCTTCAGGTTCCTGGAGCGGGCCTACGCGCTCACCCTCAAGATCATGGTGCGGCTCGTGTTCGGCGTGGACGACCTGCGGCGCGCCGACGAGCTCGGCCGCGCGCTGCGCCGCGTGTCCGACATCCGCCTGTCCGACATCCTGGTCTGGATCCGGCCCGAGCTGGGCAAGGTGTGGCCGTGGCGCGACTACGTACGCAGTCTCGACCACACCGACGAGCTGATCCACGCCGAGATCGCCAGGCGGCGCCGGGATCCGTCGCGCGGCAGCCGTTCCGACGCCCTGTCCATGCTGCTTGAGGACGAGCCCGACGACGTGGTCGTACGCGACGAGGTGATGACGCTCCTGGTCGCCGGGCACGAGACGACGGCGGTCGCCCTCGCCTGGCTGTTCGAACGCCTGGTCCGCCACCCACGGGTGCTGGCGCGGGTGCGCGACGGGCTGGACGAGCCGAAGGACCCCTACCGCACCGCCGTCTTCAAGGAGGCGCTGCGGGTCCGGCCCGTGATCCACAATGTCGCGCGGCGCCTCACCGAGCCCATCGAACTGGCCGGTTACCGGCTGCCCGCCGGAGTCTCCGTGCTGCCGTCCGTCGGCGCCGTGCACATCGATCCCCGGCTGTGGGGTCCCGACGCGCGGAGCTTCCGCCCGGAGAGGTGGCTGGAGGGCAGCCCGCCGCAGAACGCCTGGATCCCCTTCGGCGGCGGCGTACGCCGTTGTCTCGGCGCGACGTTCGCCCAGGTGGAAGTGGAGAACGTGATGGCCGCGCTGCTGCGCGCGGTGGACCTGGAGACCGTCGACCCCGGTGACGAGGGCAGCGCGATGCGCCACATCACCATGATCCCCAAGCAGGGCGCGCGTCTTCGCGTCGTGCGCAGACGCGACTGACGCCGGAGCGTCGCGAAAGGTGTGAACATGAATCAGCAGGTGCGCGTCGCCGCGGTCGTCAACCCGGCGGCCGGCGGCGACGGCGAAGCCGCCGTCAACGCCATGAGGGAGGTGGGCACCGCCGACGTGGAGGTCTTCGCGACCACGGCGGCGGGCGACGCGGCCGGCATCGCCTACAAGCTGGCCGCCGCCGCCACTCCTCCGGACATCCTCGTCGCCGTTGGCGGTGACGGCACGGTCTCAGAGGTGGCCGCCGGCCTCTGCCAGGCCCGCGAGACGGGCGTCGCCGCGCTTCCCCCACTCCTGATCGCGCCGGCCGGAACCGGTAACTCCAGCTACCGGGGGCTGTGGAACGACCAGCCGTGGGAGAGCGTGGCCGGGTCGGCGCTGCGGGGAGAGGCCGTCAGCCGGACGATCGACCTGGCCAGGATCGAGCAGAACGACCACCTGGTGCTGCTGGGCTCGGGCAGCGGTCTGTTCGCCGAGACCCTGCTCGCGGCCAGGAGGATGGCGGGGAGGGGGCGGGAGCTGCTCATGGCGGCCGCCCTGGCCGCCATGGAGGGCTACGTGCCGTACCCGGGCCGGGTGACCGTCGACGGCGAGGTCGTCTACGAGGGGGACGTCATCGAGACGATCGTGGCCGGCTTCCGCTACCGGGGAGGCCTGCTGCACCTGGTCCCGGAGTCGATCGTGGACGACGGGAAGCTCGACATCACCGTCGTCACCGCCGCCGTGGACATGGACGAGTTCGGGCAGGCCGCGCTGTACGGCCGTGTCTACGACGTGCCGGGGGTGCGGTGGGGGCGCGGCGAACGGATCACCGTCGCGCGCCTGGACGGACAGCCCCTGCTGTACGAGCACGACGGGGAGCTCATGCCGCGGACCACCCCGTCCTACGACGTCCACGTCGTCCCGGCCGCACTGACCGTCCTCACCGCGGCCGACGCGCCGTCGTGGTTCAGTGAGAGGTGATCGCGTGGTCAGTGCGAGTTCCGTGCGGGGAAGCGCTCCGTCCCTGGGCGCCGAGCCGTTCCGCGACTACTGCCGCAAGCTGGCCGCCGGCGTCGCCGTGGTCACCTCGTGCGGCCCGTCCGGCTGGTCGGGGACGACCGTGAGCACCGTGACCAGCGTGTCGATGGACCCTCCGCTCCTGATGTGCTGCGTGCGCCCCTGCTCCCAGACCCTGGCCGCGATCCGCGCCGCCGGGTGCTTCGCGGTCCATCTGCTGACCGACGACCAGGCCGGCCTGGCCGACCGGTTCAGCCGGTCGCCCGGCGAGGGCTCGCGTTTCGCCGGGATCGAGGGCCAGGTGCAACTCGTCGACGGTAGCCCGGTGATCGCCGGCGCGCTCGCGGTCGGGTGGTGCGACCTGTACTCCCTGGACGAGATCGGCGACCACGTCGTGGTGTACGGGCGGCTCACGAACACGCGGGTCGGGCAGGGCCGTCCGCTGGTCTGGCACGAGCGCTCCTACCGGCACCTGGAGGTCGCGCCGCCCGACGCCGTGAACGGGAGGGGAGGCGGGTCATGACGACCACCCGGCCCGCCGCCGTCACCTCCGCAGAGCCCGCCGAGCCGCCCGCGAGCCTCACGGCGCGGCTCGCCGCCTGGGCGCACGCGGTGACGTACGAGGACATCCCCGCGGCCACGCTGGCGGCGGCCCGCAGCCAGCTCATCTCCAACCTGGCGGCCGTGCGCGCGTCGCTGCGCCACCCCGCCGGACGGGCGATCGTCGCGGCCTTCGGGCCGCCGCTGCAGGCCGACCCCGCCCGGTCGGCCTGCGTGCTGGCCGCCCTGGCCTCGGCGCTCGACTTCGACGAGGTCGCCTACGCGGGGCACGTCTCGACGGGAGGCGTGAACGTCGCGATCGCGCACGCCGGGCCGGAGCGGCTGGACGGGCGGACGCTGCTGGCCACGATCGTCACCGCCAACGAGTGCGCCGCGAGGATCACCGCGGCGACGATCCTCAGCCCGTTCTTCCGGGGCCAGACCAACACCCACTGCCACCTGGCCGGCGCGGCCGCCGCCCGCCTCCGCGCCCGCGACGCCGCTCCCGGTGAATGGGTCGCGGGGCTGGGGCTGGCGCTGGGAACCCTGCCCGTCCCCCTCCACCACGCGGTCGTGACCAGCGACGTCAAGGCGCTGTCGGCGGCGGCGGCCGTCCGCATGGCGCTCGACGGGTGCGACGGCGCGGCGCACGGCCTGACCGGGCCGGCCACGATCCTCGAACACCCGGAGGGCCTGCTGACGGCGCTGTCGGCCGTCCCGCTGCCGGAGATCGTGACCACCGGTCTCGGCCGCCGGTGGCACACCGACACCCTGACCTACAAGCGCTTCCCCGGCAGCGCCTACCTGCACGCCGCGTTCGACTGCGCCGAGCGGCTGCACGAGTGGCTGCAGGGGCGGCTCGGCGCCGTCGACGCCTCCCGGGTCCGCCGGGTGGTCGTCCACGGATCGCTGCTGACCTGGCAGATGGAGCAGAAGGTGGCCCGGGACCTCGACGGCCCCCGCACGAACGTCTCGGCCGCGACCCTGTCGGTCGGGTACGGCGTGGCCACACTGCTGTTGACCGGGGCGTTCGGGCCCGCGGACCTCACTCCCTCGGCCCTGGCCGACCCCGAGCGCTGGGCCCTGGCGGAGAAGGTCGTGGTCGAGCACGACATGGACCTGTCGATCCGGATGGCGCAGGCCACCTCGCCGCTGGGCGAGTCGCTGCGCCGGGCCGGAGACCGGGCGCTGGACTGGCCGGAGTTCGTGCGCTGGACCGGCGACGCCGCGCCGGCCCTGCTGGCCGCGCTGGGCGGCCCGGAGGAGACGTTCGAGCAGGCCACCATGGCGATCGGCGCCAGGGTCACCGTCGAACTGGCCGACGGCGCGGCCGCCACGGAGAGCCGCGACGCCTTCACCGGTTCCGCCGGCCCCGCGACGCGCCGTGACCACGGCGCCATCGTGGGCCGCAAGTTCCTGTCCACCGGCGGACCGCCTGACGTGCTGGCCGAGCTGGAACGCCTGGACGCCCTCGATCCCGACCAGGTCGTCGCGGTCCTGGCCCGCGCGGTGGAGGCTCCGCCGGAGCCCTGACGGCCTGGAGCCTTTACGGCCTGGCAGGAGCCCGGCTCGTCAGGGCTCCGAGCCGTGTCCTGGCCCGGCGCTCTGCCGGAGCCCGGACCAGACGCCGGTCAGGAAACGGCCGATGTCGTGCACCGACTCGGCGGCCGCCCTGACCAGGCCCGCCTGCGCCTGGGCGGCGTGCCACAGCCTGGCGTGCTCGACGTAGCGCACCTCGACCCCCGCCGCGCGCAGCGCGTCGGCGAGCGTACGGCACTGCGAATAGAGCAGTTCCCGCGTGTTGGTGTGCAGGTAGGTCGGGGGAAGCCCGGCAAGCGCTCCCAGCGCGGGCGCGTAGCGGTGGTCGGCGGGGTCGCCGTCGCCGAGGTAGGCGGCCGCGCAGGCGAAGGCCCACGTGCGGCTGACCACGAGATCCCGGCGCCGGTCGGCCTGGACGCCGGGGTTCGCCCAGGGGGAGACGAGGGCCAGCGCGGCCGGCCGCGCCGTTCCCCGGGCGGCCAGCACCTGGGCGGCTGCGAGGGCGAGGCCGCCGCCCGCGGAGTCGCCCGCCAGGGCGACCGAGTTCGTGACACGGGCCAGCGCGTCGAAGGCCGCGACCGTGTCGTCCAGCGCGGCCGGGCACGGATGCTCGGGCGCGAGGCGGTAGTCCAGGAGGTAGACGGGACGGCGGATCTCCCGGGCGAGGTGGGCGGCCAGCGACCTGTGCGTGGCGGGCGACCCCGTGGTGAAACCTCCGCCGTGGAGGTAGAGCACGGCCTCGGACGAGGGGGCGGCGCCGACGACGACCCGCTCGGCCGGACGGCCCCCCAGCCACGCTCTGGAGACCGTCGTGTTCGCCGGGAGGGGTTGCAGGCGCGCCACGGCGTTCAGCAGAGCGCGCTGGACCGGCCACGGCACCCGGTGGTGGAAGGTCAGGCGGTAGTAGGGCGCCAGCAG
Source organism: Microbispora sp. NPDC004025 (assembly GCF_053604425.1). NCBI lineage: Bacteria > Bacillati > Actinomycetota > Actinomycetes > Streptosporangiales > Streptosporangiaceae > Microbispora > Microbispora sp. NPDC004025. The sequence goes on along the minus strand of NZ_JBSGHN010000022.1, from coordinate 37,828 downwards.
CGCGGACGCGAGCGGCAGCGGAAGCGTCGGCATCGCCGTCACAGCGCGCTCCGGGGCGAGGGGGAGAGCCCGAGCAGCCGGGCCATCAGCACGCCGGTCCGCTGTGAACCGGAGGGCGTGATCCGGGCCAGCCAGTCGAGGGCCTTGGCCTCGGCGCCGATGACGACTCGCGCCCTGCGCCTGCGCACGCCGTCGAGGATGACGGCGGCGGCCATCTCGGGGCTGTGCAACGCCAGCCGCCGGTCGAAGACGCCCGCGATCGCGTCCCCGTCCAGGCCGTCGGCGACCGCCAGGCGCCGGGTGATCCCCGTCCTGATGCCGCCGGGGTGGACGCAGGTCACGTGCACCGGGTGCCGGGCGGCCAGCATCTCCTGGCGCAGCGCCTCGGTGAACCCGCGGACGGCGAACTTGGAGGCGTTGTAGGCGCTCTGGCCGGGGAAGGTGATGAGCCCGAACAGGCTGGAGACGGTGACGAGATGCCCGTCTCCGGACGCCACCAGGTGGGGCAGGAAGGCGGTGGTGGCGTAGACGGCGCCCCAGAAATTGACCTTGAAGATGTGCTCGACGTCCTCCAGGCGCGCCCGTTCGACCTCGCCGTAGTAGGCGATGCCGGCGTTGTTGTACAGCTGGTTCACCCTCCCGAACTGGGTGAGGACGTCACCGGCGTAGGAGGCGACCGCGTCCCGGTCGGTGACGTCCAGGTGGTCGGCCTTGACGTCGGCGCCCCCGGCCTTGCACCGGTCGGCGGTCTCGGCCAGGCCGGCGGCGTCGATGTCGGAGATCGCCAGAGCGGCGCCGGACCCGGCGAGGCGCAGGGCGAGCGCCCGCCCGATCCCCGAGCCCGCGCCCGTGACGACGGCGACCTTTCCCGTGAAACGGGTTGTTCCGGTTCTCCTGGTCATGGGGTCTCCGCGTGGGAAGTGTGATAGGCGTCGAGGTCGAACGTGCGGGTGACCTGCCGGAACTCGTAGGAGAAGCCCGGCCACATCGTGGTGTTGGCGCCGTGTTTGTCCATGTACCAGCTGGCGCAGCGCCCGGTGTTCCACACGCTGCGCGCCAGCTTGTCCTGCAGCGTCCGCGAGAACCGGTCCTGGGCGTCCGCGCGCACCTCCACCGATCGGATGCGCCGCCGCCGCATGGTCTCGACGGCCTCGACCAGATAGTTCACCTGGCACTCGATCATGAAGATCATCGAGTTGTGGCCGAGGCCGGTGTTGGGGCCCACGAGGATGAACAGGTTCGGGAAGCCCGCGACGGCGGTGCCCTTGTAACACTTGCGGCCGACGTCGTCGAACACCTCGCCGAGGGTCCTGCCGTGCCTGCCGAAGATCTTGCGGTAGGTGGGGGAGTCGGTCACCTGGAACCCGGTGGCCAGGATGATGGCGTCGGTGTCGTGGAGGCCGCCGTCCGCGGTGGCGATGGAGTCGACGCCCACCTTGTCGATCCGCGCCGTCACCAGGCGCACGTGCTCACGGTTGAAGGCGGGGTAGTAGGAGTTGGACAGCAGGATGCGTTTGCAGCCCAGGCGGTAGTCGGGCGTCAGCTGCCGGCGTACCTCCGGGTCGCGCACCTCGTACCGCAGCTTGGCCCTGCTGAGGCGCTCCACGGGTTTGAGCAGCATCGGCCGCCTCGCCAGGCCGACGACCTGGGCCTCGTGCGCCCAGTACAGGACCGAGCGGACGAGCCGCCGGTAGAACGGCAGATGGCGGAAGGCCAGCCGTTCCGGCTTGGTGTAGCGGCGTTCCAGGCGCGGCAGTATCCAGGGGGCGGTGCGCTGGTAGACGCGCAGCTCGGCGACCTGGTCCGCGATGGCGGGGACGATCTGGACGGCGGAGGCGCCGGTGCCGATGACCGCGACCCTCTTGCCGGTCAGGTCCGCCTCGTGGCTCCAGCGGGCCGAGTGGAAGATCGGCCCGCCGAACGTGTCGAGCCCGGGGATGTCGGGCAGCGCCGGCTCGCAGAGCGCGCCCCACGCGCCCACCAGGACGGCGGCGGTGAACCGCCCCCTGGAGGTGCGCAGCTCCCACCGCCCGGCCGCGTCGTTCCAGCGGGCGTCGGTGACCTCGCACCCGAACACGTGCCTGCGGCGGATGTCGTACCGGTGCGCCACCCGGCGGATGTAGTCCTGGATCTCCGTCTGCTCCGAGAACGACCTCGTCCAGTCCGGGTTGAGCGCGAAGGAGTACGAGTACAGGTGGGACGGCACGTCGCACGCCGCCCCGGGATAGGTGTTGTCACGCCAGGTGCCGCCGACGTCGTCGCCGCGTTCCAGGATCAGGAAGTCGTCCCATCCCTTGAGGCGGAAGCGGACCGCGGCGGCGACGCCGGCCAGTCCTCCGCCGATCACGATGATGTGCGCGTGCCGCTCCGGCGGTTCCGCCGGATCCGGGTCCCCGGTGACCGCGGCCACGACGTCGAGCGGCGTCTTCGAGTCTGTAGAGTCCACGCGCGATCCGATCTCTCGTCATCGCCGTCTGCGCGATTCGCCCGGCGATTGTCGCAACCCCGCCTGACGTGCCTCTGAAACCCGGCCCCGCCGACGGACAGCGGTGTTTCAGGGGGCTTGGGGACCATGGGTGCCGCAACGGCCGCGATGTCCGGTGCCCCGGACCTTCGCCGTCGACGACCGGGCAGGTGAGGAGAGGTCCCATGGGATTCACGCCAGCGGAGACGGAATCGGCCGAGACACCGGACGTCCTGATAGTCGGGGCCGGAATGGCCGGGCTGGGCATGGCGATCGAACTGCTCCGCGCCGGCATGTCCGACTTCGTCGTGCTGGAGAAGGCCGACGGCGTCGGCGGGACGTGGCGCGAGAACACCTATCCGGGCTGCGCGTGCGACGTGGCGAGCGTCATGTACTCCTACTCCTTCGCCCCCAGCCGCAAATGGTCCAGGATGTACGCGCGGCAGCCGGAGATCCTCGACTACATCGCGAGCGTCGCCAAGGACCACGAGCTGGAGTCCTTCATCAGGTTCGGCACCGAGGCGGTGTCGTACGAGTTCGACGAGGCCGACGACCGGTGGCGGGTCCGCACCCGGTCGGGCCAGGAGTACCGGCCGCGGATCGTCGTGCTGGCGCACGGGGCGCTGCACCTGCCGAACGTCCCGGACTTCCCCGGCATGGCCCGCTTCAAGGGCCCGGTCTTCCACTCGGCCATGTGGGACGACTCCGTGCAACTGGCGGGCAAGCGGGTCGCGGTGATCGGCACCGGGGCGAGCGCCGTGCAGTTCATCCCGGAGATCGCGGGGGTCGCGGCGCACGTCGACGTCTACCAGCGCAACGCGCACTGGATGCTGCCCAAGGCCGACCGGCCGTTCAAGACGTGGGAGCACCGGCTCTTCCGTACGCTGCCGTTCACGCAGTGGCTCTACCGGAACGTCGCGTACTGGACGCACGAACTCCCCGTCCTGGCCTTCCTCAACCCGCGGTTCGTCAAGATCCTGGAGCTGGCGTCGCGGCGCATGCTGGACAAGCAGGTTCCCGATCCGGAACTGCGCGCCAAGCTCACCCCCCGGTACAAGATCGGGTGCAAGCGCATCCTGTTGTCGAACGACTACTACCCCGCGTTGCTGCGCCCGGACGTGGACCTGGTCACCGACGGCATCGCCGAGTTCACCAAGACCGGCATCAGGACGGCGTCCGGCGAGGTCCGGGAGGCGGACGTGGTGATCCTCGGCACCGGGTTCCGCACCCACAACCGGTGCGCCGACATCCCGATCAAAGGCCGGGACGGGCTGTCGATCCAGGAGGCCTGGCGCGACGGCATGACCGCCTACCTGGGCATGACCGTCGCCGGGATGCCGAACATGTTCATGATCATGGGGCCCAACTCCGGCGGCGGAGCGCAGTCGATCCTGTTCGTCATCGAGTCGCAGCTCCACTACATCGTCGAGTGCCTCCGCATGATGAAGGCGCGCCGGGCCACCCGGTTGGAGGTGCGCGCGGAGGTCCAGCGCCGGTTCAACGCCTGGCTGCACGGCAAGCTCAACCGGTCGGTCTGGAACACCGGCGGCTGCCACAGCTGGTTCCTCGACCACACCGGGCAGAACCGGCATTCGTGGCCGGGGACCGGCACGTCCTACTGGAAGGCCACCCGGCGCCCCGATCCGAGGGCGTTCATCCTGTCCGGCCGGGCCGCGCAGGGCGCCCCGCAAGTGAACCCGCGGGCCGGGTCCTCCGCCGGCGGTCAGTGAGGCGTACGCCTCGGGGCCGGCGCGCGGTACGTCCCGCGGGCCGAGGCGTCGAGGCTCCTTGCTGGTGAATACGGTCGATCGTATTCTTTTCCAATGGATACCACCGCGCACATCGGTCTGACCGAAGAGACGGACCCCTACTGCGTCACGGCGGAGGACGCCGTCAGGATGCTGTCCGGAGCCCCCTGGCGCCGATACGCCGTGATCGGGGACAGCCTGTCGGCCGGCACCGGAGATCCCAGTCCGGGCTATCTCGACCAGGGGTGGTCCGACCGGCTCGCCGGCATCCTGCGGCGCGTCCAGCCGGACCTGGAGTACCTGAACACGGCGGAGGTCGGGGCGACCACCGGCGAGACGCTCGACAAGCAGGCCGGGCGGATGCTCGAGTTCGCTCCCGATCTCCTGCACGTGCCGTGCGGCGCCAACGACATCATCCGCCGGCAGCCGGACTTCGGCGAGATCGAGGCGACGCTGCGGCGCATGTACGACCTGGCGGCGGGGACCGGCGCGCGGCTGACCACGTTCACCCTGGGCCGGGCCTTCGTCGTGCCGGTCTTCCCCGACTGGCGCGACCGGGTCACCACGCTGAACGACATGGTCCGCCGCCTGGCCGCCGAGTACGGCGCTGTCGTCATCGACATGTGGAGCCACCCGGTCAACGACCGCGACACGCTGCTGAGCGCCGACCGCATCCACTTCTCCACGTCCGGGCAGGCGGTGATGGCGGCGGAGATGGTCAAGGCGCTGGCCGGCGTCCTCGGCCGCGACCGGGCCGGGTCCGGCGAAGACGCTCCCCGGCACACCTGACCGGCCGCGCCCGACCGGCCACATCTCCCGGTCCCGGCTCCGCGCACGGGCCGGCGGCTCCCGCCGCCGGCCCGTCGCCATGAGAGCGTTGAAGAAGAAATACGTACGGGCGTATGCTCTTCCTGTTCTCTTCGTGTCCCGTCGTGCCGAGGGCCGGCGGGGAGTCCCACGTACGGCAGGCGCAGTGCGACAGGCGCAGGAACAGGGAGGTCATGTGACCAGGGACCGGCAACAGGTGATCGCCCCCGCGGCGCCGACGGAGGAGGCGGCGATCCCCTGGGGAGCGATGTCGCTCGTCATGGTCGGCATGTTCATGGCGATCCTCGACTCGTTCATCGTCGTGGTGGCGGCCCCGTCGATCGCGGCCGATCTGGGCGCCTCCGTCGGCGACCTGCAATGGATTCTGGCCGCATACCAGCTCAGCTACGCGACCCTGATGATCACGGGTGGTCGCGTGGCGGACCTGTTCGGCCGCAAGCGGATCTACGTCCTGGGCATGGCGATATTCACGCTCTCGTCTATCGCGTGCGCCATGGCGCCGAGCCCGGGAACGCTCATCGCCGCGCGAGTCGTCCAGGGCGTGGGCGCGGCCCTGATGGTCCCCCAGGTGTTCGCCGTCGTCACGGTGCTGGTCCCCGAGAAGGGAAGGCACCGGGTCTTCGGCGTCCTGGGCGTCGTGATCGGCATGGCCACGATCAGCGGCCAGCTCGTCGGCGGCCTGCTGATCGGAGCCGACATCTTCGGCTCCGACTGGCGGGCGGTGTTCTGGGTCAACGTGCCGATCGGCGTCGTCACGCTCCTGCTCGCCCTGGCGTACGTCCCGGAGTCGCGCTCTCCCGCGGCCCGCAAGCTCGACATCCCCGGCATGCTGGCGCTCAGCGTCGCGCTGCTGCTGGCGGTCTTCCCGCTGATCCAGGGGCGGGAGGAAGGCTGGCCGTGGTGGATCTGGGCGTGTTTCGCCGCGAGCCTGATCGCGTTCGGGGTCTTCGTCGTGATCGAACGCGCCGTGGCCGGCCGCGGCGGCGATCCGCTGATGACGCTGTCGCTGTTCGCCCAGCGCTCGTTCTCGCTGGGCATCGTGCTGGTCCTGGCCGTGTACGCGCTGCTCAGCTCGTACTACCTGTCGCTGTCGGTCGCCATGCAGCAGGGCCTCGGCATGTCGGCGCTGGGCGCGGGGCTGGTGTACACGCCCGCCGCGACCGTCTTCTTCATCTTCAGCATGGTGGCGGGCCGGCTCGTGCCGAAGTACGGCCGGCGCGTGCTCGAGGTCGGCGCGATCATTCTGGCCCTCGGATACCTGACGACGACGGTCGTGCTGCTGTTCGGCCCGCGGCTCACTCCGGCGCTGGTGATTCCCACTCTCATGCTGCAGAGCGTCGGCGGCGGACTGCTCATCACGCCGCTGCTGAACACCGTGCTGAGCCGGATCAAGCCGGAGTCGGTGGGGATGGCCTCCGGGTCGCTGTCCACGGCTCAGCAGGTCGGCGGCGCGCTCGGCGTCGCCGTGATCGGCGCGGTGTTCTTCAACTCCTTCCACCCGCAGGCGGACGGGCCGGTGGAGGCCGCGGGGCACGCCTTCGCGATGGCGTCGCTGGGCACGTTCGTGGTCGCCGCGGTGACCGCCGTCCTCATCTTCCTGTTGCCCAAGCGGGCCGGGGCGGGCCGCTGAGGCGATGACCGGCCCTCCTCGGATGACCGGCCCTCCTCAGATGACCGGGCCTCGGATGACCGGCCCTCCTCGGGAGGGCCGGTCAGAGGCCCAGCATCCCGTTCACGGCACGGTAGACCTTGTCCACCACGTCGGCGTCTCCCATGCGCAGGGCGGTGTTGGCGGCGCACAGCAGGGCGTCGATCTGGAAGGCGGCGAGCTGGGTGTCCAGACCGGAGACCTCGCCCTCGGCGACGGCGTGCCCCAGCTCGCGCGCGATGGTCGCGACCCACTCCTGCTGGTCGCGGAACAGCGCGTCGCGGATCGGGCCCGGCCTGCTGTCGAAGTCCGCCAGGTTCGCGGCCCGGAAACAGCCGCCGGCGAACAGCGGAGCCGTGGCGTACTCGGTCCAGCGGTCGAGCAGCGCGCGCAGCCGGGCGACGCCCGGCGGCACCGACCGGGTCGGCCGGATGACCGCGTCGATGAACAGGCGGCGCGCGTACTCGATGGTGGCGAGCTGGAGCGTCTCCTTGCTCTTGAAGAGGGTCTGGATACCGGCCTTGCTGAGCCCGGTCTCGGTGGCGAGCCGTCCGAAGGAGACGTTCTCGAGCCCCTCCAGCGAGGCCAGGTCGACCGCGTGCCGCAGGACGCGCTCGCGTGTCCTGGCGCCGCGCAGCAGGCGCTTGTCCGTGACCCCGGTCTTTCCCCCCAGGAGAGCCTGACCGGGTGCGATCGTGTCATCGTGTGGCGCGACGGGATCCACAGCACTCCCCATACGATCGACCGTACACCATAAGTCCTCACCCCGATCGGCCGCAGGCGAACGCGAGGATCCGAACCCGCCGTCTCGCCCTACCGGTCTCCGCGCAACCTACTCGATCGACCGGGTAGCTGCTCGAACGTGCGGGTCCCCCCTGCGGATTCCCTCTGGTTAGACTCCTGCCGATGACAATTCGGTGAGATCCACCTGTTACTCGTCGCCAAAGGCCTTGACCTGCCGCCGAGGGGACCATTCCTCCGCCGGTGATGCGGCAACTATGTGGCGCGGCCCTGTTTTTCCACTAGGGGGAAGTGAACTGTGGCGATCGTTGGCATCGATATTCTCGGTCCACTGCGAGTCAGGTTCTCCAATTGTGAGGCGGCACCGACCGGAGCGAAGCTGAGGAGCCTTTTCGCCATTCTCGCCTTCCGGGCCGGGCATACGGTGATGCGCGACGAGCTCATCGACGAACTCGACCTGATGAACACCACCGACGACGCCGTCAACGCCCTGCACGCGCATCTCGCCCGGCTCCGCCGCTGGCTGCGGCACTACGGCCGGGGATGCGACCTGATCGAGACGGTCGGCTCCGACTACCGGCTCAACCTGGACCGGGGCAAGGTGGACGCGCACCGGTTCGTCAGCCTCACCGAGCGTGCGCTGGAACTGGCGCCGGGAACTCCCTCGGTGGTCGCGAGCATCCTCAAGGACGCGCTGTGCCTGTGGCGCGGCGACGCCATGCTCGACGCGCTCGACGGCCGGCTGGGCGCCGCCGCGGCCAACGAACTCGACAACTGGCGGGCGGTCGCGCGGGAGACGCTGATCGACGCGTGGCTCTCGCTCGGCAGCAACCAGCAGGTCGTGCTGAACGCCAGGAAATTCATCGCCGAGAATCCGCTGAACGAGATGATGCACGCCCGGCACATTCGCGCACTGTGCCGCATGGGCCGGTACGCCGAGGCGATCGAGGCCTACAAGAACGCCGAGAAGGTGCTGAGCGACGAACTGGGCGTCGGGCCGGGCAGCGAGCTCCGTCTCGCCACCGAGGACCTGGCGACCCTCGGCCCGGGCCTGGCGCTTCCCGCCGAGGGCCGGCGAGGCGCGGCCGGCCACGGGGATCCGGCGTCCCACGCCGGACGCGCCACGAGGAAGGCGCCCCGCCCCACGGGCCCGGCCCGGCCGGACCGGCCCGCGGACCGGTGGGCCGCACTCGGCGCGGGCCGATGACCCCTGGCGGGAAGCGGCGGCTTTTCCCGCGTACAGGCCGCCGGGATTTCGGCGAGAGCTGACGTCACCCTCGCGCCACCGTTGTATCGCCGCCGTGTCACCGCCATGGTGCGATGCGGTGCGATGTCCTGGCCCGCGACGGCGGCCGGGGGTTATCGTCGGTGACAGTCCGATTCCACTTGCTCGTTCCGTCCGAACAGCCGCTGCCGGCGCCGGTCACGGCGAGGGCGGACAACCGGGGTCCGTACACGCGGACGTGACGGAGCCGGGAGGAGGCGTGCATGCGGCATGCCGGTGAAACGCCTGCCGGCACGGGCGAGTCGTTCGTGCGGGTCCTGAAGGGAGCGCTGTCCCGAGCGGAGTGCCGGGCGATCGTCGACCGTATGGCGGACGCGGCCGGTCATCCGGGAAGCGTGCTCAGGAGGAGCGCCGACGTGGTCGACCTTCGCCTGCGCCGCTGCCGGGAGCACACACTCGACGACGAGGCTGCCCGCCTCGTCGTGGCGGCCATGGTCGGGGCCGCCCGCGAGGCGCACGCCGGTGTGGGGGAGGAGATCAGGCTCGACGGCCCCAAGTTCTGCAGCTACGCGCAGGGCGAGTACTTCCGCGCCCACCGCGACCGTTCCGGAGACGCGCGTGACCCGGACGTCGTACGGGCTCGGCGCCTGACCGTGGTGTGCGCGCTCAACGACGCGGACCCCGACGGCGGGCTGCCGGTCTTCGACGGCGGCGCGTTGATCCTGCACGTGCCGGGGAGCGACGGCGTCATGGAGGCCCGCCCCGTCCAGCCGGCGGCCGGGTCGTTGGTGATCTTCGAGGCCGGCCTGTTGCACGAGGTGCGTCCGGTCAGAGCCGGCACCAGATACTCGGCCATCGCCTGGACCTTCGCCCCCGCCGGGACGGAGCCCGCCGGGCACGACGGGTGAAGTCCACACGGACCGACAGGAGGGTCATGCGATGCGGAACCTGCACGACGACGTCAACGAGTGTCTCGAAGTCCGGGTGACGGACGATCTCCTCGGTGCCTACCGTCCGGAGCTGGCCGGGTTCCTGAGCGCGTGCGGGCTGGGACGTCTCCTCGAGGAGGTGTTCGTCCCGCTGGCCGCCTCGTGCCGCACCCGGACGGCCGTGGCGTACGAGGAGCGCCCCTGGCCGCCGGCCGGGGTCGGCGCGAGGGCGCTGCGCGGGCTGGCGCTCGGGGTGGTCAGCGACGACGGCCAGGCGCTGCTGACCCCGGTCGCTCTCACACCGCAGCACCGCACGAACATCGGGCTCTCCGCCGCACTGCTCAAGGTCCTCCTGGAGGACCTCGGGGCGCAGGAGATCGAGTGGCTCGCGGTGTTCGTCAACCAGCGCTCCAAGCTCGTCGCCGGGGAGCTCGCGAGCGTCGGGTTCGAGCCGCGTGAGGCGCGGGTGGTCACCGGCCAGGCCGAGTTCACCGCGTACGCCGGAAGACCCGCCGAGATCCTCGGGCGCCTGGGGCTGGCCGACGCCCGGTTGGGCGACGTCCTCGCGCTCAACCTGGAACCTGCGCTGATCACCAAGCTCGCCGCGTTCCAGTTCTCGCTGTCCGAAGGGGTCAAGAACTACTGGGCGGACAAGCCGCAGTGGGCCGAGGTGTTCCCCGGATTCATCGACTGGGCGGCACTTCCCCCCGGCGGCATCACCGGGACGGCCGGGCCGGGCGCCGACCCGGTCGACCCCGTGATCGTCGTTCCGAAGTAGGCGTCGTCCCGTCGTGGCGGCCTCCATCGACATCGTCATCCGGTCCTATCACCGCGACAGGCACTGGCTCGCCCTCGCGCTGCGGTCGGTCGAACTGTTCGTGACGGGCCATCGGAACGTGGTCGTGGTGATACCCGAGACGAGCGCGTCCCGGATGGACACCGCGCCGCTGCGCGACGCTCCCGGCGTGCGCCTTCGTCTCTGTCCCGGCGGCGACGACGACTACCTGGGCCAGCAGCTCACCAAGTTGCACGCCGACCTGCTGACCGACGCCGCCCTGATCGTGCATCTCGACTCCGATCAGGTGTTCGTCCGGCCGTGCGACCTGCGAGAGCGGCTCTGGAAGGAGGGAAGGCCGTGGATGGCGTTCTCGAGCGGTGACCGCAGGCCGCCCCGCGACGGATGGCGGCGATCGCCCGCCGCGTTCTTCGGGCGGCCCGTGCACTGCGACCTGGCGACGCCGTTGCCGCTCGCCGTACCACGTCACGTCTACGGCGCGGTGCGGGAGCACAGCCTCGACGCGCACGGCGTCCCCATCGCCGAGTACGCCCGCCGCGCGGGGGCCGGGAGGTTCAGCGAGGCCGCGTTGCTCCGCGGCCACGCCCTGCTGTTCGAACCCGAGCGGTACGCCTGGGTGGACGTGCGCGACGTGGATCCCCTCCCCGAATGCCTGACCTTCTGGAGCCGGGCCGAGACCCCGGCCTCGGCCGCCCACCGCCTTCCCCCGGCGCTGGCCGAGCAGGCGCTCGCGGGCGTCCCGTGACGAGGACGGCGCCGGTGTCGGTCGTCATCTCCACCTACCAGGAGGGAGAGGCGCTCGCCGCGACGGTGCGCTCCGTCTCGCACGCGAACCCGCGGCCGCGCGAGATCGTCGTGGTCGACGACGGGAGCACCGACGGGAGCGCCGAGCGGGACTGGCCGGACCACGTCACGCTGGTGCGCCAGGCGCACCGCGGCATCGCGGCCGCGAGGAACCGCGGGTCGCGAGTCGCCTCGCAGCCGGCGCTGGTGTTCCTCGACGCCCACTGCGATGTGGCGGACGGCTGGCTGGACCCGCTTCTCGACCTCCTCGACGAGGAACCCGAGGCCGTCGCCGGGCCCGCCGTACGGGACGCGGAGGAGCCGGATTACGTCGGGTGCGGCGCCCGGATCGTGGACGCGCTGTTCACCTACCGGTGGCAGCGGGTCCCGGACACGGCGGGCGCCCTCGTGCCCGTCGGCGTGGTCCCCGGAGGCTGCCTGGCGGTCAGCCGGAGGGCGTTCGCCGACGCCGGTGGGTTCGCCCCCTTCACCGGCTTCGGTGTGGAGGACGTCGAGATCAGCCTGCGGTGGTGGCGCGCGGGCCGTCCCCTGCTCGGGGTCCCGGCCTCGCAGGTCGCGCACCGGTTCCGCGCGACGCCGCCGTACCGCCCCGACCAGGCGTCGTGGCTGCGCAACGTCCTGCGTACGGCCCTGCTGCACCTGACGGGCGAGCGCCTGCGCGCGACCGTGCTCGCCTGCGCCCGTTTCTCGTCGTTCAACCGGGCCGTCGCGGACGTCCTCACCGAGCGGTGGGCGGAGGCGGCATCGCGGCTCGCCGTGGCGGAGGTCCGGCAGGTCGTCTCCTACCTCGACACGTGGGCCCCGGCGGCCTTCCCGGCGCAGGCCTCTTCGGACGACGCTCCGGCGATCGACGGATGGACCGCGTGGTGAGCGGCCGCGAAGCGGCCTCGGCGGCCTCCCGGACGTCACAGGCGCCGGCGGCGAGGCGCGCGGGGCCGCACCGGGCCCGGCGCGGTGGCCGGGAGTGATGTTCGGAGTAATGTTCTGGCATGTTCGCCGCCACCGTCACTCAGACCGATCCGGACGACCCGCTCAAGGGCCTGACGCTCGGGGAGCACCCCGAGCCGGCCGCACCGGAAGGATGGACGACCGTCACGGTCCGGGCCGCCGCGCTCAACCACCACGACCTGTGGACCCTCAAAGGTGTGGGGATCAGCCAGGACCGGCTGCCGATCGTGCTCGGCTGCGACGCGGCGGGGGTGGACGAGGACGGCGACGAGGTCATCGTCCACTCCGTGATCGGCACCCCGGTCGACGGGGACGAGACCCTCGACCCGGCGCGCTCGCTGCTGTCGGAGAAGTACGACGGCACGTTCGCCGAGAAGGTCGTGGTGCCCCGCCGCAACCTGGTGCCCAAGCCCGCGGCGATCACCTTCGAGGAGGCCGCCTGCCTGCCCACGGCCTGGCTGACGGCCTACCGCATGCTCTTCGACAAGGCCGGGCTGGAGCCGGGCTCGACCATCCTGGTCCAGGGCGCCGGCGGCGGTGTGGCGACCGCGCTGATCGCGCTCGGCCGGGCCGGCGGCTTCCGCGTCTGGGCGACCAGCCGCTCGCAGGACAAGCGCGAACGGGCACTCGCGCTCGGGGCCGACCGGGTCTTCGAGACGGGAGCGCGGCTGCCCGAGCGGGTGGACGCCGTCATGGAGACGGTCGGCGAGGCCACCTGGAAGCACTCGCTCAGCTCCCTGCGCCCCGGTGGCCGGATCGTCACCTGCGGCGCGACGAGCGGCATGGTCGCCGCGACGCAGCTCGCGCAGGTCTACTTCCTGCAGAAGTCGATCATCGGGTCCACGATGGGCACGCGCGAGCAGCTCGGGCGGCTCGCGGTGTTCCTGGAGCAGACGGGCGTCCGGCCGGCGATCGACCGGGTGCTGCCGCTGGCCGAGGCGGAGGAGGGGTTCGCCGCCATGCACCGCGGCGAGGTCTTCGGCAAGGTGGTCTTCACGCTCTGACGGCCGCCCGCGGGGCGGGCGGCGCTCTCGTCGCCGCCCTCCCACCGCCGGTCAGGGACGCAGGGCCCGGCGGATGCGCTCGGCGGCCTCGTCGAGGGCGGCCCGGCACTCGGCCAGGGCGCGCTCGTCCGGCACGCCGGCATCCGAGGTGCGGTGGACGTCGGCGACGAAGTCGGCCAGCATCCGGCTGAGCGCGGCGTCGTGGCCGCCCTGCCGGCCGCCGCCGAACCCCCAGGACTCCTCCCAGACGCGGCGCCACTCGTGCTGCCGGCGCTCGCTCTCCTCCTGCCACTGGCGCTTGTGGCGGCGCCACTCCTCCTTCTGCCTGCGCCACTCCTCCTTGGCGTGGTCGCGCTGCCGCCGCCAGTCCTCCTTCTGCTCACGCCGCTGGTCGCGGTTGTCGTGGCCGATGTCCCTGGCCATCTGGGTGAGCTCCTCGCGCAGGGAACGCACGGTCTGCCGCACGTCCTCCTTGACCTCCCGCGCGATGTCCTGCACGGAGGCGGTGATCTCCTGCTCCAGGTCGGCCAGCTCGTCCATCCGGTCGTTCAGTTCGGCCCGCCCCTTGTCGGTGAGGGTGAAGACCTTCTTGCCGTCCACGACCTCGTGGGTGACCAGGCCCTCGTCCTCCAGCCGGGCCAGCCGGGGATAGATCGTGCCGGGAGAGGGGGAGTAGACGCCGAGGAAACGGTCCTGCAGGAGCCGGATGACCTCGTAGCCGTGCCGCGGGCTCTCCTCCAGCAACTTCAGCAGGTACAACCGCAACCGGCCATGCCCGAAAACAGGACTCATGCCGTCTCCTCCGTTCGCCTGCCGGCGGGCTGGCCGCTCAGCAGGGTGACCGCACCGGACACCGTGGTCGCCGACAGGGACGCCATGCCGCCGCCCAGCCTGCCGTCGAGCGAGCGGGCTCCCGGCATCGCGGAGGCGCGCAGCTCGGGGAAGGCCGAGTCGATCCTGCCTGAGGTCGAGTGGACGGACACGTCGGCGTCCACGTTCTGCGGGAGCCGTACGACGATCGTGCCCGACATGCTGTGCAGCGTGACGTGGCCGGTGGGCTGCAGGTCCAGGTCCGCGGTGACGCGCCCGGACACCGTGTTCACGCGCAGCCGCCGCGGCCGGGCCGCGGCGACGGTGAGCTCGCCGGAGACGCTGGAGAAGGACAGATCGCCGACCAGCCCCCGGCTCTCCACCGAGCCCGAGACCGTCTCGGCCTGCACCTCGCCGCTGACGCCGTCGAGGACGATGTCCCCGGACACGGCCTTCACGCCGGTGATCCCCTCCATGCCCGCCACGACGGCGGATGCGGAGACGATCCCGGCCTGGACGGGACACGTCCTCGGCACGGTGAGCGTCAGCGTGGTCCTGCGCGGACCCGGGCGCAACCACCCCAGGATGCCGTCCCACGTCAGGTCCTTGTAGGCGACCGTCAGGCGGCCGTCGTCGTCGTGGGTCACCACGAGCGGCGCGCCGTCCACCTCCGTCACTTCGAGCGTCGGCGGGCCGTCGCTGGCCAGCACGGCCAGCCGGCCGGCCACGACGCGCACGTTGAGCGCGGTGACCTCTCCGAACGTGAGCCGTCCGGGAGAGTCGATCGTGTATTGGGGCATCGCTCCGGCCCTTCCACGCGAAGTCCTCCGTCCGCGCGGCGGACACCGCGCGGACGTACCATCCACAAACAAGATATATCTCGTTTATGGAAAGTCAAGATGTATCGCGTCTTGCCGGGCTCCCGGACCGGGCAGCGGGAGCGGCCTCGTCAGCCGTCGTCCTCGGCCGTCGTCCTCGATCGCCGCCTTCAGCCGCCGTTCTCAGTCGTCGTCCTCGTCGAGGCGGGCGAGCCAGGTGGCCAGCCGCTCCACAGGCACCTCGAACTCGGGGTTGAGGTCGACGAACTCGCGCAGCCGCTCCGCGAGCCAGCCGACGCTGACCTCCTCCTGGCCGCGGCGCTCGACGAGCTCCTCGATCCCCCTGTCGGTGAAATACATACTTCGCTCCAGTAAACGGCCTGATTCATGGAGAGAGGTCCCCCACGGACGTGGGGGACCTCCTCGGTCGTACGGGACCTCCGGTCAGCCGAAGATCTCGCCCAGGATGCCGTGCAGCTCCTCGTCGTGCTTGGCGTGGGAGCCGACGGCCGGCGAGGAGTTCGGCGTACGCGAGACCCGGCGGAAGGTGCGGCCCCCGAGCAGCTCGGGCTTCTCCACCATCTTCAGGCTCAGGTACGGCCACGGGCCCATGTTGACGGGCTCGTCCTGCGCCCAGACGAGGTCCGCGTCGGCGGGATAGCGGCCCAGCTCGGCCTTGAGCGGGTTCTCCGGGAACGGGTAGATGCGCTCCAGGCGCACCAGCGCCACGTCGTTCCTGCCGTCCTTCTCGCGCCGCGCGAGCAGGTCGTAGTAGATCCTGCCCGAGCAGACCACGATCCGCCGGACCGCCGACGGGTCCACCGTCGAGTCGCCGATGACCGGGCGGAAGGCGCCGGTGGTGAACTCCGACGTCGCCGAGGCCGCCGCCTTGAGCCGCAGCAGCGACTTGGGCGTGAACACGATCAGGGGCTTGCGCCGCTGCGAGAGCACCTGCCAGCGCAGCAGGTGGAAGTAGTTCGCCGGGGTGCTCGGCTGCGCCACCGTCATGTTGTCCTGCGCGCACAGCTGCAGGTAGCGCTCGATGCGGCCGGAGGAGTGGTCCGGGCCCTGGCCCTCGTAGCCGTGCGGCAGCAGCAGCACGACCGAGGAGCGCTGGCCCCACTTCTGCTCGCCCGACGAGATGAACTCGTCGATGATCGACTGGGCGCCGTTGGCGAAGTCGCCGAACTGCGCCTCCCAGGCGACCAGGGCGTCCGGGCGGACCACGCTGTAGCCGTACTCGAAGCCCATCGCGGCGAACTCGCTGAGCAGCGAGTCGTACACGTAGAACTTCGTGGTGCCGTGGTTGAACGTCTTGAGCGGGGTGTGCTCCTCGCCGGTCACGCGGTCGACCAGCACGGCGTGGCGCTGGCCGAAGGTGCCGCGGCGGGAGTCCTGGCCCACCAGGCGGACCGGGTGGTCGTCGATGAGCAGCGAGCCGAACGCGAGCAGCTCACCGGTCGCCCAGTCGATCGCGTCCTCGGAGATCATGGTGCCGCGGCGCTGGATCACCGGGGCGAGGCGCGGGTGGACGGTGAAGCCCTCGGGCAGGTTGAGCTGGGTGTCGATGACCCGCTTGACGACCTCCTCCGAGATCGCCGTCTTGGTGTCCTCGTGCGACCAGGGAATCTGCTCGTCCGGCTGAGGAACCACGACCGCGCCGGGCTCCAGCGGCCTCTTGGCGGCCTCGCGAGTCTCGGTGAAGGCCCGCTCCAGCTGCTCCTGGTAGTCGCGCAGGGCCTGCTCGGCCTCCTCCACCGTGATGTCCCCGCGGCCGATGAGGGCCTCGGTGTACAGCTTGCGGGTCGAGCGCTTGGCGTCGATGAGGTCGTACATGAGGGGCTGGGTGAAGGCCGGGTTGTCGCCCTCGTTGTGGCCGCGCCGCCGGTAGCAGATCATGTCGATGACGACGTCCTTGCGGAACGTCTGGCGGTACTCGTAGGCCAGCCGGCCGACGCGGACGACCGCCTCGGGGTCGTCGCCGTTCACATGGAAGATCGGCGCCTGGATCATGCGCGCGACGTCGGTGGCGTACACGCTGGAGCGCGAGGACGCGGGGGAGGTGGTGAAGCCGACCTGGTTGTTCACCACGATGTGCACGGTGCCGCCGGTGCGGTAGCCGCGCAGCTGGGACAGGTGCAGGGTCTCGGCGACCACGCCCTGACCGGCGAACGCCGCGTCGCCGTGGACGAGCACGGGCAGGACGGTGAAGCCCTCCTCGCCGCGCTCCAGCAGGTCCTGCTTGGCGCGGACCACGCCCTCCAGGACGGGGTCGACGGCCTCCAGGTGCGAGGGGTTCGCGACCACGGACGTGCTGATCTTGTTGCCGCACGGGGCCACGAAGTCGCCGCTCGCGCCGAGGTGGTACTTCACGTCGCCGGAGCCGTGCGCGCTGCGGGGGTCGATGTTGCCCTCGAACTCGCCGAAGACCTGGGCGTACGACTTGCCCACGATGTTGGCGAGCACGTTGAGCCGGCCGCGGTGGGCCATGCCGATGACGACCTCGTCGAGGTTCTCCTCGGCCGCCGAGCTGATCACCGAGTCGAGCAGCGGGATCAGCGACTCGCCGCCCTCGAGCGAGAACCGCTTCTGGCCGACGTACTTGGTCTGCAGGAACGTCTCGAACGCCTCGGCGGTGTTGAGCCTGCGCAGGATGTGCAGCTGCTCCTCACGGTCGGGCTTGGCGTGCGGCCGCTCCACCCGCGCCTGGATCCAGGCCCGCTCCTCGGGGTTCTGGATGTGCATGTACTCGATGCCGACCGTGCGGACGTACGAGTCGCGCAGCACGCCGAGGATGTCGCGCAGCTTCATCAGCGGCTTGCCGCCGAAGCCGCCCGTCGGGAACTCGCGCTCCAGGTCCCACAGCGTCAGGCCGTGCGACTGGATGTCGAGGTCGGGGTGCTTGCGCTGGCGGTACTCCAGCGGGTCGGTGTCGGCCATGAGGTGGCCGCGGACCCGGTAGGCGTGGATGAGCTCCAGCACGCGGGCCGACTTGGCCACGTCGTCGTCGTGGGTGGCCGAGATGTCCTGCACCCAGCGGACCGGCTCGTACGGGATGCGCAGCGACTCGAAGATCTCGTCGTAGAAGCCCTCGGCACCGAGCAGGAGCTGGTGGATGCGGCGCAGGAAGTCGCCCGACTGGGCGCCCTGGATGATCCGGTGGTCGTAGGTGGAGGTGAGCGTCATCACCTTGCTGATGGCCAGGCGGGACAGCGTCTCCCCGGAGGCGCCCTGGTACTCCGCCGGGTACTCCATCGCGCCGACGCCGATGATCGTGCCCTGGCCGGGCATCAGCCGCGGCACCGAGTGGACCGTGCCGATCGTGCCGGGGTTCGTAAGGGAGATCGTGGTGCCCTGGAAGTCCTCCACGCCCAGCTTGCCCCCGCGGGCCTTGCGCACGATCTCCTCGTACGCCGTCCAGAACTGGCGGAAGTCCATCGTCTCGGCCTGCTTGATCGAGGGCACCAGCAGCTGGCGGGTGCCGTCGCTCTTCTGCACGTCGATGGCGAGGCCGAGCCCGACGTGCTCCGGCTTGACGAGGACGGGCTTGCCGTCCACCTCGGCGTACGAGTGGTTCATCTCAGGCATGGACTTGAGCGCCTGGACGATCGCGTAGCCGATGAGGTGGGTGAAGGAGATCTTGCCGCCGCGGCCGCGGGACAGGTGGTTGTTGATGACGATGCGGTTGTCGATCAGCAGCTTCGCGGGGACCGCGCGGACGCTGGTGGCCGTGGGGACGACCAGCGAGGCCTCCATGTTGGCGGCCGTGCGCGCGGCGGCGCCGCGCAGCTTCTCCTCGACCGCGCCGGCCGGCACCGGGGCCTGCTGCTTGGCGGGCGCGGGCGCCTTCGCCTCGGGCTTGGCCTGCGGCGCGGGCTTCGGGGCGGGCTTCGGCGGGGCCGTCTGCGGCGCCGGGGTCACCGGCGCGGGAGCCTCCGGTGCGGCAGTCGCGGTCGCACCGTTCGCGGCGCCTGCGGACTTGGACGGAGCGGGCTTGGCCGTCCCGTTGTAGTCAGCGAAGAAGTGCCACCAGGCCTGGTCAACAGACTCGGGATCTTCGAGATACTTCTGGTACAACTCGTCGACAAGCCACTCATTTTGCCCGAAGCTTGCCAGCGGGTTTGTCCGCGACGACTCAGACGACACGGCGGAAATCGCCCTCTTCCGCAGATCGGCGTTGATGTTTGGTGAACCTGTCCAAGGCTACTCGCCTCGCACACCGAGGTGCGCCCCGGCGGGTCGCAGGCCCCGGCCCATCCTCCCAGGATCGATAAAACAGGTCACGCGCGGATAGCCCGTCTGGGTGGTGAGGTAGTCCTTACCCTCTGGTCACATCGACTGGGTCAGCCGATGAGCCGCGACTCGATCCGGATATTGGGACTTATATCGGACAGCATACCCGTGAGGTCGTCGCCCGCCGCACGCAGCGCGTCCGGGGAGAGCGGTTCGAGACGCTCCAGGAGGAAGAGCGCGTCCACGGTGTCCTCGGTGATCCTCGTCCTGACGCACTGCCGCCAGTTCCACCGCCGGCAGGTGACCCCGGCGTCGTCGCGCCACACCACCTCGCCGATCTCCGGGTCGCCCAGCGCCTCCTCCGACGGCTCGTCGCCCGCGGCCCGCACCAGCCGCGCGGCGCCCTGGTAGCGGCGCAGGTCCTCGCCGCCGATCGGCAGGCCGTGCCGTACGGACACGGTGTTGTAGGCGTCCACCACCAGGTTGATCTCGGGGAGCGGCATCCGGCGGACCAGCGCGTCGACCGACGGCCGGGTGCGCTGGGGCTTGGCGCCGAAGGCGCGGTAGGCCGTCCGCCAGGACTCGATCCTGGGATCGTCCAGCGGCACGGCGTCCGCGGCGGCACCGGCGAGCCAGGCCCGCGAGCGGTCGTCGGACGGCCCGTTGCGCAGGCCGTACGCGCAGATCACCAGGACGGCGAAGTCCGGACGCAGCGCCGTGACGGCGTCGTCCACCCAGATGTCGTCGATCACGCCCGACAGCCTACGGCCACGCCCGCATGGCGAGTGTCGCCACCACCTGCAGGTCCTCCCGGCTCGCGCCATCCCTGGCCTGGGTGGACATGCCCTGGATGACGGCGGCGTAGAAGGTCGCCAGCCCGGGGGCGTCGGTCTCGGGCGCGAGGAGGCCGGCCTCGACGTCCCGCTCGACACGGCGGCGGATGGCGGCCTTGCCGGCCTCGCGGTGCGCCCGCAGCTCCTCGATCACGCCGGGATCGCTCGTGTTCACCCCCGCCGAGATGACCATGCACCCGGGCGGGTGCGCGGGATCGGTGTAGACCTCCGCCGCCTCGCGGAGCAGGCGCTCGACGGCCGCCCGCGCGGCCGGCTCCCCGGCCAGGGCCCGGGCGGCGAACGCGCCGTGGGTCTCCTGGTAGCGCCGCACGGCCTCGCCGAACAGCCGGCGCTTGTCGCCGAAGGCGGCGTAGAGGCTGGGCGGGTTGATGCCCATCGCGGCCGTCAGTCCGGCGACCGAGGTCGCCTCGTAGCCGTGCCGCCAGAACTCCTCCAGCGCCCGGTTCAGTGCGACGTCCCGATCGAACGCCCTGGACCTTCCCATGCGTCGATTTTATAGCGATCGCTACAAGTCGTGTTATTTTGTAGCGAACGCTAAAGAAAGGAGCGGTCATGACCGCACTGCACGGCAAGACGGCGCTGGTGACGGGCGCGGGCAGGGGGATCGGCCGGGCGATCGCCGAACGGCTGGCGGCCGACGGGGCGCTGGTGGCGGTGAACTACGCCAGGGACGAGGCGGCGGCGAAGGACACGGTGGCGGCCATCGAGGCCCGGGGCGGCCGGGCCTTCGCGGTGCGGGCCGAACTGGGCGTGCCGGGCGCCGTGGACGAGCTGTTCGCCGGGCTGGACCGGGAGCTGGGACCGGAGGCGCCGATCGACATCCTGGTCAACAACACGGGGATCACCGTGCGGGGCACGATCGAGGAGGTCACGCCGGAGGATTACGACAGGGCGTTCGCCGTCAACACGCGGGCGGCCTTCTTCGTCACGCGCCGGGCGCTGCCGCGCATCCCCGACGGCGGCCGGATCGTGACCGTCACCTCGGGGGTGACCCGGATCGCGTTCCCCGAGGCGATCGCGTACGCGATGACCAAGGGCGCGCTGGAGACCTTCACACTGGCGCTGGCCAAGCACCTCGGGCCAAGGGGGATCACGGTCAACAACGTGGCGCCGGGGATCGTCGACACCGACATGAACGCGGAATGGCTGCGCGGCGACGAGGCGGCCTGGGCGGCGTCGGCCGGCCGCGCGGCGCTGGGCCGGGTGGGCACGCCGCGGGACGTGGCCGGGGTGGTCGCGTTCCTCGCCTCCGACGACGCGGGCTGGGTCACCGGCGCCACCGTGGACGCCACCGGCGGCAGCGACCTGTGACGCCCTCCCCGGGCTCCCGGTTTCAGGGGAGGTCTCAGTCCCAGGGGACGTCGAGCAGCCGCTCGAACTGGGCGGCGGCCTCGTCGGGGTCGAACCCGGGAAGGCCGTCCCGGATCAGCTCCCGGGTCCGGCGCGCCGCGTCGAGCCGCGCCCGGGAGACGGCGGCGCGCACCTCCTCCGCCAGCGTCCGGCTGTCCAGGCGCATCGCGCGCGGCCCGAACGCCACGTCCAGCACCAGGCCCTCCGCCGACACGGTGGCCGTCACCTGACCGGAGGCCGCCTCGCCCGTGCCGGTGATCTCCTCGAGGTCGGCCCGGGCCCGCTCGGCCCAGGCCTGGACACGCTCCGCCTGCTCCTCGGCCCGGACGAGATCCTCCTCGCGGATGTCGGCCGGGTTCATGCGAGAGCCGTACACGGCGCCTCCAGTCGGGTCGTGAAGGGTCACAGCAGGTCGCGGGCGATGCGCTCCACGCGATCGCGGACGAACCTGTCGTCCAGGGGCGCGGGGACGTCCGCGGTCTCGGCGAGGGCGGCGTCCATGATCTGCCTGGTCCTGGCCTCGGCGTCCCGCTGGGCCGCGCGCAGCACGGCCGTCACCTGCCGGCCGAGCGCCTCGCGGTCGAGCCGCATGACGCGCGGGTCGAAGTGCAGCTCCACGATCTCGCCCCGGCCGTCGGCCACCGCCCTCATCGTCCGGCCGGGGCTTTCCGCCCGTCCCGTCACGTCGCGGACCAGGGCCCGCGCGTCCTGCAGCCGCCGCATCATCGCCCGGCCCTCCAGCAGCACGCGCTCCAGCAGCTCCGCGTCGCCGTCCGGTGAGGGGGTCGTCATGAGAAAGAAGGTTATCGAAAGGTAGATCAGTGTTTACTGTGATCCGTACGAAACGGGAAGTGGGGGAGTTGAGTCTGCGGCATGGAGTCGGGACTGGAGATCATCCACGACCGGATGAGGCAGGACGCCTCCCGGATGCAGGTGCACGGTGAGGACTACGCCGCCGCGCTTCGCCGGCTCAGGGAACGCGGGCTCGGGGGCGCGGCGTGGCAGGACGACGGCCTGCTCGGCATGCTGGCCGGGCCGTACGCCGAGTGCACGCTTCTGGGGGTGGAGGCGCTGACCGGCCTGTCCGCGGCGATGGGCGACACCGGCGACGGGCTGGGCAGGGTGAGCGCCCGCGTCGGCGAGGCCGAGGGCGCGAGCCTGTCGCGGTCCCGCGACCTGTACGGCGAGCAGTGGGCGTGACGGGGGCCCGACGGTGGGTGTGACGGTTCCCCCGCAGGTGGAGATGATGCTGACCCTGCTCGGCGTGCCCTGGCCGAACGTCGACGAGGACGAGATCCGCAAGGACGCCGCCGCCTGGCGGACCGTGCTCGCGGGCACCGACAGGTCTGGTACGGCGGCGAACGCCACGATCGCGGGGACAGGTGAGGTCTACCGCGGCAGGTCGGCGACGGCGCTGGCCGGCTACTGGAGCGAGACGGGCGGCGAGGGCGGGCACCTGAGCCGGGCGGCGGCCGCCGCGCGGATGGCCCCGGCCGTGCTCGACAACGCGGCCTGGCTGACGACCGGCGTGAAGGTCGCGGTGGCCTCGACCGCCGTCTACACGACCGTGCGGGTGGCCAGGGCGTACCTGGCGGGCGGTCCGCTCGGCGCGGCCCTGGCCGCGGCGGAGATGTTCCGCTCCCGCGCCGCCATCGGGCAGATCCAGCGGGAGGGCGCCGAGGGCGCCGGACGGGTGCTGGCCCCCGCGCTCGACCGCCGGGTCACCGAGCAGTTCCGCCGGATCCTCGAAGGCCTGCGCCGCCCGGGCGGCGGGGGGCCGGTCCCCGCGTTCGCCGGCGCCGGTCACCGCATCCCGGCCCGGGGGACGGTGGGTCCCCGCGCGGCCGCCGGCCGGTTCCCGCACGACGGCCTGGCGCTCATGGGGCGCAGCAACAAGAACGCCAGGAGCGGCGGCAACGGGCGCCGCGGCGGGGGCGGGCGCCGTGGCGGCGGTGGAGGCGGGGGCGGAGGAGGGGGCGGCGCCCGTGCCGGCGAGGACGGCCGGACCGTCCACAGTGAGCAACGCCAGAGCCAGCGTGGCTTCAGCGACGACATGATCGACGACGTCAAGGCGAACGGCCGGAGGAGCCGTGGGCACGATCCCGGCACCTCCGTCTACGAGACGGACAAGCTGAAGGTCGTCGTGAACGACAGGACCGGTAACGTGATCACGGTCATCCGCAAGAAGAAGAGAAGGAACTAGGCGACCTGGGCGCCGGGCGAGGGTGGGAGTCTGACGTGCGCATCGATCACGACAGAGAGAACAACGTCGCCTACATCTACCTGGTCGACGAGATCGGCGAGGGAGAGGCGGTCACCCAGATCGAGGTCGAGGACGACGAACTGCGCGGGGAGATCGTGCTGGACCTGGACCGGGAGGGGCGGCTCCTGGGCATCGAGGTTCTCGGCGCGTCGCGCATCCTGCGGCCGGAGGTCCTCGCCCTGGCCGGCGACGAAGCGGACGACGACGGGGACGAGGGAGACGAGGGCGGACAGGGCGGCGGCGTCGGCCTGCCGCCCTACGAGCCGCATCTGCGCTGAGCTTTCCTTGCGCTGAGCTTTCCTTGCGCTGAGCTTCCCCTGCGTTGGGCTCCGCCTGCGCTGGGCTCTCCTTGCGCTGGGCTCTCCTTGCGCTGGGCTCTCCTTGCGCTGGGCTCTCCCTGTGCTGAGTCCCCGAGGAGATGGAACCGGCCGCCGCCTCTGCAGAGGCGGCGGCCGGGGTCTTCAGAAGCGGCGGCCCGTCAGACGGAGCAGGCGGCGCCGTTCAGGGTGAACAGGTCGGGCGTGGGGTTGGCCCCCGGCGCACCCTGGCCGTTGAAGCCGAAGGTGACCGACTGGCCCGGCCTGATGGTCTTGTTGTACGACTCGTTCGCGGCGGTCACGGTCGCCGCCTGCTGCGAGAACTTGGCGTTCCAGCTGAGGTCGACCTTCTGGCCGCCCAGGAACGACCACTTCAGCGCCCAGCCGTCGATCGCCTTCGTGCCGGTGTTCTTGAGGGTGATCTGGGTGGTGAAGCCCGTCGGCCAGGAGCCATGCGTGGTGTAGGTGACCTTGCACGAGGCCGGAGCCTTGACCGTGCCGTCGCCCTGGTCGGCGATGAAGGCCGAGATCCACGACAGCGGCGAGTTCCAGTTGATCGTCAGCTCGTTGGTCGCCCACGAGTTGATGTCGTCGATGTAGCAGAACTGCGCCACGCAGCCCTTCAGCTTCGCCTGGGCCACCGGGTCCTGGATGCTGGAGTTGGCGCCGCCCGCGAGCGTGCCGCGCGGCGGGTTCGGCAGCGAGGTGTCCAGCGCGTGGGCGTACCACCTGCTGTGCTGGTTCTTCGACGCCACCTCGCCGTAGCCGGTCACGTACGACTGGTTGAGCGCGTTGCGGCCGAAGATGTAGTCCACGCCCTGCAGCACGCCGTCGCGGTACTTCACGTCGCCGGTGAGGTCGAAGGCCGTGGCCAGGACCACCAGGTTGTTGACGATGATGCTGTTCGATCCCCAGTCGTAGTTCGTCGTGTCGTACGGCAGGCCGTACGGGTGGGCCTTCAGCGCGGCGAGGTACTTGTCCGCGCCGGCCACCACCGAGGCGCGCACCTCGTCGCGGCCGGGCAGGGCGTTGGGCACGGTCGCCAGGTCGAGACGGCCGAGCGCCGCGACGTTGCCCCAGTCCATGGCGCCCGTCTTCCAGATGTCGGCCGTGTGGACCGGCGAGGCGAGGACGTAGTCCTTGTACTCCTTGTCACCGGTGGTGATGTAGAGCTCGGCCGCCGCCCAGTAGAACTCGTCGCTGACGTTGGCGTCGTCGTAGGTGCCGCCGCCGACTCCGTCGGCGGTGGAGGCCAGGATGTTCGGGTTCGCCTTGGCCGCCGCCCACGCCTTCTTCGCCGCGGCGAGGTTCTTCGCCGCGAACGCCGCGTCGTACGGCGCGAAGATCCGGGCCGCCTGGGCGGCCGTGGCGGCGAGGTTGAGCGTCGCGGCCGTGGTGACGGGGTGCAGCTCGCGCTTCTGCGCGTCCAGATGCGGCAGCAGCGGCAGGCCGGTCCAGTTCTCGTCGTGGATCTTGTGGTGGGCCATGCCGTCGGGCCGCTGCATCTTCAGCAGGAACTCCTGCTCCCAGCGGGCCTCGTCGAGCACGTCGGGGACGTCGTCGCCGCTCTCGGGGATGTTCAGGCTCCCGATCGGCTTGGCGGTCGCGGCGTTCTTGGTGCGCTCGAACTCGCTCATCAGCTGGGCGACCGAGATGCCGCCGTTGACGACGTACTTGCCGTGGTCGCCCGCGTCGTACCAGCCGCCGGACACGTCCAGGGTGTAGTCGCAGACGCCCGGCTGGCAGGGCACGTTCTTGTCGCCCTGGTTGGGGGCGACGCCCACGTGACCGGCGGGCCGGCCGTACCCGGGACGCAGGGCGTCGTCGATCGCGATGCCGCTGCGCTGGGTGTAGTAGAACTTCAGCGCGTCGAGCTTGAGGTCGGCGTACGCGTCGGGCTTGATGTCGAACGGCCGGCTGGTCTCGCCGTCGGCGGTCAGCGTGTAGCCGGTCCCGGCCTTCACGTACGAGCCGAAGTCGACGGAGTGGACGTTCTGCCCGGAGCTCGCGTCGACGCCGCGCGGGGTGGTCGTGCCGTGCGCGACCACGGTCCCGGCGGAGTTCTTGAGCTGCCACGGCAGCGCCGCGGTGGCGTCGGTGACCACGGTGGCGTTCTTGGGGCCCTTGGGCAGGTAGGCCACCTGGTTCACGCGGACCCGGGGGCCGGTGTCGGGCGTGTAGACGTCCGGCGGCGCGCCGCCCTTGAGCGAGACGTTGTCCACGCAGAACCGCCACGCCGTCGCGCTGCCGCCGATCTGGAAGACGACCTGCGCGTTGGGCAGGTCGACCGGCGAGGTGAACGTGTAGCTGTAGGTGTTGCCCGAGACGCTGAGCTCGGGGGCCGCCGCCACGTACTGCGTGTAGGGGTCGGTCGGGAGCTGGACGAACGCCCTGGCGACCTTTCCGGGGGTCGCGGTGGCGAAGAAGCTGAACGCGTACGTCTCGTCCTTCACCAGCGGGATGTCGTTGACGCCGACGATCGCGTCCCAGGGGTTGGTCGTCCCCGCCGGGACGTCGGTGCAGAGCCGGCCGTCGGTCAGCTCGAAGTTCAGGTTCGCGGTGTGCCACCACGGTTCCGTGGTGGTGTCGAACGTGCCGTTGGGGATCTGTTCCGGGCCCTCCTCCGCCGTGGCGGGAGGTGTGCCGGTCAGGCATGCCGTGGCCAGTGCCGCCACGGTGAGGATGCCGATTCGTCTGAGCACAGTCGTCCTCGGGGGGTGGTGTGGGAGCGCTCCCAAGCCGGTGAGCGAATGGCATGTTTCCTTCGGGTTTCAACGGGCGTCAACGATGCGGGCGTGAAGACGCCGTTGACCGGCCATTGTGAAGCCGCGCAACTGAAACTTTCATTTCCGCAGAAATATCTTTGCAAAATTTCCTTTGCAAAGTAGTGTCCGAGACATGGATCAGGAGGTCTTCCACGTCCGCGATTCCCGGACTCTGAAGGCGGTCGCCCACCCGCTGCGGGTGCGGCTGCTGGGGGAGCTGCGTACGAACGGCCCGGCGACCGCGACCGAGCTGGCCGGGCGCCTCGACGAGAGCTCGGGCTCCACCAGCTATCACCTGCGTCAGCTCGCCAGGTTCGGCTTCGTGGAGGCCGATCCCGGCCGGCGCGACCGGCGCGAGCGCCGGTGGCGCGCGATCCACCGCTTCACCTCCTGGAGCGACGTGGAGATGGCCGCGACCGCCGAGGGCCGGGAGGCCGCGGCGTTCCTGCGGCGGCGCCAGCTCGAGAAGCTCACCGCCGACGTGGAGAACTTCGAGCGCGAGCGTGACCTGTGGAGCGAGGCGTGGGTCGAGGCCGCCGGCATGTCCGACCTGGTGGTACGGCTTTCGCCGGCGACGGTGGCGGCCCTGTACGAGCGGGTGTCGGCCATGTTCCTGGAGGCCGCCGAGCGGGACCGGGACGATCCCGACGCCCGCACTGTCGCGGTGCTGCTGGCGGCCCATCCGCGCCGGGACGACCCGGCGGCCGGGCGTGAGTGAGCGCGGACGGTCGCTCGCCGAGACCCCGCGGCCGGGCATGCGTGACCACGGGCGGTACGCCGCGATCGAGTTCCTCACCTGGCTGCCGACCGGCCTGATGATGGCGCCGATGGTGCTGCTGATGGCCGGGCGCGGGCTGGACATCGCCGAGATCGGCCTCGTCACGGCCGCCTACTCGGTCACCGTCGTCGTCCTGGAACTGCCGACCGGCGGGCTCGCCGACGTGCTCGGCAGGCGGTCGGTGCTCGCCGCCTCGGCCGTCGTCGGCGCGGCGGCGCTGACCGTGATGGCGCTGGCGCACTCCGCATGGGCGTTCCTGGTCGCGTCCGTGCTCAAAGGCGTCTCCCGCGCGCTGTCCAGCGGACCGGCGCAGGCCTGGTACGTCGACACGCTGCACGAGCGGCACGGCCCGGACGCCGACCTCAAGCCTGGGCTGGCGGCGGGCAACGTCGCGGGCTCGGCCGCTCTGGCCATCGGCACCCTCGCCGGGGGCCTGCTCCCGCTGGCCGTACGCCGGGACCCGCTGGCCGCGCCGGTCTGGGCGGCGGCGGGCGCCGCGGTCGTCCTCCTCGTGGCCGTGCTCGTGCTGATGCGCGAACCGGGCCGTACGGCGCGGGGCCCGGGCCGGGCGGCCCGGCTGGCCGCGGCGGTCCGCGACGTGCCGGTCACGATCGCGGGCGGAGTGCGGATGGGGCTGACCGACCGCGGTCTCGGCCGGCTGCTGCTGGTGGCCGCGGCCGGCGGCGTGCTGCTCAACACGATCGAGATGCTGACCCCCGGCCGGCTCGCGGAGATCACCGGGCGGGCCGAGACCGGCGGCGCCGCCTACGCCTTCGTGACCTTCGCCGGGTTCGCCGCCAACGCGCTCGGCAGCTCGCTCGCGCCGGGGGCGGCCCGGCTGGCCCGGGGCTCCGTCCGGGCGGCGGTGCTCGCGACGGTCGTGGTGGCGGCGGCGGTCGCCGCGCTGGCCGCCTCGGTGGCGCTGCGCGGCTGGGCCGCGATCGCCGCCGCGGCGGCCGCCTACGTCGTGCTGTTCACCGCGCTCGCGGTCGCCTCCCTGCTCAGGGCCGAACTGGTGCACCGGCGGGTGGCCGCGGACCGCCGGGCGACCGTGATGTCGGTGGACTCCCTGCAGCTCCAGTTCGGCGGCATGCTCTCCTCGCTCTGCCTGGTGCCGCTGGCGGGGGTCGCCGGCGCCGGTCCGGTCTGGGCCCTCACCGCCGTGGTCGTCCTCGCCTCCGCCCTCCTGTACGTACGCCTCCCCGCCGGTCCCGCCCTGGGGCACCTCCGGTAGAACGATATTCGGTAAGGCGGCACAATCGATTCGGCAGGGCTGCGAGAGGGGCGGGGAGCCGATGAACAAGGTGAGTGTGACCGCGGCGAACGAGGCGCAGCGCGCGGCGTGGCTGGGCGGGAGACTGCCCGAGGTCGAGCGGGTGCGGCCGGGGCTGTGGTCGATCCCCGTCCCGATCCCGATCAACCCGCTGCGCTACGTGCTGGTCTACGCCCTGGAGGTCCCCGACGGGGTGGTGATCATCGACGCCGGATGGAACACCGAGGAGGCGTACGGCGCGCTCGTCGCGGGGCTCGCCACGGCCGGGTACGAGATCACCGACGTCAAGGCCGTGCTGGTCACGCACATCCACCCGGACCACTACGGCCTGGCCGGGCGGATCCGCGAGGTCTCCGGCGCGTGGATCGGGCTGCACCCGGCCGACGCCCGCATCGTGCACGACCGCTACGACGAGTCGGCGATCGAGTCGCTCGTGCAGCGGGAACGGGCCCTGCTGGTCAGGTGCGGCGTGCCGGACATGACGGCCGAGGAGCTCGCCGGGGCGTCGGTCATGCTGCGCCAGTTCGTCACGATGGCGACCCCCGACCGGCTCATCGAGGACGGCGACCGGCTCGACCTGCCCGGCTGGGACCTGCGGGCGGTGTGGACCCCGGGTCACTCGCCCGGTCATCTGTGCTTCGCGGAGCCGGAGCGCAGGCTGCTGTTCTCCGGCGACCACGTGCTCGCCCGCATCACGTCGATGGTCGCCGTGCACCCGCAGTCGGCGGCCAACCCGCTGGCCGACTACCTCGACGCGCTGCGGACGGTGGGCAAGCTCGACGTCGAGGAGGTGCTGCCCGCCCACGAGTACCGCTTCCTTGAGCTGGCCGACCGGGTGGACTACGTGATCGCGCACCACGAGGAGCGGCTGGACGAGGTGCGCCGCGTCGTGGCCGAGGGCGACGGGTCCACCTGCTGGGACATCGCCACCCGGCTCACCTGGTCGCGCGGCTGGGAGGAGATCCCCGCGCACATGCGGCGGGCGGCCAACAACGAGACGCTCGCCCACCTGGTGTGGCTGGAGCAGCGGGGCATGGTGACCCGCGTGCCCGGCGAGCCCGACCTCTGGCACACGCCGTCCGCCTGAAGCCGCCGGGCGCGGGCCGCGGTCAGGCGGTCATCGCCGCGGTGGGGGTCGTGTCCCGCCGCGGGCTCGCGGGAGCGCCGATGTTCAGGTGGGTTTCGAGGTAGGCGTCGACGACGTCCAGGTCGGCGGTCACGGCGGCGACGTAGCCGTCGGGGCGGACCAGGACCCACTGTCCGGAGGCGAGCCCGTAGCCGTCGCGGACGTGCCGGCCGGTGTCGACGATGTCCCCGCGTTCGCCGATGGTGTGGACACGCACGCCGCGCCGGGCGGCGGGGGCGTCGCCGGCGGGCACGTCGTAGCCGATCAGTGTCCAGTGGGTGCCCGTGAAGAGGGAGAACAGGCGGGTGGGCAGGCCGCCGGCACCGGTGACGGGCGCGTCGGGGGCGCGGTCGCCGGCGAGCACGCCCGTGGCGCGCCGGGGGTCGGTGTGGCTGAGCGGCGAGTCGCGGTAGCCGAGGTCGAGCTGGGAGACGTCCCGGTCACGCCTGGTGTCGCCGTTCTTGGCCCCCTCCAGCAGCCGCTTCGACAGGCCGAGCACCGCCTCCGCGATCGGGCGGCGCTCCCTTTCGTAGGACGCCAGCAGCCGGTCCGGGGCACCGGCGAGCACGGCGGCGAGCTTCCAGCCGAGGTTGTAGGCGTCCTGCACGCTGGTGTTCAGTCCCTGCCCGCCGGTCGGCGGGTGGACATGCGCCGCGTCCCCGGTCAGGAACACGCGTCCGGCCTGGTAGGTCCCGGCCAGGCGGGCGTTCATCTCGTACGCCGAGGCCCACGAGACCGAGCGGATCAGCACGTCGTCGCGGCCGGTGCGCTCGCGCACCAGCTCGGTCAGCCCTCGCGCGGACAGGTCGACGTCCACGTCGAACGGGACCGGAGCCTGGAGCTGGAACATCTCGGTGCCGTAGAGCGGGCACAGCATGATCTGGTCCGATCCCCGCCCCCAGCGGTGCCATGCGTCGAATGAGACCCCCTCGGCGACCACGTCGGCCACCACGGCGCGCACCCCGAGGGTGACGCCGTCGAAGGCCACTCCCAGGGACTTGCGCACGAAACTGGACCCTCCGTCGGCGCCCACCAGGTACCGCGCGCGCACGGTGCGCGCACCGTCGGGTGTGAGAACGCGCGCGCTCACCGAGTCCTCGTCCTGGGCGAAGCCGACGAGCTCGTGGTCGTAGTGCGGGGCGTGACCGAGCTCGGCCAGCCGCTCGCGCAGCCTGCGCTCCGTGAGGAACTGCGGGACCAGCAGCGCCATCCGGTAGGGCTCGGCCGGTGTCGGGCCGCCCATGGCCATCGTGGTGTCGACCGGGCCGTCGTCGGTGTAGACGCGCTGGAGCGGATACTCGCCGCCGGAGGCGACGATCTTGTCGATCACTCCGAGGTCCTCGAACACCTCCTGGGTGCGTGGCTGGATGCCCTTGCCTCGTGATCCGACGAACGGGTGCGCGGCCTTGTCGATCAACAGGAAGCTCACGCCCCGGCGGGCCAGATCGATCGCGAGGGTCTCCCCGGCCGCCCCGGATCCGCAGATGATCACATCGACATCGGTCTCGGTCATGTCCGCTCCTCTTGAAATTACGTGTAAAACGCACGCATCTTAAGAAGGGTGGAGAGGGTCCGTCAATCGCGTGCCTGAGAAACAGCTGAGAAAAAGCGGATTCAAGGTGGGGTCATCTGGTTGTGGGAGCAAAATATATGTGCTCGATACACTGAGTCTGTGATGGTGTGCCCGATGTCGCGCGGGCTCGCGCAGTCCTCGCGAGACCGGCGCACCGAGGCCCGCGTCCGTACGGCGGGCCCGCCACCGTGGCGAGATCCGCCTCCCGGTCGTCGGCGGCGCCGCACGCAGACGTCCTAAAATGCCCTTCGCATCCGATCCTCTGGAGAGACCGATCCTCCGGAGATCCAGGAAGGGCCGGAGAGCCAGGAAAGGACGGTGCAGCCGCCTTGACCGCACGGCGACGCCAGACGACGTTGCGCCGTCTCCACGGGGCCATCGTCGACCTGGTCGTGCTGATGAACCTGCCCAGCCGCGACGACGTCCTGCTGGCCGAGGCCGGCGTCTCCCTCGACCGCGCCCTGTTCCACGTGCTCGTCGGCGTCGAGCGGTTCGGGCCGATCGGGGTGGGCGAGCTGGCCGAGCGAGCCGGACGCGACCACACCACCATCAGCCGCCAGGTCGCGAAGCTCGCGGCCCTCGGGCTCGTCGAGCGGCGCCCCAGCCCTGCCGACGCCCGGGTGAAAGAGGCCATCATCACCGCCGAGGGCCGCCGCGTCACCGACGCTCTCGACGCGGCCCGCCACCGCCTCGCCGGTCCCGTTCTCGCGCAGTGGAGCGACCGGGACCTCATGGAACTCGAACGCCTCATGCGCCGCTACGTCGACGACATGCTCGCGGCGACGGCGAAGGCCACCGACGGAGACTAGAAGAGCCCGGACCGGCTTCGCCCACGCCTTCAGGCGCGCCTACGGCTTGCCATCCGGGGCTACCCACGGGCACCGGACGGCTTCCTCGGGCTGAACGGTTCGGGATATCGTTCGGGAAGTACTAGAACGATGTTCTCTTCTGGTCCTGCGAGGGAAGGGTGGCGCCATGTCTGAGGGGTCCGAGCTCAGGTTCGACGGGAGAGTGGCGATCGTCACCGGAGCCGGGCACGGGCTCGGCCGGTCGCACGCGCTGCTGCTCGCCCAGCGGGGGGCGAAGGTCGTCGTCAACGACCTGGGCGGCGCCCTCGACGGCTCCGGCGCGTCCGCGGGCCCGGCGGCGGAGGTCGCCGAGCTCATCGTGAAGAACGGCGGCGAGGCGGTGGCCAGCACCGACAACGTCGCCACCCCGGAGGGCGCGGAGGCGATCGTGCGGACGGCGCTCGACGCGTTCGGCCGCGTGGACGTCGTCGTCAACAACGCCGGCATCCTGCGCGACCGGTCGTTCGGGAAGATGACGGTCGAGGAGTTCGACGCCGTGATCGCCGTGCACGTGCGCGGGTCGTTCCTGGTCAGCCGGGCGGCGTTCCCGCACATGAAGGAGCAGGCGTACGGGCGGATCGTGAACACCTCCTCGCCGGCCGGGCTGTTCGGCAACTTCGGCCAGGCCAACTACTCCACGGCCAAGATGGGCCTGGTGGGCCTCACCAAGACGCTCGGCATCGAGGGGGCGCGGGCGAACATCAAGGCCAACGCGATCGCCCCCGTGGCGTGGACGCGGATGACCGAGTCGCTGCTGCCCGCGGAGTTCGAGGAGAAGTTCACCCCCGAGCGGGTCAGCCCGCTGGTGGCCTACCTGGCGCACGAGAGCTGCGAGACCAGCGGCGAGGTGTTCTCGGTCGGCGCGGGCCGGGTCGCGCGGGTGTTCGTGGCCGAGGGGCCGGGCTGGCGGACCGACGACCTCACCGTCGAGGCGCTCCGCGACAACTGGGAGGCCGTCATGGCCGAGCAGCCCTATCTGCCGACCAAGCTGGGCGAGCAGGCCGGCGCCTCCCTGCAGGCCATGCTCTGACCTCAGGGCTCCTCGCCCGGCTGCTCCGGCGGGCAGGCGAGGTCGGTGAAAAGGTCCCCGGGCCGCCGCGGAACGGGCGCGCGGCCGGGGGGCTGCCTGACCCGCAGATCGGGGAACGGCGGCGTCGGGTTGCGCCGGGACTGCGGCTGCGCGCCGAGCGTGAGCTCCTCACCGTGGTGGGTCAGCGTGATGGGGGTGCCGTGCAGCAGCCGGTACGTCGTGCCGTCCGACGTGACGTCGACCCGCAGCAGCCGGCCCCGGTAGCGCACGCGGAAGGCGAGCCGGGTGATGCCCGAGGGCAGGCGGGGGGCGAAGCGGACGCGTCCCTCCCGTGCCCGCATGCCGCCGAACCCCGCCACCAGCGCGATCCACGCCCCGGCGAGCGAGGCCATGTGGACCCCGTCGCGGGTGTTGTGCTCCAGGTCGCGCAGGTCCATCAGCGCGGCCTCGCCGAGGTAGGCGTAGGCGAGGTCCAGCTGCCCCACCTCGGCGGCGAGCACGGCCTGGGTGGCGGCCGACAGCGAGGAGTCCCTGACGGTCAGCGCCTCGTAGTAGGCGAAGTCCCGCGCCTTCTGCTCGGGGGTGAACGCCTCGCCGCACAGGTGCATGGCCAGCACGAGGTCGGCCTGCTTGACGACCTGCTTGCGGTACAGGTCGAAGTAGGGGAAGTGGAGCAGCAGCGGATACTGCTCGGGCCGGGTGCCCGCGAAGTCCCACACCGCGTGCCCGGTGAACCCCTCGCTCTGCTCGTGGACCCCCAGCCGTTCGTTGTACGGCAGGTACATGGCCGCGGCGGCGTCGCGCCACGTCGCCGTCTCCTCCAGCGTGACCCCGAGCTCCTGCGCGCGGTCGAGGTGACGTACGGCCACGGCGGCGGCGGCGCGCAGGTTCCGCTGCGCCATGAGGTTCGTGTAGACGTTGTTGTCCGCGACGGCGCTGTACTCGTCGGGGCCGGTCACGCCGTCGATGCGGTAGCGGCCTTCGGCGTCGTGGTGGCCGAGCGCGCACCACAGCCGGGCGGTCGCGACGAGCAGCGGCAGGCCGATGTCCCGCTCGAAGGCGGTGTCCTCGGTCGCGTCGACGTACCGCGTGACCGCGGCGGCGATGTCGGCGCTGACGTGGAAGGCCGCCGTGCCCGCGGGCCAGTAGCCCGAGCACTCCTCGCCGTTGATCGTCCGCCACGGAAAGGCGGCCCCGCGCAGCCCGAGCTGTTCGGCGCGCGCCTGCGCGAGGGGGAGGATCGACTGCCGCCACATCAGGGCGTCGGCGGCGGCCCGGGGATAGGTGTAGATAGCCACCGGCAGCACGAAGCTCTCGGTGTCCCAGAACGCGTGGCCGTCGTAGCCCGAGCCGGTCAGACCCTTGCCGGGAATGGGCCGCCGCTCCAGCCGGGCACCCGCCTGGAGCAGGTGGAACAGCCCGAAGCGCACGGCCTGCTGCACCTCGG
Organism: Microbispora sp. NPDC004025; assembly: GCF_053604425.1. NCBI lineage: Bacteria > Bacillati > Actinomycetota > Actinomycetes > Streptosporangiales > Streptosporangiaceae > Microbispora > Microbispora sp. NPDC004025. Next base: position 3,208 of record NZ_JBSGHN010000022.1, on the reverse strand, counting down.
CGTCGCCCTCCACCTCGACGTCCGCGCCCGCCCAGAAGTCGTCGAGGAAGGCGCGCTGCTCGTCGCACAGCCCGTCCCATCCGGTGAGCCGGGCCGCCGCCAGCGCCGCCACGACCTGGTCGTGCATCGCGGGCCTGGAGCGCTTGGCCGACCAGCCGTAGGCGAAGAACTTGTCCAGCCGCAGCCGCTCGCCGGGTCTCAGCCGGGTGGCGACCGTCACCCGGCTGACGTTGCCGCCGCCGTCGCACTCCGCGTGGGTGCCGTCCGGGCCGTCGATCTCGTGGCGCATCCCCGCCGCGACCCGCAGCCGGCTGGCCCTGGTGGAGTGGACCATGACGCACACGCCGTTGCGCGCGGTGACGTTCTCCTCCAGGACGAGCGGCGCCTCCAGCGCGGCGGCGGCGCGAGGGTCGGCGGTCGGCGACGGCACGGTCTCGTTGGCCACCAGCTCCGACTGGACGACCACACTGAGCGGCTGGTCCACCGGCTCCACCTCGTAGCGGACCGCGGCCACGGCCCGGTGGGTGAACGACACGAGCCGGGTCGAGGTGATCCGCACCTCCGCCCCGGTCGGGGAGCTCCAGCACACCTTCCGGGTGAGCGTCCCCGCCCGCAGGTCGAGGACCCGTTCGTGTGAGTGCAGCGTGCCGTACCGGACGTCGAACGGCTCGTCGTCCACCAGCAACCGGATCAGCTTGCCGTTGGTGACGTTGACGACCGTCTGCCCGGACTCGGGGTAGCCGTAGCCCGCCTCGGCGTACGGCAGTGGGCGCAGCTCGTAGAAGGAGTTGAGGTAGGTGCCGGGCAGCCCGTACGGCTCGCCCTCGTCGAGGTTGCCGCGCAGCCCGATGTGCCCGTTCGACAGGGCGAAGACCGACTCGGTCTGGGCGAGCACGTCGGTGTGCAGGTGGCACTCCCGCACCGACCACGGCTCGACCACGAAGGCGGGATGTTTGATCATTTCTCGTCCAGCAGGTCGGAGAGGTCGGACACCACCACGTCGGCGCCGTTGTCCCGCAGGGCGTCGGCCTGATGCCCGCGGTCCACGCCCACCACGACGGCGAAGCCGCCCGCGCGTCCGGCGGCGACCCCGGCCAGCGCGTCCTCGAACACCGCGGCCTCGGCCGGGGCGAGGCCGAGCGCGTCGGCGGCGGCGAGGAACATGTCGGGGGCGGGCTTGCCGGCCAGACCGCGCCGCCTGGCCACCTCGCCGTCGACCCGCGCGTCGAACATGTCGTCCAGCCCGGCCGCGGCGAGCACGCGTGCGGTGTTGGCGCTGCTGGAGACGACCGCGCGGCGCAGCCCGGCGTCGCGGACGGCCCGCAGGTAGCGCACCGACCCCTCGAAGACCTCCACGCCCTGCCGGTCGAGGATCGCCTGCACCAGTTCGTTCTTGCGGTTGCTCAGGCCGTTGACCGTGGGCATACCCGGCGGGTCGTCCGGCTTGCCCTCGGGCAGGTCGATGTCCCTGGACCGCAGGAAGGTCCGGGTGCCGTCCAGGCGTTTCCTGCCGTCGACGTACCGCTCGTAGTCGCCGGTCTCGTCGAAGGGCACGAACGGAGTGCCGCTTCCGGCCGCCCGCTCGCGCAGGAACTCGTCGAACATCTCCTTCCACGCCGCCGCGTGGACCCGCGCCGTGCGCGTGAGCACCCCGTCCATGTCGAACAGGCAGCCGCGCACCTCGTCCGGCAACCCCAGCATGCGCCCTCCAACCGTTCTCCTGCTCTTCTACCCCGTACGTCGGAAGCGACTTTTGCTGATTCCAACGAAAGGTTGCATCAGATCGATAAAAGCTCTTCCCAGATCAGCAGAAAAGGGGTACGTTTCCAGCCAATCACTGGGACGCGGAGGCGTGGGTGAAGAGGACGACCATCAGGCCGGAGAACGTGCACCAGGCCGCGCTCCTGCGACTGCTGAGGGACGGCGGGCGTTCGCGCGCCGAACTCGGCGACGTGGTGGACTTGTCCCGGTCGAAGCTCAACGTCGAGCTGGACCGGCTGATCGAGCTCGGGCTCGCCGAGCCCGACGGGCTGGCCGCCTCGCGCGGCGGCAGGCGCTCGGGCCGGGTGCGCATCGCGCGTGACATCCGGTTCGCCGGGATCGACATCGGCGCCACCTCGATCGACGTCGCGGTGACCAACGGAGAGCTCGAGGTGCTCGGTCACCTGAGCGAGCCCTGCGACATCAAAGAGGGACCCGGCGTCGTGCTGGACCGGGCCATCGAACTGCTCGGCAAGCTGAGCAGGGACGGGCTGTTCACCGACCTCAGCGGCGCCGGCATCGGCGTCCCCGGGCCGGTGAGCTTCGCCGAAGGCGTCCCGGTGGTGCCGCCGATCATGCCGGGATGGGACCGCTACCCGGTCAGGGAGACGGTCGGGCAGGCACTGTGCTGCCCCACGGTGGTCGACAACGACGTCAACATCATGGCTCTCGGGGAGCTGCACGCGGGCCTCGCACGGCACGTCGAGGACTTCCTGCTCGTCAAGATCGGCACCGGTATCGGCTGCGGCATCGTGGTGGACGGCAAGATCTACCGCGGTGTGTCAGGCAGCGCCGGCGACATCGGCCACATCCGGGTGGACGACCTCGGGCCGGTCTGCTCCTGCGGCAACTCCGGCTGTCTGGAGGCGTACTTCGGCGGTTCCGCGCTGGCGCGGGAGGCCGTCGCGGTGGCGCGCTCGGGCGGCTCGCCGTACCTGGCCGAGCGGCTCGCGGTCGCGGGCACGCTGACGGCCGAGGACGTCGCCGCCGCGGCGGCGCAGGGCGACGCGGGCGCAATCGGGCTGATCCGCGACGGCGGGCGCCGGGTGGGCCAGGTCCTGGCGAGCCTGGTGAGCTTCTTCAACCCCGGTCTCGTGATCATCGCGGGCGGCGTGGCCAAGCTCGGCCACGTGCTGCTCGCGGAGATCAGAAGCGTCGTCTATCGCCGGTCGCTGCCGCTCGCCACCGGAAATCTGCCGATCGTGCTGTCCGAACTGGGCGACACCGCGGGTGTCATCGGCGCCACCCGCCTGATCAGCGATCACGTCTACTCCGACCACGTCTATTCCGGCAACTGACATCGTTGGGAGATCCCCATGGGAGACGAACACCCCCTGCTTCAGATGAGGGGGATCGTCAAGCAGTTCCCCGGCGTGCGTGCGCTGGACGGCGTGGACCTTGAGGTCAGGGCCGGGGAAGTGCACTGCCTGCTCGGCCAGAACGGTGC
>NZ_JBSGHN010000021.1:0-116384 GCF_053604425.1 Microbispora sp. NPDC004025 | reverse complement strand
AATGCCTGAACACCAAGGACAACTCCACCTCCTCGGGCGCGCTGGTACAGCAGAACTCCTGCGACTCGGCGGCCACCAAGCAGTGGACCCTCCAGTCGGCCGGGTCCCAGCCGTCGTCGACTCCCACCGCCACACCGACCATGACCCCGACGACCAACCCGACGCAGCCGTCGGGCTGGCCCAGCCCGCAGGGCTCGCAGGCGGTCACCAGCACGATCAGCGTCTCCGGCACCCTCGACGGCGGCCTGAAGCGCTACTACGCCAGCGGCAGCATGGGTGACGGCGGGCAGAGCGAGAGCCAGAAGCCGATCTTCGAGCTGGCCAACGGCGCGACGCTCAGAAACGTGATCATCGGCTCGCCCGGCGCCGACGGCGTCCACTGTCTGGGCAGCTGCACGCTGCAGAACGTCTGGTGGGAGGACGTCGGCGAGGACGCCGCCACCCTGCTGGGCAGCTCGTCGTCGCAGGTCATGACCATCGACGGCGGCGGGGCGAAGAGCGCCTCCGACAAGGTGTTCCAGCACAACGGCCCCGGCACAATGATCATCAAGAACTTCCAGGTGCAGAACTTCGGCAAGCTCTACCGCGCCTGCGGCAACTGCACGAACTCCTACCAGCGTCACGTCCAGATGTCGAACATCGTGGCGACCACCCCCGGCAAGACGCTGGCCGGCATCAACACCAACTGGGGCGACACCGCGCGCTTCTCCAACATCACGATCGTGAACGACTCCAGCCACAAGATCGTGATCTGCGAGAAGTACAAGGGCGTCCCGAAGGGCAGCGAGCCCTCCAAGATCGGTGAGGGGCCCGACGGCACGAACTGCCTCTACAACTCCTCCGACATCACCTACAGGTAACCGTCCCGCGCGCAGGCGGGAACGAACGGAAGGCCCGGTGGTCCCCCCAGCCACCGGGCCTTCTGCATTGGATTGCCGTGCCTCCGGCGCGGCGGCTCGGGGCGCTTCAATGCCCCTCGTGGTTGGATTGCCGCGCCTTTGGCGCGGCGGCTCAGGCCGCGCCGTGCCAGCCGCCGTAGTCGGCGAGGAAGAGGGCCTCGGTCGTCACCACGCGGCGCAGCTCCTCCAGCACGAGCCGCTCGTTCGGGGCGTGGATCGAGGCGCCGTCGTCCTCGGCGCCGTACAGCAGGATCTCGGCCTTGGGGAACTGCCGGGCGAGGGCCGCCACCAGCGGGATCGAGCCGCCCTGGCCGACCTGGCGCGGCGCCCGGCCGAAGGCGCGCTCCAGCGCGCGCTCCGCGGCGTTCATGGCCGGGCCGCCCGGCTCGATCTGGAAGCCGGAGCCGCTGACGAAGTCGCCGAAGGAGACCTTGACCCCCCACGGCGCGACCTTCTCCAGGAAGGCCGTCACGTCGTTCAGCGCCTGCCTGGCGTTCCCGCTCGCGGGGATGCGGATCGTGACGCGGGCCCGGGCCACCGCCTGGACGGCGTTGATCGCGCCGGTCACGGTCGGCACGTCCAGCCCGGTCACCGTGATCGCGTACGACGCCCAGAGCCGGTCGGACAGCGAGCCGTTCCCGACCAGCGACACGCCGTCGAGCACTCCGGCGAGCGAGCGGAAATCGTCCTCGGACGGCGCCTCGCCGGGGAAGGTCCCCGGTTCGAGGCCGGGCACCCGGACGTTCCCCTGGTCGTCGTGCAGGGCGGTCAGCATGCGCATCAGCGCGGCCAGCGCGTCGGGCGCGGCGCCGCCGAACGCGCCGCTGTGCACGGCCTCGGCGAGTGTGCGGACCTCCACGGTGAACGCGGCCATGCCGCGCAGCGACGTGGTGAGCGCGGGGTCGTTCACCTCGGGGTTGCCGACGTCGGCGATGACCATGGCGTCGGCGCGCAGCAGGTCGGGGTTGGCCTCGACGAAGGCCTCCAGGCGCTCGCCGGCGTACTCCTCCTGGCCCTCGATGATGACCTTCACGCCGACCGGGAACCGGCCGTTGAAGGCGCGCAGCGCGGCCACGTGGGTGATGACGCCGCTCTTGTCGTCGGCCGTGCCCCGGCCGTACATGATCCCGTCGACCACCGTGGGCTCGAACGGCGGCGTACGCCACAGGGCGAGGTCGCCGGCGGGCTGGACGTCGTAGTGCGCGTAGAGCAGCACGGTCGGGGCCCCGTCCGGCGCGGGCGCCTCGGCGAAGACGGCGGGGAAACTGCCCTCGATGGGGATCTGCCGGACGTGCGGGAGGCCGGCGGCGCGCAGCAGGCGCTCCACGAGCGCCGCGGCCTCCAGGACCGGGGCCTCGGAGTGACCGGGGAACGCGACGGACGGGATGGCGGCCAGGCGCTTGAGATCCTCGACCGTCTGCGGCATGCCCTCCTCGACGGCGCGCTCGATCTCCTCAGGTGTCACGGCGTTCTCCCGGATGTGCGTGGCTCTTCCCGGCGTTGGGTGGACCCCATTTGACCACACGGTCCGGCGGGCCCACCTTCCACGTCCGGACGGTCTCAATCTACCTTGACGGATTTCGTTGCTGTTACATGTCGATGTAGCGGAATTCGAACTTCTTCCACATTGCAGCCACGTAATCACTTGGCAAATCGCGGAAGTGGCATGCAAACTGTCTCCAGCGACGGATCACCTGAGGGAAGGTTGCGATGACGCGCCCCGACGTACTGAAGGCCGCACAGGACAATCTCTGGATGCACTTCACGCGCCACTCCTCCTACGAGGGAGGGGAGGTGCCCATGATCGTGCGCGGCGAGGGCGCCTACGTCTACGACATCCACGGCAAGCGGTATCTCGACGGCCTCGCCGGACTGTTCGTGGTCCAGGTCGGCCACGGCCGCGCCGAGCTGGCCGAGGCCGCAGCCAAGCAGGCCCAGGAGCTCGCGTTCTTCCCGCTGTGGTCGTACGCGCACCCGAAGGCGGCCGAGCTGGCCGCGCGGCTCGCGGAGCTCACCCCGGGCGACCTCAACCGCGTCTTCTTCACCACCGGCGGCGGTGAGGCCGTCGAGTCGGCCTGGAAGCTGGCCAAGCAGTACTACAAGATCAAGGGCAAGCCGCTGAAGACCAAGGTCGTCAGCCGGTCCATCGCCTACCACGGCACCCCGCAGGGCGCCCTGTCGATCACCGGCATCCCGGCGCTCAAGCAGGTCTTCGAGCCGCTGGTGCCCGGCGCGATCAAGGCCCCCAACACGAACCTCTACCGCGCCGACGAGATCTCCGGCTTCCCCGGCCTGGAGAAGGACCCCGAGGCGTTCGGCCGGTGGGCCGCCGACCAGGTCGGCAAGGCCATCGAGATGGAGGGCCCGGACACCGTGGCCGCCGTCTTCGTCGAGCCGGTGCAGAACGCCGGCGGCTGCTTCCCGCCGCCCCCCGGATACTTCCAGCGGCTGCGTGAGATCTGCGACGCCCACGACGTGCTGCTCGTGTCGGACGAGGTCATCTGCGCCTTCGGCCGCCTGGGCACGATGTTCGGCGGCCAGAAGTTCGACTACGTGCCGGACATCATCACCTGCGCCAAGGGCCTGACCAGCGGTTACTCGCCCATCGGCGCGATGATCGCCTCGGAGCGGCTGTTCGAGCCGTTCAAGAACGGCACTGAGACCTTCGCGCACGGCTACACCTTCGGCGGCCACCCGGTGTCGGCCGCCGTCGCCCTGGCCAACCTCGACATCTTCGAGAGGGAGGGCCTGATCGAGCACGTCACGGCCAACGAGCCGGTGTTCAAGGCCACTCTCGACCGGCTGCTGGACCTGCCGATCGTCGGCGACGTCCGCGGCTCGGGCTACTTCTACGGAATCGAGCTGGTCAAGGACAAGTCCACCAAGCAGACCTTCAACGAGGAGGAGTCGGAGCGCCTGCTGCGCGGCTTCCTCTCGAAGGCGCTGTACGACGCCGGCCTGTACTGCCGGGCGGACGACCGTGGGGACCCGGTCGTGCAGCTCGCCCCGCCGCTGATCTGCGGCCCCAAGGAGTTCGACGAGATCGAGTCGATTCTCCGTTCGGTGCTCACCGAGGCGTGGGCCCGCCTGTAGACCATGGAGCTCGTTCGGCCGGGTAGGGGGCGACCGTGACGAGTGACCGCCTGAAAGGACACAACTCATGAAGATCGGCGTGCCCGCCGAGGTCAAGAACCACGAGTACCGCGTCGCCGCCACACCGGCCGGCGTCCACGAGCTCGTCCGTCACGGTCACGAGGTCAGCGTCCAGCGCGGCGCCGGCCTCGGCTCCTCCATCACCGACGAGGAATACCTCGCGGCCGGCGCCAAGCTCGTCGACGGCGCCGACGAGGTGTGGGCCGAGTCCGAGATGATCCTCAAGGTCAAGGAGCCGGTCGCGGAGGAGTACCACCGTCTCCGCGCGGACCAGATCCTGTTCACCTATCTCCACCTGGCCGCCTCCCGGCCCTGCACCGACGCGCTGCTCGCCGCCGGCACCACCGCCATCGCGTACGAGACCGTCCAGGTCGGCAACGGGCTGCCGCTGCTGGCCCCGATGTCGGAGGTCGCGGGTCGGCTGGCCCCCCAGGTCGGCGCGTACAACCTGATGCGCTTCAACGGCGGCCGCGGCGTGCTCCCGGGCGGCGTGCCCGGCGTGGCCCCCGCCAAGGTCGTCGTGATCGGCGGCGGCGTCTCCGGCCTCAACGCGGCGCAGGTCGCGGTCGGGATGGGCGCGGACGTGACGATCCTCGACGTCAACATCGACCGGCTGCGCCACATCGACGCCATCTACCAGGGCCGGCTGAAGACGCTGGTCTCCACGTCGTACGCGATCGAGCGGGCCGTGCTGGAGGCCGACCTGGTCGTCGGCGCCGTGCTCATCCCGGGCGCGAAGGCCCCGACGCTCGTCTCCAACGACCTGGTCTCCCGCATGAAGCCGGGCTCGGTGCTCGTCGACATCGCCATCGACCAGGGCGGCTGCTTCGAGGACTCGCGCCCGACCACGCACGACGACCCGACGTTCCGGGTGCACGAGTCGGTGTTCTACTGCGTGGCCAACATGCCGGGCTCAGTGGCCAACACCTCCACCTTCGCCCTGACGAACGCCACCCTGCCCTACGTCGTCAAGATCGCCGACAAGGGCTGGAAGGACGCGCTGCGCGGCGACGAGGCGCTCGGCCTCGGCCTCAACACCCACGCCGGCGTGCTCACCAACGAGCCGGTCGCGGTGGCGCACGACCTGTCGTACACGCCGGTCCCGGAGATCCTCGCCGCCTGAGCCACGCGCGGCATGGCCTGATTCGTCAGGTACGACCGAGGTCGAGCCGCCTGCGCAGGTCCCTCGCGGTGCCGAGCACGTGCTCGACCTCGGCCGGGGTGGGCCAGGGGGCCGTGCCCGGCCGCAGCAGTGTGGCGCGCACCAGGCCGAGATGCTCGATCGCGGCCCGGTGCAGTCCGCTCGCCCGGGCGAGCCGCCCGACGGTGTCCGCCGGACCGGTCTCGTCCGCGTCCGGCAGGCCGGCGCCGGCCGGATCGCCCATGACCAGCTTCCCGGCGGCCGGATTTCCGGTGATCAGGTCTCCGGTGACCAGGTCCCACGTGCCGAGGATCTCGACCAGGTCCGCGGGCTCCGCCGCCGGATCACCGCGCCTGCGCGCCGCCGCCACGGCGAGCTCGGCGCGCGCGGCCTGCGCGGGTTCGGCGGGCCGGTTCCAGCGGGGCGGGGGCGGGTCGAGCAGGCAGTCCTCGGCGTCCGGGGACGCGCCGAGCAGGGGCAGCAGCGTCCGCAGCTCGACCATCGCGCCGTGGTGCCCGAACTCGGCCGCGCGCCTGAACCAGTGACGCCCGCCCTTCAGGTCGTTGTGCTCCGCGACGAGCAGCAGTCCGAGGCGGAAGGCGGCCTCGGGGTCGTCGGCCGCGGCCCGCTCATACCAGTGGGCGGCCGCCTGCCTGTCGTCCATCCGGGCGCAGACGAGGCCGGCCATCCGTCGCGCGTCGGGCCGCCCGGTCCGCGCCGCCCGCTCGAAGCAGGCACGCGCGGCGGGTAAGTCGCCCCGGCCCAGCGCCAGGTCGCCGAGGCGGAAGGCCGCGCCGGCGTGGTCGGCGCGGGCGGCCAGCCGGTAGAACGCCTCCGCGCCCTTATCGTCGCGGGCGGCGTGCAGGAGCAGAGCCATGTGATAGGCGGCCTCCGCGTGGCCGCCGCGTGCCGCGTACTCCCACCAGTGCAGCGCCTCGGCCTCGTCGCCGGCGGCGTAGCCCAGGAAGCCCAGGTCGTGGGCCGAGCGCAGGTCGCCGTCCACAGCCGCCCTGAAGTGCCAGCGCCGGGCGCCCATGCCGTCGCCCTGGTCCTCGCACAGCAGGGCCAGTCGCCGGGCCGCGTGGCGGGAGCCGTCCTCGGCCGCCCGCTCGAACCACGTACGCGCCGCGTCGGTGTCGCCGCGCCTTTCGAGCAGCATCGAGGCCAGGTTCGTCGCCGCGTCCGCGTCGCCGGTGGCCGCGGCCAGCTCGAACCAGCCGATGGCCTCCTCGGTCGTCCCGTGCGTGCGGTGCCACAGCCCCAGGTTGTAGGCGCTGTCGACGTTGCCCGCCCGCGCCGCCCGTTCCCACCAGTGCCGGGCGCCCAGTCGGTCGTCGCGTTCCGCGCACAGCCGGCCCAGCCGGTGCGCCGCGTCACGGTCGCCGTCGCGGGCCCTGTCGAGCAGGTTCGCCTCGGCCGGGTCCAGGGGTTCAGGGGTACGCGGGACCGGTATCCCGGGCCACGCGGTCGCCTCCGTCGCTCCCACTAGTGTCATGGGAGACAGGGTGACACGTAACCGAGTCGTCACGGAGGGTTATTGGTAAGACGTTGGTGTCATGGGACGCGTCATGGGACGCGCTCGAACCTGACGACGCCCACGTACATTCCCATCCCGCAGGCGTAGCGCAGCCGCCCCTCCGGACGGGCCGCGAGCCGCACCACGCGCTCGCCGGTCACGGGGAGCACGACGTCGCGGTCCTCGATCGCGAGCGTACGCGTGCAGCCCCGGTTGTCCTTCGTCCTGAAGGCGATCTCGACGGGCCGTCCGGCGGCGGCGACGGCGATGCCGGGCCGGAAACCCTCGGCGGTCGCCCAGACCGTGAGCCGCTGGACGCCGTCGGCCCCGGTGAGGGCGCGTCCCGCGGCGGCGGCGGGGGAGCCGAACCACGCCTGTGAGAAGTCCGGCAGCCAGCCGCCGAGCCGCAGGCCGGAGCCGACGGTGAAGAGCCCGGCGGCCAGGGCCGCGATCCCGGCCAGGGCGGCCAGCCTGGTCGAGGCGAGCGTGCGCAGCAGCAGCCCGAGGGCGGCGAAGGCGGGAGCGGTGCCGAGGGCGAGCCCGGCGAGCGCGGCCGCGCCCCCGGACGCGGAACCCGCGGAGACGGCCACCACCTCCATGCCGACCGTGACGCCGCAGGGCATGAAGATCGTGGCCATGCCCAGCCCGGCCGCCCGTACGAGAGTGGGGGAGCGGGTGGGCACGCGATCCCGTGAGGGTCCGCCGCCCGGAGTGCATGCGGGCGCCTGCCCCGTCGGTGTGCAGCCCGCCTCGTGACGCCGGCGGAGCATCCGTACGGCGAGGACGATCACCACGGTCCCGGCGGCGACGAGCAGCGCCGCCCGGATGCCCGGGCCGACCCGGACGGCCGCGCCCGCCAGCCCGAGTAACGCTCCGAGGGCGGTGTGGGCGGCGAGTCTGCCGGTCAGGAACGCGGCCACCGGCGGGAGGGGGTTGGACGGGCCGGCCGCGTTTCCGGAGACGTTCCCGCCGCCATTTCCGGGGACGTTCCGGGAGACGAGGCCGATGAGGAGGCCGCCCTGGACGGCGGCGCACGACGCCGTGCCCGCGGCGAGACCGGCGGCGAGGCCCCCGGCGAACAGGGCGGCCGGGTTCACGGTCAGCCGGTGAGCGCGAGGTCGTCCAGCGCGCCGGTCTTCGCCGCCTCCACGAGCGAGCCGAGCTGGTCGAGGCTCATCTCCACTTTCTGGCCGAAGTCGTCGGTGATGACGACCTGACGCTCGGCCGGAGCGGCGGCGTCCACGAACAGCTCGGGGCAGCCGCAGCTGCAGTTGCCACAGAATCGGGCGATGGACTTCACGCCAGTCCTCCTCGTACGGCGGGGCCTTTGCTCGCAACGTAATGTGATCGCGTGGAGGCGACCAGTAACAGTTCGCTGACCGGCCGGAGAGAAGACCGCCACTACCGGCGGGCGATCGCGGTGCTCGGTTTCGCCGGGACCCAGATGAAGGAAAGTTGCAGAACCCTCACGAGTTTTGCAGATTATTGACCCGCCCATGGGCCCGCGCATAAGGTCCGGACAAGATCCGCAACAGCACACCCCCCGGAGCGGTCAATGAAACGTCTGACAGCGGTCGCGGCGTTGCTCAGTCTCGCGGCCGTCGCGGCCTGCAGCGGCGGCGGCACGAACGGGAACTCCACCGGCGGCGGTGGTGGCGTCTACACCACGGTGGATCTCAACAAGCCGTCGCTCGACGTCAACGCGCCGATCAACCCGTGGAACCCCAAGGGCAACGCGTTCTGGGGCTACAACGCGATGAGGATCGCCTGGGCGAAGAACACCCTCACCGATCCGAACCAGTTCTACCCGGGCATCGCGGCGAGCTGGGACATCGCGCCGGACAACTCCTCCGTCACCCTCCACCTGCAGCCGGGCAACAAGTGGTCGGACGGCAAACCCGTCACGGCCGAGGACGTCAAGTTCTCCATCGCGCTGGCCTACACGCAGGGCAGCACCGCCTTTGCGGTCGACCCCGGCGCGGCCGGCGCCGCCTCCGAGGTCGAAGTCGTGGACGACACGACCATCAAGATCACGCAGGACATGAAGAACCCCAGCGTCACGTTCGTACGCGGGGTCATGGATGCCTTCGTGGTTCCCCGGCACGTCTGGCAGAGCGTCGTCCCGGCCGACTTCTGGGACACGCTCGAGACCGCCCGCGGCGACGGAGCGGAGGCGGAGGCGGCACGCGGGGAGATCAAGGCGCTGTCAGAGAAGGTGCTCGCGTTCGCCCCGCCCCAGGACGTTTCGGCCGGGCCGTTCGTCCTGAAGCGGATGAACCCCGGCGAGGCGCTGCTGGTGAAGAACACGAACTTCTACAACGCCGCCAACGTCGCGCCCGACCAGCTCAAGCTGCTCAACACCACCGGGAACGAGCAGATCTGGAACTACTTGACCTCCGGCACGCTCGACAACGCCCCGTTCACCGCGGTGCCCGCCGACGTGATGAAGCGCATCAAGGCGACGCCCGGCAACCAGGTCGTCAAGGGCTACTCCCCGGTGGCCGTCTCGCTCGCGTTCAACCAGGCGAAGAAGCCGTACGACAACGTGCACGTGCGGCGCGGGCTGGCCTCTCTGATCGACCGTGAGGAGGTCACGCGGATCGCCTCTCCGGAGGGCGGCACGGCGGCCGTGACCACCTCGGGCATCCACCAGAAGGCCGCCAGGGAGTGGCTCGGCGCCGAGCTCGACGCGCTGGATCCGTACAAGCTGGACCCGGCCACGGCCGACAAGGAGTTCGCGGAGGCCGGCCTGCGGAAGAAGGACGGCAAGTGGGCGCTGCCCGACGGCAAGCCCTGGAAGGTGACGATCCACATCCCGGCGCCGTTCTCCGACTGGGTCTCCGCGGCCAAGGCCATCACCAGCCAGCTCACCGCGGCAGGCGTCGACGCCGAAGTGGTGACCACCGCCGACTACCCGCTCTACCTGTCCGAGCTCGCCGAGGGCAAGTACGACCTCGGCTTCTGGCTCATCGCGCTCGGCCCCGCGCCGTACAACATCTTCCAGCGCCTGTACGGCACCTCCAACGGCTGGAACATCCTCGGCGGCAAGGTCAAGCACTCGGCGCCCGGCAAGAACGGCAACTGGATGGGCGGCCCCGAAACGATCGACGTCGACGGCGTCGGGACGGTCAACCCCGGCGAGCTGACCGCCCAGCTCAACAGCGTCAGCGGCGACGAGCAGAAGGCGGTCATCGCCAAGCTCGCCAAGGCGGCTAACCAGGACCTTCCGGTCATCCAGCTGTGGGACTACGTGAACACCCAGTTCGTCAACACCAACCGCTTCACCGGCTTCCCGGAGGACGAGAGCGACCTGCTGCGCCAGCCCTCCGGCGTCTGGATCCAGCTCGGCCTGATCAAGAAGAAGCAATAGTCCATGGCGGTTCTCCTCCGGCGGCTCGCGGGCCATGTGGCCCGCGGGCTCGTCATGATCCTGGTCGTCACGACGATCAGCTTTCTGATCATCAGAAGCGTCCCCGGCGACCCGCTCGCGGCGCGCTACCAGAAGCTCGTCGAGCAGGGCATGGCCCCCGACGCCGCCCAGCGCGCGGTCGAGGCGTTGTACGGCTTCACGCCGAAGGGCGGCCTGTGGGAGCAGTACGTCGACTACATGGGCGGCCTGGCCCATCTCGACCTCGGGCAGTCGCTGTCCGTGCCCGGCGTCGGGGTGTCGGCCGTGCTGTTCTCCGCCGCCAAGTGGACCGTGATCCCGGTGCTCGCCGGGACGCTGCTGAGCTTCCTCGTCGGCGTCGTCATGGGCGTCTACGCGGCGATCAAGAGGACCGGCGTGCTCGGCGACCTCCTCGCGATCTCCGGATCGCTGCTGCACGGCGTCCCGCAGTACGTGCTGGCGCTGCTGCTCGGAGCGATCTTCACCACGCTGATCCCGATCCTTCCGGCAGGAGGGACGGCCGACATCATGATCGATCCCGGTTTCACCGCCGACTACATCGGCTCGCTGGTCGAGCACGCCACCCTGCCGGTCGTCACGTACGCGCTGGCCGGCTACGGCGGGTGGATCCTCGCGATGAAGTCGAGCGTGGTCACCGTGCTCGGCGACGACTTCATCCTGGCCGCCGAGCTGCGCGGCATGAAACGGTCGATCATCTTCCGCTACGTCGCGCGCAACGCGATCCTGCCGCTGTTCACGATCCTGGCGCTCTCGCTCGGCCTGCTCTTCGGCGGCTCGATCTTCATCGAGCGCATCTTCAACTATCCCGGTCTGGGGCTGATGCTCATCGACAGCGTCAACAACCGCGACTACTCGCTGATGGGCGGGGCGTTCCTGCTCATCACGACGGCGGTCGTCGTGGCGAACATCGCGGCCGACCTGCTCTACACGGTCATCGATCCCCGGGTGCGCAGCGGAGGGGAGGCCGCATGACAAGCACGATCGTGCCGGAGGCGGGCGCCGCGGCAGCGGTCCGCCGCAACTTCTGGCGGGGCGTCTGGCGGGTCATGCGGCGCAAACCGAGCCGGATGGCCGGGGCGGTCATCCTCGTGGTGTTCGCGTTCATGGGGATCTTCGGGCCGCTGCTCTACCCCGACCCGCTGCCCCGCGACACGAGCGCGCTCTACGCCCCGCCGAGCCCGCGGCATCCGTTCGGCACCGACTTCGAGGGCACGGACGTGCTCGCCCTCGTCGTGACCGGAACCCGGTACGTCCTGCTGACCGCAGTCGTGACGGCCGTCATCACGGTCGTGGCCGGTGCGGGCATCGGGCTGTTCGCGGGGTTCCGGCGGGGCCGCTGGGACACGGTGCTCATGCGGTTCACCGACATGAAGCTCACGATCCCCGGCCTGCCGCTGCTGCTGGTGCTGTCGACGGTGTGGAAGTTCACCGGCGCCGTCGAGATGGGCCTGGTGCTCGGGCTGCTCGGCTGGGGCGGCGTGGCCCGGGCCGTGCGGGCGCAGACGCTGTCGCTGCGCGAGCGCGGGTTCATCGAGGCCGCCCGGGGGCTCGGCCTGTCCACCACGCACATCGTCGGCAGGGAGCTGCTGCCCGGCATGGCTCCGTACATCGCGATGAACGCGCTCATCGCGGTGACCGGCGCGGTCTACGCGCAGGTGGGCCTGTTCTTCCTGGGCGTGCTGCCCTTCGAGGCGAACAACTGGGGGGTCATGCTCAACCTCGCCGTCTTCGGCGGCGGCGCGCTGACCACGACGGCCGCATTGCCGTACCTGCTGGCGCCGCTGCTGGCGATCCTGTTGCTCACGCTGGGCATCGTGCTGATCGTGGACGCGATGGACGAGATCTTCAACCCCCGGCTGCGGGAGGAGTGAGCATGACCTCCGAGCAGGGTCCTCCCGGTGTGCGGGTCCGCGGGCTGACCGTGGTCTACCGCACCCCGGCGGGAGAGCTCCCGGCGGTGTCCGGCGTCGACCTCGATCTGGCGCCCGGCACGATCACCGGCGTGGTCGGCGAGTCGGGTTCGGGCAAGTCCACGCTCGCGCTGTCGCTGCTCAACGCCGTCCAGCCGCCCGGCAGGATCGCGGCGGGCAGCGTCGAGATCGACGGTCTCGGTGACGTCGTGGCACTCGGCGGCGAGGCACTGCGGCAGGCCCGGGGCCGGCACGTCGGGTACGTCTTCCAGGCGGCACAGAACTCCCTCAATCCACTGAAGACGGTCGGCAAGCAGGTACTCGACCTGGGGCGCTCGCACGGCGTCGAGGACATGCGCGGCCTGCTGGCCGACGCCCGGGGCCTGCTCGGCCGGATGGGCCTCGACGGCGCCCGGGTGCTCGACTCCTACCAGCACGAGTTGTCCGGCGGCATGCGCCAGCGGGTCGGCATCATGCTGGCCCTGGTGCTGAACGCCCGCCTCGTCGTGCTGGACGAGCCCACGACCGCGCTCGACATGATCACCCAGGCGACGATCCTGCGGATCGTCCGCGAGGTCCACGCCGAGCGCGGGCTCACCACGCTCGTCATCACCCACGACCTCGGGGTGGTCGCCGAGGTCGCCGACCGGCTCGCCGTCATGTACGGCGGACGCGTGGTCGAGCACGGCCCGACCCGCGAGGTGCTCGCCGGGCCACGCCACCCGTACACGCGGGGGCTGCTCGGGGCCATCCCGCGCCTGGTCGGCGACATCGGCGAGGCGCGGGCCCTGCCGGGCCGCCCGCCGACGCTGGCGGACGTCCCGGCCGGCGGGTGCGTGTTCCGCGACCGCTGCCCACTGCGCATGGACGTGTGCGAGACCGGCAGCCCGCCCGTCGTGACGTGGGGCTCCCAGTCGGCGGCCTGCCATGCCGTACGGGACGACGAGGGGGACAGGCGGGCCGTGGCCGCCGCGACGGGGGAGGACCAGGCATGATCGGCGGGACCGGCATCACGAAGACGTTCCGGCAGCGCGGCGGTGTGCTCGGCGCGCGGGAGGTCCCGGCGCTGCGCGGCGTGGACTTCGCGATCCCGAAGGGCGGGGCCGTCTCGTTCATCGGCGAGTCGGGCTGCGGCAAGACCACGCTCGGCCGGATCATCGCCGGGCTGGAGACCTGCGACGCGGGCGAGATCGTCATCGACGGCGTGGCGATGTCGTCGCTGAGCCACCGGCGGCGGCAGCCGTACTTCCGCCGGGTCCAGCTCGTCCACCAGGACCCGTACTCCGCGCTGAACCCGACGCGCACCATCCACCAGGCGCTGGCCGCGCCGCTCGCGCTGCGGGCACGGCAGACGGGCCGGCCGCGTGCGTGGGCGGACGAGCGGGCCGCGGAACTGCTCGGCCTGGTCGGGCTCGACCCCGGCTACGTGCTGCCGCGCTATCCCCACCAGCTGTCGGGCGGCATGCGCCAGCGCGTGGTGATCGCCCGCGCGCTGACCGTCGATCCCGAGGTCCTCGTCGCCGACGAGGCCGTCTCGATGATCGACGTGTCGCTGCGCCTGGGCATCCTCGCGCTGCTCAAGGACCTGCGCGAACGGCTCGGGGTGAGCGTGCTGTTCATCACCCACGACGTGGCGACCGCCCGCTACATCGGCACCGACGGCGAGCTGTACGTCATCTACCGCGGCCAGGTGGTCGAACGCGGCCCGGTCGAGACCGTCATCTCGGCGCCGGTGCATCCCTACACCCAGGCGCTGCTGTCGGCCATCCCGGTGCTGCACGGCCTGGAGTCGCCGGGCGAGCAGCGGGTCGTGCCGGTGGAGGCGCCGGGAGACCATCCGGGCGACCATATGGGGGGCTGCCTGTTCGCGCCGCGCTGCCCGTTCCGTACGGAGCGGTGTGAGCGGGAGCGGCCCGTGCTCGGCCACGACGGCGGTACGCCGCAGCGGCACGCCTGCTTCCATCCCGAACGCCGCAGTGTGGTGGCCGTGCCGGCGAGCCGCCGGTGAGCACGGGCGGCACGGGGGAGACGGATTCCAACGACGGGGACGAGATGACTGACCCACTGGCGGGCCTGTCCACCGAGCAGCTATCCACCGCGCAGCTCTCCACCGAGCAGCGCGAGTTGTTCACAGAGCAGCGCGAGTTGTTCACAGAGCAGGGCGACTTGTTCACCGAGCAGAGCGACCCGCGGTACCGCGAGATCGACCGGCTCCCGACCGAGGAGATCGCCCGGCTGATGAACGCGGCCGACGCCACGGTGCCCGGCGCGGTGGCCAGGGCCATCCCCGCCGTCTCGGCCGCCGTCGACGCCATCGTCGCCCGGATGGGCGGGGGCGGACGCCTCTTCTACGTGGGCGCGGGGACCTCCGGCAGGCTCGGGGTCCTCGACGCGTCGGAGTGCCCGCCGACCTTCGGCACCGACCCCGAGCTCGTGCAGGGCGTCATCGCGGGCGGCGAGGCCGCGCTGACCCGGTCGATCGAGGGAGCCGAGGACGACCATGACGGTGGGGCGGCGGCCGTCGCCGACCGCGGCCTGGGCCCGCTCGACTCGCTCGTGGGGATCTCCGCCAGCGGCCGGGCGCCGTTCGTGCTCGGCGCGCTGGGCGAGGCGGCCCGCCGAGGGGCGCTGACCGTGAGCCTGTCGTGTAATCCGGGGTCGCCGCTGTCGGAGCGGGCCGAGCATCCGATCGAGGTGGTCGTCGGCCCCGAGGTGGTGGCCGGCTCGACCCGGCTCAAGGCGGGGACCGCCCAGAAGCTCGTGCTCAACATGATCTCCACGATCGCGATGATCCGGCTCGGCCGGACGTACGGGAACACCATGATCGAGGTCTCGGCGGTGAACGCGAAGCTCGCGCGCCGGGCGACGCGGATCGTCGGCGACCTCACCGGCGCCGGGCCCGCCGCCGCGCGGGCGGCGCTGGAGGCGGCGGACTGGAGCATCAAGGCGGCGGTGCTGATGATCGAGCACGACCTCGGACCGGACGACGCCCGTGCGCTGCTGCGGGCCAACGGTGACCGGCTGGAGGCCGCCCGCCACGCCGGCGGCGCCGCCTGACGAGCTCCGGCGCCTGACGAGCTCCGGCCTTTTCTCCAGGAGGGCCGGGTGCTTCGCGGTCTGGCCGAGGGCGGGCCGGACGGCCGCTCGCGGAGTGGTCAGGCGCTGCGGACGCGGCGGTGGGCGTCGCCGAGGTAGTCGGCGAGCGCGTCGCGGGTCGCGCGCAAGGCGGCGTCGGAGGTGTCGAACGTGCGCTGCGCGACGCCGACGAACAGGCAGTCGACGATGAGGAGCTGGCTGATCCGGCTGGCCAGCGCGCCCGGCCGGAACGCCGTCTCGCGCCCCGCGGAGACCAGGACGTGGCCGGCGATCCCGGCCAGCGACGAGCGCGGGTTGTTGGTGATGGCCACGACCGTAGCGCCGGCCTTACGGGCGACCCGTGCCGGGCCGAGCACGTCGGGTGTCTCGCCGGTGCAGCTCACGCCGACGGCGACGTCCCCCTCGCGCAGCAGCGCGGCGCTGGTGAGCGCGAGATGCGCGTCGGTGAAGTGGTGGCCGGGCAGCCCGATCCGCATGAGCTTCTGCGCCATGTCGGCCGCGACGAGGCCGGAGGCGCCCACGCCGTACACGTCCACGCGCCGGGCGCCGGCCACGGCGTCCACCACCGCGCCGAGTCCTTCGGGGTTGAGCTGGGCCGCCGTGTCGGCGAGCGCCTGCGACTCGGCCCGGGTGACTTTGGCGATGACGTCGGTCAGGGGGTCGTCCGGGGCGAGGTCGCCCGGCACGAGCCGTTCGGGGGTGTCCCTGGCCACGGCCGCGGCCAGCGCGAATCGCAGTTGCGAGTAGCCGGCGAAGCCCAGCGCCCGTGCCGTCCGCACGATCGTCGCCTCGCTGATCCCCGAGACCGCGCTGATCTCCGTGATCGTGCTGCGGGCCACCATGGCGGGGTCGTCGAGGATGAGACGCGCGATGGTCCGGGCGGCGGGGGTGAGCGAGGGCAGCACCGCACGCACCGTCGCGATCGGGTTGACCGGTGCGGCGCCCTCGTTCTCGTTCATCACCTGCAGCCTCTCCTGTGGCGCGATCAGCTTAGATCCACCCGCCCGCCGACGCGGGACAAGAAGACCAGAAGTCCACATGTCGAGACATGAGCGACGTGACCTGCACGCCCGGTGCGTCTCCCGTGAGGACCTCCTGGGGCAGATTACACGTCTATGACACTTTCTTTTATCGGCATTGATCTGAAAGTAAGTTTCTGCCAGTGTCGTGATCGCCGCATCCCCCCGGCCTTCGGAGGTCCGATTGAGCTCCCCCTCCCGGCGTTCCGTGCTGCGCGGCCTGGCCCTCGCCGCCGCGGCGGCGAGCGTCCCGCTGCCCGCCCTCGCCGCATTCCCCGCTGCCGCCTCGCCCGCCGGATACGTCCCGCCGCTGCGTCAGATGCGCGGCATGTGGATCGCCTCGGTCGTCAACATCAACTGGCCGTCCAAGCCCGGGCTGACGCCCGAGCAGCAGCAGGCCGAGCTCACGGCCTGGCTCGACCTGGCCGTGGCGCGCCGGCTCAACTCGGTGTTCGTGCAGATCAGGCCGACCGCCGACGCCTTCTGGCCGTCGCCGTACGAGCCGTGGTCGCAGTATCTGACCGGGGTGCAGGGGCAGGACCCGGGCTACGACCCGCTGGGCTTCGCCGTCGAGGCGGCCCACAGGCGGGGGCTCGCGTTCCACGCCTGGTTCAACCCGTACCGCGTGTCGATGCAGGCGGACCCGGCCGCGCTGCATCCCGACCACCCCGGTCGCCGCCATCCCGAATGGATCGTCCCGTACGGCGGCAAGCTCTACTACAATCCCGGCATCCCCGAGGTCCGCGCGTTCGTGCAGGACGCGATGATGGACGCCGTCACCCGGTACGACATCGACGGCGTGCACTTCGACGACTACTTCTACCCGGTCAACACCACGGCGTTCGACGACAGCGCGGCCTACGCGGCGTACGGCGCGGGCTTCCCCGACCTGGCGGCGTGGCGGCGCGACAACGTCGACCTGCTCGTCCGGGAGATGCAGCGGCGTGTGCGGCGGGCCAAGCCCGAGGTGATCTGGGGCATCGGCCCTTCGGGTATCTGGCGCAACAAGGCCACCGATCCCCTCGGCTCCGACACCAGCGGCGGCCAGTCGTACGACAACCTGCACGCCGACACCCGCGGCTGGGTGAAGAAGGGCTGGCTCGACTACGTCGCGCCGCAGCTCTACTGGTACATCGGCCAGTCGAACGCCGACTACGCCAAGCTCGTCCCCTGGTGGTCGGACGTGGCCGCGGGCACCGGGGTGCAGCTGTGGATCGGCCAGGCGGCGTACAAGGCGGGGACGGCGGGGCAGCCCGCCGAGTGGTTCCAGCCGGACGAGCTCGCCCGGCACCTCACGCTCAACCGGGAACATCCGGAGGTCGGCGGAGACATCTGGTACAACGCGGCCGACGTTCGCGACGACCGGCTCGGCTCGATCAGCGCGGTCGTGAGCGGGCACTACACGCGGCCCGCGCTCGCGCCGCTGCTGCCGAGGCTCGCGGGCGGCACGCCGCCGCGCCGTCCCGTGCTCGCCTCGGCCCGGCGCGTGAGCGGGGGCGTCGAGCTGCACGTCGAGGCGGCGGGACCGCACGCCCCGTTCCAGTTCGCCGTCTTCCGGTTCGACCGGCCCGCCCGCCGGCAGGACTTCGCCGACGCGACGCACCTGGTCGCGGTCGTCCCCGAGGGCAGGCACGTCCGCTGGGTGGACCCCGACGGCGCGCCCGGCCACCGCTACCACGTCACGGCGGTGGACCGGGCATCCCGGCAGAGCGAGCCGAGCCGCGAACGCAGCGTGCACTGAACGGGGGAGCAGGGTGCCCTGAGCGAGGGAGCAGGGTGCACTGAGCGGAGGGTGCCGGGCCCATGGGCCGGGGTGCCCCTGGCAGGGACGTGCCGGTGTCACGGCTTGCGCGACAGGCGGTGCACGGCTGCCAGGCGGTATACGAGCTGTCAGGCGGTGTACGAGCTGTCAGGCGGTGCGGGCGTCGTACGTCGCGCGGTGGGCGAGCACGTCGTCCATGTGCGCCTGGGCCCAGGTCTTGAGGCCGCGCATCGTCTGGTGCAGCGAGAGACCGAGGTCGGTCAGCTCGTAGGTGACCGTGACGGGTACGGTCGGCGTCGCGGTGCGGGTGATCAGGCCGTCACGTTCCAGGGAGCGCAGCGTCTGAGTGAGCATCTTCTGGCTGACGCCGGCGAGCAGCCGGGACAGTTCCGAGTAGCGCATCGGCTGGGGCTCACCGTCGGAGCCGCCGCCCAGCGCGGCCAGGATCAGGGTGACCCACTTGTTGGAGATCCGGTCGAGCAGCTGACGGCTTGGACACGCTGCCAGGAACGCGTCATATTCCATCTTGGCCTGTTCCCTCTTCTGGGCCGCCGTCATCGTCGCCATCGACCGCTCCTCCAACGCGGGGGTGCCTTACGCACTCCGAGGTGCGTACTTCCCGTCAGGATGTTACCTCTCCAAAATGCAGCAAGGGGGCCCTAAGGCACCACCATTCAGCTCACGATGAAAGACAGAGGCATGAGCACGCTCTCCACTTCGCTTCCCGGCGGCATCTGGACTCTGGGCGACCTGACCGTCACCCGGTTCGGCTACGGGGCCATGCAGCTCGCCGGCCCCGGAGTCATGGGCCCGCCCGCGGACCACGACGGCGCACTGGCCGTCCTGCGCGAGGCCGTCGATCTCGGCATCACCCACATCGACACCGCCGACGCCTACGGACCGCGTGTCACCAACCAGCTGATCCGCGAAGCGCTGCACCCCTACTCCGACTCGCTGCACATCGTCACCAAGGTCGGCGCGACCCGCGACGAGCAGGGAGGCTGGCCCCCGGCCCGCCGGCCCGAAGACCTGCGCCGAGCCGTCCACGAGAACCTGGAGAACCTGGGCCTCGAGGTGCTGGACGTGGTCAACCTCCGGCTCGGCGACGCCCAGGGCCCCCAGCCCGGGTCGCTCGCCGAGGCGTTCGAGACGCTCGTCGACCTCCGGCGGCAGGGCCTGATCCGCCACCTCGGCGTGAGCAACGCGACGGCGGAGCAGGTCGCCGAGGCACGCTCGATCGCGCCGATCGTGTGCGTGCAGAACATGTACAACCTGGCCCACCGTCAGGACGACGAGCTGATCGACGAGCTCGCCGAGCAGGGCATCGCCTACGTGCCCTTCTTCCCGCTCGGCGGTTTCAGCCCGCTGCAGTCCTCGGCGCTGTCGGCCGTGGCCGCCAGGCTGGACGCTACGCCGATGTCCGTCGCCCTGGCCTGGTTGCTGCGGCGGTCGCCGAACATCCTGCTGATCCCCGGCACCTCGTCGGTGGCGCACCTGCGCGAGAACGTCGCGGGCGCGGGGCTCTCGCTCTCCGACGAGGACCTCGCCGAGCTGGACAAGATCGGCCGCTGAGAGCCCGCCTCGGCCCGCACGGGGGCGGTGCGGGCCGGGGTGTAGGGCTCAGTGGGCGGGGGTGAACTCGGCGAGGCAGGCGTTGAGCGCCTTCCACGCCTGCCACGCCCGCGTCGCCGCGATGGACAGACCGCGCCGCAGGCCCTCGCGGACGTGCGTCTCGACCGGGAGGTTGCCGCCGGCCGGAGCGGCCGGGTGGGGCTTGTGATTCATGCGGAGATCACCCGCGAGGCGCTGGTGCCGTGGAGGAGGGAGAGCGCCCTTATATTGCGACAATGAGCATTGAATCGGGCAGCTTGGCGGATCGGTTGAGGTGGGCCCGGGAGCGCGCGTTCGTCGGCCGTTCGCGGGAGATCGAGCTTTTCCGTCGCGCTCTGGCGGGGCTGGAGGATGCTCCGGCGGTCTTGTTCGTCCAGGGGCCGGGTGGGGTGGGCAAGTCGACGCTGCTGCGGCGTTTCGCGGATGAGGGCCGGGATGCGGGCAGGCCGGTCGTGGAGGTGAACGGCCGGCTCATCGATCCTTCTCCGGCGGGTTTCGAGGCCGAGGTGGCGGGGGCGCCGACGGACGCCGTGTTGCTGATCGACGCGTTCGAGCACTGCCAGGGGTTGGAGGCGTGGCTGTATGACCGGTTCCTTCCCTCGTTGTCGCAGCGGACCTTGGTGGTGCTGGCGGGGCGGGAGGGGCCGAGCCTGGCGTGGACGTCGCATCTGGGGTGGAGTGAGGCTCTGGCGGTGGTTCCGCTGGGTGATCTCGACCAGCCGGAGGCCGAGCGGCTGCTGGAGTTGCGGGGGGTTGCGGAGGGGGTGCGGGGGCAGGTGCTCGGGTTCGCCGGCGGCCATCCGCTGGCGCTGAGCCTGGCCGCGAGTGTCGCGGCGGGCGGGGACGGCGTGAGCTGGGCTCCGACTCCGGACGTGCTGACCGGGCTGTTGTCGCAGCTGGTGGGGGAGGTGCCCAGCGGGGTTCACCGGCTGGCGTTGGAGGTCGCCGCTCATGCGATGACCACTACCGAGGGACTGCTGCGCGCGGTGGTCGGCGGGGAGCGGGGCGCCGAGATGTTCACCTGGTTGCGTCGGCTTCCGATCGCCGACTGGGGCAGGCAGGGCATGTTCCTGCACGATCTGGTCAGCGACGCGATCGACGCCGATCTGCGCTGGCGTGATCCGCAGGGGTATGAGGAGATGCACCGGCGGGTTGGGCACCACCTGCTGGAGCAGGCCCGGACCGCGCCGCCGGCGGCGGCGCTCGTGGCGATCCGCGAGCTCAGCTATCTCAAGAGGTACGGGCCGATGGGGTCGTACTTCCAGATGCGGCGGGAGGGTGACTTCCACGAGGACACCCTGAACGATGGAGACCACGACGCGGTGCGGCGACTCATCATGGAGGCCGAAGGGCGGCAGTCCGCGGCGATCGTCGACTTCTGGCTGGAGCGCCAGCCGGAGGCGTTCTGGATCTACCGGGACGCGGTGACGGGCGAGCCGGTCGCGTTCATGACGTGGCTGCGCCTGGCGGAGCAGCGCGCGGAGGAGACGGCCGCGGATCCGGTGCTGGCCCAAGCCTGGGAGCATGTGGCGCGCACGAGCCCGCTGCGGCCGGGCGAGCACGTCATGCTGGCCCGTTTCCTGGTCTATCCGCCGGCCTACTACGAGATCTCGCCGGTCCTGCATCTGATGCAGCTGCGTATATGCGCCGATTGGATCCGTTCGTCCGGGCTGGCCTGGTCGTTCATCATCAGCCCTTACCCGCGGTTGTGGGAGAAGCTGATGGTGCACCTGGGCCACGTGCCGGCCACCGAACTGACCTGGCCCAACGGGCACACCTACACGTTGTTCGCCTGCGACTGGCGCACCACGCCGCTGTCGATCTGGTTCGACCGGACCCAGCCGGGCGGCCTCACCGGCGAGACGCCCTCTCCCGCCGCCGACCCCGCCGCCTCCCTGCTGACGCGCGCCGCGTTCGACACCGCCGTCCGTG
This sequence comes from Microbispora sp. NPDC004025, assembly GCF_053604425.1. Classification (NCBI taxonomy): domain Bacteria; kingdom Bacillati; phylum Actinomycetota; class Actinomycetes; order Streptosporangiales; family Streptosporangiaceae; genus Microbispora; species Microbispora sp. NPDC004025. The sequence continues at coordinate 94,936 of NZ_JBSGHN010000021.1, read as the reverse complement.
ACGCGCTGCGCGACTGGCACCGCGAGGACGCCTTGGCGGCCAACCCGCTGTGCCAGGCACGAATGATCACGGTCCAGCCTGGCCACGCCGCCGAGCACGCCGTGCCCATGCTCCGGGAACTGCTTACCGACGCCGTCGACGCCCTGAGCGCCGACCCGCGTGAGGCCAAGCTCCACCGGGTCCTGGCCACGACCTATTTCCACCGGGTGCCCAACCAGATGATCGCGGCCGAACGGCTGAACCTGCCCTACAGCACCTATCGCCGCCATCTGCAGCGCGGGCTGGAACGCGTGTGCGAGGTGCTGTGGAAGCGCGAGACCGCCGAACGCTCCCCGTACCAGAGAGCGGGGTGAGCGCCGGTTGAGCAACGGGTGAGCACCCGCCGGTCTCGCAGGTGAGCGATGGTCCGGACGACAGTGGCTTCCGACAGACGAACGTCTCTGAAGGAGGTCGGATGTCGCACCCAGACGTGATCGTGATCGGGGCGGGCCCGGTCGGTCTGGCCACGGGGATGGCCCTGGCCGGCCAGGGCATGAACGTCACCGTGCTGGAACGTGACGCTGAGGGCCCCTCCGGCCGGGACGCCGCCGGGTGGGCGTGGCGGGAGTGGCGCAGGCCTGGGGTCAACCAGTTCCGCCAGCCGCACATCCTGTTGCCCGCCGGCGCCGCCGTGCTGCGCTCGGTCCTGCCGGGTGTGCTCACGGAGTTGCGGGAGCTCGGCGCGCTGCCGCTCAACATCCTCGCGGGTGCATGGGGGCTGCCCGCGATCGGCGGTCGGCGCCCGGGGGATGAGCGTTATGACACCCTCACCGCCCGCCGGCCGGTCCTGGAGGCGGCGTTCGCCGCGGCCGCAGCGAAGACGCCCGGTCTTACGATCCACCGCGCCACCGCCGTGAGCGGCCTGCTGGCCGGCGCCGAGCAGATCCCGGGGCGTCCGCACGTCGTCGGCGTCACCACGCAGCACGGACAGGAGATCCGCGCGCCGCTGGTGGTGGACGCGGGCGGCAGGAACTCGCCGGTGAGCGCGCTGCTGGCGCGGCTGGGCGGGCCGCCGCCGGCCAGCGAGCGGAGCGAGGCCGCGTTCGTCTACTACGCGCGGTCCTTCGCCGCCTCCGGTGGCGCCCCACCCGCCCAGGCCGCCTGGCCGCTCACCCACCACGACGGGGTGTCGGCCATCGTGCTGCAGGGCGACGGCGGCACCTGGTCGCTGGGTCTGATCGTCTCCAGCCGGGACCGTGAGCTGCGGGCCCTGCACGACGTGGAGGCCTGGCAGCGGGCCGTGGCGCTGTTCCCGGCGCTGGCCGAGCGCGTGCACGCCGAACCGATCACCGGGATCCAGACGATGTCGGGCCTGAACACCCGGAGCCAGCGGACGGTCGTCGACGGCGCGCCCGTGGTCACCGGGCTGCTGAGCGTGGGTGACGCGCGGGCGGCCACCGATCCCCAGTTCGGGCTGGACCTGTCGGTCGGGCTGGCGCACGCGGTCGCGCTGGCCGACGTGGCCGGTCATGACGGCCCGCACGACGCGGTCAAGCTGGCGTTGCGGTTCGACGAGGCCACCGAGCAGACCGTCATGCCGATATACCGGCGGCTGCGCCGCTGGGACGCCCACCGGCTGGCGGAGATCGACGCGCTGCTGGCGGGCCGCCGGTATGAGACCGACGATCCCGGCTGGCATCTGGGCAACACCCTGGACGCTCTTAAGCTGTCGAACCCCGACGTGCTGCGCGCGATGGCCGACGTCGCCTGCGGGCTGGACGCCCCCGAGACCGCGTTCAGCGCACCCGCGGTGCAAGCCGTCGCGGCCGCGGACGCAGGAAGCCCACCCCGGCCGGGCCCTTCGCGCGCCGACGTGCTGAAGGCGGTCCAGGGCGGCGCACGATGAAGGCCGGAGGGGCACGAATCCGCCAGGACGACGGCGAGGCCGGCGCAAGCCGCCGCCCCGAGGCCGGGGCGGCGGCCGGGCGGCCACCTTGACACCGGCCAGTGTGAGTGGTTTATTACTCACATGATGAATCGAGCGCGACAGCTGTCCACTGCTGAGGAGCGACGGGAGACGGTGCTCGCCACCGCCATCGGCGCCTTCGCGGCCCGCGGCTACTGGGGCACGACCACGACGGAGGTGGCCAAGGCTGCGGGAATCTCCCAGGCCTATGTCTACCGACTGTTCCCGAGTAAGGAGTCCCTGTTCGTGGCGGTCGTCGAGCACTGCTTCGTGAAGGTGCGCGGCGCGCTGGAGCAGGCTGTGGCCACCCATGGCGGCGGTTCGGCCGAAACGGTCCTGCACGCGATGGGCGACGCCTACGCACGCCTGATCAGCGACAACGACCTGATGCTGATCCAGCTGCACGCCCAGGCGGCGGCGGTGTCCGAGCCGGCCGTGCGCGAGGCGGTCCGGCGGGGGTACGCCCGGCTGGTGGAGTACGTGCGGGGCGCCTCCGGCGGCGGCGAGGCCCAGGTCCAGGACTTCTTCGCTCGGGGCATGCTGTGCCACCTGCTGGTGTCCACGGGTGCCGACGAGGTGGAGGCGCCTTGGACGCGGACCCTCTCGGCGGGCATCACGCACTACTGAGCCCCTCCCGGGCGATCCGCCCGGGCGGCGTCGGCGGGGCTCGTGCCCCGCCTTCTTTCCCCTACAAAATTGAGTGGTCAACCACACACAATTGGAGTCGGAGATGCGTAAGACAGCCACGGGCACAGCGCTCGCGGCCCTGGCAGCGGCACAGTTCCTCGTCGTGCTCGGCAACTCGATCGTCAATGTGGCGCTCCCGCAGATCCGGGAGGGCGCCGGGCTGACCGACGGCGGCACGACGTGGGTCGTCAACGCCTATGGGCTGGTGTTCGGGGCGCTGCTGCTGGCCGGCGGCCGGGCCGCTGACCTGCTGGGGCACCGCCGTGTGCTGCTGGGCGGTCTGGCGGTGTTCGGTGGCGCGTCGGCGGTGGCGGGGGTGACGTCGTCGGCGGGCCTGCTGATCGCCGCGCGAGCGGTGCAGGGTGTGGGCGCGGCGGCCGTCGCCCCGGCGGCGCTGGCCGTGGTCATGGGCCTGTTCCCGCCGGGCCCCGGGCGCGGCAGGGCGCTGGGGGTGTGGGGCGCGGTCTCGGGCGCGGGAGGCGCGGCCGGAGTCCTGCTGGGCGGGCTCCTGGCCCAGGCGTGGGGCTGGCGGGCGCTGTTCGTCGCCGTCGCCGCGGGGGCCTTCGCCGTGCTGGCCGCCGTCGCGGTCTCGGCTCCCCGGTCCGCCGAACGCGGTGGCGGGCGTTTCGACCTGCTCGGCACCGCCATGATCACCCTGTCCCTGACGGGTCTGGTGTGGGGGTTGGCCACCGCCCGTGAACAGGGCTGGACCGATGCGCGTGTCCTGGGCGCGCTCGCCGGCGCCCTCGTCTTCGGCACGTTGTTCGTCCTCGCCGAGCGCCGCCACGCCGATCCGCTGGTCCCGCCGCGGCTGTTCCAGGGCGGCCGGGTGGCCGCGGCCAACACGCTGATGGCCCTGTTCGGTTCGGTGTGGATCGCGCTGTTCTTCTTCCTGCCGCTCTACCAGCAGGAGGTCCTGGGAGAAGGGCCGCTACTCACCGGACTCGGGCAGCTCCCTCTCGCTGGCGCGATCATGCTCGGCTCCGCCCTGTCGCCCCGGATCACCGCCCGGATCGGCGCGTCCCGAGCGCTGCTCGCCGCCCTGGTCGTCGAAGCCGCCGGACTGCTGTGGCTGTCGCGGATCAGCGCCGACGGCTCCTACCTCGCCGACGTACTCGGCCCGAGCGTCCTCGTCGGGTTCGGTCTCAGCGTCGCATTCATCCAGCTCACCGCCCTGTCCATGGACGGCGTCGCCAAGGCTGACGCCGGCACGGCGGGCGGCCTGATCAACACCACCCGGCAGGTCGGCGGGGCCGCGGGCCTGGCCGTCCTGGCGACCCTGGCCGGATCGCTCACCGCCGGTTCCTCCCAGCCTCACCTCCAAGCCCTTACCGACGGCTACCGCGCGGCGTTCGCCGCCTCGGCCGCCGTCCTGCTCGCCACGGCCGTCCTGGCCGCCTACCTGACTCGTCCGACCGAAGGGAACCCCGCAATGCGCACCATCGACGAGACCGCCCCGGTGATCGTCCGCCTGTCCACCACCATCGACGCCCCGATCGAGCGGGTGTGGGCGCTGCACACCGGCATCGACGCCTGGCCGAGCTGGAACGGCGACATCGACACCGCCACGCTCAGCGGGCCGGTGGAGCCCGGCAGTTCCTTCGAATGGACCACCCACGGCCTGGACATCACCTCCACCGTCTTCGAGGTCGTCCCCGGCGAGCGGATCGTGTGGGGCGGCCCGGCCAGCGGCATCGACGGTGTGCACGTGTGGACGTTCACCGCCGACGGCGACCGCGTCACCGTGCGCACCGAGGAGTCGTGGGCCGGGGCGCCCGTCGAGGCCGCCGCCGAGCAACTCGGCCAGGCCCTGCACGCCTCGCTCCAATCCTGGCTCGCGGCCCTGAAGACCCGCGCCGAGCAGCCCGCCTGATGACGACCCCCTTCACCGCAGGACACCCGAACCACATCAAGGAAGAGGAATTCGCCATGACCACCAAGCCCTACCTGATCGGCCACTACACCCCCGCCGTCGACGAGATCACCGCGACCGGCCTGACCGTCGAGGGCCACCTGCCGCCCGAGCTGAACGGCCGGCTGATTCGCAACAGCCACAACCCCAAGCCGGGCGTCACCCCGACGCACTGGTTCAAGGGCAGCGGCATGGTCCACGGGATCCGGCTGCAGGACGGCCGGGCCGAGTGGTACCGCAACCGCTGGGTCCGCACCCCCGCCCTGGACGGCGCCCCCTACATGACCGAGCACGGCCCGGACATGACCGCCAGCCCCGCCGGCACCCACGTCATCGAGCACGCCGGACGCCTGCTCGCCCTGTGCGAGGCGAACTTCCCGTTCGAGCTGGACGCCGAGCTGGAGACCGTCGGCGCCTACGACTTCGACGGCACGCTGCGCAGCGCGATGACCGCCCACCCCAAGACCGACCCCGTCACCGGCGAGCTGCACTTCTTCGGCTCCTCACCGTTCCCGCCCTACCTCCTCTACTACGTCGCCGACGCTAAGGGCCAGATCGTCCACAGTGCCGAGATCCCCGGCGCAACCGCCTCCCTCAAGCACGACTTCGCGATCACCCGCCACCACGTGGTCTTCGTCGAAGGCTCGGTCACCTTCGACCCGACCGAGCACTCCGGCATCCCCTACGGCTGGAGCGACGCCCAGCCCTCCCGCATCGGCGTCATGCCCCGAACCGACGACGGCGCCGCCAGGATTCGCTGGTTCGACATCGAGCCCGGCAACATGCTGCACGCCGCCAACGCCTACGAGGACGCCCAGGGCCGGATCGTTCTGGAAGGCCCAACCGTCGACCGCCAGGGCTTCCAGCTGTCCTGGAACTGGTGGGTCGGCGCGCCCGGCCGCGGCACCGAACCCAACACCCGCTCCTACACCCGCCGCTGGGTCGTCGACCTCGCCCAGGGCAGCGTCGACGAGCAGACCATCGACGACCTGGCCGTGGAGTTCCCCACTCTCAACGAGGACTACCTCGGGACCGAGAACCGCTACACCTACGCCGTCTCCTTCCCCGACCAGGACGGCTTCGGCGGCTACGGCGTCGTCAAGTACGACCGCGCGACCGGCGCCCGCCGCGTCCACCAGGCCGGTGACGCCCGCCTGCCCAGCGAGGCCGTCTTCGTCCCCGCCGAAGGCGCCGCGAACGAGGACGACGGCTACCTCCTCACCGTCGTCTCCGACCTCAAGCAGGACGCCTCCCAGCTCCTGGTCCTGGACGCCGCCGGCCTCGACCGGATCGCCACCGTCCACCTGCCCCGTCGCGTCACCGGCGGCATCCACGGCTCCTGGATCCCCGACACCGACCAGTAGTCGATCCTGCGGGGCGGCCCCTCGCCGGGCCGCCCCCTTCGCGAGAAAGGAACCCTCTGATGTCCCTCGACGGACTCCTCCTGGCCGCGCATATCGTCGCCGCCCTCACCATCCTCGCCAGCCTCATCACCGACTGGATCGGCGTCGCGGCCCTGCGGGCAGCCACCACCACCGGCCACGCCCGCGAAGGCCTCAAGGCCCTGAACGCCTCGGCCGCATTCGGCGTCTGGGGCAGGCTCGGCTCCCTGGTCGCAGGGCTCGCACTCGCTATCACCGCCTGGTCGTGGGAAGGCTGGATCATCGCCGGGCTTCTCGGCTGGGTCGTGCTCGTGCTGCTCGGCGAACCGCTGACCGGCAAGGACCTGCGCGCCATGGTGAAGGACGCCCGCGAAGCCGGGCCCGAACTGCCGACCTCCCTGGCAGGGCGCATCCACGACCCGCGCCTGTGGACCTCCGTTCTCACCCGGACCGGCGTCATCACCGGGATCTTGTACTGCATGGTCGGCAAGCCGAACCTCCTCACCGGCCTGGCCGCGCTCACCGTCGGCTACCTGGCCGGCCTCGCCGCCGCCAAGCTCACCCCCCGCCGTGCCCCCATCCCGACCGGAGCCCGCTGATGCTCATCGCCCTGCGCGTCACCGCGATCGTCCACGCCCTGGCCTTCGCCCTCCAGCCGATCCTCGCCGGGATGTTCCTGTCCGGCCGCGATGAGGCCGTCGGCAACCACGGAGACAACGCCGCCATCGTGTCCACCGTCGCGCTCCTGCTGACCGTCATGGCCGCCATCGCCAGACGCAAGCGCCTCGTCGGGCCGCGCCTCCTGCCCCTCACGGCCGCGGTCTTCGCCCTGGAGATCGTCCAGCTCACCGCCGGCATGGACCACCGCATGTGGCTGCACGTCCCGCTGGGCGTCGCCCTGTTCGCCGTCGTCGTCGCCTCCCTGCCTCTCCTGTTCGCCGCCCCGCCCGCCGAGGAGGACCCCGCGTGACCCGCCCCACCCGTCGCGATCTGTTCAAGCTCGCCGGTCTCGCCCTGGCCCCCGCCGCCCTCACCGCCTGCGGAGGCGACGGCGGAACGGTCGGACCCGGCACCCTCACCAGCGCCGCCCGGCTCCCAAAGCCCTACACCCTGCCTCTGCCGATCCCCGTGTCCGCCAAGCCGCTCCGCTCCGGACCCGACCGCGACCACCACGACATGACCCTCAAGGAGTCCACCGCCGAGATCCTTCCCGGCTACTCCACCCGGATCTGGGGCTACGACGGGACATTCCCCGGCACCTACCTGGAAGCCCGCTCCGGCACCCCGGTGATCGTCCGCCAGACCAACCTGCTCCCCGTCCCCGTCGCCACCCACCTGCACGGCGGCATCACCCCGCCCTCACACGACGGGTTCCCCACCGACCTGCTCTACCCCCGAGACCTCGCCCACATGGCCACCGGTCATGCGCGGCACGGCGCGCACGGCGGCCACGCCGCGATGCACGACCCGCATGCCCACGTCAGCACCCACCAGCGCACCTACGCCTTCCCCATGCGTCAGCGCGCCGCCACCCTCTGGTACCACGATCACCGGATGGACTTCACCGGCGCCCAGGTCTGGAAAGGCCTGGCCGGCCTGTGCGTCATCCGAGACGACGAAGACGACGCGCTCCCGCTGCCGCGCGGGGACCGCGAGATCCCCCTGCTCATCTGCGACCGGGCCTTCGACGCCGACGGTCAGCTCGCCTACCCCGCCACCGACCCGACCCTGCTCGAAGTCCCCGGCATGGCCGAATCCATCATGGGCGGCGCGCAAGGCGACGTCATCCTCGTCAACGGAGCCCCCTGGCCCTACCTGGAAGTCGACTCCGCCCGCTACCGGCTCCGCCTCGTCAACGCCTCCAACGCCCGCCGCTACGAACTTCGCCTCGACGGACCGGCCGACAGCCGGTTCACCCAGATCGGCGGGGACGGAGGCCTCCTGGCAGAGCCTGTCCGTCACGCCACCCTCCGCATCTCACCGGCCGAACGCTTCGACGTCGTCGTCGACTTCTCCCGCTACCCCGCCGGCTCCACCGTCACCCTCGTCAACCTCGCCGGCACCGGCGGCGCCGGCCAGGTCATGCGCTTCCACATCACCCGCCGAGTCACCGACGACTCGGCGATCCCCGACCGGCTCTCCGACATCCCCGCGCTCACCCCTGACGGCGCACACCGGCAACTCGTCTTCTCCCGCAACGGCTCCCAGTGGCAGATCAACGGCAAACCGTTCAATCCCGCCGTCCCATACCTGCGCCCCGCCTTCGGCGTCACCGAACACTGGACCGTCCTCAGCGTCGAACGTCATCCCTTCCACCTGCACGGCGCGTTCTTCCAGGTCCTCGGCCGCGGCTCCTCCGGCCCCGGCCCCTACGACGCAGGCTGGAAGGACACCGTCGAACTGGCCCCGGGCACCGAAGTCCACCTCGCCGTCCGCTTCGACGCCTACCGGGGCCGCTACCTCGCCCACTGCCACAACCTCGAACACGAGGACATGGCCATGATGGCCACCCTCCAGGTCGGCTGACACCCGCGTACGGCGAGACCGCGCCGCCGTACGCCATGACCGTGAAGCAACCCTTGCCGGACCCGGATGCCCTGGTCTATCGCGGAAATAATGATCTTCGCCGTTCGCTACGGGGACTTCTTCCTTAGGATGCGCTCCCCCTGAATACGGCTGTAGCGCTACGGCTGTAGCGTTGTCCCCTCCTCGTACAATGGGCCGGTCATGGAAGCCACCCCGACTCCGGCAACCGGGCCCCCGGCTCCCGCCGCCCGCCGCCGTCCGAACGCGCGCGGGCAGGGCGAGCGGCTGCGCGAGGAGATCGTCGCGGCGCAGGAGGACCCCGCGGCGCGGCTGCGGGCGCGCATCCACGCGCAGGCCGCCTGGGCACACGAGCATCCGGGCCTCTACAAGGTGCTGCACGAGAGCGCGGTCCACCGCCGGCTCGGCATGCCGTTCAAGGAGGTGCTGGTGGCCAGGACCACGGAGGCGGTCCAGCGCTGCATGGACGCCGGGATCGCCCCGCGCGACGACGCCGCCACGGTCGCCATCGACCTGCGCACCGCCGTGAACGGCATGTTGTCGCAGCGGATCAACGAGCCCGACCTGCCCTGGCCGCCCGCGGAGGAGCAGATCGACCGGTTCCTCACCAAGCTCGTCGGCCTTCCGCCGAGAGCCGGCTAGCGGTTCTCGCGAGGTGGTCATGCGCGTGCTCGGGCTGATCTCGGGGACCTCCCACGACGGGATCGACTGCGCGCTCGTCCGCTGGACGGCGGACGGCGACCTGCTCACCGGGGTCGTGGAGCACACCGGCACGGTGCCGTACCCGCCCGGCCTGCGGGCCGCGATCGTCGCCGCGCTGCCGCCGAACAGTACGGACATGGGCGAGGTCTGCCGTCTCGACACGCTCGTCGGACAGGCGTTCGCCGAGGCGGCGGCGGGCTGTCCGGCCGCCGACCTCGTCTGCTCACACGGGCAGACGCTGTATCACTGGGTCGAGGAGGGGAGTGTGCGCGGGACGCTCCAGCTCGGCCAGCCCGCCTGGATCGCCGAACGGCTCGGCGTCCCGGTCGTGTCGGACCTGCGGGTGCGCGACGTGGCGGCCGGAGGACAGGGCGCGCCGCTCGTGTCCGCCTTCGACCTGCCGCTGCTCGCCGGACTACGCGAGCCCTCCGAGCCGCAAGGCTCGCCCGAGCCGACGCCGACCCCGACCGAGCCGCCCGAGCCGACCCCGCCCGAAGCCGCCGAGCCGCAGGGGGCGCCCGGATCGCGCGGGACGGCTGCTTCGCGCGGTCGCGCGGGCGCCCTCAACCTCGGCGGCATCGCCAACCTCACCGTGGCTCCCACCGCCGGCGAGCCGCCGCTCGCCTACGACACCGGCCCGGCCTCGGCGCTGCTGGACGCGGCCGTGCTCGCCGCCACCGGCAGGCCGTACGACGAGGACGGCAGGCTGGCGGCGGCGGGAAGGGTGCACGAGGGGTTGCTGACCGAGCTGCTCGCCGAGCCCTACTATCACCGGCCGCCGCCCAAGACGACGGGCAAGGAGCTGTTCCACGCGGGCTACCTGGAGCGGGTGGCCGGGCCGTACGCGCTGGGGCTGCCGGATCTGCTGGCGACGCTCGCGGCGCTCACCGCCGAGACGGTCGCGGCCGAGATCCGGCGACACCGGCTCGGCACCGTGGTCGTGTCCGGCGGCGGGGTGCGCAACCCGGCCCTGATGCGCGCCCTGCGCGTGCGGGCCGCAGGGGTGCGGCTGCTGCCGAGCGACGACCTCGGCGTGCCCTCGGACGCCAAGGAGGCGATCGCGTTCTCCTATCTCGGCTGGCTGACCGCGCACGGCCTGCCCGGCACGGTGCCCGCCTGCACCGGCGCGGCCGGATCGCGGGTGCTCGGCACGATCACCCCTGGGCGCGGTCCGCTGCGGCTGCCGGAACCGCTGGGCGCGCCGCCCCGGAGCATCCGCATGGGCGCTGTTGACCCTGACACCGTGTGAGGCACTGGAATCGGCCACACCATGTTCGCCATCGGAGACTTCGCCAGGCACGGCCGCGTGTCGGTCCGCATGTTGCGCCACTACGACGCGATCGGGCTGCTTCGCCCGGCCCACGTCGATCCCGCGAGCGGCTACCGCTTCTACGAGGCTGGCCAGCTCGCCCGGCTCAACCGGATCACCGCGCTCAAGGACCTGGGCTTCACGCTCCGCCAGGTGCGGGAAGTGCTGGACGAGCGGGTGAGCGCCGAGGAGCTGCGCGGGATGCTGCGGTTGCGGCAGGCGGAGCTGGAGGCGGCGGTGGCCGCCGCTACGGCACGGCTGGTCCAGGTCGAGGCGAGGCTCCGGACGATCGAGAGTGAGGGACACATGAACACCGACGACGTGGTGGTCAAGCGCATCCCGGCGGTCCGGGTGGCCGAGCTGAGCGCCGTGGCGCGCAGCTACGAGCCGGAGGACATCAGCCCGGTCATGGGCCCGTTGTTCGACGAGCTGTGCCGGAGGCTGGTCGAGGCCGGGGTGACCCCGGTGGGACCGGGGATCGCCTACTACGAGGACGCCCCCGGCGGCGACGGCATCCTCGCGCACGCCGCGATGCCGGTCGCGGTGGCGCCCGGGGACGGTCACGACTTCACGGTCGTGGACCTGCCCGCGATCGAACGGGCGGCCACGATCGTGCATCGGGGGCCGATGGACGACGTCCTCCCGGCCGCGCAGACGCTGGCGCGGTGGATCGCCGACGGCGGTCACCGCTCGGCCGGGTACGCCAGGGAGCTCTACCTGGAGGCCGGGGAGGACCCCGCCCGCTGGGTCACCGAACTCCAGGAGCCGCTCGCCGGCTAGCAGGGCCACGTGAAGGCCGGCTTCCGCGTACGCCGAGGTGGATCGAGGCCACCCCCTCCGCGGTCGTGGCCGGAACCGCGGCCGGCCGGGACCGCCGCGGGCCGACGGAACCGCCGGCCCGCGCGCCCGCCCGTCCGCTGCCACGCCGTCAGCCGGTCGCCGTCGCGCGTGCCGGTCCAAAGTGGAGGTGCGGCGCCGGTCCGGACGTCAGTCCACGCCAGGCGTCTCCTGGCCGGCCTCCGCCCGTACGGACAGGAAGCGGGCGGCCTCGTCGAGCGCCTCGTCGGCCTCGTCGAGGTGGCCGAAGTGGTTCTGGAACACGTGCGGCACCTGCGCCCAGACCCGCAGCGTGACGTCCACGTCGTCCGCGGCGGCGCGGGCGGCGAGCCGGACGGCGTCGTCCAGCAGGAGTTCGTTCGAGCCGGCCTGTACCAGTAACGGGGGCAGGCCCCGCAGGTCGGCGAACACCGGGCTCGCCAGTGGATGGGCGGGGTCCTGACCGGCCAGGTAGTGGGTGGCGAACGCCTGGATCGCCTCCGGGGTGAAGATCGGGTCGGCGTCCTTCTTCGTGCTCATGCTCTGCCCGCCGAGTGTCAGATCGACCCACGGGGAGAAGACGACGGCGCCCGCCGGCTGCGGCAGGCCGGCCTCGCGGGCCGCGACCAGGGTGGCGACGGCGAGCCCGCCACCGGCGGAGTCTCCGGCGAGCACCAGCTCCTCCGGCCGCACGCCCTCGTCGAGCAGCGCCCGGTAGGCGGCGAGGCCGTCGTCCACCGCCGCGGGGAAGGGGTGTTCGGGGGCCAGCCGGTAGTCCAGCGACGTCGTGCGCAGCCGGGCACGGGACGCCAGCTGGCCGCTGATCCCCGTGTGCGTGCCGGGCGCCCCCAGGACGTAGCCGCCTCCGTGGAGATAGAGCAGCCGGCCCCCGCCCGTGGCGGTGGCCGGGGTCAGGTCGAGCGCGGGACGGCCGCCGAGCTCCGTCTCGCGCACCGCGACGTCGCCGGGCCGGGGCCGCGAGAGGGCGCCGGCGAATCCGGCGCGCTGCTCCTCGAGCGTCGGGTTCGGGTGGACGGGGGCGTTGCGGTGCAGGGCGTCGACGGCCTCGCGCTGCTTGCGGGTCATCCGGACCTCCATAGGTCGGGGTGAGAGGATGGATTACCTGGAATGCACTTGTGAGACCTGCAACCCGATTCCCTGGAAGATGATTCCTTGGAATCTATGAGAGCGGTAACTGTGACGGATGTCACTCGCCTGTTCGTCGACCTCGTCCGCGTCGAGACCCGGCTGTACAACGCGGTGAGCGACCGGCTGCGCGCCGAGCACGGCGTCAGCCTGGGCCAGTTCGAGTTCCTGGAGATCATCGACCGCCGCCCCGGGTGCCGGGTGCTCGACATCGTGCGCGAGGTGGGGATCACCGTCGGCGCCGTGAGCAAGGCGGTCGACCGGCTCGAGAGCGCGGGCTGGTGCGTGCGCGCGGCACACCCCGAGGACCGGCGGTCCTCCGTGCTCAGCCTGACGCCGGAGGGCGCGCGGATCCTGGCCGCCGCACGCCCCACGGTCGCGGACGAGCTGGCCGCCCGCACGGCCGCCGTCCCCGCCGCCGACCTCGCCCGGACCGCCGCGACGCTCGCCGCCCTGCGCGCGGAGCTGGAGGAGTGCCGCCAGGACGGGTCCTCATGATCCGCCGATCCAGGACGCGGCCTCACACCCAGCCGGTTCAGGACGCGGCCATACAGCCGGCCGGTTCAGGACGCGGCCTCACACCCAGCCGGGTTTGACCAGGCCCGACTCGTACGCGATGACCACGAGCTGGGCCCGGTCGCGGGCGTGGAGCTTGGTCATCGTCCGGCTCACGTGGGTCTTGGCCGTCGCCGGGGACATGTAGAGCCGGGCCGCGATCTCGTCGTTCGTCATGCCGGTGCCCACGAGCGCGAGCACCTCCCGCTCCCGCTCGGTCAGCGCGTCGAGGCTGGTCGCGATGCCCGGCTCCTTGGCGCGGGCGACGTACTCGGCGATGAGCCTGCGCGTAACGCCGGGGGACAGCAGGGCGTCGCCGGAGGCCACCACCCGGACGGCCTGGATCAGCTCGGCCGGCTCGGTGTCCTTGACCAGGAAGCCGCTCGCACCGCCGCGCAGGGCCTCGAAGACGTACTCGTCCAGCTCGAACGTCGTCAGCATGACGATCTTCACGTCGGTGAGGGCGGGGTCGTCCCCGATGCGGCGGGTGGCCGTCAGGCCGTCGGTGCCGGGCATGCGGATGTCCATCAGCACGACGTCGGGGCGCAGGTCCCGGGTGAGCAGGACGGCCTGCTCGCCGTCCCCGGCCTCGCCCACGACGGTCATGCCCTCCTGCGCGTCGAGCAGGGCCCGGAACCCGGCCCGTACCAGCGCCTGGTCGTCGGCGAGCAGGACGCGTATCAATTCGGCTCCTTCTGTCCGGCGGATGGGGGGAGGGGGAGGCGGGCCTCCACCCGGAAACCGCGGCCCGGCCGGGGCCCGGCCGTCAGCGACCCGCCGAGCGCGGCGGCCCGCTCCCGCATGCCGGGGATGCCGTTGCCGCCGCCCAGGCCCGTCTCGGCCCGTGCCGCGCCCGCGCCGTCGTCCTCGACCGTCACGACCAGTTCCTCCGGCGCGTACGCGACGCGGACGGTCACCCGCGAACCGGGCGCGTGGCGCGAGACGTTCGTCAGCGACTCCTGGACGATGCGGTAGCCGGCCCGGTCGACGCTCGCGGGCAACGGACGTTCCCGCCCGGCCACCTCCAGCGTGACCGGCAGGCCGCTGCGCCCGGTCAGGTCGGCCAGGTGGGCCATGCCGGCCGTGGGGGAGCGCGGCGCGCCGTCCCTGAGCAGGTCGAGCACGCCGCGCATCTCGGTCAGCACGTCCTTGGACGCCTGCTTGATCGTGCTCAGCGCGGTGCGGGCCTGCTCGGGGTGGTCGTCCAGCAGGTGCAGCGCGGTGGACGCCTGGACGTGGATCAGCGAGATGTTGTGGGCGAGCACGTCGTGCAGCTCCTGGGCCATGGTCAGTCGTTCCTCGCTCGCCTGTCGCCTGGCCTCCTCCCGCTGGACCCGCTCGCGTTCGGCGAGGCGCTCGCGGCGCACGCGGTGGAACTCCGCGACGGTCAGCGTGAGCAGCAGGTACGCCGCGACGGCGGTGTGGTGGAAGAGACTCGCCTGGTGGGGGATGAGCCAGGTGGCATAGGCGACCACGAACAGGAAGAACGCCGCCGACGACAGCCACGCCGCGCGGCGGTGCCCGGACAGCACCGCATGGAAGATCGCGATGACCGGGCTGAGGAACACGGGCCCGTACGCGTAGTCGAACAGCATGTAGACCGAGGTCGCCGTCAGCGTGACGGCCAGCGCGGCGAGCGGGTACCGGCGGCGCAGCGCGATCGCGAACGCCCCGACCAGCAGCAGCGTGTAGCCCCACCAGGTCAGCGGCACCCGCCCGAGGTCGGGATTGCGCAGCTGCCAGTATTGCGCGCCCATCGACAGGAACACCTGGACGATCCCGACGATGACCGGCAGGACGGGATCGATGCGGTGATACAACGCGGAACCGGGACGCACACCCGCACGCTAGGCCATCGACGCAGGCCGCCGCATCCGCCCGCCGCCGCAGCCGGTCGTACGCCGGAAGGAGTATGACCCGCCCGCCTGGTGTTTCCCGGCATCGCTCGTCGCCATGTCGCTACGTCAGGGGCCGCGCCGTCCGTGCCCGCGCCGCTCCCTCTCCGGGTCCCGTACGGCGATTCGGCCGCGCATATACCCCGTCTATACCGAGGCGTCCGATGCTACTGCCCGAGCGTTCCCGGCTGCGCCTTCGCCTGCGGCCGGCGGACGCACCGGCGCTCCGTCGCCGGCGACCCCCAGGCATCGAGGAGCACAGATGAAGCTGAGGAAGATCCTGTCCACCGGCGCCGCCGCTGCCACGGCCGTCGTCGTGGCGACCGTCATCGCCACACCGGCGAACGCCGCGGAGGACACCTGCATCGTGGTCACGACGCACTGCGAGACGAACATCATCCACGCGAACAGCAGCAACTGGGTGTATTACAAGGTCCAGGCGGGTTCGATCCTCGGGGCGAACTACCGGGTGGTGGACGTCGACACCGGGGTGGTCGTCCGCAGCGGGTTCACCCGCAAGACCGCTCCCTTCTACGGCGAGGGCAGCATCTACGGGCTGTACGGCTACTACCGGCTCGAGGTCTACAACGCCACTCCCAGCGCCCGGGGCAAGCTGTACAACTGATCCCGGCTGTCAGGTGGTGTCCGGCAAGTCATGGCCCTGCCGCGCGTGGCCCAGGCGGCGCCTCGCGGACGGGCAGCATCTGCCGGACACCCCATGGCGCACCACGAGCCGGCCCGCTCCGGCGGCGTGACGCACGCGCACGGCCCCTTCGTTCCCCGCTCCGTCTTCGATCCCCGCAGGCTCGATCGGCCGTACGACGTCCAAATGCGGACAATCCCGCAGCGATTTTGACCTCTGTGAGTCATGCTGGAGTGATCGCGCGTGTGGTGGAGGTGCCAGGCATGAGGAGCGTCGTCGTCACTTCGCTGGGACTGGTCACGCTGGCGGGTCTCCTCGCCCCGCCCGCCCAGGCGGGCGTGCACCCTCCGCCTCCGCAGGAGGTCAAGCGGCCGGTCGCGGAGGGGTACGGCGGGGCAGTGGCGACCGTGGACCTCGACGCGAGCAAGGCCGCGCTCACGGTGCTGCGCCAGGGCGGCAACGCGATGGACGCGGCGGTTGCGGGGGCGGCCGCGCTCGGCGTGACCGAGCCCTACTCCGCCGGGCTCGCCGGGGGCGGCTTCATCGTCTACTACGACGCCCGCAGGCGGAGGGTGACCACGATCGACGGGCGGGAGACCGCCCCGCAGGCGATGACCTCGACGACGCTGGAGGGCATCCCGTTCGCGGAGGCCGTCACCAGCGGGCTGTCGGTCGGCGTCCCCGGCAGCGTCGCGCAGTGGGAGACGGCGCTGCGCGAGTACGGCACGATGTCGCTGCGGGAGGCGCTGCGCCCCGCGATCGACATCGCCGAGAAGGGCTTCGTCGTCGACCGGACGTTCCACGACCAGACGCAGCAGAACGCCGAGCGGTTCGCCGACTTCACCTCGACCGCGTCGCTCTACCTCCCGGGCGGGCAGCCGCCGCGGGTCGGCTCGATCTTCCGCAACCCCGACCTCGCGCGTACGTACCGCGAGCTGGGCATCCGCGGCCCGTCCTGGTTGTACGGCGGAACGCTGGGCCAGGAGATCGTCGCCACGGTGAAGAAGCCGCCGGTGCGCGAGGGCGCCACCCGGAACGTCCGGCCCGGGCTCATGGAGGTGTCCGACCTCACCGCCTACCGGGCGCTGGAACGGCCGCCCACGAAGGTCACGTACAAGGGCCTCGACGTGTACGGCATGGCGCCGCCGTCGTCGGGCGGCTCGACCGTGGGGGAGGCGCTGAAGATCCTCGAGGCCCTGCCGAAGGTCGGCCTGCACGAATACCTGGAGGCCTCCCGGCTCGCCTTCGCCGACCGCAACGCCTACGTCGGCGACCCGGCGTACGTGGACGTGCCGCTCGGCGAGCTGCTGTCCGACGGGTTCGCCAAGGAGCGCGCCTGCCTGATCGGCCCGCGGGCGATGGCGCACCCCGCCGCGCCCGGATCGCCCGACGGGTCCTACTCCCCGTGCGCTCCGGCGGCTCCGGCGGCCTCGGCGCCCGAGGAGAAGAAGGAGGGGCCGGAGACCACCCACCTCGTGGTGACCGACCGCTGGGGCGACGTGGCGGCCTACAACATCACCATCGAGCAGACCGGTGGCAGCGGCATCGTGGTGCCGGGCCGGGGCATCCTGCTCAACAACGAGCTGACCGACTTCACCTTCGGCCCGGCGCCGGGCGACCCGAACCTGCCCGCGCCCGGCAAACGCCCGAGGTCGTCCATGGCCCCCACCATCGTGCTCAAGGACGGCAGGCCGCTGCTCGCCGTCGGCTCACCGGGCGGCGCGACGATCATCACGACCGTGCTGCAGATCCTGGTGAACCGGCTCGACTTCGGCATGTCGCTGCCGGACGCGGTGGCCGCGCCGCGGGCCTCCCAGCGCAATATCGAGGTGACCCAGGCCGAGCAGGCGTTCATCGACCGGTACGGCGAGAAGCTGGGCAGGCTTGGGCACACGTTCGCGGTGCCGACCACTCCACCGGCCGGCGAGATCGGCGCGGCGACCGGCCTGGAGTTCCTCCGGAACGGCCGGGTGCGGGCCGTCGCCGAGCCGGCCTTCCGGCGTGGCGGAGGCAGCGCCCTCGTGGTCAGCGCACGTCGCTGATCCGGTCAGCCCGCGTCGCCGGTCCGGGCGCCGATGAGCTCGTAGGCCCTCGGCTTCACCTTCCGGGTCCGTGCCCAGTATTCGAAGGTGAAGCCGGGCCAGAGCGTGCGGTTCTTGCCGTGCTCGTCCAGGTACCAGCTCGTGCAGCCGCCCTCGTTCCACACCAGCCGGTCGAGCCGCCGCTGCAGGCGGTCGTTGTAGGCCCGCTGCGCCGACGGCCGTACGTCCAGGGCCTTGGCCTTGGCTCTGGACAGCAGCCGCAGGCAGTCCATGACATACCGGACCTGCGATTCGATCATGAAGACGACCGAGGTGTGCCCGAGGCCGGTGTTGGGGCCGAGCAGGAAGAACAGGTTGGGGAAGCCCGCGGTGGTGACGCCGTGATAGGCCTCGATGCCGTCGCGCCACGCGTCCTGGAGCTTGACGCCGTTCCTGCCGACGATCCGCTGCTCGTTGAGGGAGTCGACCACGCGGAAGCCCGTGCCGTAGACGATCACGTCGACCTCGTGCTCGCGCCCCGTGGCGTCCACGACCGAGCGCTCCCTGATCTCGGTGATGCGCTCGGTGACGAGCTCGACGTTGTCCCTGGTCAGCGCGGGATAGTAGTCGTTGGACTGCAGGATGCGCTTGCAGCCGATGGTGTAATCGGGCGTCAGCTTCGCGCGCAGGCCGGGGTCGGGCACCTGCCGGGCCAGGTGCCGCTCGGCCATCGCCTGGTGGACCTTCATCAGCCGGGGGTCGATCGTGAAGCCCACGGCCCGGGTCTCCAGCAGCCAGTAGACGGCGTCGCGCAGCAGGCGGGCGCCGACCGGCGTCTCCATGGCCCGCTTCAGCCGCCCCTCGATCGGCAGGTCCGGCTTGGGCTGGATCCACGGAGGGGTGCGCTGGAACACGGTGAGGCGGCTCGCCTGCTCGGCGACGACGGGGACGAACTGGACCGCCGACGCGCCGGTGCCGATGACTGCGACGCGCTTGCCGGTCAGGTCCGTGGAGTGGTCCCACCGGGCGGAGTGGAACGCCTTGCCGGTGAAGCGCTCGCGGCCGGGGATCTCGGGGAACGACGGCACGTGCAGGGCGCCGACGCCGGACACGACGGCGTGGGTCTCGAACGTCTCCCCGTCGCCGGTCGACACGCGCCACAGGGTGCGCTCGTCGTCGTACTCCAGCCCGCAGACCTCCGTGTCGAACCGCAGGTGGGGCTCCACGCCGTACTTGCGGGCGCAGGCCCGCATGTAGTCCCAGATCTCCTCCTGCGGGGAGAACAGCCGCGACCAGCCGGGGTTGAGCTCGAACGAGAAGGAGTACAGCGGCGAGGGGACGTCGCAGGCGCAGCCGGGGTAGGTGTTGTCCCGCCAGGTGCCGCCGAGCTCACCGGCCTTCTCCAGGACCACGAAGTCGTGGTAGCCGGCCTCCTTCAGCTTGATGGCCATGCAGAGCCCGGCGAAGCCGGAACCGATGATCGTGACGCCCGGACTGGGCATGCGTCCTCCCCGTCCTATTGGAACATCGTCCAATATATTCGCGTCCGTACGCCGGGGTCCAGAAGCACAGCTAGCACCACAGCCCCCAGCAGCAGGGCCCGGCAGCAGGGCTCAGCAACAGGGCCCAGTAGCCCGCCCAGCAGCGCGGTCCGGCTGCGGCCCGCAGCGGTGGCGCCTATCCGGTGACGGCCGGAGAATGCCTCTGGCCGTTGCGGGGGTGTTTGCGGCTCTCCGTCACCTTATGTGGTGCCCGTCCATTTTCGGGCCGACGTCCGCGTCGGATGGGCCGCGCTGGGCATGACAAAGCCGCCGACGGGCGCGGTCGTCGGCGGCTGGTACAGGTATGTCAGCGAACCAGGAGGTAGGCCACCACAGCGAGGATCACGACGAGCGCCGCGCCGACGGCGATCCAAATCGGCAGGCGGGACGGCTGCTCGTTGGATGCCGCCGTGTCCTGCTGCTGTGCGAAGGCGCGGAAAGCCTGGGTGTTTCCGGCCGGGTCGATCTGAGGGTCGGACATGGCCAAGACTCTAGCGACCCACAGTGTGTCACGGCTGTGATTTGTCGGATTTTGCCCTCCGATGGGGCTGACTTGGGGCTCCTCCTCGGGGGCACCCGTGACACCGGCGCGAATACCGGACCGGTACGGCCGGCGGATAGCGTTGTATCCATGCTCCGCACCCTCCTGGCTCCCCGGCTGGTGGCCCTGCACCTGCTGGTCATCGGGGTGCTCGTGTCCTTCACCTTCCTCGGCCGCTGGCAACTCGGCGTCTTCGAGGCGTCGGGCGCCCCGCGACGGGCCCCCGACCCCGCGCCCGTCGCCGTCACCGAGCTGACCCAGGTGGGCCGGCACATCAGCGGCGCCGCGATCAGCCGCAAAGTGACCGCCACGGGGACCTACGACGCCGCGAACCAGTTGCTGGTGGCCGATCGGGTCGCCGACGTCGACGCCCCCGGCGGGAGGGCGGCCCGGGGGAGCGGATTCTGGCTGCTCACCCCGCTGCGGCTCGCGGACGGCACGGTCGTCCCCGTCGTACGGGGCTGGGTCGCGACGGCGGCCGACCCCGCCGCGGCCGTGCCCGAGGGCGCCGTCACGGTGACCGGGCGGCTGCGGCCGGCCGAGCAGACCGACGACGTGATGCGCAGCGGCAACCTGCCGCGCGGTCAGGTGGCGACCGTGTCGACGGCAGAGCTGATCAACGTGTGGCCGGACGCGCGGGTGCGGGACGGGTTCCTCGTCGTGACCGCCCAGGAGCCGCCCTCCCGCACCACGCCGGTGGCCGTGTCCCCGCCGACCCAGGGCGGCGGCTTCACCTGGCGGAACCTGGCTTACGCCCTCCAGTGGTGGATCTTCGCGCTGTTCGCCGTGTACATGTGGTTCCACTTCGTCCGCGACGCACTGCGCGGGCGGCGGAATCGGGAGGAGCGCCGGGATTCGGAGCCGGAGCCGGCCGAGCCCGCCGCGCACGCGGAGGCCTGACGGGCCCTGGAGCCCGGACCGCCGCCTCGCACGGATATCGTGTGGTGACCGTTTCCCCAGCACCCAGCAGAGGTATTGATCGACGTGGAATCCGCGCTCAACTTCTACCGCGTCCTGGCCTACATCGTCGGCGTGATGCTGCTCGTGCTGTGTGCCGGAATGGTCGTCAAGTACGGCTTCGACAACGGCACGATGGTCGCGGTCGTCGGGCCGATCCACGGCTTCCTGTACATGGTCTATCTGGTGGCAGCGATCAACCTGGGCCTGATCAAGGCCCGTTGGCCGATCGGCTACCTGCTGCTCGTGCTCGTCGCGGGCACGATCCCGTTCCTGTCGTTCGTCCTGGAGCGGAACGTCACCGACCGGGTCCGCAGGAGGATCGCGACCGCCTCGTGAGCGCCCGGTAGTGAGCGCCGCCTCGTAAACTCCGCCGGCTCGTGAGCGCCGCCTCCTGAGCGCCGGCTGGAAAGCGTCGGCTCGCTAGCGCCGGCTTGTGCGCGTCGGCTCGTGAACGCCACCGGCCGGGCGCCGTGACGGCGCCCGGCCGGGGATTGCGCGAGCTCTGGGACAGGCCGCTCAGACAGGCTGCTCAGAACAGACTGCTCAGCCGCCGATCTGGCGGCGGCGGATGCGCCGCAGCCGCGCCCGCTGCGACTCGTCCAGCATGAAGTAGGCGACGATCGGCGCTCCCAGCGCGCCGATCGCGACCAGCCAGGCCAGGAGCGTCGGCACCGGAAGGATGAAGACCAGCACGGCCACCACCGCCGCGCCCACGTAGTACTTGCCCAGTGGCGACATCGTCAGGCCTTTCGTGTCGGGTCCCGCGCGGGACGTCGTCCCGCGTCGCTGGGAGAACGTCCGAAGTCCGGGCCGAGTTCCGCGAACGGCCGAGGGGAGGCGCGGGCCGGTGTCGGGGGTGCGCCTCGGACCCCGGCCCGCGCATTCACGTGGGCCGGGATTCCGACGCCGGAGGCGCGGACCCCGGCCTCGGCGGCTCCGCCGCGCCCCCTGCGGCGGAAGACCGGCCCCGGGGCACTCACCCTCCATGTGTGCCGGGATTCCGACGCCGAAGGCGGGGACCCCGGCCTCGGCGGCTCCGCCGCGCCCCCTGCGGCGGAACGCCGCAGACTCAGCCCTCGCCGGACTCCTGCTTGCCCATCGCCTTTCGGATCAGGTCGCGGGCACGATCCATGATCGCGATCGGCGTGCCCATCAGGATGTTCGCCGTCGCCGACTCGATCCCGGGGTGCGGATGCGTGGGTGCCATCGCCTCGGCGGCCTTGACGCCCACGGCCATGGCCTTGCGCTCGGCCTCGGACGTGCTGGCTTTGAGCTCGGAGAACTCGTAGCGCTCCTCGGCGGCGGCGTGGGCGAACACGGCGGCCCGCAGCCTCTCCAGCTCCCGGGAGAACTCCGCCGTCGTCACGTCCATGTCGTCGAGGCGGCTGAGCAGTTCCTTCGCCTCTTCCTCTTCCTGCAGACGGTTGTCCACGATCGTGTCGCCGCCGACCAGCTTGCGCCGCGCGTAGGGGTGGACGATCTCCTCCTCCGCCGTCTCGTGAACGGCGAGCAGGCGGACGAGGCGGCTGAAGGCCTCCTTGCGCTCCTCCCCCTGGCATCTGTCGACCTCGTCGAAGAGCTCCCGGATGAGAGCGTGCTGGTGCGTCAGGAGTTCGATCACGTCGTTCTCCCGCATGGTCTCCGGCCTTGACTGGCGGTCCATTAGCGCCTCCTTCCTGGTCATATCCGGGCTACCCGTAACCGGGGGGCGAAACCCATGACCTGCGGATTCGGCGCTGGGGGCGCATGACGCGGCCACGCGGGCCGGGCGCGGCGACCGGGTTGGAACGCTGCGGGCGGGGCGCCGTTCCCGGCTCAGGTGGGCTGCCGGGCGGCCAGCCACTCCTCGTGGGCGGCGAGCAGCCGGGACCACAGCGCGTCCTTCTCCTCGGAGGAGACGTCGTCCAGCGTCATGCCGTAGACGTCCGCGAGCGCGGCGAAGTAGTCCTCCCGGCGCTCCAGCGTCACCGACGGGTCCGGCCCGCCCCCGGCCGGGGGTAGACCGACGCGCGTGAGCACGAGCCCCCTGAGCAGGTCGATCCCGGCGGCGTCGCGCCGCTGCACGGACGCCACCCGGACGAATCCCGACTGGGGGGAGGTGGACAGCCATTCGTGCTTGGCCTCGAAGGCGCCCATCTCCGTCGGTCCCGGGCGGAAGTCCATGCCGCTGAAACTGCCGCGCGCGTCGTGGTCGAACCGCCAGCCGCCCGGCTCGGCCTCCGACCGGCGCAGGGCGTACCGGAACGGGCCCTGCCGGTAGACGCCCTCGACCAGCGGGATCGGCTCGTGGATCGCGTCGCCCAGCCCGGCGTCGACCAGCCACCGCCCGCCGGGATTGGCGTCCGCCGGCAGGCCGCTCACGGTCAGGGCCAGGTGGTTTCCCGTGGCCCCGGCGCGTTCCTCGGGCGAGCCCTGGACGCCGCCGAAGTGCCGCGTGACCGCGTAGCCCAGCTGCCGCAGGAGCACCGAGAACGCGCCGTTCAGGTGGCAGCAGTATCCGCCGCGCCCGCACATGATCCGCCGCCATGACTCGGCCGGGTCGATCGTGGTCGGCCGGCCCAGCCAGATCTCCAGGTTCTCGTACGGCACCCGCTCGACGTGCGCCGCCTGGAGCCGGAACAGCTCTTCGACGCTCGGTGGGCCACTCGACCGCAGGCCGAGCCGTCGCAGGTAGTCCTCAGCATGCAGCGTCCGATCCACATGGCCACGCTAGCGCGGGCGGCCGACGTTTCCGGTGCACGGGATCTGCACATTTCCGGACGGCGCCTCTGCACAGGGGGGATCTACGCTTCCGTGCATGGCAACCCCGCAGCAACGCCGTGTCCTCGTCGTCGAGGACGACGACACCATCGCCAACGCCGTGCGGCTCCGGCTCGTGGCGGAGGGTTTCGACGTCCGCGTCGCGAGCGACGGCGAGGAGGCGCTCGCGGCCTACGCGAAGGCGGAGCCCGACGTCGTCGTCCTCGACCGGCTGCTGCCGGGCCTGGACGGGCTCGAGGTGTGCCGCAGGATGCAGGCGGCCCGGCCGGTGCCGGTGCTCATGCTCACCGCGCTGGGCGAGGAGACCGACGTGCTGGTCGGCCTGGGCGTGGGCGCCGACGACTACATCACGAAGCCGTTCAGCATGCGGGAGCTCGTCGCGAGGATCCACGCGCTGCTGCGGCGGGTTGAGCGGGCCAGCCTGCTGGCCCACGAGGACACGGTGATCAGGATCGGCGACGTCGAGATCAACACGGCCGAGCGCCGCGTGTTCGTCCGGGGGACCGAGGCCCAGCTCACCCGGACCGAGTTCGACCTGCTGCGGCGTCTCGCCGAGCGGCCCGGCCACGTCTTCGAGCGCGAGCGGCTGCTGTCGGACATCTGGGGCTTCTCCGAGGCCGCCGCGACCCGGACCGTGGACAGCCACGTCCGCGCGCTGCGCCGCAAGCTCGGCCCGGAGGTCGTCCGTACCGTCCATGGCGTGGGATACGCGCTCGTCCGCCCGTGACGCGCACCGCAACGGAGAAAGCCAGGCGATGAGGCCGCTCGACTTCCTCGGCCGGATCAAGGTCAAGCTCGGCATCGTGATCGTGCTCGCCGTGGTGGCGGCGTTCGTCGTCAACGAGGTCGGCATCAACTCCGGCCTGTCCCGGGATCTCAGGATCGCGATCGCCGTCGTGCTCGCGCTGATCATGGTGCAGCTCCTCGCCCGCGGCATGACCCGGCCGCTTCGCGAGATGGCCGCCGCCGCGCAGACGATCGCCAAGGGCCGGTACGGCCTGCGCGTGACCGCCACGTCCCGCGACGAGGTGGGGGAGCTGGCGCGGGCGTTCAACGCGATGGCGGCCGACCTCGCCGAGGTCGACCGGCAACGGCGTGAGCTGGTGGCCAACGTCAGCCACGAGCTGCGCACACCCATCACCGGCCTGCAGGCCGTGCTGGAGAACGTCGTGGACGGTGTCACGCCGCCCGACCTCGACACCCTGGGCACGGCCCTCGCCCAGACGCAGCGGCTCGGCCGCCTGGTGGCCCAGCTCCTCGATCTGTCGCGGCTCGACTCGGGGGCGCGGCTGATCGAGCCGGAGGAGCTGGACCTGGCGTCGCTGTGCCGCCAGGCAGTCTCGGAGGCGGCTCTCGCGCGCGACGACGTGACGGTGATGAACGTCGTCGCGCCGGGGACGGCCCTGTCGGCCGACGCGGCCCTGCTCGCCCAGGTGCTGGCCAACCTGCTCGACAACGCCGTACGGCACAGCCCGTCCGGCGGCACGGTCCGGGTGGAGGCGCGGGCCGCCGGACCGAACCTGGAGATCGGCGTCACCGACGAGGGTCCCGGCATCCCGGCGGCGGAGCGGGCCCGGGTGTTCGAGCGCTTCTCGCGCCTCGACGCCGGGCGTGCCGCCGACGCGGGCGGGGCCGGGCTCGGGCTCGCCATCGCCAAGGAGATCGTCGAGCTGCACGGCGGGTCGATCTCGGTGGGGGACCCGCTCCCGGCCGTGAGACGGCCCGGGGGGAGAGGCCGGGGGACGGCGCCGGGGTGCCGGATGGTCGTCACGCTGCCGCGTCAGGGCGAGCCGGTGGCAGGCGAGAGCGCGGACGGACCCGTCCACGCCGCAGAACGAAGGGGAGACATGGAGATCCAGCAGGTGGGCGCCGGCAGTCCCGCCGGTGGGCCCGGCGGGGAGGGCCCAGGCGGGGACGACGGCGGTGACCGGGCGGGGAGGGCCGCCATCGCGGCCGAAGGACCGGGAGAGTCCGGTGACGCGGCCGCCGCACCCCGCTACGCCGGTGCGCCGCATCCTGCCGCTCCGCACTCCGCCACTCCGCATCCCGCCGCACCACACTCCGGCGCGGAGCGGCACGCACCCGGCGCGCGAGGTGAGGACACGGGGCCGTCCACGCCCGTGACCGCCGACACTCCCGGGCGACCCGGGGAGCGGCAGGGGGCAAGCTTCGAGTCCTCCCCCAAGGCCGCGGCTCCTGCTTCGACGACCGGCATCGCGGAGACCGGTCACCTCCGGGCCGGTTACCTCCGAGCCGGGGACCTCGGCATCTCCTCGACCGGCGGCGCGGGCATCGCCGGCGGCGACGGCGGCGAGGACCGGGAGGATCCCCGGCGGCAGGGCCTCGTCCATGCCCGGGCGGACCAGCCGTACCCGGTCCCCCCGGGCGGAGGCGCCGGCGTGCCGGGGCAGGTGTTCGCGCCGCGGGCCGGGGTGCCCTACGACCCTGCCGGGCACGTGGCGCGAGTGGCTCTCGGCGCGGGCGTCGGCATGCTCGCCGGATTCCTCGCCGGGCTGATCGCTCCGGTCTTCCTCGGCGTAGGGGGGCTGGGCATCGTCTCTTTGGTGCTGTTCACCGCCGCCGGGGCGGTCGTGGGAGCGACGCGCGGTTCGTCGACGGCCCGGCGGGCAGCGGCGACGGCCGCGGCCGCGTCCCCGCCGCCGTGGTACACCAGCCCGCCCACCACCGTCACAGGCGCCGCGCCTGCCACAGGCGCCGCGCCCGCGACAGACGGCGCGCCGGCCACTAGCGCCGCGCCCGCGTCGGACACCGCGCCCGGGGGAGACGCCGTGTCCGGTTCCGCCGAGGGGGCATCCGTGCCGGTGGCGGTCACCGTGAGCACCCAACCCGGTCCGCTTCCGGAGACACCGGGATCGTCCGCGCCCACCGTGGCCGCGGCCGTCCACAGCGTGAGTTCCCCGGCGCCTCCGGTTCCCGCCGCGCCGGGGGGCAGGCCTCCGGAGAACCCGGCGGGCCCGCGTGCCCAGGAGCGCGCGGAGCAGCGGCAGGCCTCCCCGGAACCGTCCGTGCCCCCTGTGCCCTCGCCCCCTGTGCCCTCGCCCCCTGTGCCCTCGCCCCCTGTGCCCTCGCCCCCTGTGCCCTCGCCCCCTGTGCCCTCGCCCCCTGTGCCTCCTGTGCCCTCGTCCCCGGTGTTTTCGATGCCCCCTGGGCCACCGATGCCCCCTGGGCCCCCCGGGTCCGGGCCGCACACGCCGGGACGGTATCCCCCGCCGCCCGCCTACGTGCCGCCGCCGCTGTTCCCGCGGCCGGACCTGCCGGAGGCGCCCCGCTGGCTGCTGCCGGCCGCCGCGGCGGCCGGTCTGGTCGCCGCCGTCACCCTGCCGTACGCGTCGGCCGGGCTGGGCCTCGTGCTGACGGCGGTCGCGATGGGGGCGGCGGCGTTCCCCGCGGTGCTGCCGCTCCGGCGCGGCCGGGTCACCCCGTGGACCCTGGCCTTCGGCCTCCTGGCGTACGCGCTGGTCTCCGTGGCGCTCTTCCGTGACGCCGAATGGGTGGTCGGGCCGGTGCTGCTGGCCGCGTTCGGAGTGGGGTCCCTCGCGCTGTCGGGCGGTGGCCGGGGCTGGCTCGCCGTGATCAGGGGAGGAATCTCGGTCGCGTTCGCGGTGCTGCCGACGCCGTGGTTCCTGGCCGGGCCGCTGCGGACCCTGGCGCGGCGGCGGCGGATGCTGCCCACGCTGGTCAGCGCCGCCGTGACCGTCGTGTTGCTGGCCGTCTTCGGCCTGCTGTTCTCCTCCGCCGACGCGGTCTTCTCGGCCTTCCTCAGCGACCTGCTGCGGACACCGGAATGGGCGCAGAGCCTGCCGTACCGGGTCTTCGTGTTCTGCGTGTTCGCGGTGCTGGCCGTGGCGGCGGTGCTGGTGGGCCTGCGCCCGGTGGCCGAGCCCGCCGCGCCCGACCTGCGGATGTCCCTCGGCCGGCAGGTGTGGGTGATCCCGCTGGCCGGGCTGAACCTGCTGTTCGCGGCGTTCGTGACCGTGCAGATCACGGTGCTTTTCGGCGGAAGCCGCAGGGTGCTGTCGACGGCGGGGCTCACCTACGCGGAGTACGCGAGGTCGGGCTTCTTCGAACTCGTCACGGTCAGCCTTTTCGTGCTCGGCATCGTGGCCGCCGCGGTCGCCCTGCTGCGCCTGCGCGGCCGGGCCGACCGCTGGCTGCTCGCCGTGCTGCTCGGCCTGCTGTGCGCGTTCACGCTGGTCATCCTCGCCTCGGCGCTGCACCGCATCGGCCTCTACACCGACGCGTACGGCCTGTCCCGGCTGCGGGCCTCGGTGGTGGCGACGATCTGGTGGCTCGGCGCGGTGTTCGTGCTGGTGCTGGCGGCCGGGACGGTGCGGCTGATCGGCGGCGGCACGTCCTGGTTCTTCCGGGGGCTCGTGCTGCTCACCGGCGTGTCGCTGCTGGTGTTCGCGGTCTGGGACCCCGACGCGCGGGTGGCCGAGACCCAGCTCACGATCCGGGGCGTCGAGCGGCTCGACCACGGCTACCTTGGCGATCTGGGGGCGGAGGCCGTGCCGATCCTGGACCGGCTGCCCGAGCCGGACCGCAGTTGCGTGCTGAGCGAAGTGGTCGCGGTCAACGGTCTCCGCGAGCCGGACTCCTGGAACGGCTGGAACCTCGCCCGTGCCCGCGCCCGCGAGGTGCTGGAGCGCAGGCCCGTCGTGCGGCCCGACGACTGCCCCGGTTCGTCGCGTGTGCCCGGACCGTACGACTGATCTAATCGAGGACGTGACCTTCGATGTGCTGATCAGCGGCGGCCGCGTCGTGGACGGGACCGGAGCCCCCGCGTTCCGCGCGGACGTCGGCGTGCGCGGGGGCCGGGTCGAGGCGGTGGGCCGTCTCGACTCGGCCGAGGCGGCCACCCGGATCGACGCGGCGGGCAGATACGTGCTGCCGGGGCTGGTGGACTGCCACGCGCACGGCGACGCGGTCGTGTTCGACCCTCTCGTGCAGCACGCCGCGCTGCGGCAGGGGGTCACGACCTTCGTGCTCGGCCAGGACGGCCTGTCGTTCGCGCCGGCCACCACCCCGGCCGCCTTCGCGTACGCGAGCCGCTACTTCGCGGCGGTCAACGGCGCGCACCCGCACGTGGACGGGCCGGTGAGCGTCGCGGACCTGCTCGCCGGGTACGACGGCAGGACCGCGCTCAACACCGTCTATCTGCTCCCGCACGCGACGATCCGGTTCGACGTGATGGGTCCCGCGGAGCGGGCCGCGGACGAGGACGAGACGCGGGCCATGCTCCGCAGGGTCGAGACGGGCCTGTCCGAGGGGGCGGCCGGGCTGTCGTCGGGTCTGGAGTACGCCCCCGGCCGGTACGCCGACGCGGCCGAGCTGGCCGCGTTGTGCGCGTCGCTGGGCGGCCTGCCGTACGTGACCCACATGCGCGCGTACGGCCCGTCCGCGGCGGTGGGGATGACGGAGGTCGTGGAGATCGCCAAGCGGTCCGGGGCGGCCGCGCACGTCTCGCATCTCCACGGCCCGGCCTCCACTCTGCTGCCGCTGGTCGAGGACGCCCGGCGGCAGGACGTCGACCTGACCTTCGACACCTATCCCTACCTGCGGTCCAGCACGATCCTGGCGATGGTGACGCTGCCGCCGTGGGTGCCCGCCGCAGATCCCGGCCGCGCCGTGGCGATGCTGTCCTCCGAGCGCGATCGTCTCGCCGCGGAGTGGGCGGGACGCGACGACCTGTGGCCGCGCATCAGGCTCTCGCACGCCCCCGGCTTCGAGTGGGCCGAGGGGATGAGCCTGCCCGCCGCCGCGGCCGAGTACGGCGCGACGGCCGCCGAGTTCTGCCGGGTGCTGCTTGTGGAGACCCGGCTCGAGGCGGGCTGCGTGCAGGCGCGCCCCGACGAGGGCCCGGCGGGGGAGGAGTCGGTGCGCGCCGTCATGCGCGACCCCGGCCACACCGGCGGCTCCGACGGCATCTACGTGGGCGGCCATCCGCACCCGCGCGGCTTCGGCGCGTTCGCCCGCTACCTCGGCCGGCACGTGCGCGAGCTCGGCGACCTCACCTGGGAACAGGCCGCCGTGCACCTGGCCTCCCACCCGGCGCGCCGCTTCCGGCTGCCCGACCGCGGCCTCGTACGGCGCGGCCAGGCCGCGGACCTGATCGTCGTCGACCCGGCCACGGTGGCCGACACGGCGACCTACGACGAGCCCCGTACGCTCGCCGTGGGCGTGGACGACGTGCTCGTCGGAGGTGTGCCGGTGCTGCGCGGCGGCGCACTCACCGGCGCCACCCCCGGCCGCGCCCTGCGCCCCGCCTGAACGCCCGGGCGCGGCGAGGACGTCAATTGGCCCGCGTCCTCCCCGGGGCGCCGCCGGCCCGACAGCTCGCCCGCCCCGCTGACTACCACCGGCTCGGGCACCGAGTCGTCATCGCCGATCGGCGCGGAATCAGTCCTGGTCACCGGCGACGACCAGGCCGGACTCGTACGCGAAGACGACGGCCTGGGCGCGGTCGCGCAGGTCCAGCTTCGTCAGCAGGTTGCTCACGTGACTTTTGACCGTGTGCTCGGTCACCACCAGCTCCGCGGCGATCTCGGCGTTGGACCGGCCGCGCGCGAGCAGCCGCAACGTGTCCATCTCCCGGTCGGTCAGCTCACCGAGCCGCTGCCGCAGCCGGGGCCGGGCACGTCCACGTCCGACGAACTCGCCGATCAGGCGCCGGGTGATCGCAGGGGCCAGCAGTGACTCCCCCTCGGCGACCAGGCGGACGGCGCGTACGAGGTCGTCCCGCCGTACGTCCTTGAGCAGAAAGCCACTGGCCCCGGCGCGCAGGGCGTCGTAGACGTACTCGTCGACGTCGTACATCGTCAGGACCAGCACCTTCGCGTCGGTCCTGCGGCACACCCGGGCCGTGGCCTCGACGCCGTCCACGCCGGGCATCCGGATGTCCATGAGCACCACGTCCGGCTTCAGCTCGACCGCCTTCGTGACGGCCTCGGCGCCGTCGGCCGCCTCGCCGACCACGGTGATGTCGTCATGGGCGTCGAGGATCATCGCGAAGCCGCCGCGGAACAGGTCCTGGTCGTCGGCGACGAGTACGCGCAGCATGCCGTCAGCCGATCGGCAGGGTCGCGGTGACGGTGAGACCCGGGTTCCCCGGCCGGACGGCCAGCCGGCCGCCGCACGCCGTGACCCGCTCCCGCATCCCGATCATGCCGTGTCCTTCCCGTAGCTCCCGCGCGCCCCGGCCGTCGTCGGCGACCTCGACGTCCAGGGCGTCACCGGACCAGCGGAGCCGTACGCGGACGGCGCTCGCTCCAGCATGCCGAATGGTGTTGGTCAACGCCTCCTGGATGATCCGGTACGCGGCGATGTCCACATCGGAGGGCAGGCGCCGTGGCTCGCCACGCACGTCGGCGGAGACGTCCAGGCCCGCCCGGCGGGCGTTGTCCAGCAGGCCGGGCAGGGCGTCGAGCCCGGGCTGCGGCCCCCGGGCCGGCCCCGGGCCGCCGGGTGCCTCGCTCCCGCGCAGCGCCCCGAGGATCAGGCGGAGCTGGCCGATCGCGTCCCGCCCGGCCTCCGCGATCGCCTCGAAGACCGCCTCGGCCTTCTCAGGGTGATCGCGCGCCACCAGCGGGCCGGTCTCCGCCTGGATCACCATGAGGCCGACCGAGTGGGTCACGATGTCGTGCATGTCGCGGGCGATCCGGGTGCGTTCGCGTGCGACCGCGGCGGCGCGTTCCTCCCGGATGCGGGCTTCGCGCTCCCGCTCGGCGTTCCGGGCGGCCCGCCGGGCCCGTGCGCCCACACCGAGGGCGTACGCGGCGACGATCGCGGTGAGGAGGTAACGGTAGGTCTCCAGATTCTCGTGCGGGACGACGAGTGACGCGGCCACCCCGGCGGCGAGAGCCGCGATGCCCCCGGCGCGCCGCGCCCGGGAGAGATCCGCCGCCGCGAACGTGTAGGTGCACACGAGCACGCCGTATGGCAGCAGCAGCACCAGGGTCGCGGAGTGCGGCAGCGACTTCGCCGCGATCGCCAGGATCGTCGTGGCGCAGCCGACGACCGCCCCGACGGGGAGGATGGCGCGGCGCCGCCACAGCACGGGCACCGACATGAGGACGGCGAGCGCCAGGGCCCACCACGGCTGCCGGTACGGGACGAGGGCGGGCGTCACCGTCATCACGGTGACGACGGCGGCGATCGCGACGTCGGCCTTCGACGGAGTGAGGATGCTCGCCCGCATGACCGGCTCCGGGGGTTGCTGGAGGAAACGCGGCAAGACTATGCGCGCGGCATCCGCCGTCGCCTCGATCGCTCGGCTGAGTGCCCTCTCACTCCTTCGAGTGAGGCCGGTGTCAGGCTCGCCGAGCGGTCCCGGTCCCTGCGACGGGCACCCGGATCACTCGCGCCGGTGATGTGCGTGCGGGCCGGACACCCGGAGGGTCGGGGCGACTGGACAAGGAGGCTGCACGATGAACTCACCGATTCGGCGTCCGGCCGTGGCGCTCGCCGCCACGGCGCTGTCGGCGACGCTGTTCCATCTCGGCACCGGGCTCACTCCGGTGCCCTGGCTCACCTGGCTCGCACCGCTGCCGGTGCTCGTCCTCGCCCACCGCGTCGGCGCTCGCGTCGCGTTCCTCGCGGCGTCGGCCGCGTGGCTCGGAGGTGAGACGGCGATGTGGGGCTACTTCCTCGACACGGTGGGGATCCCGCCGCCGATGGTCGTGTCGATGCTCGCCGGGTCGGCGCTGCTGTTCGGGCTGGTCGTCCTGTTGTCACGGGCGCTGATGCTGAGGGGACGTCCGCTGACGGCCGCCGCCGTCGTGCCGGCGGCCTGGGCCGGCGTCGAGTACGCGGTCTCGGTGCTGTCACCGAACGGGGCATGGTGGAGCTTGGCCTACACCCAGGCCGACGTCCTTCCGGTCCTGCAGACCGCCTCGGTCACCGGACCGTGGGGCGTCACCTTCCTGGTCCTCGGGGTGCCCGCGGCCGCCGCCGTGCTCTTCGCGCCGCTTCCCGCGGCACCGGGAGCGGCCGGGCGGCTGCGGGTGGCCGTCACCGCCGCGATCGTCCTGGCTCTGACGGCGGGGTACGGCGCCTGGCGGCTGAGCGCGCCGTACGGTGAGGGCCCGGAGAAGGTGGCGCTGCTCGCCGTCGACCGGGACGGCTGGGTCCCGGTCGAATCCGCGGAGGGACGTGCCCTCCTCGGGCGGTACACGGCGCGGATCCCGGACCTCGCCGCACACGGCGCGCGGGTCGTGGTCATGCCGGAGAAGGTCTTCGTCGCCGACGACGCGACGCTGCCCGTCCTGGCGGGGCCGCTGGCGCGGCTCGCCGCCGAGCACCACGTCGACATCATCGCCGGGCTCGTCCTCAAGCGGGCCGGTAGCCTCCGCAACGCCGTGGTCGACTTCCCCGCCGACGGGAGCCGGCCGGTCGAGTACTTCAAGCGCCACCTCATCCCCGGACTCGAAGACGACTTCCGGCCCGGGAACCGTGCGGCCTTCGTGCCCGGTTCGGGCTCCCGCTGGGCGATCGCGATCTGTTTCGACCTGGACCTGCCCGGCCTGGTGCGCGACTACCGCGCACGCGGCGCCACGACGCTCTTCGTGCCCGCCTGGGACTTCGATCGGGACCGCTGGCTGCACGGGAGGATGGCGGTCACCCGGGGCGTCGAGACCGGGCTCACCGTGGCGCGCGCGGGGCGGAACGGCGATCTGGTCGTGAGCGACGCCTACGGGCGGATCAGGACCGAGGCGCACAGCGCGGACGGGCCGGTCGTGTCCGTCCTCACCGCGCTGCCCACCCGCTCGGCCGACACGCCCTACACGAGGTTCGGCGACTGGTTCGCCTGGGCCTGCGCGCTCCTGCTGGTGCTCGCACTCGCGTCCCTGGCCCGCACCCGGGATGCGGCAGGCGCGCGGCGTGTGCCGGTCGCACACGCCGCCGCGCCGGAGCCCTCGCTGCCGCGCTAGGCGGCAGCGCCCGCGGCCCGGTGCAGGCGGTTGCGCGGTGCAGGCGGTGGATGCGGTGGGCGCGGCTGAGGCGCACATCGGCGCCGTACGGCCGTGCGCCCGGGCCGCGACCGGCCGCGACCTGCGCCCCCAGCCGCCTACGCCTGCTCGGCGAGAACCTGGCGCAGCGTGACGGCGAAGTTGTCCGGGTCGCCAGGCGTGCCGTACGTGTCGTCGAGGAACCCGCCGTGATTGCTCGGGAAGATGACGGGCTTGCCGCCGAGCCGCTCGGCGATCACCGTGCCCGCGCGGCTGGCCAGCTGCCCCTCCGACTCGACCCCGACGCCGAGGACGACGCGGGTCGGGGCCGCACGCAGCGCCTCGAAATCGGGCTCGTAGTGCGTGCAGGTGATCAGGTTCTGCGCGAACATCACGTCGTCCCGCGAACCGTCGTCCTGCGCCGGCAGCCCGAACTCGGCCGGATTCGGCCGGGGCTGGTCGGCGAAGTCCGCCGGGATCTCGCCCTGGTGGCCCACGATCGCGAAGAACTTCACCATCGCCGGGCCGAAACCCTCCTGGTCGTACGTCCGCCGGATGTCGGCCACGGCGGCCAGCGCCTGCTCCCGGTCCGGCAGCACCTGGACGGTCGGGGGCTCGTGCGCCACGAGCGTGCGCACCTGTTCCGGGTGCCGGGCCACCAGCGCGAGCCCGTTGACCGCGCCTCCGCTGCTGGCGAAGATGTCCACCGGCCCGCCTCCGACCGCGTCGATCAGCCGGTGCAGGTCGTCGGCGTGCAGCTCGGGCGTCGACTCCCCGGTGCCGTCGGTCCGCGTGCTCCGCCCGCTGCCGCGCGGGTCGTAGGTCACCACCGTACGGTCCGGGAAGCGCCGCGCCAGGGCGGCGAATCCGGTGGCGTCCATCGGCGATCCGATCAGCAGCAGAACCGGCTCCGTGGTCTCCTCGGCCTCGCGCACGTCGTAGTGCAGAACGCAGCCGGGCACCTCGAGGGTGTGGGTCTTGGGCTCGGTCATGGGGTGGTTCCTCCTCGACACAGGTGATCTGCCTACACGGTCTGTCTGCTTGTTCCGCCTGCGTGGCCCGCTCGTATGGTCGCCCGCGGCCACGTGAAGCCCGCCGGCGCAGGGGAGGGGCCCGGCCGGACTCCCCTGTGACGGCCACCACACCTTATCTCGAACATGCCATCGAACGACGGCGACTCGCGGGATCGCCCGGCGCCCGACCCCTGAGGCGCGGCGCGACCCGCCGGCCGCCGGACCGTCCGGCCGGCCCGCGGTCAGCAGGCCGTGGTCGCAGGTACGCACAGGTACGTGGTCACAGCGTTCTGCGCGCCTGCTCCACGTGCCGGGCGATGCCCCGGGCCCCGCTCGTCTCCGCGAGACCGGCCGCCTCGTCGAGCAGCCGCAGGGCGTGGTCCCGGCGGCCCTCCGCGGCGGCGATGTAAGCCAGCCCGACCAGGTTGGCCGCGACACCCGGCAGGAAACCGAGCTCCCGGCGCAGCCGCACCGACTCCTCCAGCCGTTCCCGCGCCGCCTCCAGCCGCCCGGCCCCGTGCTCGGCGATGCCCAGATGCCTGAGCGCGTAGGACATCGTCAGCGTGTCGCCGGCCGCCGCCGCGAACTCGTGCGACCGCCGCAACGCAGCCCCGGCCGCCTCGTCGTCGTGCCGCACGACCTGGTGGAAACAGCCGACCCAGAAGAGCGCCTCGCCCTCGCCGCGAATGTCGCCGAGCCGCCGGTAGAGGTCGGCGGCCCGCTCGAACAGCTCGAGCTCGCGGGGGTCCTCCTCGCGGTCCTCCAGGAACCGCGCGTGGGCGAGCCGGCCGCGGGCCAGGGCGAGGTCGGCCTCCACCTCGTCCAACCCCCGTTCCGCCTCGGGCAGACCCGAGGCGTCGCCGCCGAAGACCGCCTGCTCATAGAGAGCGCCGGCTCGTGCGAGTCGTGGATCCTCGCTCATCTCGGTCCCATCCGTGATCGTCGCGGAACTCGTGCGCACTGCCGGACCGCACTGTAGTGATCCCCTACGACAATCCGGCCCGTTCCCGCTCGCGCGCCGCTGCTCCCGAAGGCGCGGAGTCCGCCACCGCGGGCGCGGTCCAGTACGATCCACGAGGTGGTCTGAACCGGGACAGCGAGGGGGCGGCGTGAGTTTCGCGGACGGCCCCCGGGAGCGCGCCCCGCAAGACTCCCTCGGGCGCGCCCCGCAACACTCCATCGAGCACCCTCCGGAGCACTCCTTCGAGCACTCCGAGCAGGACGCGGCGCGGCCGCAAGGGCTCGCGGAGATCGTCGTCGACGCGCGCACGCGCGGTTTCCTGTGGCCGGGCGAACCCATCGGCGGACGGGAGTTCGCCGCGGCCCGGCACTCCCTGTTCGACGGCTCGTTCACCTGGCCGGTCATGGTGGCGAGGCGTTCGGCCCTCGACCACAACATCGCGACGCTCGCCGCCTTCGCCGACCGGCACGGGCTCGCCTTCGCGCCGCACGCCAAGACCACGATGTCGCCCCAGCTCGTCCGGGCCCAGCTCGACGCCGGGGCCTGGGGGGTCACCGCTGCGACGGCGAGCCAGGTGCTCGTCCACCGCTCCTTCGGCGTCCCCCGGGTGCTGCTGGCCAACGAGATCCTCGACCGGGGCGCCCTGCGCCTGCTGGCCGGTGAGATCGGCCGTTTCGACTTCCTCTGCTACGCCGACTCCATCGAGGGTGTGCGCGTGCTCGACGAGACGGCCGGCGAGGTGCCGTTCCGGGTGCTCGTCGAGCTGGGCCACCCGGGCGGCAGGACCGGCTGCCGTGGTCAGGACGAGCTGCTCGAGGTGGCCGGGGCGTTGTGCGAGGCCCGGGGGACCGAACTGGCCGGGGTCGCCGGATACGAGGGCACCCTGCGGACGGCCGACGAGGTCCGGGCGTACCTGCGCGACCTGGCGCGCGCGGCGCGGGCACTGGCGCCGCGGGTGGCCGGTCCCCTGGTGGTCTCCGCCGGGGGAAGCTCGTGGTTCGACCTGGTGGCCGAGGAGCTCGCGCCGCTGACCGCGGAGCTCGGCGCGACCGTGGTGCTGCGCAGCGGCGCCTACATCGCGCACGACGACGGCTTCTACCGCGAGACCACGCCCTACAACCGGGTGACGGGCGAACTGCGGCCGGCGCTGGAGGTCTGGGCCCAGGTCCTGTCCGTGCCGGAGCCCGGCCTCGTGCTGGTCGGCATGGGCAAGCGGGACGTGCCGTACGACCTGCACCTGCCGTCCCCGAAGGCCGTGCGGCGCGGCGGGGGAGAGGAACCGGCCGAGCCGCTCACCGGGGTGACGGTCGTCAAGCTGTGGGACCAGCACGCCTATCTCAGCGGCGAAGCCGGGCTGCGCCCGGGAGACCTGGTGTCGTTCGGGCTCTCCCATCCGTGCACGGCCTTCGACAAGTGGCGCGTCATCCCCGTGGTGGACGACGACGACGTCGTGATTGATTTGATCAATACGTATTTCTGATCTTCCGGAGCGGTGACAATGGCTGGCAAGCAGGAGATCCGTACGGCCGAGGGCGCCCCGCCGATCGGGCCGTACTCGCAGGGCGTGGTGGCCGGCGACTTCCTCTACACCTCGGGCATGGGGCCGCTCGACCCCGCGACCGGCGAGGTCGTGGGCGACGACGTGGCGGCCCAGACGCACCGGACCATGCGCAACCTGGGGGCCGTGCTGGAGGCCCACGGCCTGACGTTCGACGACGTGGTGAAGGCGACGGTCCACCTGCAGAACCTGAAGGAGGACTTCGCCGCGTTCAACGAGGTCTACCAGACCTACTTCACCCGGCCCTACCCGGTGCGCACCACCGTGGGCTCCGATCTCCTGGACATCCTCGTCGAGATCGACTTCGTGGCGTACACGGGCCGCTGACGATGGACAGCGCCCTGTACGTCTTCGTCGAGGACCTGCGCGCGGAGGGCGTGCGCGGGCTGCTCGACCGGGCCTCGGCGTACGGCGTGCGAGGCGTCGCGGTGGCCGCGGCCTACCACCAGGCGAGGGACGTGACCCCGCACGGCGCCTCGCGGCTGACGCTGCGCCGCGACGGCGTCCACTTCCCGCCGCCGGACGACCTGTTCGGCGGGCTGCGCCTGGCCCCGCCCGTGCAACCGGGCGCGGAGGACCGGCCCCTCGACGAGCTGCGCCGCGCCTGCGCCGAGCGGGGGATGCGGCTGCACGGCTGGACGGTGTTCCTGCGCAACGCCACGATCGGCCTGGCCTGCCCGGACGTGACCGTGGAGAACTGCTTCGGCGACCACGGCTCCCCGGCCGACCTGTGCCCCTCGCACCCCGACGTGCGGGCGTACGCGGTGGCGCTGGCCCGGGCCGTCGCGCGGCAGGGGGTGGACACGGTCGTCGCGGAGTCGCTGCACTTCGGGCCCTTCACCTGCGATCGGTGCTCCGTGGCGCTCGGTCCGATGGACGCCTTCCTGTTCGGCCTGTGCTTCTGCGCCCACTGCGTGCGCCGGGCCGCCGACCTCGGGGTGAACGCCGAGGTGGCCAGGCAGGAGTGCGCCAGGATCGTCGCAGGCGTGCTCGACGGCGATCCTCCCGCGGAGGGCGAGGTCACGCGGGCAGCGCTGACGGCCTACGCCGGGCCGGAGGCGGTGGCGTACGCGCGGGCCCGCTCCGAGAGCGTCACGTCGCTGGTCGGCGAGGTCGCGGCGGCCGTGCGGGCCGAGGGTGCGCGGCTGACGTTCACGGACGCGACGGGCGCGGTCAAGGGCCAGACGCACGGGCTGCCCTCGGCCGGTCTGGCCGCGCACGACTCCTGGCAGCTCGGGATCGACCTGGTGGCGCTCGGCGACCTGGTCCCGTCGTTCGCGGTCCTCGGGTACGCCAGGGACCCCGCCCGGGTGGCCGACGACGTCGCGGCCTACCGCCGGTCCGTGGGCAAGAACCCCGAGCTGAGGGTCGTGCTGCGCCCCGGCGCCCCGGACACCGACTCCGCCGACCGGCTGGCCGCCAAGGTCCGCGCCGCCCGTACGGCGGGGGCCGGGGCCGTCGACTTCTCCGCGTACGGCCTGGCGCCCTTCGACGCGCTCGGCCGCATCACCGAGGCGCTCGCCTGACTCGATGTCACCGGGCGACCGCCGAACCCCGTCCCAGGCGCGGCGCGTCCGGCATGCCGCCGTGCCGCGCCGTGCGGGTCACCGGCCCGAGGTCGCCGACGGGGGTGTGACCAGGGCGTCCGCGAGGACGGCCAGCCCGGCCGCGACCCGGGCGGCGTCGCACTCCCGCAGCACGGCGGTGACGTGCTCGGCCGCGAGCGGGGCGAGCAGCGCGTGGGCGAGGTAGTCGGCGTCCGCGTCCGGTCGCGC
Organism: Microbispora sp. NPDC004025; assembly: GCF_053604425.1. NCBI lineage: Bacteria > Bacillati > Actinomycetota > Actinomycetes > Streptosporangiales > Streptosporangiaceae > Microbispora > Microbispora sp. NPDC004025. The sequence goes on along the minus strand of NZ_JBSGHN010000021.1, from coordinate 56,302 downwards.
CTCGGCCAGCAGGATCGCCAGGTGGCGGTGCCAGAAACGGTAGGCGCCGATCCGATAGCGGGCGCCCGGGCTCGCGGTCTCCGAGACGCGCAGCAGGTCGAGGTGCCCGAAGAGATAGCCGGCGTAGGCCGCCACGAACGCCCGCACCCGGTCGGCGGAAGAGGCGCCGGGCCCCAGCGGCGGCGGCCCGGACAGGATGCGTTCCTGCAGTTCCCGTTCCTTGTCGTCGAGCAGGGCCGCCACGAGTCCCGACTTGTCCCCGAACCGGCGGAACAGCGTGCCCTTGCCCACCCCGGCCTCCGCCGCCACCGCGTCCATCGAGACCGCTTCGACTCCGTGCTCGCGGAACAGCTTCGCCGCCGCCTCCAGCACCCGTCGCCGGTTGCGGGCCGCGTCCGCGCGCTCGCGGGGCGGGTCCGCCATCAGTGAGGTGAGGTCTCTTGACGAACCGGACTGCGGTCCGGTAATTTTCGAGCTGTTCACACAAACGGACTGTAGTCCAGTTACTTGGAGGACGCAATGACCGCTCTCATCAGCAGGGACGAGCTCAAGGCCGCGATCGACGCGGGCGCCGTCACCGTCGTCGACGCGCTCGGCGGCGACTACTACGCCCGGCAGCACCTGCCGGGCGCGATCCCGCTGACGGAGTCCGAGGTCGCCGAGCGGGCCGCGGAACTGCTGCCGGACAAGAACGCCCCGATCGTCACCTACTGCTCGAACCCGGCCTGCTCCAACAGCCAGGCCGTGGCCAACCGGCTGACCGCGCTCGGGTACACCGACGTGCGCAAGTACCGGGAGGGCATCCAGGACTGGGTCGAGGCCGGGCTGCCGGTCGAGTCGCTGACCACGGCGTCCTGACCACGGCGTCCTGACCACCGGGATCGCTCAGGCGGAGTCCCGGACGACGAGTTCGGTCGGGAGGATCACGGGGGCCGCCGGGCCGCCCTGGAACAGTCCCAGCAGCAGCCGGACCATCGCGGCGGCCTGCTCGATGATCGGGTGCCTGATCGTGGTCAGCGGGGGCTCGGTGTAGCGGGCCGCCTCGATGTCGTCGAACCCGACGACCGCCACGTCGTCGGGCACCCGGCGGCCCGCCTGACGCAGGGTCTGCAGCGCCCCGATGGCCATGAGGTCGTTGGCGACGAAGACGGCGTCCAGGTTCGGGTCGTCCTGCAGCAGGTGGCGCATCGCGACGGCGCCGGACTCCCGGGTGAAGTCGCCGACGGCGACGATCGACCGCCGGTCGGACTCGCGCAGCGCGTCGCGGTAGCCCGTGAGCCGGTCCTGGCCGCCGATCATGTCCTGCGGCCCGGCGATCGTGGCGATGCGCCGCCGTCCGCTGTCCAGCAGGTGGCGCACCGCCTTCACCGCGCCGCCCACGTTGTCGTTGTCCACGTACGGCAGGGGCACCGGCACCGCCGGCCTGCCGTACGAGACGGCGGGGACGCCCATCCGCGCGATGGCGGCGGGCAGCGGGTCGGCGCCGTGCATCGAGATCAGCATTACCCCGTCGACGTGGCCGCTGGCGATGTAGCGCTCGATCCTCGCGTGGCTCTGGGCCGAGCCGCCGAGCATGAGCACGACCTGACGGTCGGCGGCCTCGAGTTCCAGACTGGCCGAGCGGATGACGGTGGAGAACATCGGGTCCTCGGAGAAGACCCTGGTCGGCGGCTCCGACACGACCAGCGCGATCGAGTCGGTCCGCTGGGTGACGAGGCTGCGCGCCGCCGAGTTGGGCACGTATCCCAGCTCGTCCACGGCGCGCATCACGGCATCCCGGATCTGCGGCGTCACCGTCATCTGCCCGTTGACGACCCGGGAGACGGTGGCGCGGGACACCCCCGCCCGCGCCGCCACCGCCTCCAGAGTGGGTCGCTTCATCCATTCCCCCTTTGTGGCGCCTGACGATCAAACGTTCGTCAGGCACTCCCCAGCCCGTTGCGTGCGATGACGTCTCGATACCACAGCGCGCTGTCCTTGGGAACGCGTCGCTGGGTCTCGAAGTCGACGTACACGATGCCGAACCTCTTGTGGTAGCCGTAGGCCCACTCGAAGTTGTCCAGGAGAGACCATACGAGATAACCCCTCAGGTCCGCTCCCGCGGTTATCGCGGCGTGCGCCGCCCGCAGGTGCCCGTCGAGGTAGCCGATCCGGTCGTCGTCGTGCACCCGATCGCCCTCGGGCCGGTCGTCGAAGGCCGCGCCGTTCTCCGTGACGAGCAGCCCGACCTCGGGATAGTCGCGCGACAGCCGTACGAGCAGAGTCTCCAGGCCGGACGGCTCGATGGGCCAGTCCATCGCGGTCGTCGGGCCGGTCGGCGGCTCGAACCGGACGCCCTCGGTGCCGGGGAAGGCGGGGTTGGCCGGCTCGCCCGGCCGGGCCGACACGAAGGACGGGTTGTAGTAGTTGATGCCGAGCAGGTCGATCGGCTGGTGGATGACGTCCAGGTCGCCGTCGCCGATGTGGCCGAGGCCGCCGTGGCGTGCGGCGATCTCCAGCACCTCCTCCGGGTAGCGCCCCCGCAGCGCCGGGTCGAGGAACTGCCGGTTCATCAGCGCGTCCACCCGGGCGGCCTCCTCCCGGCCGTCGTCCGTCTGGATGATCGGCGCGAGGTTGAGGGTGAGCGCGATCTCGGCGGCCCCGGCGGCGCGCAGGGACTGCGCCGCCAGCCCGTGGCCGAGCAGCAGGTGGTGGGCCGCGCGGAACGCGGCCGCCGGGTCGCGCCTGCCCGGGGCGTGGACGCCGGAGCAGTAGCCGAGGAAGGCGGCCACCCACGGCTCGTTCAGCGTGGTCCACGTGCGGACGCGGTCGCCGAGCCGCTCGTGCACGACGGCGGCGTAGTCGGCGAAGCGCTGAGCCGTGTCCCGTACGGCCCAGCCGCCGGCGTCCTCCAGCGCCTGCGGCAGGTCCCAGTGGTAGAGCGTGGGGTAGGGCGTGATGCCGTGGGCGAGCAGCTCGTCCACCAGGCGGTCGTAGAAGCCGAGGCCGGCGGCGTTGACCCGCCCCGCCCCGGTGGGCAGGATCCGGGGCCAGGCCACCGAGAACCGGTAGGCCGCCAGGCCCAGGCCGGTCATGAGCCGGACGTCGTCGGCGTACCGGTGGTAGTGGTCGCAGGCGACGTCGCCGGTGTGGCCGTCGGCCACGTTGCCCGGGACCTTCGAGAACGTGTCCCAGATCGACGGACCCCTGCCGTCCTCGGCGGCGGCGCCCTCGATCTGGTAGGACGCCGTGGCGGCGCCCCAGACGAAGCCGTCAGGGAAGACCAACTCGGACGATCCGGTCCCCCGAGCAGCCATGGTCGTCGCGGTCATCCCTTTACAGCTCCCTGCATGATTCCTCCGATGATCTGTTTGCCGAGCAGGACGAAGATGAGCACCAGCGGCAGGGTCGCGACCGCCGTGCCCGTGAGGCCGAGCGTGAAGTCCCGCACGTAGCCGCTGGCGAGCTGCGACAGCGCGACCTGCACGGTTGGATTGTCGGGGGTGAGGACGACCAAAGGCCAGAAGTAATCATTCCAGGCCGTCATGAACGTGAGCATTCCGAGCACCGCCGCCGCCGGCCGTGCGGCCGGGAGCACGACGTGCCAGAACAGCCGGGCCGTGCTGCACCCGTCGATCCGGCCGGCCTCCAGCAGCTCGGTGGGCAGCGCGCGGCTCAGGTACTGCGTCATGAAGAACACGCCGAACGCGTTGACCAGCGCCGGGACGATCACGGCGTACATCGTGCCGGTCCACTCCAGCTTGATCATCAGCATGTAGAGCGGGATGATGCCGAGCTGCGTGGGGACCATCATCGTCACGACGGTCATCAGCAGGAGCGCGTTGCGCCCGCGGAAGCGCAGCTTGGCGAACGCGAAGCCGGCCAGCGTGGAGAAGAACATCACCGACACCGTGATCGTCCCCGCGACCACGAACGAGTTGAGCAGCGCCAGCGCGAACGGCGCGGTGTCGAAGACCCGCTGCACGTTGGCGAAGAAGTTGCCGCCGGGCAGCAGCGGCGGCGGCACCTCGGCCAGCGCCGCGTTGTCGTGCGAGGAGACGATCACACTCCAGTAGACCGGGAACGCCGAGAAGAACGCCACCGCGACGAGGGTGAGATAGGTGAGCGGATGCCCGCGTAGCGCTCTAGACATCGAGGCCTCCCCGCATGCGCCGGACGACGAGATAGTTGAATCCCACGACCACCACCACGAGGAGGAACATCATCCACGCCGCCGCCGAGGCGTAGCCGAACTCGAAGCTGCGGAAACCCTTCTCGTACAGGTAGAGGGCGAGGGTCTGGAACTGGCGGTCGGTGCCGCCGGTGGCCGCCGCGCCGTTGCTGACCTGCGCGCCGAACAGCAAGGGCTCGGCGATGATCTGCATCGACCCGATCGTGGTGACGATGACCGTGAAGATGACGGTCGGCCGGATCATCGGGAGCGTGATGCCCCACAGCTGCCGGAAGCTGGACGCGCCGTCGAGGGTGGCCGCCTCGTAGATCTCCTTGGGCACGGCCTGCATGGCGGCGAGGTAGATGAGCGCGTTGTAGCCGGCCCACCGCCACATGATCATGACGGCGATGGCGACGTGCGAGCTGGCCACGCCGGCCTGCCAGTTGATCCGGCCGAACCCGAGCCAGTCGAGCACCATGTTGATCAGGCCGAAGTCGCGTCCGAACAGCTGGCTGAAGATGACCACCACGGCCACCACGCTGGTCACGTTGGGCAGCAGGAGCGTGATGCGGAACAGCGTCTGCGCCCGCAGCGGCCGGTTCAGCAGGTGCGCGAGCACGAGCGCGAGCAGCAGCTGCGGCACCGCCGACAGGACGCCGATCGACAGCGTGTTGAACGCCGCGTTCCAGAAGTAGCCGTCGGCGAACAACGCGGTGTAGTTGTCCAGGCCGATGAACGGGTTGTCGCTGCTCAGCAGGTTCCAGTCGTGCAGCGACACCCAGGCCGTGTAGATGAGCGGGAAGATGCCGAAGGCGGCGAAGAGCAGGAAGAACGGCGCGACGTACGCGTACGGCGAGGCCTGCCGGTCCAGCCGGTGCAGCCGGGAGCGCCAGCCCGACGCCGTCTTCGCGGGTGCGGGAGTATGCGAGGCGGCCGGAGGGCCGCCGGGGGAGGGCGCCACGGTCCGCACGGACCCGCCCGGGGGTGTTGCCATGGAAGATCCTCCTCGGGGAGGGAAGACACGGACTGAACAGGGCCCCCGAGCGCGGTCGCCGGGGGCCCTGCCGGCGACGGACTACTTGATCGCCTCCAGGTCCTTGAGGACCTGGGCCCACGCCTCGTCGGGCGACTGCTTGCCCTGCTCGACCCGGCCGATGCCGTTGCCGATGGCCGTGCGCACGTCGCCCTCGCGGGGGCCGAGGTGCTGCGGCTTGAGGTTCTTCGCGGCGTCGGAGTAGATCTTGCCGACGGGGGCGTCGTTGAAGAAGTCCTTGGTGAAGTTCTGGATGTCGGGCTGGTCGTACAGCGAGGGGATCGACGGGAAGTTGCCGATCGCCTTGAACACCGCGGCCTGGTTCTGCGCCGAGGTCAGGAACTCGATCAGCTCGGCGGCCTCCTTGGGGTGCTTGCTCTGCTTGGGCACCGTGAGGTGGGAGCCGCCGGAGTTGCCCGCGCCGCCGGGGACGGTGGCGATGTCCCACTTGCCGGCCGAGTCCTTGGCCTGGTCCTGGATGTAGGCGGTCATCCACGCGGGGCAGATCACGGTCGCGAACGAGCCCTTGGCGAAGCCGGTGTTCCACTCGGGGGTGAAGGCCCCGATCTTGGCGGACAGGTCGGCGTCGATCATCTGGATCGACAGGTCCCATGCCTTCTTCACGTCGGGGTTGGTGGCGACGACGATGTTGTCCTGCGCGTCGTACACGCCGACCGGGGCCTGGGCGATGATGGCGCGGAAGATCTCGCCGGGGCTGTCGAAGAACTTGGCGTCCTTGGGCGCCTTGGCGGCGAACTTCCTGCCGGTCTCGATGTACTGCTCCCAGGTGGGCCACAGGGCCGACACCTCGTCGCGCTTGCTCGGCAGGCCGGCCTTCTCGAACAGGTCGGTCCGGTAGCACATGGCCAGGCCGCCGACGTCGGTGCCGAGGCCGAGGAGTGCGCCGCCCGGGGCCAGGCCCTGCTGCCACTTCCAGTCGAGGTACTCGCCCTGGCGCTTGTCGAGGCCGTACTGCTTGAGGTCGGTGAACTTGTCGGGCTGCGAGGTGAACTGGCTGATGTAGCCCACCTCGATCGCCTCGACGTCCGCGGCGCCCGCCCCGGTGGCCAGGTGCGCGGCGAGGTTCGTGTGGTGGTCGGCGAACGCCGCCTGGCGCTCCTCGATCTCGACGTTCGGGTGCGTCTTCTTGAACTCCTCGTACAGCGGCTTGAAGCCGAAGTCGCCGAAGAGGCCGACGCTGAGTTTGACCTTCTCGGTGGACTGGCCGCCGCCGGTCCCGGTGCCGGATCCGCCTCCGCCGCACGCCGTGAGCGTGAGCAGGGTGGCGGCGAGCATGGGGGCGACGAACCGGACGGCCCGGCGGCCCGGGTGGGGAGTGCCCATGAACCCTCCTTGGGTCCCGTATATGAAATCGATCTTGAAGAGAGCGCTCTCGCACAAGAGTGGGAGTCGGCTGTGAGGTCGTCAAGGGCTGGATCAGTAACGATTCCCGTTATCTCCGACCGACGAATGCGCTGGTGAGAGCGCTCCCACGACCATTCGCGCAGCGTGCGGGCGTCCTGTCACGGGCCGATGGGAGGGGTGGCCGGGGCGCGGATCGATCGCCGGGCCGGGAACCGAGGAGGAAGAGAGAGCGTTTTCTCGATCTCCGTGAAACTTTCTCTCCGCGTTGACAAGGGGTTGCAACCCGCTTAGCGTCAGCGGCGCTGAGAGCGCTTCCAGCGATACTGCCGGATCACGGGCCGGCAGGAGTTCCGCCTCCCGCAGTCGTTGACCCCCCAGCGGAGGTCGCATATGCCACTTCGTCCCGTCAGGACCCTCGGACTCGCCGTCCTGACCGCCCTCACCCTGTCCCTGCCCGCCCTGCCCGCAGGCGCCGCCACGGTCCCGGTCGGCGCGGGCGGCTACACCACCGACCTGCCCGCCGGAGCAAGCGGTCCCGCCAACTCCGCCGGCGCTCCGGTCACGCCCAAGGTCACCTCGAACGTGACCCGCAAGGTGCCCACCAACGACTGGTGGTCGTCGCTCGCCTTCCAGCGGTACGCGGGGAACCCGTACTCCGAGAACATGTACGGTCACCCGCTGACCTTCCACGCGGCGGCCGGCGGCCTCGAGGTCGGCTACCCCACCACGCCGCTGATCAGCTCCGACGGCCGGCAGTACGAGTTCCCGCACGCCCGCGACCTCACGCTGGGCGTGACCGGCCTGAACTCGCCCGACACCAAGGTGGACGACTGGTCCGACTGGACCGTCACGCCGTACTGGTCGGACGGCGCGCGCTCGCTGAAGGCGACCATCGGGCACGGCCTGCCATATGTCTACGCGACGCCGAGCGGCGGCGACGCCCGGGTCGCGTTCGTGGCCACGCCCACGGTCTGGGCCGACCGGGGCAACGTCCTCGGCGTCACCGTGAACGGCCATCACTACGGGATCTTCGGGCCGTCGGGCACCGACTGGAGCCTCAGCGGCACGGTGGCGACCGACGCGCTCGGCGGGAAGAACTACTTCTCGGTCGCCGTGCTGCCCGACGCGTCCGCCTCGACCCTCGACCTGTTCGCGAAGTACGCCTTCAGCTTCGTCACCGGCACGAGGGTCACCTGGTCGTACGACGAGGCGTCGGCGCGGCTCACCACCACCTACACCGCGACCACCTCGGCCAAGGAGGGCACGCAGACCGGCACGCTGCTGGCGCTCTACCGCCACCAGTGGCTGGCCACGAGCAGCCCGCTGACGTCGTACGCCTACGTCTCGCCGCGCGGCACGATGAAGCTGCGCGAGGGCACGTCGTTCAGCACCGTCCAGACGTTCCACGGGGTGCTGCCGTCGCTGCCCGACCTCGGCGCGTACGACAGGACCAGGCTCGGGAGCTACGTCAGGCAGGAGGCGAACGCGGCCGACCCGTGGAAGGGCGCGACCGACACCTACTGGACCGGCAAGGCCCTCGGCCGGCTGGCCCAGCTCGTGCCGATCGCCGACCAGCTCGGCGACACCGCTTCACGCGACAAGCTGCTCGGCCTGCTGAAGGGCGAGCTGGAGAGCTGGTTCACGGCCGGAGGAGCCGAGCAGTTCCGCTACGACGCCACCTGGGGCGTGCTCACCGGCTACCCGGCCTCGTACGGCAGCGACACCGAGGTCAACGACCACCACTTCCACTACGGCTACTACCTGATGGCCGCCGCGACCGTGGCGAGGTACGACTCGTCCTGGGCGGCGAGCTGGGCGCCGATGGCCAAGCTCCTGGCCGCCGACGCCAACAACGGGGACAGGTCGGAGACCCGGTTCCCGTTCCTGCGCAACTTCGACCCGTACGCCGGCAACGGCTGGGCGTCGGGACACCAGGGGTTCGCGGCGGGCAACAACGAGGAGTCGTCGTCGGAGGCGATGAACTTCGCGACCGGGGCGATACTCCTCGGCGCGGCGACGGGGGACACCGCCCTGCGCGACCTCGGCGTCTACCTCTACACGACCCAGTCGTCGGCGATCGCGCAGTACTGGTTCGACAAGGACGACGCGGTCTTCCCGGCCGGGTTCGGGCACGACACGGCCGGCATGGTCTGGGGCTCCGGCGCGGCGTACTCGACCTGGTGGACGGCCAACCCCGAGGAGATCCACGGGATCAACATGCTGCCGGTCACCGGCGGGTCGCTCTACCACGGGCTCTACCAGGCCGACGTGAGGCAGAACCTGTCCGAGATGGAGGCGAACAACGGCGGCCCGGCCGTCGAGTGGAAGGACGTCGTCTGGCAGTTCCGGGCGCTGGCCGACCCGGCCGCGGCGAAGAGCGCGTGGGACGCCGGATACACGACGCTGGCGCCCGAGTCGGGGGAGTCGCTGGCGCACACCTACCACTGGATCTACAACCTGGCCAGGATGGGCACGGTCGACCCCGGCGTGACGGCCGACAGCCCGACCGCCGCCGTCTTCGCGAGCGCCTCCACCCGGACGTACGTCGCGCACAACTTCGGCACGTCGGCCAGGGTCGTGAGGTTCTCGGACGGCAGGACCCTGACCGTGCCGGCCCGGTCCACGGCGACCAGCGCGGGCGGGTCCACCTCGCCCTCCCCGTCACCCTCGCCCTCGCCCTCGCCGTCTCCGTCGCCTTCCCCTTCGGGATCCCCGTCGCCCGCTCCGGGCGGGGTGGACGCCCGCTCGACCATCCAGGCCGAGGCGTACCAGGCGCAGAGCGGCACGCAGGTGGAGACGACGCAGGACGCCGGCGGCGGGCAGAACGTCGCCTACATCGGCAACGGCGACTGGCTGCGCTACGACGACGTCGACTTCGGGCCGACGGCGGCGCGGCAGTTCAGGGCCAGGGTCGCCTCCGGTGCGGCGGGCGGCGTGAGCGGGCTCGTACAGGTGCGGCTCGACAGCCCGACGGCGACCCCGATCGGCGACTTCGCCCTCGGCAACACCGGCGGCTGGCAGAGCTGGACGACGATCCCCGCGAACATCACGGGCGTCACCGGCAGGCACACCGTCTACATCACCTTCAGCAGCGGCCAGCCGGCCGACTTCGTCAACCTCAACTGGTTCACGTTCGCCACATCCTGATGAACGGTCCTGACGGACGACGACCGCGGCGGGTGGCACGCCGGGAACGGCGTGCCGCCCCGACGGCGGCTTTCAGCCGGTCGCGCGTCCCAGGCTCTCGCGGTACCGCTGGGGGCTCACGCCGTGTTCCCGCTTGAAGGCCGAGCTCAGCGCGAAGGCGGTGCCGTATCCCACCCGGCGGGCCACCGTCTCCAGCGTCGCGTCCGTCTCACGCAGCAGGTCGGCCGCCTGCGCCAGCCGCAGCCCGGTCAGGTAGGCCATCGGCGGCTCGCCGACGAGCCTCCCGAACCGCTGCGCCAGCGCGGCGCGGGAGACCCCCGCCCGGCCCGCCAGCTCGGCGACCGTCCAGGGACGGGCCGGATCGGCGTGCAGCATCCGCAGCGCCGGCCCCACCACCGGGTCGCCGTGCGCGCGGTACCAGCCCGGGGCCTGCGCGTCGGGGCGGGAGAACCAGGTCCGCAGCACGGCGATCAGCAGCAGGTCGAGCAGGCGGTCGAGCACCACCTCCTGACCCGGCTCGTCCTTGACGATCTCGCGGCCGAGCAGCGTGACCAGGGAGCCGTCCCAGGAGTCGCCGCGCAGCACCAGCAGTGCCGGCAGCGCCGCCAGCAGCCGATGGGTGACCGCGCCGCGCATCTGGTAGGTGCCGATGAGCATCACGGCCGAGCCGTCCGGGTCGTTGCCCCAGTTGCGCGTGCCCAGGTCCATCTCGGCCGACATGCCGCGGCCGTCCGGCGTGGTGCAGACCTGCCCGGGGTGGATCACGACCTGCGGCGCGGTCGCGGGGTCGTCGGCGACCATGTAGTGGCCGGGCCCGCGCACGACCGCCACGTCGCCGGGCCCCACCCGTACGGCCGGGTCGCCGTCCGGGGTGATCCACGCCTGGTCGCGCACCATCGCGACCAGGCACAGCGGCGCCTCGTCCTGGATCCGCACGGACCAGGGCGGGCTGAGTGTCGCCCGCAGCAGGAACGCCCCGCGCGCCCGGGGCCCGTCCAGGAGATCGGCCAGCGCGTCCATGCCGGGAATCGTAGACGCCCGGATATGCGGCCGAGATCCTCGACGATGTCGCCCGGAGCGGCCGGCCGGTTCACTGATGACCATGATGTACCTCCTCGCCGCCGCCTCCGCCGCCCTGTCCACGCTGATGACCGCCGGGATGGCGGGCACGTTCTTCGGGTTCTCGGTGGGCGTCATGCCGGGACTGAACGCGATGCCGGCCTCCTCGGCTATCGACGCGATGAACGCGATCAACGTCAAGATCCAGAACCCGGTGTTCCTCGCGGCGTTCGTCCTCGCCCCGGTCGCCGCCGCCGGGGCGGGCGCCTTCCTGCTGGCCACCCCTCACTCCGGCGCGGCCTGGCCGTTCTTCGCCGCGGCCGCGGTCTACGCGGTCGGCGTGATCCTGACGACGGCCGCGGTGAACGTGCCGATGAACGACGCCCTGGCCGCCGCGGCGGCCCACGGCGACCTGACCGAGACCGCCGCGCGGCTCTGGTCGGACTACTCGTCCCGGTGGACCGCCTGGAACACCTGGCGGGCCGTGGCCGGCGGGGTGAGCCTGCTGCTGATGGGGTACGGCGCCTACCGCTGGGGCCGGGGCTCCTGACCGGGCCCCAGCGTCCCGATCCTGACGTAACCCCCACGAGTTCCGGTGCCCAGGTCCCTGAGGGCGGGCACCCGCATGTCCGCGACGGGAGACGGCGACGGGCTGTGTGGAGGAGAGCGCTCTCCGTTGGGGCCACTCACTGGGGATGTGGTCGAGAGAACGCTCTCTCGAATTTCACAGACCCTCTTGACGCCAGTGAGACCCAGAGGGGACAGTGGCGCTCAAGTGGTCCGCGGTCGCGGTGCGCGGGCTCTCACGGCCCCCTCCGGACGCCGCCGTCCGGCCTTCCGGCAGGCGTCTGCCGTCTCCACTCCGTGAGGCCGCCCGCACCCCCCATCCCCCCGCCGCGACGACCGGACCGAGGAGAGAGGTACTCATGCGTGTGCTCCACTCCCCATGGCGGCGCTCGATGCTGGCGTTGCTCGCCGCGGCCACCGCGGTCATGGCCCTCGCCGTACGGCCCGCCGACGCGTCCGTCCCGGGGACGCCGTCCGGCTGGTCGCTGGTCTGGTCGGACGACTTCACCGGCGCGGCCGGATCGCTCCCGTCGTCCACCAACTGGATCATCGACACCGGCCACTCCTACCCCGGAGGCCCCTCGAACTGGGGCACCGGCGAGATCCAGAACTACACGGCCAACCCCGCCAACGTCAGTCTGGACGGCTCCGGCAACCTGCGCATCACCCCCATCGGCAGCGGTCAGAACTGGACCTCCGCCCGCATCGAGACCCGTCGTACGGACTTCAAGCCCGCGGCCGGGCGGATCCTGCGCATCGAGGGCCGCATCCAGATGCCGAACGTCACCGGCGACGCCGCCCTCGGCTACTGGCCGGCCTTCTGGGCGCTGGGCTCGCCGTACCGCGGCAACTACCAGAACTGGCCCGCCATCGGCGAGTTCGACATCATGGAGAACGTCAACGGCATCAACTCGGTCTGGGGCGTGCTGCACTGCGGCGTGAACCCCGGCGGGGCGTGCGGAGAGACCAACGGCATCGGCGCGAGCCGGGCCTGCCCGGGCTCGACCTGCCAGTCGGCCTTCCACACCTACCGCTTCGAGTGGGACCGCAGCGTCACCCCCAACCAGCTCCGCTGGTACGTGGACGGCCAGCAGTTCCACAGCATCAGCCAGAGCCAGCTCGACGCCACGACCTGGTCGAACATGACCTCCCACGCCGGTTACTTCATCCTGCTCAACGTCGCCATGGGCGGCGGCTTCCCCAACGGCGTCGCCGGGTTCTCCACACCGACCTCTTCCACCGTGTCCGGACGGCCCATGGTGGTCGACTACGTGGCCGTGTGGCAGAGCGGAGCCACCAGCAGCCCGCCGCCGAGCTCGCCCCCGCCGGGTGGCGTGGACGCCCGTTCCACCATCCAGGCGGAGAACCACCAGGCGCAGAGCGGCACGCAGACGGAGACGACCCAGGACACCGGCGGCGGCCAGAACGTCGCCTACATCTCCAACGGCGACTGGCTGCGCTATGACGGCGTCAACTTCGGCTCGACGGCGGCGCGCCAGTTCAAGGCCAGGGTCGCCTCCGGTGCGGCGGCCGGCGTGAGCGGCCTCGTACAGGTGCGGCTCGACAGCCCGACGGCCACTCCCATCGGCGACTTCGCCGTCGGCAACACCGGTGGCTGGCAGACGTGGACGACAATCCCGGCCAACATCGCGCCGACGACCGGCACCCACACCGTCTACCTCACCTTCAGCAGCGGCCAGCCGGCCGACTTCGTCAACCTCAACTGGTTCACGTTCGCCACGTCGTGAGCTCGCCCGGGCGGGGGCCGCGGTGGTCCCCGCCCGTGGACCACGAGTGACGTCATTCGGTGGGTGTGACGGTCTCCGGCGACGCCGTCTCGCTGGGTGTCGCGGGCGCGGTCGGGGTCTGCGGGGCCCCCGTCGGGGGCGCCCCACCGCCGCCGTGGCCCGGCAGCGCCGGCCGGCTCGCGTCCGCGACGATGATCGCCTTCGGGTTGTTCCCGGTCGTGCCCACGACCCAGACCTGGTCGCCCTGCCGGATGCCCTGCAGGCCCTTGTAGTCGGCGACGATCCTGGTCGACTCGTCGACCGTGTAGGCGCGGCCGTTCACCGTGAGGGTGCTGCCCTGCAGCGAGTCCACGGCGCCCGTCTGGCTGGTGAAGGTCTGGTAGTCGCCGGACGGGCTGGGCTGTGCCTGTGCCCCGGCCGGTCCGAGCTGGAGCAGGGCGAGGTCGGTCATGCCGAACTGCTCCGGGCCCGGCCGCATCTGGGTCGCCTGGGCGTACCGCGGCTGGTCCTGACCGGGAGCGCCGGCCGCGGCGAGGCCGGCGCCGGTGGCGACGGTGAGCGCCGCGGCGACTCCGAGAAGGAGCCGGGGCCGCTTGCCGTGAGGTTTCGGCGGCTTGCTGGAAGTGGTCATCGGTGTGCTCCCTCCACTCCGCGCCGGGGCACGGCATGACGCGGTGCGGCCTGACGTGGCCGGCGCGGCTGGGATGTGCGCGAATGACGTGAGCGGACGTGACCGCGGCGGGTCCTGGAACGTCCGCGGGAAAGATGGGCCGGGCGCACGCGGCCGCGCGTGGAGCGCGCGGCGCCGGCGAGCCCGTCGGGCCGCCACGGGCGTGCCCGCCCAGGCCGCCCGATCGATCCGCCCGATCCGCCCGATCCGCCTGGTCAGCCGCCGGTGAGCGCCGGTCGGCCTGCCTTCGGATCCCCTGGCCGCCCTACCCCATCGAGTACGGCGCTCACCGCCCGCGCGGTAAAGCCATCGTCCAGAGGCAATTGCCGGAATACCACCCGCAGCCAGACCGCGCCGGCGAGCAGATCCATGATCGTCATCGGGTCGGCGTCATCGCCGATCTCGCCGCGTTCCCGGGCCCGCTCGAAGATCGGGCGCTCCCGGGCGAACCGGTCGGCGAAGAAGCCCTTGGCCGCCGCCGCCAGTTCGGGGTTGTTGGCGGCGGCCCCGAGCGCCGCGACGGCGATGTCCGCCGCTGGGGGAGTGGTGACCAGCCGCGCCAGGTCGTCCAGCAGCGCGTGGAGGTCGCCACGGAGGCTGCCGGTGTCGGGCACGTCGAAGTCGAGCGCCCGCGCCTCCACCAGCGCCGTGCCGAGCAGGGCGGCCTTGGACGGCCACCACCGGTAGATCGTCGTCTTGTTGACCCCCGACCGTTCGGCCACGCCCTCGATGGTGAGGCCTTCGTACCCCTTCTCCGCCAGGAGCAGCAGCGTGGCGTTCAGGATGTCGTCCTTCTTGCGTGGGGCCATGCCGGGAGCCTACTGCAACGCGCCGTTGTGTTTTACTGGACAAGTGCAACGCAACGGTGCGTTGTTTTAAGGAGGACTGTCATGAGCCTGCCGGTGGTCTTCGTCCACGGCATACGCGTGAGCGGCACGATGTGGACCCCGGTCCGGGCGCTGCTGCGGGCCCCGTCCGCAGCGCCCGACCTGCCCGGTCACGGTCGCCGACGCGGCTGGCCGTACGACACGGAGGCGGCCTGCGACGTCGTGGCGGAGGCGATCACCGGCCTGGGCGGCCGGGCGCTCGTCGTGGGGTTGTCCCTCGGCGGTTACGTCGGCATCGCCGCCGCCGCACGGCATCCCGGCCTCGTCGCGGGCCTGGTGGCGATGGGGTGCACGACGCGCCCGGACCAGCCCATCGCGCACGCCTACCGGTTCCTGGGGCGCCTGGCCTCCCGCACCCCGGAGCGGGCCGACAGGGTCAGCCGTTTCGCGCTGCGCCGGATGCTGCCGGGCGCCGCCGGCGAGGCCATGATCGAAGGCGGACTGAGCAGCGAGGTCGTGGCGCCCGTCATCGCGGCGGTCACCGCGGAGGACCCTCTCGCCTCCCTGGCGGCCTATCCCGGGCGGGTCTGGCTGGTGAACGGCGCCCGCGACCCGTTCCGGGTCGACGAGCAGGCGTTCCTGCGGGCCTGCGCCAACGGCAGCCTCACGCACGTGCCGGGCCGGGGTCATCTGACCGTGCTCGCCGACCCCGCCTGGCTCGCCCGCTTCGTCGACGCCGCCGCCGAGACGGTCTCCGGCTGCCCGGCCTGATCACCCCCGCGCCGTACGTCCGGCTCCGCCGAGCGCGGCGACGAGGGCGAGCGCCAGGTAGACCAGCCCCGAGGCGTACCTGAGCGTGCTCGCGCGCAGCCGCCTCCCGAGTGACCCGGCGGTGAGCGCGTACGCGAGGTCGGAGGCCAGCCCGATGACGGCGATCACCAGGCCGAGAAGCAGGACCTGCCCCGGCACGTCGCCCGAGGGATCCACGAACTGGGGCAGGAACGCCAGGAAGAACAGCACGGTCTTGGGATTCAGCACGTTGACCACGACGCCTTCGAGGAAGACCCGGCGCAGCGGCTGCGGCCTCGGCTCGTCGCCGCCGGTGCCCCGGCCGGTCATGGCGCGGACGCCGAGATAGACCAGATAGGCGACGCCGGCCCACTTCACTGCGGCGAACAGCGCCGCGGACCGCGCGAGCAGATAGGACAGCCCGGCCGCCGCGGCGGCGATGTGCACCAGCGTGCCCGTCTCCACGCCCAGGGCCGAGGCGACCCCGGCGCGGCGGCCCTGGGTGACTCCCCGTGCGGCGATGTAGAGATGGTTGGGCCCCGGCACGGCCACCAGAGCGGCCGAGGTCGCCGTGAAAACCAGGAACGTCGAAGTATCGATCACGCTTGCCGAGGCTAGAAGCGTTCCGTCCCGCGTTCCCGGGCCAATCGGCCGCCGTGTGCGTGGACCAATCCGCTCAGAGCGAGCCGGGGCCCTTGGCGAGGTCCCGTACGATCTGAATCAGCTCGGCCGGGTCGAACGGCTTGGTGAGATAGGCGTCGACACCGATGTCGTATCCCCGCCTGCGGTCGTCCTCCTGGGCCCGGGCCGTGATCAGCATGACCTTGATGTGCCGGGTGCTCGGGTCCTCCCGCAACCGCCTGGCCGTCTCCCAACCGTCCAGACGCGGCATCATCACGTCGAGCGTGATCACATCGGGATCCACGTCGTGAACGCGGTCCAAGCAGTCCTGCCCGTCGTAGGCGGTCTCGACCTCGAACCCCTCCAGGGTCAGGTTCACCGCTATGAGCTGCCGGATGACCTCGTCGTCATCCACGACCAGCACGCGTCCCAGAAGCTCGCTCACGGCGGCAAAGCTAGCAATGAGACGGGGTGGGCGCGCGGTTTTCGCTGATCTACGGGCGCACACTCCCGGGCGGCCGTATTGATGTGACGAACGGCCTTCAAGTGCTGGTAGCCTTATCAGCGGTTGAGCCCCCTTAGCTCAGGGGATAGAGCACCGGCCTCCGGAGCCGGGTGCGCAGGTTCGAATCCTGCAGGGGGCACCAGATCAAGGCCAGATCGCACATCGTGTGATCTGGCCTTTTTCATGTCATACGACTATTGCGGCTTGCCGTCTTGCGACGGTGTCGAACGCGTGGCGACAGGGTCTGCGGGCAGAGATCTGCACACCGGTGATGGTGCCGTTGGAGTTGCGGTTCCACTGCTGGTTGGTCTGTCCGTTGCAGTCCCACAGCTGACGGGAAGCTAGCCGGGTAGTGCGAAGGAACGCGGCCGGGTCCCGGTGTCACACGGCGGTGATCTGCCATTCCTGATTGGCGCCGCTGTTGCCGGCCCATTGGATGACTCGGGCGCCGTCGGCCGTGGAGCCGGCTTCGACGTCCGCACATAATCCATTGCCCACGTTGACGAGCCGGTAGTAGCCGCTCGTGGCAGCGGGGACGAGTTTCCACCGCTGGTTCGTGCCGTTGGTGTCGGTCATCTGGACGAGGGCGGTGCCCTGATTGGCGTTCGGGCTGGTGAGGGCCTTGCCGCTGCCGACACTGATAAGCCGGAACGAGCCGTCGGAGTTCTGCGTCATCCGCCACTGCTGGTTGGCCCCGCCCTTCCAGGGCCACTGGACGACGGTCGCGCCGTCGGCGGTGGAGCCGCCGTAGACGTCCAGCACCTTGCCGCTGTTGCGGTTGACCAGGCGGACGACGCCGGTGGACGGGCCGCCGGTGCCCAGCTCGACGGTGATCTGGGTCGTCGTACCCGCGGTCAGTGACACCTGCCGGGCATGGCCGCCCAACGGCGAGTCGGCGACGCCCGCGCTGGTGGTCACCGAGGAGATCCCGCGCCTGCAGATGAGCGTCACGGTCTGGGTGATGTCGGAGATGACGGTGGCGGTGACGGTCCGGGAGCTGATGTCCCAGGTGAGCGAGTCGATTCGGATGCGGTTGCGGCCGCGTACGCCGGTGATCGTGCCCTTGGCGAACTGGTCGGGCAGCGCGGGCAGCAACTCCAGGATGCCGGGCCTGGTGTAGACCAACGCCTCGGCGAGAATCGCGGGCAGCGAGTTCGCGGCGTCGGCGTTGTAGATCGACAGGTTCGGGTTGTGCGAGGTCATCAACGATCGGAAGATCATGTTGTTGCCCAGGATCTTCCGCAGGCTGCCGTACACGCCGGCGCCGTCCTTGAGCCGGGCCCGGGCGAGGCTGCGGTGGATGGCGCCGTGGGCCTCCCCTCCCTCGTCCCCCCGCAGATCCAGGGCACGGCTCGCGTAGCGGATCAGGTCGGGCTTGTCCTCGGGGTTGATCTCGTGCAGCGGCCAGACCGGATACATGTGCTGCACGTGACGGTGGTTGTACCGGTCGGTCAGGCTGGGCCACGACCATTCCGCGAGCGCCCCGTCGCCGTTGACCCGATAATCGGGCATCTTGGCCAGCAGGGCGGTCCAGCGTTGCACGCCCTGGCCTGGGCCCTGCTCGGTGCCGAGGAAGTCGGCGGCGTCGATGGCGGCCTGCAGCGCATGCTTGCCTGCGGCGATCTCGCCGGTCGCATTGATCGACAGTTGCCTGCCCGTGTTGCCGGGGCTGTTCTCCATGGAGAAGCACGGCACGAAGACGACCTTGCCGTTGGCGTCGGTGCGAGTGAGGAAGTCCTCGTAGAACAACGCGAGCTCGATCAGGACCGGAGCGAGCTTGGTGCGGTAGAAGGTGGCGTCGCCGGTGACCTGGTAGTACTCGAGCAGCGGATAGAGCAGCCAGTCGGCGCCGCCGATCCAGGTGTGGCCGGGGAACCCGCCGTCGAAGTGCAGCATCTTGCCGTACTCGCCGTCGGTGCGGGAGGGGGCGAGCAGCCCGCGAGTGCCGTAAAGATTTCTGGCGTTGGTGCGCCAATCGTTGATCTGGCCGAGGATCAGGTTGAAGTAGCCGTCCATGGCCTCGGTGAGAGACAGGATGTTGCCGGCGGCGACCTGGAAGTTGACGTTGGCGTCGGTGGTGAAGTCGCCGGCCCAGGCCGCGTCCCAGGCGCCCGTCCACAGCCCGGTGAGTCGCGGCGGCAGGACGCCGCTGGAACTGAGGAACAGGTAACGGCCTGAGTCGTACATCCGCTCCAGCAACGCGAGGTCGATGACGTTGCGGTTGGAATTCTGCCGGGCGATCAGCTCACCGGTCGACAGTTGCCGATCGGCGGCGCTGACGTTCAGGTCGAGGCGTGACCGGTCGTACAGCGGGGTGTGCTGGGCGGTGTGCCGCGTGAGCAGCGTCGCGTAGTCGGCGCTCAGCGCGGCCAGCGCCGTGTGCAGCGGTTTCGCGTCCCACGCGGTGGACGACTCGTAGCGGTCGAGTTTGGTCAGCAGCACGAGTTTGGTCGCCGCGGCCACGACGATGGCCGACCCGCTCACCCGTACCGAGCCGCCGGTCGCGACCACCCGGGTGACGCCCTCGTAGCCGAACGCCCCCTGCCCGGCGGGGTAGGTGCCCCGCAGGTTCAGGTAGCCGTCACCATTGCCGACCGTGGCCAGGGTGGCGAAGCCGACGGACCCCGGCACGCCGCTCAGGGCCGTGTTGACGCTCAGCGTGGTGTCGATCGTCCGGCCCGGCGCGGCCGTGAGTTCGTGGACGATGACCCGGTCGGCTCGGGAGGCGAAGGCCCGGCGCGTCCACGCACCGTAGCTGTCGGTCCACGTCGAGGTGATCTCCCCGGTCCTGAAATCGGTGATCCGGGCGTAGTTTGCGGTCGTTGTCATCCCCGGGGTGCTGATCCGCAGCTCATAGCCCGGATGGAAGGTCTGGGTCCAGCGCAGCGACCAGCCGGAGGTGAAGTCGCCGGTGGCACCGTTGAAGTCACCGGCGAGCGCCTTGTCCCTGACCCCCGCCAACCGCCCCGACAGCACCGGCGGGGTCAGGTTGCGGGTGCCGTTGGGCAGCACGAACCGATGATGCGTGAAGACGACCTTCTCCAGGGTGGGCGCGCCGTAGAGCATGGCCCCGTACTCGCCGTTGCCGGTCAGGAAGGCGTCGGTCCAGTTGGCGGCGGCGGCCGTGTCGTAGATGCCGCGTTGCGGCAGCGTCACCTGCGGCGGTACGGCGGCGGCCGCCCGGCCAGAGAATATCGCCGAAGGAAGCGCGGCGGCGCCGACGGTCGCCGCCGTGGTGGCGATGAAGCGTCGACGGTTCAGCGGCATGTTCATTGAAGCTCCTGGTGGCGAGTTGGGCGTGATGCTTGCGGCCGGGTGCCGGCTGTGCCGCCACGACTGGTCCACCTCCGCGGTACGGCCGCGATTCGACGGGACACCCTGATGCAGCGCATGCGGCCAAAGGGGTGCCTCCGAGGGCAAGAACACAGTTGGGTTGTCGGGAGGACATCCCATGAATAGGCGCGTTTCGCGTAACGTATGACGTCTGATGTATCGGGTCAAGAACAATCTCGAGCGCCGTGTAACCTGGTCCCGGTTTCCAGGACGGCCGACGCCTCTTTCGGGAGCTTGGTGAAACTTTCACCGACGGGAAGGTTGAGCGCCAGAACGGCGACCGCGAGGTGTGCGCCTATCGTCGGTTGATCCATCCGTGGGCGCGACGCGCCCGCAGAGAGTCATCCCACCTTTGGTAGTCGTGCGGCGAAGAATCCATGCACGATTGTTGGAATCTTGCTGATCGTCGGCGGTGGTGCGCCCGAGCCACACCACCGCCAGCGGAATCCCGCCGGCTTCGATGGCGGCCTCGGCTGGCGTCACCGACCCGCACGACGTGCGCGGGCTTGACCCGCACCCCGTTGACCCGGACGTGACCGCCCCGGTAGGCGAGCCTCGGGAGACGTACCGGGGACACCGGGCCGATCGCCGCGGTGGTGGTGGACTGCGCCCGCGGGCCATGGCCCGGTTCTGGGGCGAGGCGATGGACCGGACCGTGCACGAGGTGACCGACGACCATGCGCGGCTGCGCTCCGCCAAGGGAGCCGGGCCCTATCTCGAGTTCCTCCGCACAACGCCCGGCGTGAAGACCGTGTGGAACCGCGTCCATCTCGACGTGCTGCCGTACCGCGGTGACGATCAGGCGGCGGAGGTGGCCCGGCTGCAGATCCTCGGCGCGACGCTGCCGGCGTCGACCAGGGCGATGCGTCGTGGATCGTTCTCGCCGACCCGGAGGGCAACAAGTTCTGCGTACTCGCTCCAGCCTGACGCGGAGTCTAGGCTCGCCTCACCGGGCCTTCGCGCTGCGAGACCAGACCGTGGCCGGAGCGGGAACGCCTGGGGGATCGCGGTCGTCGCACCGATAGCGGAGCTTCGGGGGCCAGGTGGGCTCGCACGCCGGTAACGCGCCGCTCTCAGTACAGTGGCGGGGTGTCGGGTGAGCAGGTGGGCGTACGGGTGGACATCTGGATCTGGTCGGTGCGGCTGATCCGGACTCGTTCGATCGTGTCCGACGCCTGCCGGGGTGGTCACGTCCGGGTCAACGGGGTGCGGGTCAAGCCCGCGCACGTCGTGCGGGTCGGTGACGAGGTCCGTCTGCGGCACGAGGGGCGCGAACGCGTCGTGGTCGTCTCCCGCGTCATCACCAAGCGCGTCGGCGCGCCCGTGGCCGCCGAGTGCTACGTCGACAAGAGCCCTCCGCCTCCTCCGCGCGAGGAGGCCGTGACGGTGGCCGTTCGGGCGCGTGGCGCGGGACGCCCCACCAAACGCGAGCGCCGCAGCATCGACAAGCTGCTCGGGCGCCCGCTGGCCGAGGAGCGGGACCGCCGGCCACGTGGAAACTGACGTACTCCATCAAGCTCCCTGAGCACGGCGATCACGGCGGACCGGACCTGGCCAGGTGTTCGCCAAGGGGGCGGCGAACCTTCGTGGTCACCGCACCGGCTAGACGAGGTTCGCCTCGTAGGCGGCGATGACCAGGTGAACCCTCGTACGGGCGTCGAGCTTCAGCAGCAGGTTGCTGACGTGCGTCTTGACCGTGCTCAGCGAGACGTACAGGGTCTGCGCGATCTCCGCGTTGGACAGGCCGCGCGCCACCAGGACCAGGACCTCCCGCTCGCGTTCGGTGATGGCCAGGTGACGAGCCGGTGAGCTCACGTAACGCTCGATCAGCCGCCGCGTGGCGCTGGGCCCCAGCAGGCAATCGCCGGAAGCCACGGCCCGCACGCTCCTGATCAGCTCGGCCGGTGGGGTGTCCTTGAGCAGGAAGCCCGTGGCGCCGGCCTGGAGCGCTCCGTAGACGTACTCGTCCAGGTCGAAGGTGGTCACGATGAGCACGCGAGTCTGCGGATTCGCCGCGCAGATACGGCGCGTGGCCTCGATGCCGTCCATCTCGGGCATCCGCACGTCCATCAGCACCAGGTCGGGCGGCTCGCTCGCGGCGATGGCCACTGCCTGCGTGCCCGTCGCGGCCTCACCGTACACCTGGAACTCCGGCACGCTGTCGATCAGCCGACGGAAACTCGCCCTGACGAGCGCCTGGTCGTCGGCCACCAGCACCTTGATCACAGTGGCAACCTCGCCATCACCCGGAAGCCACCTACCGGGCGGACGCCCGCCTCGAACTCGCCGCCGAAGAGACGCACGCGCTCGCGCAGCCCCGTCAGCCCGTGGCCGTAGGGCCGCTCCCGTGCGTTCCTGCCGTCGTCGGTGACCTCCACGACCAGCTCTTCCTCCTGCCGCTCGATCAGCACCGTCGCCCGCTGGGCCCGGGCGTGCTTGAGCACGTTGGTCAGCGCTTCCTGCACAATGCGGTAGACCGTGAGCTCCATCTCCCCCCGAATCTCGCCGTCGAGCCGCAACTCCACCTCCAGGCCCGCGGCCCTGGTCCTGGACAGGAGATCGTCGAGGTCGCCGAGCCCCGGAGCGGGGGCCAGGTCTGCCGGGCTGTCCTCTCGCAGCACGCCGAGCAGGCGCCTGGTCTCGCGCAGCGCCGACCTGCTGGTCTCCTCGATCGAGCCCAGCGTGCGGCGCATCTCCTCGGCGTCGCCGACGTGCCGTTCGACGCCAGCCTGTACGGCGATCGTGCTGAGGCTGTGGCCGATGACGTCATGCAGCTCGCGGGCGATGCGCAGGCGTTCCCTCGCCGCCTCGGCACGCGCCCGTTCCTCCGCCTGAACGGACACTTGCTCGATGTAGCGCCTGCGCTGCCGTACCGCGGTGCCGGTGGTCCAGGCCGCCACCACGATCGCCAGCGCCAGCCCGAGCTGATCGATCATGTGGGTTCGCAGCGGGAACTCCAGTACTCCCTGCAGCGTCACCGCCACCGCCACGAGCAGCGCGGGCAGCGCCCTGCTCCGGGTGGTCAGCGTGTAGAGCACGAGCGGCAGGCCGAATGGATCCGTCTGCGGGATGAGGAACTCCCGCATCCCCAGCCCGCCGGCCAGCACGACCACGAACACCGCCCGCGGCCACAGGCGCCTGACCGCGAGGGGCAGGCTGGTGGCCAGGGCCACCATGTAGTCGAGCGCGTCGGGCGGCGCGGGGTTACGCGAAGCGATGAGCCCCAGAAAGCCGGCCGCCAGCAGCAGGGCCACCACGGTGTCGAGGGACACCCAGGCCCAGTCCGGTATTCGGCTCAGCAGGGGAGGGCGGGGCTGATCACGCACGTTTGCGACCCTAACCACGGGCTCGGCGGCGCGTATCGGTCTCAGGACCGATGTGCGGTCCGGCCGCCGAGGCGGATCGTGAGGGACATGATCGAAGTCACCGGTTTGACCAAACGCTTCGGGCGGAGCGCCGCGGTCGACGACCTGTCCTTCACCGTCACCCCCGGAAAGATCACTGGGTTCCTCGGGCCGAACGGCGCGGGCAAGACCACGACCATGCGGATCATCCTCGGACTGGACCAGCCGACCTCCGGACGGGCCACTGTGAACGGCGTGCCGTACCGGACATTGGATAGACCACTCACGCAAGTCGGCGCGTTGCTCGACGCCTGCGCTGTGCAGGGCGGACGTCGCGCCGAGCAACACTTGCAGTGGCTGGCCAGATCCAACGGGATCTCCCGTACGCGCATCGGCGGGCTGCTGGAGCTGGTCGGGCTCGGCGAAGCGGGGCACAAGCGGGTGAGCGGCTTCTCCCTCGGCATGAAGCAACGGCTGGGTCTGGCCGCCGCCCTGCTCGGCGATCCCGAGGTGCTGTTGCTCGACGAGCCGCTCAACGGGCTCGACCCCGAAGGCATCCGGTGGATGCGCGGACTGCTGAAGTCGCTGGCGGCCGAAGGGCGGACCGTGCTGGTCTCCAGCCATCTCATGCACGAGATGGCGGTCACCGCCGATCACCTGATCGTCATCGGGCGGGGCCGGCTGCTGGCCGACATGGAGACCGCGCGGTTCGTGCGGCCCGGGCTGTCGCTGGAGGACGCGTTCATGAACGTCATCGAGGGGAGCGCGTCGTGAACGCCGTCGCCGCTGAGTGGATCAAGTTGCGCACGTTGCGGTCGACCTGGTGGGCCCTGGGCTCGGGAGTGCTGACGGCGCTCGCGCTCACCGCGCTCGGCGCATCCACGGTGGTCTCGCGGTGGGATCCGGGACGGACGGGCGAGCAGGCGGCGATGGGGATCGTCGTGGCCGTCTATGTCGGGGTCGTGCTGGCTCAGTTGCCGCTTGGCATGCTCGGCACCATGTCGATCAGCGGTGAGTACACCTCCGGGATGATCCACACGACCTTCGTCGCCACACCGTCGCGCGCACGGGTGTTGCTCGCCAAGGCGTCCGTGCTCGGTGGGATAGCCGTCGCCGCCTCGCTGCTCATCGCGATCCCCGGATACCTGTACGGGCACGTGGTGGCCTCCGGGTCCGACCCCACGCTGCCACCCGCCGCAGCATGGGTGGTGATCGGCGGCGGCACGCTCGCGATCGTGATGACCACGATGCTGGGGCTGGCACTCGGCGCGATCGTCCGCAACGGCGTCGTGGCCATCTCCGTGCTCGTGGTGCTCCTGGTGCTGGTTCCCTTCGCCGGGCGGATGTTGCCGGGTGGCGAGGTGGTCAACCGGATCCTGCCGGGCTATCCGGTGCTCCAGCTCATCGAGCAGATGCCGGACATCATGCCGGACGCGGCCGCTTTCGCCGTCCTGGGCGCCTGGGCTGTGGTGCCGCTGGTGATCGCGGTTCTCGCCAACAACCGCGCATAACCGCTGATGGAGCGGCGTCGAGGGTGGGCCGCGGGTGGTGCGTGTACGACCGCCCGCGGCCCGGTAGGACCCTCACGTCAGCTGCGCAGGCTCCACTGCTGGTTCGCGCCGCCGTTGCACGACCACAGAATGAGCTTCGTACCGTTGGCCGTGCCGGCCGCGTTGGCGTCCAGGCACAACCCGGACTGCACACCGGTGATGGTGCCGTTGGAGTTCAGGTTCCACTGCTGGTTGTTCTGTCCGTTGCAGTCCCAGATGATCACCTGGGTGCCGTTCGAGGTACCCCGGTTGTACGCGTCCAGGCACTTGTTGCCGAACACCTGCAGCTGCTTGCCGGACGTGTACGTCCACCGCTGGTTGGTCTGTCCGTTGCAGTCCCATAGCTGCGCCTGCGCGCCGTTGGTCGCCGAGGCGCCGGTGACGTCCACGCATCGGCCGGACTGGGCGCCGACGATCGAGCCGCTCTGCTGGCCGGTCCCGCCGCCGTTGCCCTGCCTGACGAGCGATTTCGACTCGGCCGACCGGTTCCCCTGGGCGTCCACGACGTAGAGCCGGTATTCACCGGTCGACGTCGGAACGGCGATGGAGGTCGCGGTTCCGCCTGCCCGGGTCATCGTATTGCCGACGGAGAAGGAGGTCGTACCCGAGGGGGCCAGCCAGACCGTCTTGCTCGCATCGCCGGTGCTGCGAATGGGAATCGATGTAACCCCGGCGCCGACGGACGTGCTGGCGGGCAGGACGTAATCCGGCAGAGAGAGATTGCTCTGCGGAATGATGTTCCTGTACGCGTCCTCGAGTCCGGAGTTCACGGCGATGCCGTAGGCCTGCGACGGCCAGACGTAGTCGGAGGATACGAGGATGTCCTGGACCGTGCTGTTCGGCAGGTTCTTGTTCGAGACTTTGTTGATAGGGCCGTATGTCTGCGTGATGCTCAGATCATGCTTACGCCCGAAGTCGTCGGAGTTGATGAGCCAGGTGACATTCTTGTCCACGCTCAGGACGTTGTCGCGGAAAGTCATGTACGCCGAGCCCTCGTCCGGGTGGAGTCCGTACTTGTGACCGGACGGGACGCCCTGCAGATAGTTGTTGGTGATGGTGGTCCCGGGCTGGCTGCCCAGCGTGTAGATGGGTGCGGTGTCGCTAAGGCGCTGCACCGTGTCGATGATGTGGTTGTAGCTGATGGTGTTGTTCTTCGCCGTGGTGGTCGGCCGGTTGGGCGCGATTGAGCCTGACGATCCGTCGAAGTTCCACCACCCCCAGCCGAGCGTGATACCGGACCACGGGGTCTTCTCGATGCGGTTGTGCTGGATGGACAGGCTGTCGGCGAAGTACGCCGAGATGGGGCTGTGCCCGTTGAACAACACGGCGCTGTCGTAGATGTAGTTGTTCTTTATCTCGATGTTCTTGGGGGCGCCCTCGACCTGAGCGGGATACTTCTCGCGGTTCGACGAGGTGTAGTCCCCGATGTAGACATGCTGGGGATGGCCCACGGAGATGGCGGATCCGGCGATGTCGTTGGTGTAGTTCCCGATCAGCTGCGTGTTCACCACGTCGTTGGCCATGGTGATTCCGTCGACACCGGTGTGCTGTATCCGGTTGTTCTGCAGGACGAGCCCGTCGGCGTTCTCGATCTGGATCATGCCGGGCGCCAGGTCGACGTTGCGGTAGTAGTAGGCGTGGAAGTTCTGCTTGGCATATGCGAGCGCGCCGAGATTGCCCTGCTGGGCCTGCTTGAGCACCGAGCCGGCCACGTTGAACAGGTTCCAGTCGGAATGCTGGACGGTGAGGCCGGAGAACGTGATGTTCCGGGCGCGGTTGCTCGTGGAGGTGCCGGCGACCCGGATGAGGGTGGACACATTGTTCGGTGCCCAGACCGCCGCGGTCGTCATGTCCTCCGAGCTCGACTTGTAGTAGTACAGCGTCCGGCTCGTCTTGTCGAAGAAGAACTCGCCCGGCGCGTCCAGGAACTCGTAGGCGTTCATGACCTTGTGGGTGCCGCCGATCTGGGCGTTGCCGTTGAAGGCGCCCTGGGCGATGGCCGCTCCCGGCTGCTGGAACAGAGCGATACGGTTCGAGCCCTCAGTGGTGACCTGCCGGACACCCACGATGGCCGTGGTCCAGGTCGTCGACGTCTCTATCTCGATGTCGTCCTGATTGGCGGCGATGGCGGGAAAATCGCTCAGACTGTATTTCGCTCCCGCGCACTGCGAACCCGATTCCCACGCCCAGGACGCCTGTCCTGCCGTGATGGTGTAGGTGCCGTAGCACCCCTGCGAGCCTATCGATTTCGAAGCCATGTACGCTCGCTTGTCGTTGACGTAGAGCGCACGGAGCTTGTTGCTGCGATTCAGCGGGGCTTTCCAGATGTTACCGCTGTGCTGCGTCCATCCGGTCACCTGGACGCCTCCGGTGAGGACCGGCGTCTCGTTCTGGTACGCGGCGTATATGACCCGGAACCCATTCGTGCCGGAGTCGGCCGGCGTGAAGTCGATCGTGCTGCCGACCGGATAGTTGCCCCCGCGGAGATACACGTAGATGTCGCCTGTCATGCCGGCGTTCACCGTGCGAACGACGTCCCTCGCGCGCTGCAAGGTTCTGAACGGCGACGTGATCGTTCCAGGGTTGGCGTCGTTGCCGTCGGGGGCGACGTAGTAGGTTGCCTGGGTCGCCGCCGAGGCGGGGGTATTACCTGTGAAAGCCGGCAGCAACACAGCGGCGACGAACACCGCAAGCGCTGCTAACGCCTTCCCAGTGGTGGACAGGGCTGACTTCACGCTCTGTTCCTTTCGCTGGTTCCGAGCACATTTCCGCCGCGAAATCGCACCGCCTTGGCAGAACTCATCGGGGTGTGCCATTGCGCGGACGTGGCGCCTTGTCTTGCAGTCGCGGGCGTCGATCGGAGGGCCGTGCATATTTGCGGGGCGAGGGGCGGGCCGGTCTCACGCAGAGAGCATTCGTATGTGCGACTCACGGCCCTCCAGTACGCGCGAAGGAAGAGCCTGCCCGTGTTGGAGAAGTCCTGGCCGTCCACACCGGCCCCACGCTGACGAGGGTCACGCCGCCGGCGCGCGAGGTCGCCTCATAACACGCCCTAAGAGGTCTGTGGCAGACGTGGCGCTGCCATTTCGGGACGAAACGTATGACGTATGCCGACTGATGTCTAGGGGGATGTCGCATCGACAGGGGCGCCGCGCGGCAGTCGAGGAGGGAGGGAAGGCGCACCCTCGTCCACCCCTGGCGGCGCCGGGTGCTCTTCCCCGACATCGTGGGCTTTTCGGGGGCTGCGAAGGGACGCCGCCGGTCATACGCGGAGCGCTGGTCTCAGCTGTGGTGAATCACGTTTGCTGATGAAACTTTCATCGCTCAAATGTGATCACATTCCACCCTCGAGCTCGTCGAGAGCCGCACCTTCGGCCGAAGGTAGCCACGCCTTGACAGGCAACCATCTGGCTGCCTAACTTACATGCAACCGAAAGGCTGCATATCGTGAACGGCAACCCGGGTACGAGGGCGGGCATGGACGAGGTGTTCAAGGCGCTGGCCGATCCGAGCCGGCGCGCGCTGCTCGACTCGCTCAACGTCCGCAACGGGCAGACGCTGCGCGAGCTGTGCGCCGGACTCGACATGACCAGGCAGTCCGTCAGCAAGCACCTCGCGGTGCTGGAGGAGGCCGGGCTCGTCGCGACCGTACGGCGGGGCCGGGAGAAGCTGCACTACCTCAACGCCGCGCCCGTGCACGAGATCGCCCATCGGTGGATCAGCCGCTACGACCGGGCCAGGGTCCAAGCCCTGGCGGACCTGAAACTCGCCCTCGAGGAGACCCCGATGGACGCACCGACCTTCGTCTACACCACCTACATCCGCACCACGCCGCAGAAGCTCTGGCAGGCACTGACCGAGCCCGCCTTCACCCGCCGCTACTGGGCCACGGAGTTCACCACGGACTGGTCCGTCGGCTCGCCCATGACATGGGACAACCACGGCGTGCTGATCAGCGACCCGGAGCAGGTCGTGCTGGAGGCCGAACCCTACAGCCGGCTCTCCTACACCTGGCACGCCATCACCCCGGAGCTCGCCAAGCGCTTCGGCTGGGACGAGGAGTTGCTCGCCCGGCTGTCCGGCGAGGCCCGCTCGAAGGTCACCTTCACGATCGAGGAGGCCGCCGCGCAGGTGGTGAAGCTCACCGTCGTGCACGACGGCTTCGAGCCCGGATCGAGCATGGCCGAGATGGTCAGCCACGGCTGGCCGAACGTGGTGGCGAGCCTGAAGTCGCTGCTGGAGACCGGCGAGCCGCTGCCGGAGGATGCGTGACCTCCGCGATCGGGGCTCGACGGCGTCGCGAGCCGCCGCCGGGCCGGCTTGCGGAGGCGACCGTCCCGGAGGAGGGCGACAGCAGCACTCGGTGAGGGGCTGCCCGGTCGACAGGGAGTGGCGCGGGCTCGTCTCCGTGGCCGGCGTCCGGTTGTCGTGAGGCATACCGAACCGCGCCCCCGCGTCGCTAGGGTTCGGTGCCATGGTCACTCCTCTGGAGCCCGACGACCCGCGCGTCCTGGGTGAGTTCACACTCAGCGGACGGCTCGGCGAGGGCGGGCAGGGGGTGGTGTTCCTCGGCCGATCGCCGCGCGGGAAACCGGTCGCGGTGAAGGTGCTCAAGTCGGGGTTCGACTCGTCGGTGAAGGAGCGGCTGGTCCGCGAGCTCGACGCGTTGCGCGGAGTCGCGCCCTTCTGCACCACCCGGGTGCTGACGGCGGTGGCCGACGGGCGGGTGCCGTACGTGGTGAGCGAGTTCATCGACGGGCCGTCTCTGCAGCAGCGGGTCGATTCGGGCGGGCCGCTGGAAGGCGGCGAGCTGGAACGCCTCGCCGTCGGCACGGCCACGGCGCTGGCGGCCATTCACGCGGCCGGGATCGTGCACCGGGACTTCAAGCCCGCCAACGTGCTGCTGGGGCCGGACGGCCCCCGAGTGGTGGACTTCGGCATCGCCAGGAACGGCGCGAGTGACACGATCACGGCGGGCCCGGTCGGCACCCCGGCCTACCTGGCTCCCGAACAGATCGCCGGGGACCCGGCCACGCCCGCCTGCGACGTGTTCGCCTGGGGAGCCACGATCGTCTTCGCCGCCACGGGCCGCGCGGCCTTCGGCGCCGCCGGCGTCCCCGCCGTCATGCACCGGATCCTGACCGCAGAGCCCGACACGTCGGCGCTGCCCCGGTCGCTGCGCGGGGTGGTCGAACGATGCCTCGCCAAGGATCCCGCGCGCCGGCCGGCCTCCCGCGACCTGCTGCTGGAACTCGTCGGGTCAGCCCCCGACCCGCTCCAGGCGGGCGCGGCGGCGGCGACCACCAGGCCGGAGGACGTACGGCAGGGCGGGACGACCGCGATCCTCCCGGCTCACGGCTCGGCGGGGACGCGCCCGTCGGGCTCGGAGACCACCGGGGCGGGCGGCCGTCGGCAGGCTTCCCGTGCCGGGATCGTCGCCGGGGTGGTGACCGCCGTGGCCGCGGTGTCGGTCACCGCCGCTCTGCTGGGGCCGCGCCTGCTGTCCAGCGGCACGGCCGTCACCTCGTCACCCGCGGCCACGACGACCGTCTCGCACACCGGCGGCTCACCGGCGCCGCCCGCCGACCCCACGCCGGGGGAAACCGTCACGGACTACGACGGTGCGCCCCAGGACGACGCCGGCGCGGGACAGGACGACACCGCGACGAACGACACCGCGACGAACGACACCGCGACGACGGGCGACGCCGGGGGGGACGCCGGGACGACGCCGAAGGCCGCACCCGTGCCGTCGACCACGCCGGGCGGGACGGTTCCGGCCGCGTTCGCCGGCACCTGGGGCGGCCATCTGGAGCCCGACCAGCTCGTGGGAACCAGCGAGACCGACGTCCAGATCGTGCTGGAGTCGGGCGGGCGCACCGGAAGCTGGAAGGACACCAACAGCTCATGCCGGGGGAGTCTGACGCTGACCCGTAGCTCCGGCACGGCACTGGTCTTCCGGCTGGGCACGTGCGCCGTGGGCAGGGTCACCCTGATCCAGACCGGCGAAGGGCTCGCGTACCGATGGGACGGCGACGAAGGTGACGTCACCTTCCGGGGCCTCCTGATCAGGGACTGACCATTCCGAACCGGCGGTGTCGCCAGGACCTACCTGCCCGTCGCCGCCCGTCGGGCCGGAGCCGCGCGGGCCCACAGCCGATCTAGGGTGGGCGGCATGGCGCTGCGACTTGGTCTGGTGAACGTCAAAGCCCGGGATAGTCCGGCGCTCGGCCGGTTCTGGGCGGAGGCGCTGGGCTGGGGTGTCTTCAGCGAGGGACCCCCAGTGACAGGTGTCGGGCCCGTGGGCTTCGTCTGGCCTGAGTCCCTCGCCGTCTGCGTCGTCGCCGTCCCGGATCCCGAGACGGTGAGGTATCGCGTGCACCTCGATCTGGCCACCACTTCCGCGGCCCATCAGGCGGAGTTGGTGGCGCGGCTGAAGGAGCTCGGCGCGAGGCCCGCCGACGTGGGGCAGGGTGAGGTCCCGTGGACGGTTCTGGCCGACCCGGAGGGCAACGTGTTCTGTGTGCTGGAGCCCCGGGAGATCTACCGGGACACCGGGCCGATCGCCGCGATGATGGTCGAGTGCGCCGACCCGCGGGCGATGGCCCGGTTCTGGAGCGAGGCGGTGGACTGGACCGTGCACGAGGCGACCGGCGACCACGCGAGACTGCGCTCCGCCGAGGGCGCCGGGCCGTACCTCGAGTTCGTCCGCACGACGCCCGGCGCGACGACGACGTGGACCCGCGTCCACCTCGACCTGCTGCCCTACCCCGGCGACGACCAGGCCGCGGAGGTGGCGCGGCTGCGGGCACTCGGCGCGAGGCCCGCCGACGTCGGCCAGGGCGACGTCTCGTGGATCGTCCTCGCCGACCCGGAGGGCAACGAGTTCTGCGTCCTCGCTCCAGCCTGAGCTCCGGCAGGCTCGGGTCATGCAGGTGATCTATGTCAGGCCATGTGGAACATGTGTGTGTACGCGATGCGGGCGGGGTCGCCCTCCTGAGCTACCGGGTCGGCTCTGAGACGCGGACGCTCGTCGACCTGCGGATCGAGAAGGTCCCGTTCCCTCTCCCCGGCTGAGCATCGACACGGTCTGGAACCCGCGTCCGAGCGACCACTGCTTCACCACCTGGCTGCGCCGGCCCCTGTTCGACGCGGCGAGGTCGTGACGGGAAGCGACCCCGAGTCACCGGGAGGCCGGTCACTCCCCATGCGCTTGACGTGCGGCCTGCGCGGTGACGCGTTCGATGGCCTTCACGGCGAGATCGGGCTGGTCGACGTAGATGTAGTGGCCGCTTTTCGCGGCCGTGGTCAGCTTGCTGTCGCTGGACAGCGCGAGCCACTTGCGCTGGCCCGTGGCCCACGCCTGCTCAAGACGCGGCCCGTACTTGGGGACGGCCGCGAGGTACGGCGTCCCGTGCCGGATCACCCCCACGGGAATGCTCCCGGCGGAATGGACCTTGCCGTCGGGGACGACGAGCTTCTCCGGGTTCTCGCCCTGGAATATCGCGAGGTTCTGTGCGCGCAACTCCGCCGCCGGGCCCGTGGCGGATTCGGGGATCGCCTTCGCCATGTCGTGCGCCATGGTGGGCGGGGTGGCGTCCATGAGGACCAGCCCCTTGACCCTGTCCTGGTGCTCGGGGGCGTACCTGGCGGCGATCAGCCCGCCCAGCGAGTGTCCGGCCAGGACGACCGGGTTGTCGCCGGCTACGCGGTCGAGCACCGAGGTCAGGATCTCGCCCGTGTCGGCGAAGCTCTGAGCGCCGTCCGGCTGGTCGCTCGCGCCCGAGCCGAGCCGGTCGTAGGAACAGACCCGGTTCCGCTTGCTCAGCGTCTTCTGGATGTCGGCCAGCTTGTCCAGCCCATCGCCCGCCCCGTGCATCAGGATGACGACCGGCCTGCCCTTCTCCGGGTCGCCCGAACAGGACACGTTCACCGACCGGCCCGCGACATCGATCTTCTCTGTCCCGGAGATCGGGGTGGCGTCGGGCGTCCGTGTGGCGGAGGCCAAGGGGTCCCATTTCTCCAGCGCGTCGCCGCCGCAGCCGGCGACCCCTACAGCGAGCACGGTGCAGCACAGCGCCGCCACAGCGGATGTCCTGATTCTGCCAAGCATGAAATCCTCCAGTGAGGGAGTCGATGACGAAGTCACGCGCACGGCGGTGCGGCGGGAAAGCGACGGAGCGCCGTGGCTGCGTCGTAACGCTACGGATCGGACGGTCCGAGATCGTCACCGCTCAGTGGACATTCGCCGGTAGCTCGCGCGGGGGACACATGCCGTCCTCCGTCCGCTTGGCCAGTTCGAGCCCGGCAGGGGTTGCGTACACATCGACGACCCGGCCGTCATCGGGGTTCTCGCCGCGCGTTAGCAGCCCCGGCGCCGGGTGCGGTCGACGAGGCCGGACATCGTGGATTCGTCCAGACCGAGGCAGGCGGTCATCGGGAGGTGGGGCAGGCATGGTGAGCGACTTCGGCGAGCGCCGAGCTCCGTCCACTGGCCGGTCGCCCCGTACGGCCGGGGCTACGGGCGGCGCACTCGTGACCAGGTTGCCTATGGCCGGCGCGGCCGGCGTCGACGTGCCGATCCCACCGCCCGCATGTCAGCGGTATCGGTCATGCCGGGTCAGTGGAGCGCGCACTCCCACGGCTCAAGGTCCGGCTCTCCGGGAGGAAGCTCTCCGGTGCAGTACAGATAGAGCCAGGTGGCGGCACGGCGCTCGGCGTACTTCTCGTTGACGGGCTCTCCCCGGTCGTCGAGTTCGAGGACGTTGGCGAAGATGGCGAAGCAGGTTTCCATCTGGGAGGGCGAGTCCCGCAACTCGGTCCAGTAGTCGATTCCGTCGAGCAGGGGATGGCCGACCGAGCCCCGGGCGACCCACCCCGCGAAACGACGGATGGCCCCCGATGCGCCAGGAGTGAGCCGGAAAGCCATGGGCGTAACCTACTCGGTCTCGCTCCGGTGCGAATGGGACGCTTCGCCCGGGGATCGGGAATCGGCGGTCGGCGGCGGCGTCGCGGTTCATCCGCCGCAGTGCGGAGGGTTCCGCCGTTGAGCGGGTCGGTCCTGCTCCGCGACCCCGAAGAACACTCTCGGCTTCAGGTGATCACCGGTTCAATTCGATATGGCGGCCGCAATAAGAATGGATCGTTCCACCCTCGGTGCGTACCGCACCCGGCGGTTCGCGCTAATGGCGGGGGACCCTGTGAAGGCCCCGCGCATTCGGCTGGGAGGCGACAAATCGCCTGGTCAAACGCCATGTCGAAGTGTCCATGGCGCGTTCGGGGAAGCGCCCGTGGGCGCTTCTTGACCACTGGTACGATTTACGCCTTTCGGTAACTTGATCATTACGGGGCAGAAGTGACGACGGGGCCCGGTTATCAGCAGCAGCATCCGCCTCAGCCGCCGCAGTGGCAGACTCCACCTCCCCCTCAGCCGCAATGGGGGTACGGTCCTCCACCACAGCAATGGCAGTCACCCCCTCCGCCTCCTCCTCCGCCCGTACGTAAGACCGGGTTGTGGGTGACGCTCGGCGTCGTGTCTCTCGTCCTCGTCGTCGCCGTGGGTGCGGGGGTGGGCCTGGTCCTGCGGGGCGGAGACTCCGGTGGCGATGCCACGGGTGACGGCGTCACCGACCCGAACACGGTCGTCGTGAAGGACGAGGAGATCGCCAAGCTGGTCGAAGGGCACAGCAAGGCGCTGGCCTCGGGTGACGCCAAGGCGTTCACCTCGATTTTCGACAAGCGGAACGCCGCTCTGGTCCGCGGTCAGGCGAGGGTCTTCGCCAACCTGCGCAAGATGCCGCTGGCCGAGAAGTCCTATCAGGTGCTGCGCCGCCAGGGCCGGGCCGAGGACAGCTTCGGGCGGGGCGTGAAGTTCACGCAGGACGTCGCGTTCGTCCACCGCTTCACCGGGATCGATCTGCGTCCGGTCGCCGAGTGGTACCGCTGGACCATCGAGAAGGCGTCACCGGACGCGCCTCTCGTCGTGACGAAGGTGGCAGGCGCGCCGCCGACGATCAGCGGCGAGGAGTCGAAGACCATGTACTACCCGGGGCCGTGGGACATCTGGCCGGACATCGCGGTGGTCAAGGCGGGGAGCAACCTCGTCCTCGCCAGGCCGCAGGACGCCGCCCTGGCCCGGCGCGTCGCGCCGACGGTCTCCGCCGCCGCCGCGGGCGACCTCGCGTTCTGGCGGAAGAACGGCGATCCGAACGCCGCCGTGCCGACCGGGTTCGTGGTGGCGCTGGTCGAGGGACAGGCCCAGCTCGGCAGGCTGTTCCGTACGGCCAAGGCGGAGGAGGCCGGCATCTCGATCGGGATGCCGAGCTGGGGGGTCGGAGACGACACGGTGAAGGTCGGCGGCACCCGCGTCGTGATGGACACGACCACCGCGTTCTTCAAGGACGAGCAGGGCATCCTGGAGATCTCCGAGCACGAGCTGGCGCACTCGCTGATCGCCGGGCTCGACAGTGCGGAGTTCAGCTTCCTCGGCAGGTCGAAATGGATCGTCGAGGGCTTCGCCGAGTACATGGCCGGCCGCGACCGGCCGATCAGGGAGAACCGGCGATCCCCGGAGGGCCGCGCCTACCTGCAGGGGCGGCTCGCCATGCCCTTCGAGGGCACGCTGCCGACCAACGCTCTTTGGGACTTCAAGGGGATGACGAACACCAACTACCTCATGGGGCATCTGGCCATGCGGTTCATCGCCGAGAAGTACGGCGAGCGGAAGCTGGTCGAGGGCGTGGTCGCGGCCTACAGAGCGTCCGGCGATGACAGCGAGGCCGCCCTGTTCCAGGCGCTCGGGGTGACGAAGGCGGGCTTCGAGCGGCAGTGGGCGGGCTACGTCCGCTCCCAGCTCGCGTGATCGGGGAGAGACATGACGGACCAGCACGCCGGGGACCCGTACATCGGCTCCAACGCGCCCTCGCCGTATCCCACCGGACAGGAGCAGCCGAACCCGGGCCAGGGACAGCCGGGTGACGCAGGGGGGTGGGGCCAGCCCGCGCCCGGCCAGCCCGCGCCCGGCCAGGCGTACGGCCAGCCTGCGTACGGCCAGCAGGCGTACGGGCAGGTCGGGGCCGGCCAACCAGGGTATGGTCAGCCGGCCTACGGCCAGCCTGCGTATGGTCAGCCTGCGCCAGGCC
The DNA here is from genome assembly GCF_053604425.1 of Microbispora sp. NPDC004025. Lineage (NCBI taxonomy): Bacteria > Bacillati > Actinomycetota > Actinomycetes > Streptosporangiales > Streptosporangiaceae > Microbispora > Microbispora sp. NPDC004025. The sequence continues at coordinate 20,450 of NZ_JBSGHN010000021.1, read as the reverse complement.
AAGCAGGGTATGGGCAGCAGGCGTACGGTCAGGCCGCGCCCGGCCAGCCGGGGCACGGTCAGCCGGCCTATGGCCAGCAGGCGTATGGGCAGCCCGCGCCCGATCAGCAGGCGTCCGGCCAGCCGGCCTATGGCCAGCAGGCGTACGGTCAGCCTGGTGGTCAGGGGCAGTGGGGTGCGCCCGTCCCGCCGACTCAGCCCGGGCCGGGCCCGCAAAGCCCTCCTGGTCACGGCCCGCCCGGCCAGGCCGCGACCTGGGGCCCGGGCGCCCCCGGCGCCTCGGCACCGTACGGGCAACCGGGTCAGGTCCAGCCGGGTCAGGGGTATCCGGGGCCGGGCCAGTCAGCTCAGGGTCAGCCGGGGCAGGGGTATCCCGGTTCGCCCTACCCGCAGCCCTGGGAACAGCAGCAGCCGGGCCAGGCCGCTCCGGCCCCCGTTCCGCCCGGGCAGGGTCAGGCGACCTGGCACCCGGATCAGCAGGGCTACGCCGGTCAGCAGTGGGGCTACCCAGGCCAGGGCTACGCCGGCCAGCAGGGTTACGCCGGCCAGCAGGGTTACGCCGCTCCGGCACATCCCGCCCAAGGCTCCCCGCCACAGCCGCAGGCGCCCGGAGGCAGAGGCAGAACGCTGCTGTTCGTCGCGCTCGGGCTGGTGGTGCTGCTCGCGGTGGGCGCGGGCACCGCCTGGTTCGTCGCGGGCGGAGGTTCCGGCACCGGACCCGGCGGCGGAGAGAAGGAGTGGTCCGTCCCGCTCGCGAACGCCGACAGCATGGACTTCACCCAGGGGCTCGCGTTCGCGAGCTGGCTCAGCGACAAGACGGTGATGCGGGTGCAGCGGGACGGGGTGCTCGCCTACGAGCTGGCCTCGGGCAAGCGCGCCTGGGGCACGCCCTCGCCCGGCGACCAGCTCTGCGGCGCCACTCCCGACCTGGCCGGCGGCAAGGGCGCCGTGGCGTACGGTAGCGACCAGCTGTGCGACCACCTGGCCGGCATCGACACCGCGACAGGCAAGATCAGTTGGAAGGTCAGGATTCCGGCGGAGAAGTCCCGGCTGGCCAACCTGCTCGTCGTGCCGCAGATCATGAGCGCGGGCGACATCGCCGTGGTGTACGCCAACCGCGTCCTGTCCGGCTACCGCCTGTCCGACGGCGGCAAGCAGTGGACCTACCAGTTGCCCGACGGCTGCCACATCAAGGACGTGAACGCGGCGGCGACCCGTGTGGCGCTGCTCCTCGACTGCGCCTTCCAGGGCTCCGGCGGCGTCGTGCAGGCGCTCGACCCGAAGACCGGCAAGGCCGGGTGGCAGTACAAGATGGGTGAGCTGCGCCTGATGAGCACGATGCTGTCGGCCGACCCGCTGATCGTCAGTCAGGAGGACGGCGACAAGAACACCTTCACCGTCCTCGACGACCGGGGCGGCAAGGTCAGCGAGTTCACGACCGGCAAGGTGGACATGCTCGCGATGAACAACGTGGCGTTCGTGAACGGGATGTTCGAGCAGCGCCGCTATGCCGTGCACGGCGACCGTCTCTACCTCATGACCTTCCCGGAGAACGTGAAGGGCGCGGCGCGGTCGAGCGACAAGGCGCTCGCCTTCGACCTCAAGACCGGCAGGCAGGTGTGGCAGTCGTCCGGCACCAAGCCCACGATGCTGACTCTCGTCCGCGCCGACGACCACGGCCTGCTCGCCCTGGAAGTCGGCGACCGGCGCGATCTGCCTCCCCGGCTCGTGCGCCTGGACGCGGCCACCGGCAAGGCGGCGGAGGTGGCGGAGTTGCCGCAGAAGTACGGCACCGACGGGGAGGACGCGCGGGTCTTCGAACGCGACGGCGCCGTGGTCATCGTGCCGTGGACGCCCGTCGCCGTGAAGCACGCGGTGATCTACGTCGGCACCGGGGAGAGCTGAACGCGTGACGCTGTGCCCGCGGCGACGGCCGCGGCACGGATAGGCGTGCCGAGGCTTCTCGGCGGTGTCGAGGGAGACCACGCCGGAGTGATCACGGTCAGGGCAGTATGTCCCCGTGGACCATGTCCTGTACGGCCTCGCGGTCAATCCGGCCCTGCCGTCCGATCTGCTGGACCGGCTGGTCAGGACCGCGGACGAGATCGTCGCCGCCAGACTGGCCGAGCGCGCGGACCTGACCCGCGAGCAGGCGGCGGCGCTGGTCGCGCGTGACGAGGACAGCGCCGTGGAGCTCGCGGAGCGGGGCCTGCTGACGGCCGGTGACCTCGATCCGGTGGCGCAGCCGTCCGCCGCGCTCGCCCTGCTCGCCGTGGGAGCCGGCCGTCCGGAGTGGGCACGCCTGTTCGCGGCGGATCCGGACCCCGGCCGCCGGGAGCGGCTGGCCGCCTGCCCCGGTCTTCCGGCCGACGTGGCGGAGGCTCTCGCGGCGGACGCCGACATAGGGGTCGTCGCGGAGCTCGCGCTGTGGACGACGGCGGACGTGGCGGCGCGGCTCGCGGAGCACCCGCATGCCGAGGTCCGTCGCGCGGTGGCCGCCAACGAGGCGGCACCGCCGGAGGTGCTGGCCGCGCTGCTCACCGGCGACGGCGTCTCCCCGGCCCGGCGGTGCCTGGTCTGCGACCGGAAGCGGACGCCGTTCGTCCACGACCCGGACTGCCGGGAACCCGGCTGCGAGCTCCCGCCCGATGCCTCCTGTGACGGCTCCCACGAGTCCACGGTCCATGCCACGCGGCAGCAGGCGCTGGGAAACCCGGCCACTCCTGCCGCGGCCGTGGCCGGCTTCGCCGATCATCCCTCGACGTGGCTGCGATGGGAGCTGGCCGGGCGCACCGACCTGCCGCCTGAGGTGTACGAACGCCTCGCCGGCAGCCCGGAGGCGGGCATCCGCGGCACTCTCGCGGAGAATCCCTCGATCGGCGAGACCCTGCTCCACCGGCTGGCCGAAGACGCCGGTCACGACGTGCGGCGCAGGCTCGCCCACAACCCGCGCGTGCCGCTGGAGGTGCTCACCCGTCTGGCCGGAGCCGTCAGGATCGGTCCCACCCTGCTGCCGCGGATCGCCTCCGCCTCGCGGGCGGAGGTGGAGGAGCTGGCCGCCTCGCCGAGCCCGGCCGTGCGGATGTTGCCGGCCGAACGGCGCGATCTGCCGCCCTCGATCCGCGACGTGCTCGCCGCCGACCCCGACGCCAAGGTCGCCAAGTCTGTCGCGCCGCATCCGGGCCTGTCCGAGAGCCGGCTGCGTGCGATGGTCGACCGGCACGGCATGCAGGTCGTCGCCAGGGTGGCGAGGAATCCGGACGCCTCGCCGGAACTGCTGGAGGACCTGGTCCGGCACGATCCGTCGGCGCGGAAGGCGTTGCGCGAGGTGGCGCTACACCCCAGCGCGACGGCCCGGGCGCTGTCGGCCTGCCTGCGGGAACCGCGGGCCAGGCCCGTCGCCGCGGGTCACCCGGCCCTGCCGCCGCGGCTCGTCGTCGAGCTGCTCGCCGACGACGACCGGGCGGTGGGGGAGGCGGCCGCGGCCAATCCGTCACTGCCGCCCGCCGTGATGTCGGCGCTGGTGTCCCGGTGCGTCGGAGGCGGCTGAAACGTCCCGCGATCGTGCCGAGGTCCCGTCCGGGCCGATGGCCGGAACGGGACCTCGAGGTCCCCCGTCAGGGGCTGATGCGGGTGGCCGCGTCGCTCGTCAGGGGCTGGTGCAGGTGGCCGCCGGGGTCGCCGACGAACCGTTGCCGATGAAGCCGAAGGTCGTGCTCCCGTTGGCCGCGACCGAGCCGTTCCACGTCTCGTTGCGCACCGTCACGGCCGAGCCGGAGCCGGAGTTCAGGCCTCCCCACAGCTGGGTGATGGTCTGCCCACCGGGCCAGGTCCACTTCACGGTCCAGCCGTTGATCGCCGCGTTGCCCGCGCGCACCGTGACCTCACCCTGGAACCCGCCGGCCCAGGAGTTCACCACCCGCACCGTCGCCGAGCACGCGCCGGTCGTCCCGCCGGACGGCGACGGGCTGGGCGACGGGCTCGGCGAGCGACTCGGACTGGCGCTCGGCGACGGGCTCGGCGACACGCTGGGAGAGGGGCTCGGCGAGGGACTCGGGCTGGGCGAGGTGACCGGGCCGCCCCACCCCGCCGTCGAGTCCAGCCACGCGGCGCGGCGCAGCGTCCAGTCGCGCAGGTACTGCACCTGCCCCTGCCAGGTGGAGGCGGTCGGCGTGTTGAAGAAGCCGATGGTCCGCGTCGTCAGGTTCGGCCAGCGCTGGAAGTTGCGCTGCGCCGCGTTCGCCAGCGGCGCGGAGAGGGCATCCATCCTGCTCTGCAGGGCCGAGTCGGACAGCAGGCCGCGGCGCAGCGTCTGCCAGCGCGACTTGACCTGGTCGACGAAGGCGGGATCCCGCATGAGCTGGGTGAACCAGTCGTTGGCGACCGGCTGCCGGGTCTGCTGGTACTGCCAGCCCGCGGCCTGGTCGTTCTGGAAGAACCCGCCCACGCCGAAGGTGAGGTCGTAGTCCCACAGCGGGCCCGCGAAGATCTTGGTGTCGCGGTCCTTGTAGAAGTACGCGCTGCGATAGTTGGCGTCCATGTTCCGGCTCAGCTCGTAGACGATGAGCTGGTCGATGAAGGAGTTCACGTCGATGTACGCCCGGTAGCCCGTGTTCGGGTCGGCGAAGTTCTGCGAGTGCAGCACGTTGTGGAATTCCTGGATGTGGCCCCGCAGCCATTCCTTCTGCTGCGGCTGCAGCGGCGAGGGGTCGGCCACTTCGAGGTAGGTCCAGCAGGTGGCCGCCGCCCCGGTGCACGGCAGCGTCGGCTCCTCCGCGGCCATCCACTCGAACTTGAAGATGTACCCGCCCGTGATCTTCGGCAGGCTCGTGTCGTCCTCGTCCAGCTTCTTCAGGTCGAGACGGTTCTTGCTGTTCTTGATCGTCTCGGTGAGCAGGTAGACGCCCATGTAGTCGTCGGAGCCCACCGGACCCGTGTCGCCGTTCACGTAGAGCTCCACGAACCGGTACCGGGGAACCTTCAGCCCCATCTCCTTGCCGAGGTCGTAGACCAGGGCTTCACGGATCAGCGACTTGTCGGGGAACGGCCCGCGCAGCACCCAGTCGGAGTCGGCGGGCATCCCCAGCACCGGGTAGTCGGCGTCGTCGTTGTCGTTGTCCCGGAACTCGAGGCGGTACGGCGCCTTCTCGAAGCTGGCCGACGACTGGCCCCGCAGGTGGAATCCGGAGCGGGTGGCGACCGCCGGGGCCGCGGCCAGCGACGTCGTCGCTCCGCCGCCCGGCTCGAAGATCATGGTGGCGGCGTCGAGGTAATCCCGGCCGGGCTTGCCCTTGCCGTACGAGTCGATCAGGACCACCGGCAGGTCGTGGGCCGTGGTGGTGTTGCGGGCGACGTACATGGCCGTGCCGGGCCTGCCGGACGCCGCGCCGCCGGCGAATGCCTGTGCCCGCAACTGGGTCGTGCGAGTGAACTGCACCGGTGTGCCCTGATAGAGCGCCGACTGCGCGGTGGGCGGCGTTCCGTCGGTGGTGTAGCGGATCTGCGCGCCGCTGACCGTGGTGCTCAGCGACACCGACACCTGGCCTTGGAAGGTGCCGCTCGGCACGGAGAAGACGATGTCGCCTGTCAGGTCGTCCGCCGCGGCGGACGCGGCTGCCGACGTGGCGGCGGATGTGGCGGCGCTCGCGACGCGTCCGGCCGGCCGGGCGCCGGACGCCGATTCGGCGCCGGCCGGCGACGGGTACGCGTTGAGCAGTCCCGCGAGGACCACGGCGGCGACCGCGGCCCTCGTGACGCGGCGGGCGGCGGCCGCGCCGGTGCTGCGGAGGGTCAGACGCACGATGCCTCCTGTTCGGGGAGGGGGGAGAGTGTGGGACCGACCGGCGACGCCGCGCCGTGGAAGTGGCGGCGCAGCGTCCGCCGCCACGGCCCGTCGGGCAGGTCGGGGCGGAGGGCGGCCAGGCCGGTGGCGTACTTGGAGATGCGGGCGGGTCTCATGCCCGCACGCCACAGCATGCGGTCGACCAGCGTGGCGGCCGAGGCGGTCTTGGTCTCGACCACGGCCAGGCCGGGCAGCCACAGCGTGGCGTCGCCGTGCCGCCAGGCCAGTGCGGTGTCGACGGTGACCCGGCTGGCGGTGTCCGGCAGCAGCAGGGTGGCGCGGCGGTACTCGGTCACCAGGATCGGGTCGAGGCGGCTCCCGGCGGCGGGACCGATCGACTCGCGGGCGAGCGCCCCGTCGACGAAGTCGCGCCCCGGGTCCACGGTGTCGCAGTCCCCGGGGTGATAGGGCAGCCGGTGCTTGGTGATGCTTCCCCGCGCACCGTTGATCTTGACTTCCAGCCAGCACTGGGCGGAGTCGAGATAGGTGCGGGTGCGCACCTTGAAACGCCGCCGCCTGCGCTGCGCCGCGCGGTGGTAGCTGACCAGTTGCGGGGTGTCGAAATACACCGACCGGTAGCGGAAGCCGCGTTCGCCGTCGATGTCCAGCACCTGGGCGTACGGCACGAGCCGTTCCAGCAGAAGGGGCAGGGACTCCGCCGGAACCAGATACTTGCGGTCCACCCGGGTCTGCAGCGCGGCCCGGTCGACGAGCTCGGCGAGCCCGACAGGAGCCAGCCGCGCCAGGACCGCACCGATGGGTGTCGTGGTCATCGGCGCGCTCCGGCGGGTGCGGGTGCGCCGGATTCGGTGATCAGCGCGCGGTCGGTCCGCGCGTAGCGGACGTCGACCACGGTGGTCTCGTTGACCAGGTCGAGCCGTTGGACGGTGACGGCGTGCACCCGGGCGTCGAGCAGTTGTTCCAGGTGCGCGACGAGCGCGACGTGGTCGGTGAAGGCCGAGTCGAGCACCAGGATCTGGTGCCGGTAGTGCCGGAACAGCCGCCGGTGGTCGCCGAGGAACATCACCACGAGGATGAGCGCCATCAGGCCGCCGCTGAGCCACACCGAGGTGGTGCTCAGGGCGCCGAGGATCCCCAGGGCGAGGGCGGAGAAGTAGTACGCGACCTCGTGCTGGTCGAGCTCGGTCGAGCGCAGACGGATGATGGACAGCACGCCGAACAACGCCATCCCCAGCCCGAGCCCGGCGCCCGTGTCGGTGGCGTTCAACGCACTCGCCACAGCGAGGACGCCGATGTTGACCCCGAGGAAGGACACGACCAGGTCGCGTCGGCGGTGCCGGGGGAAATAGAGCCCGAAGACGAGCAACACCACTGCGCAGATGTCGATCGCGAACAGAACGAGCTGGGACAGCACGGTCGTTCCTCCTGATTCGCAGCCGGGACGGGCAGGGCACCACCCGCTTCCTCGCAGGGGTCCGGAGGGTTTCGAAAGTTTCGAGCATCGATAGAAACTTTCGACAACCCGTGCGGAACAATAGGTGAATAACCGGTGGCGCGTCAATGAACGTCTGGTACGCCGTCCTGCCGGAAATGAAAGGATCTCCCTGATCGGCCTATATCGGCGAGTGATGCGCCATTGTCAAGAAAGGCCGAGCGCGTTCAGGGAAGGGCGCGCTTTGGTGAAACTTTCACCCGGTGAGCGTCGCGGGGCGCGAGGCCTTTCTCTCCGTACGACGGGTGACCGCGTGGAGCAGGCCGGGGAACGCCTCGTCCATGTCGGCGCGGCGCAGGGAGTTCATCCGTGAGGTCCCCACGTAGTACTGCCGGATCAGGCCCGCCTCGCGCAGCACGGTGAAGTGGTGGGTGGCGGTGGACTTGCTGACCGGGATGTCGAAGCCGCCGCAGGGGATGTCCACCTCGGAGGCGTCGAGCTGCGCGACGATGCTGCGGCGCACCGGGTCGACAAGGGCCTCCAGCACCTGCTGGAGATTGAACTGTGACACCTCTGGGTGCGGCGGCGTGCGTCCCACGGGGCCAATAGTACGAAGTTCATCGAAGTTTGACAATGGTCGTACTTCTGCCGCACAGTGGTCCGCGATCACGACGAGCGGAGGACGACATGTCGAAGACGGTGCGGTTCCACGAGATCGGCGGCCCAGAGGTGCTGCGGCTGGACGACCTGGAGCCCGGCGAGCCGGGGCCGGGCGAGGTGCGGATCCGGGTCGAGGCGATCGGCGTCAACAGGGCCGAGATCCTGTTCCGGAGCGGCCGGTACATCGAGCCGGTCAAGAACCTGCCCGCGAGGCTCGGCACCGAGGCCGCCGGTGTCGTGGAGGCGGTGGGCCCGGATGTGTCCGGGTTCGCGGAGGGCCGGCCGGTCAGCGTCCTGCCGGGCTTCTTCTCGCAGAACGACTACGGCGTGTACGCCGAGCGGGCGATCGTGCCGGCGTCCGCGCTGCTGTCCCGTCCGGACGGATTGGACGCGGTGTCCGGCGCGGCGGTGTGGATGCCCTACCTCACGGCTTACGGCGCGATGGTGGAGGTGGCCGGGATACGGGCGGGCGACGCAGTGGTGATCACCGCGGCGTCCAGCAGCGTCGGCCTGGCCGCGATCCACACGGCAGGCCGCGTCGGCGCCACCCCGATCGCCGTCACCCGCACCCGTGCCAAGAGGCGGCGGCTGATCGAGGAGGGTGCGGCCGAGGTCGTCGTCTCCGACGAGGAGGACGTCGCGGGGCGCGTGCTGGAGCTGACCGAGGGCAGGGGTGCCGGGCACGTGTTCGACGCCGTCGCCGGACCGGGAGTGACCGAGCTCGCCAGGGTCGTCGCGCCCGGCGGGACGTTGCTCCTGTGGGGGGCGCAGAGCGGGCAGCCGACGCCCTATCCGGGATTCGACCTGGGCATGCCCGCGCTCAACATGCGTACGTTCACGGTGCTGGAGATCACCAAGGACCCCGAGCGGCTGCGCCGCGCGGTCGCCTTCGTGGCCTCGGGCCTGCGTGCGGGCGTCTTCCGCCCGGTGGTGGATCGCCTGTTCCCGCTGGAGGAGGTCGCGCGGGCCCACCGGCACATGGAATCCGGCGTTCACGTCGGCAAGATCGTGCTCACGGTCTGAGCGCAGAAAAGTCCGCATGCCTTTCGGGTCGAGCAGTACCGACCGTGACCGGCATTGTCAAGACGGTGATCGGCATTGTCGAGGAGAAAACATTTCGCACCAATTTCGAAATCGCGGAAGAGTGGAATTCGACCCGGAGGCCGCGTATGCGCGTGCTCATCCCGTCATCGAGCCCGGCTTCGGCCGCCTCGTCGGTAGGGTCCGTGGGCAGGCCCCGGACGAGGGAGGAATCGTGAGCGTGGTGGAGCGGACCGGCGAAGCACGGTTGCACGAGGTGGAGCGGGGGGTCTTCGCGTGGGTGCAGCCGGACGGCACCTGGTGGCTGAACAACGCGGGAGCCGTGGCAGGCGACGATGGCCTCCTGATCGTCGACACCTGCGCGACCGAGACACGCACCCGGCGGTTCCTCGGCGCGGTCGCCGCGGCGACCGGCGACGCCCCGGTCCGGATGGCGGTGAACACCCACCAGCACGGGGACCACTGCTACGGCAACAGCCTGCTACCGCACGACACGGTCGTCTTCGGGCACACGGCGATGAGAGAGGCGTTGCTGGCCGATCCGCTCATCGACGGGTGTCCGCCGATATGGACGCCGGTGCCCGACTGGGGACACGTGAGGCGCCGCCCGCCGTCGGTGGTGTTCACCTCCGGGCTGACCGTCCATCTGGGGGCGCGCCGCGTCGAGTTGCGGCACCCCGGCCACGCCGCTCACACCTCAGGGGACGTGGTGGCGTGGCTTCCGGGCGAACGCGTGCTGTTCGCGGGGGACCTGCTGTTCAACGGGCTCACCCCGCTGGTGCTGATGGGGTCGGTCGAGGGAGCGTTGCGGTCGCTGGACTGGCTGGCCGCCTTCGAACCCGAGCACGTCGTGCCGGGACACGGGCCGCTCGCCACCGCCGCTGAGCTGCCGGAGGTGCTGGCGGCGCACGAGCGGTACTACCGCTTCGTCCTCGACGTCGCCCGGACGGGACGGGAGAACGGGCTCACCCCGCTGGCCGCCGCGCGGGCGGCCGGCCTGGGCGAGTTCGCCGGATGGGCGGACGCCGAGCGCCTGGTGCTCAACCTGCACCGCGCCTACGCCGAGGCCGAAGGCGGCGAGGTGGATCTCCTCGCCGCCTTCGGCGACGCGATGGCCTGGCACGGCGGGCCGCTGCCGACCTCAGTGTGAGGCCGGCGTCACGACCAGCCCTGCAGGCCGGCGCCGTACGGGTAGAGGGGGTTGCCGTAGGTGGTGGGGACGGTCTGGCCCGCGTCGATGCGGGCCCGGATCTCCGACCGCTGGGCGGCGGTGGCGCCCAGGTCGTAGGGAATGTTCCAGTCCTCGACGGCGTCGGCGAGCACGTCGCCGCCTCCCGGTCTGAGGACCTGGTCGAGACCGCGCGGCAGCTGCCACGGCAGGCGACCGCGCGGTGTGTAGTCGCCGAACAGGAGGCTCGCCGTGGCCGGTCCGACCTCCTCACCGCCCCGGTACGTCACCACGATGGCGTCGGCCAGGCCGTTCCACTCGCTGATGACGATGGGCCGGGGGAGGGTGAGCACGACGACCACCGGAATGCCCTGGTTCTTGAAGTTCTGGATGACGGCCAGCTGGTCGGCGGGCAGCTGCGGCTGCTCCTTCACCCAGGCGGTGGCGTGGGTGTAGGTCGGCTCGCCGACGGCCACGATCGCGAGCTTGGGTGAGGGACCGGTGTCCTGGTTGACGTTGACGCCCGTCGTGGCCGCCCGCGCCCTGACCGCCTCCAGCAGGGTCTGCGAGCCGTACTCCTGGTGGAAGAAGCTCGTCCAGATGCAGCAGGCCGATCCGTCGGTGGCCCGCGGCCCGGCGACGATGACGTTGTCGCCCGCCTTGAGCTTCAGCGGCAGCACGCCGTTGTTCTTGAGCAGCGTGACGGACTGCCGGGCGGCCTGGTTGGCGAGCGCGACGTACGACGGCTGGTGGAACCGGTAGGGACCGTTCACCGGGTCGCCGTACGGGCGCTCGAACACGCCGAGCGTGAACTTCAGGCGCAGGATCCGGGTCACCGCGTCGTTGATCCGCGCCATCGGCACATTGGCGAGGAAGGTCGCCATCGTGAACCCGGTGGCTCCGGGGTCGGCGCCGCCCATCACGTCCGAGCCGGCGTTCGCGGCCTTGACCCAGACCGAGGACGGCAGCCAGTCGGTGGTGATGAGGCCGGTGTAGCCGAGGTTGTTCCTCAGGTAGTCGAGGATCGGCTTGCTGTCGCCCGCGCCCGACCCGCCCGGGTCGAGGTAGGAGCTCCCGGCGTAGCCCGGCATGATGTTGACGGCGCCGGCCTCCATCGCGGCCCTGAACGGGATCATGTGGTACTTGATCGTCACCGCGTCGTAGGTGATCCCCGCCTCGCCGCCCGCGCCCTCGCCCGGCCAGTGCTTGACGGTCGCCAGCACGGAGGCGGGGTTGAGCTCGGGGCCGCCCTGCAGCCCGGCCACCAGCGCGCGGACCTGGGCGGCGGCGACGTCGGCGTTCTCGCCGTTGCCCTCCTGGATGCGGGGATACAGGACCTTGGTGCCGACCTCGGCGAGCGGGCCGAGCACGCCGCGCGCCCCGACCTCCAGCTCCTCGCGGCGCTGCATGTCGCCGAGCTTGTAGTCGAGCGCGTAGTCCTTGCCCGCCGCGAGCGCGCTCTGCAGCGGATAGGTGGTCTGGTATCCGGCGATGGTGTCACCGGCCGAGACCGGCGGGATGCCGAGCCGGGTCCCGGACGCGTTCAGCAGCACGGCGTGCAGGTCGTTCGGCAACGCCGGCCCGAAGTGCCAGCCCGAGAGCGGGTAGCTCTGGGCGTTGTAGAACATCTGGTACGCCTTCTCCTCCGGCGTCATCCTGCCGAGCAGGTCGCTGACCCGGGTTTCGACGGGCAGCCGCCAGTTCTCGTACGGCTCGATCGTCCCGTTCTTGTTGAGGTCGCGGGCGCCGTTGACGACCGCCACGCCGTCGGCGACCTGCTCGACGTCGGGCAGGTAGAGGCTGAAGGCGCGGATGTTCGACGTCGTCCTCGCGCCCGACCCGCTCACCGCGACGACGAACCACTTGTACGTCCACCGGTCGGGGATGTCCCAGGCAGGTGTGTAACTCGTGCCGGTCGGCTCGGCGACCTTGGTGTAGAGGTCGATCAGGTTGCCCGGGGCGGTGAAGTCGTAGTCGGTGCGGCTGACGTTCAGCCAGACCTCGTAGCGCACCGCTCCGGAGACCGCCGCCCAGGAGAACGCGGGCCTGCGCGTGTCGGTGATCATGGCCTTGTCGGCGGGGGCGGACAGCGCGAACTGGCCGGTGGTCGCCGGGGCCCTGGTCGGCGGGGACAGCAGGGGCGCGGTCGTGGCCGCCGTGTCCACGGTGCCGAAGACCTGGAACTCCCACAGCGAGTAGCCGTAGCCGGTGGCCCGGGCCGTGCCGACGAAGCGGACGTAGCGGCCGTCGCCGGTGACGTTCAGGTTCTCGACGCCGCCCCTGCCGCTGGTCGTGGTGTGGATCGGCGTCCACGACGTGCCGTTGGCGGACACCTCGATCCGGTAGCCGGTGGCGTACGCCGACTCCCAGTTGAGCGTGACGCCGGTGATGTGCCCGGCGCCGCCGAGGTCCACCCGCAGCCACTGGTCGTCGGAGTACTGGCTCGACCAGCGGGTCGTCGTACGCCCGTCGAGCGCCGCCGCCGGAGCGTTGCCGCCCTCCCAGGACGAGGCCGCCACCTGCTTGTACGCCGAGATCGGCGTGCCGGTCGGCGGCGGGTCGGTGGTGCCGCCGCCGCTCGTGCGGACCGCGAACTCCCACAGCGAGTAGCCGTACGCGGTGGCGCGGGCGGTTCCGTAGAGGCGGACGTACCGGCCGGTGCCGGTGACGGTGAGGGTCTGGGTGCCGCCGGTTCCGGTCGTGGTGGAGTAGACGTCGGTCCAGGTGGAGGCGTCGCCGGACACCTGGATCTTGAACGCGGTGGCGTAGGCCGCCTCCCAGCTCAGCACGACGGCGCAGATCGTCCTGGCCGAGCCGAGGTCCACCTGGAGCCACTGGGGATCGGCGGCGGCGCTGGACCAGCGGGTGCCGGGGTCGCCGTCCACCGCCGCCGATGCGGGGGTGCCGGCGTTCTCGGTGGACGACGCCGTCGCGGGCCGGTTCAGCGCCGCGTCGGTGCCGCCGCAGGTGCCGCTCGACGTGGTGCCGTAGACCTGGAACTCCCACAGTGAATAGCCGTAGCCGGTGGCGCGGGCGGTGCCGTAGAGGCGCACGTACCGGCCGGTGCCGGTGACGGTGAGGGTCTGGGTGCCGCCGGTTCCGGTCGTGGTGGAGTAGACGTCGGTCCAGGTGGAGGCGTCGCCGGACACCTGGATCTTGAACGCGGTGGCGTAGGCGGCCTCCCAGTTGAGGACGACCTGGCTCAGCGTCGCGGTGGTTCCGAGGTCGATCTGAAGCCACTGCGGGTCGCCGAACGCACTGGACCAGCGGGTGCCGGTGTTCCCGTCGACGGCGGCGGACGCGGGAGTGCCGGCGTTCTCGACGGACGAGGCCGTCGCGGCCTTGCCCTGCGACAGCAGGACGGGCGCGGCGTACGCCGGCCCGGCGACGACGCTCGCGAGCAGCGCGAGCGCCACTGCCAGGACGAGGAGGAGTCCGCGCCGTAGCGGAAGGGCGTGTTTCATGGCGTCTCCTGTCCGCGTTACCAGCCGACCGCGACCAGCAGCCACTGCGGGTCGCCGTGCGAGATGAAGGACGAGTGGCCCGCGTAGTCGTCGTAGGGGAAGCCGTAGGCGAGCTTGCCGATGGCGTGGTCGTGCCAGAACTTGGCGTAGTAGTTCGCCGGAGCCGCCTTGTAGTAGTTCGACGCGTCCGACTGCTGGGCGTCGGACAGCCCGGCGACGTGCCGGTTCAGCGCCGCGCACATCTTCGGCGCCTCGGCGAGCGGCCCGGCGCACCCGGTGACCTGCGAGGTCGTCGCCGTCACGCCCTGCTGGGCGGCGTAGCCGGTGAAGTAGTTCGCGTACGCCCCGCCGGGCTGGAAGATCGAGGCGCTGCCCGGCGCCGGGATGCGGTACGGCGCCTGCACCTGGGCCAGTGGCTTGAACTCGGCGGGCACCTCGTCGGCGAACCGCTGGAACGTCGCCGCGCGGGACTCGGCGAAGGTGGCGTAGTCCTCGCCGACGGCCACGTCGTAGCCGTCGCGAGCGTGCAGGCGCATCGCGAGCTTCAGGCCGAACGCGTCCACCCGGGTCGTGTTGCCGTTGAACACCGAAGGACCGACGGTGAACTCGATGAAGTCGTAATACTGGCTGTTGGGGGAGCCGAGGTAGAAGTACATCCGGCCCGCCGTGTTGGCCGGCATGTCGAAGTAGGGCTGCTCGGCGATCGAGTGGACCTGGCCGTTGTAGCTCCAGTAGACCTGCGAGTCGGGATACTGCCCGTTGGTCCGGTTGAGGATCTTGACCATGACGACGTTCCTGGCCGCCGGGATGGTCGAGGTGTCGCCCCAGAAGGCGTCGGGCGGGGTCGTCGGGCCGGTCGTCGGATCGGTCGAGCCGCCCGTGGTGTTCACGGTGAAGCTCCACAGCGAGTAGCCGTACGCGGTGGCGCGGGCGGTGCCGTAGAGGCGGACGTACCGGCCGGTGCCGGTGACGGTGAGGGTCTGGGTGCCGCCGGTTCCGGTGGTGGTGGAGTAGAGGTCGGTCCAGGTGGAAGCGTCGCCGGACACCTGGATCTTGAACGCGGTGGCGTAGGCCGCCTCCCAGCTCAGCACGACCCTGCAGACCGTCCTGGCCGAACCGAGGTCCACCTGGAGCCACTGCGGGTCGCCGAACGCACTGGACCAGCGGGTGCCGGTGTTCCCGTCGACGGCGGCGGACGCGGGAGTGCCGGCGTTCTCGACGGACGAGGCCGTCGCGGGCCTGCCCTGGGCGGCGTCGGCCGTGCCGCACCCGCCGCTCGACGTGGTGCCGTAGACCTGGAACTCCCACAGCGAGTAGCCGTACGCGGTGGCGCGGGCGGTGCCGTAGAGGCGGACGTACCGGCCCGAGCCGGTCACGGTGAGGGTCTGCGTGCCGCCGGTGCCGGTGGTGGTGGAGTAGACGTCGGTCCAGGCCGAACCGTCGGCCGAGACCTGGATCTTGAACGACCTGGCGTAGGCGGCCTCCCAGTTGAGGGTGACCTGGCTCAGCGTCGCGGTGGTCCCGAGGTCGATCTGGAGCCACTGCGGGTCACCGAATCCGCTGGACCAGCGGGTGCCGGTGTTCCCGTCGACGGCGGCGGTTGCGGGGGTGGACGCGTTCTCGACGGACGAGGCCGTCGCGGCTTTGCCCTGCGACAGCAGGACGGGCGCGGCGTTCGCCGGGCCGGACACGGCCGCGCCGGCCACGACGCAGGCCGCGACCAGGACCAGCCCGCCGATCACGGCTGTCAGGGCGCGGCGGGCGGAATGGATCGTTGGGCGTCTTCTCATGGTGGCGATTCCTTTTCGGGGGGTGAACAGGGCGAGCCCTGACCCAGAGAATGATCGCCTTCGATACTTAGGTCAATACTTGAATTTAGTATGCAAGGAATTGATCTTGACTGGCGGCGTCACCGGAGTCGCCGATCGGGAGTCGAGGGCCGCCTGGTTCCGCGGCGGCGTCGACCGCTTCGCGGTCCGGTCCTAGAACCGGCCGAAAACGGAGGCCAGAGTCTCGATCTCCCGCGCGGAGAGCTTGTCGGTGAAGTGGCGGCGCACCGCGGCGTCCAGGCCGGGCTGTGCGGCGGCGATGGCGGCGCGTCCGGCGTCGGTGAGG
This sequence comes from Microbispora sp. NPDC004025, assembly GCF_053604425.1. NCBI lineage: Bacteria > Bacillati > Actinomycetota > Actinomycetes > Streptosporangiales > Streptosporangiaceae > Microbispora > Microbispora sp. NPDC004025. The sequence continues at coordinate 4,768 of NZ_JBSGHN010000021.1, read as the reverse complement.
GTGACGATGACGCCGCCGGTGCGCTCGCGGGTGACGAGCCCGCGGGTGCCCATGCGGGTGAGCTGGTGGGAGACGCGGGTGCGATCCCAGCCGAGCGACGCGGCGAGTTCGCTCTGGCGCAGGGCGCCTCCCGCCTTGCCGAGGTTGACGAGGATCGACAGGTCCGGCTCGGACAGGCCCGCCGCCTCGGCGGTGTCCGCGATCACGCGGGCGCGGACGACCTCGTGGACGCGCTTGAAGGCAGCCCAGAAGTCGACAGGGTCCGGCGCGGCTCCGGTCGCGGCCTCGTCCGGCATGGCGGTCTCACCAATCTGTGTTGACATATCAACACGCCTCTTCCTAATGTTGAGATATCAACGCTAACAGACGGCTGTGTTCACGGCAGCCCTGTCGGCGGCGTCCATGCTCCCCCGCCCCACAGGAGGCGCCATGCACACCCGACCCCTTGGAACCGGCGGCCCTCGGGTCGCCCCTCTCGCCCTGGGCTGCGCCGGCATGTCCGACCACACCGCCCCCGCCGACGAGGCCGACGCCATCGCCACGATCCACACGGCCCTCGACGCCGGCGTCACCCTCCTCGACACCGCCGACTTCTACGGCATGGGCCACAACGAGGACCTCATCCGCCGAGCCCTCCGCGCCGGCGATCGCGACAAGGTGCTCCTCAGCGTCAAGTTCGGCGGTCTGCGCGGCCCCGACGGAGCCTTCGTCGGCATCGAGGGCCGGCCCGCCCACGTCAAGAACGCGCTCGCCTACTCCCTGCGCCGCCTGGGCAGTGACCACGTCGACATCTACCGACCCGCCCGCCTCGACCCCGCCACTCCGATCGAGGACACGATCGGCGCGATCTCCGAGCTGGTCCGGGCCGGATACGTGCGCCACATCGGGCTCTCCGAGGTGGGGCCGGAGACCATCCGCCGTGCCCACGCCGTGCACCCGATCTGCGATGTGCAGATCGAATACTCCCTGTTCAGCCGTGCCCCCGAGACCAACGGCATCCTGGACACCTGCCGCGCGCTGGGGATCGGCGTCACCGCCTACGGGGTCCTCGCGCACGGCCTGCTCACCGGCGCCTACCGGCAACCCGCCGGCGGTGACCCCCGCGCCGGCTGGCTGCCGCGCTTCCATCCCGGCAATCTCGCCGCGAACCTCGCCCTCGTCGAGCGGCTGCGGCCGCTCGCCGAGGCGCATGGCATCAGCGTGGCGCAACTCGCCACCGCCTGGGTCGTCGCCCGCAGCCGCGAGCGCGGCACCATCGTGGCCGTCCTCGGCACCCGCCGGCCGCACCGCGTCGAGGAGGCCCTGGCCGCGATCGGCGTCGCCCTCAACGACGCGGACCTGCGCGCGATCGACGAGGCCGTCCCGGCCGGCGCGGTGGCCGGCACCCGGTACGCCGCACCCCTCATGGCTCTGCTGGACAGCGAGTCGCCATCCACAGGAAGAACAGGTCGCGAATCATGAACACATCCACGTCACCGCTCGCCGAGCAGGCCCGGTCCGGGAAGCCGATCGGAGTGGGGATCGTCGGGCTCGGGGCGGACGGAAGCTGGGCCGCTCGCTCACACCTGCCGGCCCTGCGCGCCGTCCCGGGTTACGAGCTGAGGGCCCTGAGCACGAGTTCGAAACAGTCGGCGGAGCGCTCCGGACACAGGCACGGAGTGTCGCGCACCTTCGGAACGGCGGCCGACCTGGCCGCCTGCGACGAGGTGGACCTCGTGGTCGTGGCGGTGAAGGTGCCGCACCACCGGGAGCTGGTGCGGACGGCGCTGAGCGCCGGCAAGAGCGTGTTGTGCGAGTGGCCGCTCGGCAACGGGCTCGCGGAGGCCGAGGACATGGCGCGGGAGGCGCGCGGCCGCGCGGTGCCGACCGTCGTCGGGCTCCAGGCGCGGTCGCACCCGGCGCTCGCCTACGTGCGGGATCTCGTGGCCGACGGCTATGTGGGGGAGGTGCTGTCCACGACGGTCGTCGGCTCGGGCGGCGCGTGGGGCGCCACCGTAGGCCCAGGCGATCACCACGTGCTCGACGCCGCCAACGGCATGACGCTGCTGACGATCCCCTTCGCGCACACCCTCGACGGACTCGCGTCCGTCCTGGGAGAGCCCGAGGATCTGCGGATCGACCTGGCGTCGCGGCGTACGTCGGCCGTGGACACCGAGAGCGGACGGCCCGTGCCCATGACCGCCCCGGACCAGGTGGTGGCCTCGGGACGGCTGCCGGGCGGCGCGGTGGCCACCTTCCACTACCGCGGAGGCATGTCCCGGGGCGTCAACTTCCGCTGGGAGATCAACGGCACCGAGGGCGACCTCGTCATCACCGCCCCGGTCGGCCATCTCCAGCTCAGCCCGGTCACCCTCGAAGGCGGGCGCGGCGCATCCGGGCTCGCGCCGCTGACGGTGCCGGAGTCCTACGTCCGCGTCCCGCGGCTGGACCCCCACGCCGACGCGCCGGCCTACGCCGTCGCACACGCCTACAAGCGGTTCCTGGACGACATGCGCGAGGGCCGCACGCCGGGAGTGCCCGATTTCGCGCATGGCGCCGCCCGGCACCGCGGCATCGAATCCGCCCTTACAACGGCCTGACCATGAGACCTCAGCCGCCGGGACGTACCAGGCCGCTCTCGTAGGCCAGGATGACGAGCTGGACCCGGTCGCGGACGTCCAGCTTGGCGATGGCCCTGGCGACGTGGGTCTTGGCGGTCAGGGGGCTGATGACGAGGCGCTCGGCGATCTCGCCGTTGGACAGGCCGAGCGCGACGAGCCGCACCACCTCCAGTTCGCGGGTGGTTAGGGCGTCCAGCCGCTGCCCGGCGTCGGGCGCGAGGTCCTGCCGCCGGGCGAACCGCTCGATGACACGGCGCGTGACCCCGGGGGACAGCAGCGCGTCGCCGGCGGCCACGGCGGTCACCGCGCGGCGCAGCTCGGCCGGTTCGACGTCCTTGGTCAGGAAACCGCTGGCTCCGGCCCGCAGCGCGGCGAAGACGTGCTCGTCGGTGTCGAAGGTGGTGAGGATGACGACCCGGCAGTCCTGGCCCGTGACGATGCTCCGGGTGGCCGTGATGCCGTCCGTCCCCGGCATGCGGATGTCCATGAGGACGACGTCGGGACGGAGGCTCGCGGCCAGCCGTACGGCCTCGGCGCCGTCGGCGGCCTCCCCGACGACGGCCACGTCCCGCGAGCGGGCCAGCAGGCTGCGGAAACCCGCCCGTACGAGTGCCTGGTCGTCGGCGAGGAGCACGCTGATCGTCACTCCGGTGAGCCTGCCACAGGGATCTCGGCCTTCACGGCGAAGCCCCGCGGTGACGGGCCCGCGGTGAGCGTCCCGCCGAGGGCGCGCACTCGCTCGCGCATGCCGGTGAGGCCGTTCCCCTCGGTGACGCCGCCGCCGGAGGGGTCGCCCTTGCCGTCGTCGGCGACCTCGACCGTGATCGCTCGCGGGTGGCGGCCGATCGTCACCTCGGCCCTGGTCGCCCCCGAATGCCTGAGCGTGTTGGCGAGGGCCTCCTGCACAATGCGGTGGACCGCGACGGAGGCGGGCGCGGGGATCGTGGACAGATCGCCGTGTTCGTGGAGGGTGACGTCGAGCCCGGCGGCGCGGGCGTCGGCGACGAGCACGCCGATCGCGGACACGTCGGGCTGGGGCTCGGTGCCGGCGGGGCCCTCCCGCAGGACGGCGATGAGCGCGTTGAGGTCCTTCATCGCCCGGTTCCTGACCTCCTGGGCCAGGCTCAGCGCCGCGGCGGCCTCGGCCGGTTCCTCCCGCAGGGTGTCGGCGGCGACGTTGAGGTGGACGCCGACGACGGCCAGGGTGTGGGCGACGATGTCGTGCACCTCGCGCGCGACGCTCAGGCGCTCCTCCGCGGCGCGGGCGCGATACTCGGCTTCGCGCAGCAGGTCGCGCCGGCGCTGCGACGCGGCGTAGGCGAGCCCCGCGGCGACGAGGGCCGCGAGCAACAGCCCCTCGCCGAGGGTGTGGATGAAGTAGCGGATGACGTTCCGCTCGATGATCCACCGGGCGTCGACGGCGGAGTAGACGAGCTGGGCGACGCCGACGGCGACCACCCAGCGTGTGCGGCAGACGGTGGCCGCGGTGAAGTACGCCGCCGCGACGGGCCAGATCCATCCGGCGGGTGAGGGATGCCCCAGGTGATAGGCGAAGACGGCGGCGACCGACAGCAGCAGCACGGTCATCGGCCATCGGCGCCGGACCAGCAGAAGCGCGCCGAGGATCAGCGCGACGGGGATGACGCCGTCCCACGGCTGTCGCACTCCGGTGGCGAGGGCGACCGTCACGAAGAGGACCACGGTGAGAGCGGCGAGTGCGACGTCGGCGATCCAGCCGGTCTGGCGAACCTGATGCAAGGGGTGGGCGGAGGCGGGCACTGTGTGCGATGCGGCCATGCGGGCCCTTCCACGAGGGAAATGGTGACGCCGCAACGCTAGGCCGGGCCGCGTCCGCGCCGCGTCGTCCGGCCACAGGCACCTCGGGCATGCTCCGTCCGCCGTACGGCTACTCCGCCGGGAGTATCCCGGCTTCGCGGACAGACGCCGCGGGCGAGCCTGAGAACGGAAGCGGGTGCCCCGCGACTCGCGTCACGGGGCACCCCGGGTGGAGGGCCTTCCAGGCCTCCGGTTCAGGACTGGTTGAACAGCGAAAGGGTCAGGGTGGAGTGGTACTCGCCGGCGGCGACGTCGACGGGGGTGCGCAGGGCGAGGTCGGCGTTGACCTTCGAGGTGCCGATCTCGTCGGCGGAGTTGGCGGTCGAGACCAG
>NZ_JBSGHN010000020.1:0-125339 GCF_053604425.1 Microbispora sp. NPDC004025 | reverse complement strand
AACTGCAGGGCGGGGATCATCGCCAGCGCGATCACCGGGACGGCGAGCACGACGGACACCAGAAGGCGGGTCCGCAGGGGAGCAAGCTCGTCCTGCGGTTCCCCGGGCGCCTGCTCCGGTTTCGGCGGCTCGGGCAGCCTGGCCGTGTATCCGGCCTTCTCCACCTCCGCCACAAGCAGGTGGGGGTCCAGATCGGTGGGGAAGGTCACCTTGGCCTTCTCCGTGGCGTAGTTGACCGTCGCGGTCACACCGTCCAGCTTGTTGAGCTTGCGCTCGATCCTGTTGGCGCACGACGCGCAGGTCATGCCGCCGATCGAAAGCTCGACCGCGCCCGTCGGCCGGTCACCGGTTGTCGCCGGCATCACCACTCCTTTCTCGCGTCGTGCCGTCAACGGCTGTGCCCGGCCGTTTCCGCGTGAACCGTGAAGGCGGCCGTGCGGACGATTCCCTCGTGCTTGAAGTCGAGGAACAGGCGGTAGTCGCCGCCGCTCGGCGCCGACGCGGCGAAGGCCACCCCGGCCGCCGCGGCCGCGCCCTCCTCGGGGTGCACGTGCAGGTAGGCCAGGTCGCCCGTGCGGATCGCGACGAGGTGCCCGTAGGCGCCCAAGTAGGGTTCGAGGTCGCCGACCGGCGTGCCGTCCTTGCTCACCGTGAACACGAGCTTACTCACCCGGCCGGGCGTGAGGTCGCCCGCCAGCGTGACCGTGTATCCGTCCACCCGCGCCGTACGATCCGGCGCCGACAGCGGCCGGGGCTCGAAGGCGCCCGGGACGTTCAGGTCGGCGCCGAGCGTCAGGTCCGGCCCGCCCTCGGGCGCGAAGTCGGCGTACGCGCGGTAGGTCCCGGCGGCCGGCAAAGTGAGCCGGACCGTCCAGACCCCGTCGCCGGCCTCCTCCGGGTGCAGGTGCCAGAAGCCGCCGAGGTCCCGGGAGACCACGATGAAGTGCAGCTTCTTGTCGTGCTTCACCTGGTAACGCGTCACCGGCGCGCCGTCGGGCCCGGTGACGGTGAAGCGGAAGTCGGCGGCCTTGCCCGGCAGGAGCGTCGTGGTCCGCGGGACCAGCGTGTAGCCGTCCTGGGAGATCTGCAGACCCGCCGGCACCGTGGTGGCGGCGTCCTCGGCGTCGGTGTGCGCGTGACCGGAGTCGGTGTGCGCGTGACCGGCGTCCGTGTGCGCGGGAGCGGCCGCGGGCTTCGGGTGACCGTGGACGGGCCGCGGCTCCGCGCGCGGGGGCTCGCCGGCGCCGAGCGCGGTCCCCGCCCCCAGGGCCGCCAGGAAGATCACGCCGAGGCCCGCGGCGTACGCGCCGAGCCGGGCCGGGGTGTTCACGAGACACCCGCCACGTCGTATCCGGCCTCGCGGACGGCCGCCACGATGGCCGCGTCGTCGGCCCTGCCGTCGGTCTCGACCGTCAGCAGCCCGGAGGCGAAGTCCACCGTGACGTCGGTGACGCCGGTGACGGCGCCGACCTCCTCGCTGACCGAGCTGACGCAGTGGCCGCAGGTCATGCCGGTGACGGTGTAGGCGCTGGTCATGGTCATCACTCCGGTAACTCGTTCCTCAGGGACGTCGACACCATACCCCCCTATGGTATTACCGCGTCAAGTCGGGGGCCCCCTATCGAGGGGCCCACCGGTCTAGAGGAGGTAGCGCAGCCAGAGGTACGGCACGCAGAGGGCCACCGTGACGAGGGTGACCACCAGGCCGTATTTGGTGAACTGCCAGAAGCTGATCCGCGCGCCGTTGCGCTCGGCGATGCCGAGGATGACGACGTTGGCGGAGGCGCCCACGGCGGTGGCGTTGCCGCCGAGGTCCGCGCCGAGGGCGAGCGCCCACCACAGGACGTCGTGGTCGCCGGGCACCTGCTGCGCGAGATCGGCCACGATGGGGCTCATGGTGGCGACGTAGGGGATGTTGTCGACGATCGCGGACAGCCCGGCCGACGCCCAGAGCAGGACCATCGCGGTCACGTCGAGCCGCCCGGCCGTCGCCTCCGCCGCGGCCTGCGAGACCCGGGTGATGACACCGGTCTCCACGAGCGCGCCGACCATCACGAACAGCCCGGCGAAGAACACCAGCGTCGGCCACTCCACCTCGCGCAGGGCGTCGTCGGTGGTGATCTTGGTGACCAGCACGAGCAGTCCCGCCCCGAGCAGCGCCACGACCGACGGCTCGTAGTGCAGCACCGGATGCAGCACGAACGCCGCGATGACCACGCCGAGCACGGACAGGCTCTGCACCAGCATGACCTTGTCCTGGATGGCCGCCCGCTCGTCCAGCTGCATGATCTCGACCGCCCGCTCGGGGTCGTACCGGAACGCCTTGCGGAACAGCAGCCGGCACAGCCCGATGAAGACCGCCGTCAGCACGATCACCAGTGGCGCGAGGTGGACGAGGAAATCGTTGAAGGTCAGCCCGGCGCGGGAGGCGATGATGATGTTCGGCGGGTCGCCGACGAGGGTCGCCGTGCCGCCGATGTTGGACGCCATCGCCTCGGCGATCAGGAACGGCGCGACCGGCAGCGCGAGGCGCTCGCAGACGAGGAACGTGACCGGCGCGATCAGCAGCACGGTCGTGACGTTGTCCAGCAGCGCCGACGCCAGGGCCGTGATCACCAGGAGCAGCGCCATGAGCCGGAACGGCCGGCCCCTGGCGCGCTTGGCGGCCCAGATGGCGAGGTATTCGAACACGCCGGTCTGCCGCAGCACGCCGACGATGATCATCATGCCCAGCAGCAGGAAGACGACGTTCCAGTCCACGCCGGACTCCTGCGAGAAGAAGGCGGAGCCGGCCGCGGTCGCGTGGACCAGCAGCATGATCGCGGCGCCGCCCAGGGCGGCCTTGACCCGGTGGACCTTCTCGCTGGCGATCAGGACGTACGTGGCGACGAAGACGGCCGCCGCCACCCAAGCGGTCAGCGTCATGTGAGCCGCTTGAGCAGCGCGGAGAGCGTGACCGCGCCCAGCAGGCGGCCGCCGTCCAGCACGGCGACCAGAGGGCTGCGAGTGCGCGCCATCAGCGCCCCGACCTCCAGGAGCGTGGCGTCCGGGTCGGTCACCGGAAGCTCGCGCGGGCGTTCCGGCAGCGCCTGGCGGACCGTGCGGCCGCCCAGCGCGCGGACGAACGCGTCGGCATGCGCCTCGTCGATCACCCGGGCCAGTGCGGGGTCGTCCTGGCAGTACGCGGGCACGGCCAGGCGCAGCACCTGCGTGCCCGGCAGGATCGACACCGGCGCGCCGCGCTCGTCCAGCACGATCAGCCCGGGCAGTTCGCGTTCGGCCATGAGGCGCGCGGCCTCGGCCACGGGGGAGTCGAGTCCCACGGTGGGGAACGGCACTACGAGATCCCGGGCACGCATGACCTCACCTGCCCGCCGCGTGTGGGTGTGCTCACGTCAGCCTTCCGGTCGCCGGTACGGCCCCCGGGTATGGGGGACCCTTCGCCGACCAGACTTCCCGGCACACCCCGGAACAGGCTATCTGCCCGGCAAGCCGTACAAAAGCCCCGGCGACGCGCGGCGGACGTATACCCCCTCCGCGTACGGCAGGCGGCCGAGCGACCCGGCCGGCAGCGGGACCATGCCCTCGGGCGCCTCCGCCAGCCGGGCGGAGAAGGCGAGACGGCGGCCGGCGCGTCCCCGGGCCGAGACGTAGTCGTCCGCGCCGGCGAAGGTCACTTCGCCCACCGAGCCGAGCCGCGCCAGTGCCGCCTCCACCGGCTCGCCCGGCCGGACGACGGTGGCGGGCAGGCGGTCGGTCTCGTCGTCGGACCGCACGAGGACCGCGCCGTCGACCCGGGCGACCAGGCAGACCGTGACCTCCTCGAACCCGGCGCGCACGGCCTCGGCCGCCAGATCGGCGCCGCCGGGGACCTCCCAGCCGTGCAGGGAGAAGACCGGCGACCCGGCATCGAGCGGCGCGGCGAGCGCCCGCCGCACGGCCTCGACGCCCGCCCGCGCGTACGGCACGGTCCGCTCGGGCAGCCGGTCCAGCGGAAACCAGCCCAGTTCGGCGCACTTGTGCGGCTCGGCGTTGACCGGCGTGCCGGTGATCGAGCGCGCCACGAGGAACATGCCGATGCGGGCCGTCCCGCCCGCGTTGCGATGATGCATGACGTGCACCACCTCGCAGCCGTCCACCTCGACGCCGAGCTCCTCGCGGGCCTCCCGGACGGCGGTGTCCACCACGGACTCCCCCTCCTCCAGGTGTCCGGACGGCATGATCTGCCACTCCCCGTCGGCGTAACCGGTGCCCTCACGGCGGCCGAGCAGCACCTTCCCGCCGTCCGTGAGCACCAGATGCACGTCGACGACCGGCCGGTAGCGGCCCGGGGCGTACGTCGCGGCGTCGAGCAGCGCGGGCAGGGCCGCGGCGTTCGCGGAGATGAACTCCCCCAGTTCGGGCGGCACCATGTTCAGGCCACGCGCCGTCTCCGGGCGTACGCGCCGCACCTCGTGCAGGCCGATGTCCGGCTCCAGGAACTCGGGGCCGCTGCGGCGCGACAGGTCGAGCGACACGAGCCGGCAGGCGAAGACCGTGCTCAGACGGCCGGGCTCTGCGAGGGTGAACACGTGCAGCGCAGGCCCCGCCGTCGCCCCGAGCTCCTCGTCGAGCTCGCGGCGCAGCGCTGCCTCCGGTGAGGCGTCGGACGGCTCCACCCCGCCGCCCGGCGTGACCCAGTACGGCTCGCGCTCCGGTCGTACCCGGCGGAAAAGGACGATGTCGTCACCGTCGAACAGGATGGCCCGGACGCCGTGCCGTACGGAGGTCATGCCCGGAATCCTCTCGCGGACGGTCCGGCGTCCGCTGCCGGAAGGGGCCGAAATACGGTGAGGAGAGCTCTCCGCGGAGGGCTCCGTGAAGAAGGGATGTTGCGCGATGACGGAAATGACCTACCGGCGGCTGGGGGACTCGGGACTCGTCGTCTCGGCTCTGGGCCTCGGCGGCAACAACTTCGGCCGCAGGCTCGACCTCGACGCGACCCGCGCCGTGGTCGACGCGGCGCTCGACGCCGGCGTCACGCTGATCGACACGGCCGACACCTACGGAGAGTCGGAGACGCTGCTGGGCGAGGTCCTGAAGGGGCGGCGTGACCAGGTCGTCCTCGCCACCAAGTTCGGCGGGGACGTGCACGGCGCCAACGGGCCCGACTGGGGCGCGCGGGCCTCGCGGCGGTACGTCCGCCTGGCGGTCGAGCGGTCGCTGCGCCGCCTCAAGACCGACTGGATCGACCTCTACCAGCTGCACTTCCCCGACCCCTCCACGCCGGTCGAGGAGACCCTGTCGGTCCTGACCGACCTGGTGCGGGAGGGCAAGGTCCGCTACGCGGGCTCGTCCAACTTCGCGTCCTGGCAGGTCACCGACGCGGACTGGCTCGCCCGCACCGGAGGCTTCGAGCGCTTCGTGAGCGCGCAGAACGAGTACAGCCTGCTCGACCGGGGCGTGGAACGGGAGCTGGTCCCGGCGCTGCTGCACCACGGCATCGGCCTGCTGCCGTACTTCCCGCTGGCCAACGGCCTGCTCACCGGCAAGTACCGGCGCGGGGAGGAGCCGCCGGCCGGCACCCGCCTCGTGGACCGGCCGCAGTACCTGACCGACGCGCGGTTCGCGGTGGTGGAGCGGCTGCGGGAGTTCGCCGACCGGCAGGGGGTCACCCTCCTCGACGTCGCTATCGGCGGCCTGCTCGCGCAGCCCGCGGTCTCCTCGGTGATCGCGGGGGCGACCCGGCCCGAGCAGATCAAGGCCAACGTCGCGGCGGCGGCGTGGCGGCCCGACGAGGCGGCGTTGAAGGAGCTGAACGACATCGCGCGCTGACCGGGGCGTGGCCGGCCGGAGACGCCGGCGCGGCCGCTGCTCGCCCGGGCCCCCAGACCCCAAGGTCTAGACGGGGGCCCGGGCGGGGCCGTCAGTCGTCGAGCATCGCCATGAGGCGGCGCAGGTAGGGCGGCACGTTGCGCAGCCGTACGGCGCTGCCCGCCAGGGGGGACCCGGGAGTCAGCAGGGCCCGCAGCCCGGCCAGGTCGACGAACCGCAGGGCGCCCGCGTCGATGGTGATCTCGCCGCGCTCGCTCCTCGCCTCGGCGAGCGCGGTCGCCAGGGCTGCGCTGTTGGAGACGTCGACCTCGCCCTCCACGATCACGGACGAGTCCGCGGAGGACCACCTGACGCTGAGGTAGGTGTCCGTGTAGAGAACGCCGCGGTGACCGCCGGGTGGATTCACGAGACGCGCCGGCACGGCGCACCGGTGCGTAGAGCGGTGCGCGCCCGTCCCGGGCGCGGTATTGCGGAGCAGGACACGGTGATTGTCATCACGGTCCCACCTCCTCGCTGAAGGCGGAAATACTCACTGAGCGTTGCCGTCCGACAGCGCATCTGTCAATGGTTGGCCAGTTAATATTCAACGAAAGTCGACGATCATCGCTTGCGGCCCACGCCGCCGACCGCCCAGACCGTGTCCTTCGGCGGCCGCAGCTCGTCCGGCTCCGGCCGCCATTCGGGCACCTGGACCAGGCCGGGCTCCACCATCTCCAGATCGCCGAACAACGGCAGGATCTCGTCCTGGGTGGGCAGCCGCAGGCGGCCGTCGTCCTTGACCGCCCATTCGCTTGCGAACAGCAGGGCCAGTTTGCCGGTCACCTCCGGGCGCAGGTCGGAGATCGCGTGGCTGATGACCATGTAGCTGCCGGGTGCGATCGCCTCACGCAGGCGGGCGGTGATGGCCCTCGTCAGGTCGTCGTCGTTGATCGCCGCCAGGACCGAGACGAGCAGCACGCCCACGGGCTCGTCGAGGTTCACCAGCGCCCGTAGCCGCGGATGCGTGAGGATCGAGTCGGGGTCGCGTACGTCGCCGCGGATCACCACGACGCGCTCGTCCTCCTCCACCAGCGCCTGCCCGTGGTTGACCACGACCGGATCTTTGTCGACGTAGACCACGCGGGCGTCGGGGGCGCACCCGCGTGCGATCTCGTGCACGTTGCCCTGAGTCGGCAGGCCGCAGCCGATGTCGACGAACTGGCGGATTCCGGCGCCGGCCAGGAACCGTACGGTCCTGCGGAGGAACTTGCGTCCTTCGCGGCACATCAGGGGCAACTCGGGCGCGATCAGCAGTGCCGCCTCGGCGGCCTCGCGGTCCGCGGCGAAATTGTCCTTCCCGCCGAGCCAGTAGTCGTAGACCCGGGCCTCGTTCGGGACGGACGGGTCGAAACCCACAGGCTCGACCGGGGAGATACCCGGCATGATCCTCCGTTCAGCCCTGATGACCGATAGTACCGGTGCAAGATGGGCCTAAGTGAGGATCAGTACGTGTTATCCGATCCGAGTCCGGGGTGCGCCTGCGGCGTGATCAGCGATAGCCGGTGACTTCGGCGGTGAAACCGGCCCATACGGCCTTGCCCACAGGGCGTAGCCGCGCCCAGCCCCACATGCGGCTGACCCCGGCGACGACCTGCAGGCCGCGTCCGCTCTCGGCCACGTAGTCGGGCTCACGCAGCACCGGCGCGTCGTTGCTGGGGTCGGTGACCATGCACAGCAGCGCACGCGACGATCGGAACATCAGCAGGCGCACCGGCAAGGGGTGGATGGCCTGATGCCGCAGGCCGTGCCGTAGCGCGTTGGTGACCAGTTCGCAGACCGCGAGCGCGGCGTCGTCGGCGACGTCCTCCATGGCCCAGGTCTGCAACACGCTGGTCGTGAAGTGCCGCGCGGTGCGCGCCGCGAGGCTCTCCCGGTGGAACTCGTGCACCGCAACCTGGGGGACGCCGCACGGCTCCTCGCCACCGGTCCAGGGCCAGCGCTTGTCATCGGGAAAGACCTGCTCAAGCGTGCCAAGCCAGGGATCCCGGGCAACGCTATCGGCTTCTGCAAGGGAAGCACGGTCTGTCCGATAACCAGTCATTGAGAGCCTTATGAGGTTGATGTCGACCATGTGGCGGGATGACTCAGTAAGTCATACTGCTCCCATTGATGCTCGTGTGCAAGTACAGATGCACGTGCAAACGCACGAAAGTTGTGGTTCGGTCGGATTGCGAAACGAGGCGCCCCATGTCCGTGATCTACAACGGAATGCCCTCATCTCACCTGGGGCAGCAGGCCTGGCGCAAGAGCCGGCACAGCAATCCGAGTGGCAACTGCGTCGAGATCGCCGCGCTGCCCGACGGCCGGGTGGCCCTGCGCAACTCCCGGCACCCGTCCGGTCCGGCGCTTATCGTGCCCCCGCAGGACATGGCGGCATTCATCCGCTCCGTCAAGGAGGGCGAATTCGACGACCTCCTCGGCTGAGTGGAGAAATGATCTCGCTACTTGCGCGGACCGATGTGACGAGTATCGTGAACGTGGCGTAAACACCGGTGCACCTCAAAGGACCCCATATGACTGCGGCCCCTGCGGAGGGTGTGCCTCACCCGCTCGACCTGGCGTCACGATCACGCCGCAGCCCGACCGTCCTGCGCATCCTGCTCGGCACGCAACTGCGACGGCTCCGCGAGAGCAGGCACATCCGTCTGGAAGAGGCCGGCAACGCCATCCGCGCCTCCCACTCGAAGATCAGCCGGATGGAACTCGGGCGGGTCGGGTTCCGCCGCCGCGACGTCGCCGACCTCCTCACCCTGTACGGCGTCACCGACGAGACCGAGCGGGAGGCGCTGCTCTCGCTGGTCGCCCAGGCCAACGCCCCCGGCTGGTGGCACAAGTACGACGACGTGCTGCCCTCCTGGTTCGAGGCGTACGTCGGCCTGGAGCAGGCCGCGAGCACGATCCGCTGCTACGAGGTGCAGTTCGTGCCGGGTCTGCTGCAGTCCCCGGGATACGCGGAGGCCGTGGTGCGGCTCGGTCACCCGGACGCCTCGGACGAGGAGGTCGAGCGCCGCGTCCGGCTGCGGATGGACCGGCAGGAGGTGCTGGTCCGGCCGGATCCGCCCCTGCTGTGGGCGGTGATCGACGAGGCCGTGCTGCGCCGTCCGGTGGGAGGAGCGGAGGTGATGCGGGGCCAGATCGAGCATCTGCTCGAGATGATCTCGCTGCCGCGTGTAACGCTCCAAATCGTCCCGTTCAGCGCGGGCGGGCACGCGGCCGCGGGAGGACCGTTCAGCATTTTGCGCTTCGCGGGGGTCGGCCTGCCCGACGTCGTCTACCTCGAACAGCTCACCAGTGCCATCTACCTGGAGAAACGAGAGGACATCGACCGCTACCTCGCAGTCATGGAACGCCTGTGCATCCAGGCCAGGCCGGCCTCGGAGACCGCCCGGATGCTGCGACAGCTCATGACGGAGTTGTGACCATGCGCTAGCGTCCCGTGGGTGACCTCCGCTGTCGCACGCCCGCAGGAGACGGTGGCGCAAGCCGTACCCGAAAATACGTGTCAGGTGCGCGTGGGCGGTAAATGGAGTACTACCACACTGTGGGGCAAGCAGGAGGGCGGTGAGAACCTTGGCGGGCAGCCTGCTCAGCCTGGAGTTCGACCGAAGTTCGGTCACCAGGGTGCGGCACCTCGTCATGGTTTCGGCCCAGGAGGCCGGGCTCGAAGGCGTGACCCTGGAGGACTACGTGCTCGCGGTGCACGAGGCGGTCACCAACGCCGTCCGGTACGGCTCGCCGCCCAGGGGGATCGCCATGTGGCGTGAGACGGGGATGCTGGTGTGCGAGATCACCGACAAGGGCCCCGGCATTCCCGACGAGGTGCTGGAGCGGGAGGAGCCGGCGACGCGGTTCGACTTCGGGGGACGCGGGCTGTGGCTCATGAACCGCCTGGCCGATCGCGTCGTGCGTACGGGGGCCGATGGTACGACGATCCGTCTCAGTGTGGCGCTTCCCTGACCGACGTTCGGCTTCCGCTGAGAGCGGAGCACGGACCGCCTGACCGAAACCAGGCTCCCCCTCTTCTCCCCAGGCCCTCCTCCCTCAGGGTTAACGCCGCTGCGAGCTGGGCACTTCTGATCACGTCACTCTGTCGTCAGGGTCGGACGCCAGATCGGACGGGCGAGCCGTAATCACGAATTTGGTTCACCGAAATTTCGGGCGATCCGGGTCGGACGCCGAGACCTTGCTAGGCTGCAGGGAACCGTAGAACCGGGCGTTGTCTCACCCGGCAGGTGAGACCGTCGAGAAGTGGGGTCACACCGTGAAGAAGCTGCTTGTTCTCGCTCTGGTCGCCGTCGGCGGGCTCCTGGTCTGGCGCAAGGTGCAGGCCGACCGTGCGGAGCTCGATCTGTGGACTGAGGCCACCGGCAGCGAGAACTGACCACCAGGGATGGTGCTTGATCGTGGCAGAGGTGCGGGAATGACCCCCGTGAAGCTGGCCTGTCTTGACTTGGCCGGGACCACGATCGGTGACATCGACATGGTGGAACGGGCGTTCGCCGAGGCGATCGCCACGCAGGGCATCGTCCCCGGGACCAGCGCCTATGCCCGTGCCATGGTGCATGTGCACAGGTCCCGGGGATGTCCCAAGATCGAAGTCTTCCGGGGCATCTTCCCCGGCAACGAAGCCCAGGCGCAGGCCGCGAACCTGACCTTCGAGCGTTCCTACGAAGGAGCCATCGAGAGGACCGGTCTCGTGCCGCTGCCGGGGGCGGTCGAGGCCGTCGCGAAGCTGCGCGACGCCGGCCTGAAGGTCGCCCTGATCACCGGATTCAGCCGCGCGACCCTGGGGCGGGTGCTGAGCACCCTCGCCTGGGTCGACATGCTGGACCTCGCGCTGTGCCCCGAGGACGCCGGACGGGGCCGTCCGTACCCGGACATGGTGCTCACCGCCGTCCTGCGCTCCGGCATCGACGACGTACGGCAGGTGGCCGTGGTGGGCGACTCCGAGAGCGACATGCTGTGCGGCCGGCGTGCGGGCGCCTCGGTCGTCGCCGGAGTGCTCACCGGCGTGCACAGCAAGGAGCGTCTCCTCGGCGGCGGCGCCACCCACATCATCGACTCCATCGCCGACTTCCCCGGGCTCGTCCTCGGCAGCGAGGTCGGCGCGTCGCCGGTGGCCACCTCGGCCCCCTGATCACCGGCTCGCTCCAGAAGGATTTTCTCCGGCGCCGAGATGGCACGGGGTGGTATCAAGTGGCGCTCGGGTGCGGGCTGTTGCTACGGTGTACGCACCGGCGGCCTGTGGATCTGCGCGTTTACGCGGTTCGCACCGCCACGGGGCCTTAGCTCAGCTGGCAGAGCGCCTGCTTTGCAAGCAGGAAGTCAGGGGTTCGAATCCCCTAGGCTCCACCAGCCAAAACGCCGCTTCTCCGATCATGGGAAGCGGCGTTCGTGCCATTAACGTGCCATTAGCTCTTGTCGGCATCGCGCTCCGCCTCGACTCGCGCGCTCAGCGCGTCGGCGATCTTCCGGTCGGCGTCGCGGGTCGCGTGTTGGTAGATGAGCGCGGCCCGGTCGCTGTCGTGGCCCATCCGGGCCTTGAGGTCGGCGAGGCTCGCGCCCGACTGAGCGGCGAGCGTGTTCCCGGTGTGCCGTAGGTCGTGGAAGTGCAGGCCCTTGACGCCCATCTCCTTGAGCGCTTCCGCCCACTTGGCCTCCCGCCGGAAGTTGCCACCGCGGAGGAACGCACCGCGCTTGCCGAGGAAGACGAACGCGTCCTCGCCCGTGCCCGTGAACTGGTCGAGGTGGTCGACGAGCGCCGGGACGATGGCCGAGGGGATGCTGACTGTGCGCTTGCCGGCCCGCGACTTGGGCGGAGCGAGCACCATGTCTCCTCCGTCCAGCTCGATGAGCTGTTCCCGCACGCGGACCGTCCGCGCCTGGAGGTCGATGTCCGAGCGCCGCAGCGCGATCGCCTCGCCCCAACGCAGGCTCGCGAAGGTGGCGAGAAGGATCAGCGCACGGAATCGACGGTCGGCCATCCGGTCGGCCAGCTCGAAGACCTGGGCGACGGTGAGAATGGGCCGCTCTGGCGTCTGCTCGTTGTCCGCGCCCTTGATGCGGCAAGGGTTACGGCTGATCAGCTTGTCCTCTTCGACGGCCGTCATCAGCACGGCCCGCAGGAGCCGGTACGCCTTGGCGGCCGTGGACACCGAGACGCCTTTGTCTATGAGGGCGGCACGCCACGAGCGGACAAGCGCTGTGGTGAGTTTGCCGACCGGCACCTCGCCGAGGCCGGGAACGATGTGCCGTTCAAGGAGCCAGGTGTAAAGCTCGACTGTCTTGGGCCGCAGGCCGGGACGTTCCTTGATCCAGGTGCGGGCATAGTCGCCGAGCAGGACTTTGCCGCGATCGGGGTCCGTCCATTCTCCCGAGATCATCTGCGCTTCAATCAGCGTGAGCGCACGGTCGGCGTCCGTCTTGGTCGCGTAGGTGGTGGAACCCGTGTGGATGCGACCATCGGGGCCGGGATAGCGAATCTGAAAGCGGCCGGACGGAAGCTTGCGAATATTGCCGAAACGCCGGTGACCATCTCTGTTCGCCATCAGGCCGCCCGTCCCTTCGGCGCTTTGACCGGCTCGACGAGCCCGGCGGCAATGAACGCTTCGAGAGCGGCTTCGGGAATGCGAACGCTCCGGCCGACGCGGACGAAGAAGATACGACGTTCGGCGATCAGCCGACGAGGAAAGCGAACAGAGGTGTTCAGCCGTTCGGCCGCCTCTTCGACCCGGAGAAGACGACCTTGGGCCTCTGGCGGGAGTGGCGTGGTCGGAGAAGGCGTGTTCGTCACGCGGCCCTCCCTTCAGTTGCCGAAAAATCTCTGCCGTCTGCCTGGGCTTCGAGTTGGTTCATGTGGTTGCGCCAGCGCTGGCGTTCGTGAACTGAGCGGAGCAGCCGCACGCCGATGGGGGCCAGGTCGGGGTCACCGGGTTTGACCGGTCGCCAGATGTAGCGGTGTGGGTCGACCGGCTCGTCTTCGACGCCGAGCGCTTCCAGGACCCAGGTACGCCGGTTTTGCTTGTGCTCCGTGAGGGTCTTGTTCGACCACTTCCGGGACACGAGGACGCCCCGCCCCGCGTAGCCGAGGTGATCAGGCTTGTGCGCCTTTCCCTTGCACCGACCCGGAGCCATCCCCGGCTTGGCGCCCTTGGGCTGCACCCCGTATCGCAGCCAGTTCGGGCAGGTCGGCGAGCACGGTTCGAACCGCAACGCCTCCAACAGCCTCTCCGCGTGAGCCGTCCGGCGAGGGTCATCGGTGCCGAGAGCGTCGCCGAGGGCTTGTTCCCAGGTCGGCAGGACTTCCCCCGTGGCCGGGTCGAGGTAGCCGGCCCCGTCCTCCCACATCGGCAGGTGGTCACCCTCGAACCGCACGTCATCAGTCATGTGTGTTGGAAGGGTTGAGGCCGTGACGATCGCGGACTTCGGTGCGGTGTGTGGGTGGTTGGGGCGATCGGCTGCCGCGGCCCTTCGGGCCTTGCCGTCGGATGACTGATGGTCGATCGACGTTGACGCTTTGCGCCTATTGGCGTTGGGTTGGCGGTTAGAGTCGTGGGCGGCGAGGGGTGCCATGGGGGTGCTCTTGCTCGGGGGTCGTCTGGCCGATGAGAAGGGTCGAGGCGCTATGGGTGGGGACTTGGTGCAGCTAGCCGCTGAGGTGTCGCCGTATGTGACGGCGGCGGTCAGCGCCTATGGGGGCGCGGTGCTGGCCCGGGCCAACGAACAGGCCGCCGACGCGACGGTCGGGTGGGGCCGGGCCCTGCTGCAGCGGATATTCGGCGTCGCTGAGGAGGAGCAGGAGGTCCCCGAGGCGGTCGCCGATCTGGCCGCCGACCCGGACAACCCTGATCTTCAAGCGGTGCTGCGGGTGCATATCGGCAAGCTGCTGGCCGCCGATCCGGAATTGGCCGGGCAGGTGCGGGAACTGCTCGACCAAGCGCGGGCCGAGGTCGGACCGGCTGTCACCGTGACCGCCTCCGGGTCCCGGTCGGTAGCCATCGGCCGGGATAATTCCGGATCGGTCACCACCGGCGATCATTCCCCCATCAGTGGTCCTGGGTCCCTCAAAAACTGACATGACCATCGGTCGGCCTACAGTGCCACCCGACAGGCCGGGAGTGTCGGCGTCTGGGGACCGGGCGGTTGCGGCGGACCGGGACATCACCGGTCAGGTGACCACGGGTGATCACTCGCCGATTCTTTCGCTGGGGCCGGATGCGTTGTTGTCCCCCCGCCAGGTGCAGGTGAAGCCGGACGAGCCGTTGTATCGGCTGGAGGCGCCGCGTGCTGAGCAGTTTGTCGGCCGGGATGAGTCGATCGATCGGCTGCGTCGGCTGCTGGTGGAGGCGCCGGTGGTGGTCCGCCAGGTCGTGTATGGCATGGGCGGGGTGGGCAAGTCCGAGTTGGTCCGCCAGTACGCCTATACCTACCGGGGGAGCTATGGGGTGGCGTGGTGGATCACCGCCGACACGCCGGAGAACCTGGAGCTGGGGTTGGCCGGGCTGGCGGTGGCGTTGCATCCCCCGGTCGGGCTGATCGGTGACACGCGCACGGCGGCCGATTGGGCGCTGGACTGGTTACAGGCCCATGCGGGGTGGCTGGTGGTGTTGGACAATGTCGAGGACCCGGCCCATGTCCGCAGCTGCCTGGATCGGCTGTCGGGTGGGCATGTGGTGGTCACCACCCGCCGTGATGTCGTCTGGCCCGGGTTGACCCCGCTGGCGTTGGCGGTGCTGGATGACGGTTCCGCGGTCGATCTGCTCGGCCAGCTCATCGGACCACCGCCGCCCAGCAATTCCGATCGTGACAAAGAGCTGGCGGGGATCGCGAGTGAGCTGGGGTGTTTGCCGCTGGCGTTGGAGCAGGCGGGGGCCTACATGCGCCAGCAACGGTGCAGCCCCGCCCGCTACCTGTCGGAGATACGCGCCAACCCCGCCTGGGCCCACCACCGCGCCCCAACCGGAGCGGACGCCGAACGGATCATGGGCGCGCTATGGGACCACCACCTCACCGCGCTCCGCGAGCACGACCAGCGAACCGGACAGCGCAGTGAACACCTGCTCCGGATGCTGTCCTGCTACGCCCCCGACGACATCCCCCGCACCCTGCTCGACAGCCAACCACCGGACGACGTCACCACGGCGGAAGGATCCGGGGATGAGAGCAGGTGGGCGGAGGAACTGGCCACGTTGGCCTCCTACAGCATGATCACCAGGTCCGGGTTGGACGCGGCCGTGACGATCAGCATGCACCGGCTGTTCCAATCCGTGATCCGCCACACCCTGCCCGACGGCCCCCAACGGTACGACGCCCGCCTTGATGCACTGACAGGACTACTACACGCGCTCCCACCCGACCCCGACACCAACACTCACGGCTGGGCGATCTGGCGCGATCTCATGCCCCACATCGACGCCCTCACCATTTGCTTCCCGCAAGGCGACGAGCCGGCCCACCTCGGCCTACTCCTCAACCAAGCCGCGATCTTCCTCTCCACACAGGGCCAGCATCACCGCGCCCTCAATCTCGCCATACGCGCCCTGGCTATCACCGAGAGCGCCTACGACAGCGACCACCCCATTGTCGCCGCCTGCCTGGGCAGCCTCGCCCTCAGCTTTTCTGCTCTGGGGCGGCCGGGCGAAGCCGTCCCCTTGCTCGAACGTGCCCTGACCATCACCGAGAGCGCCTACGGCCCCGACCACCCCATCGTCGCCGTCTGCCTGGGTAACCTCGCCGGAAGCTTTTCTGCTCTGGGGCGGCCGAGTGAAGCCGTCCCCCTGGAACAGCGTGCCCTGGCTATCACCGAGAGCGCCTACGGCCCCGATCACCCCGACGTCGCCACTCGGCTGGGTAACCTCGCTGGGAGCGTCCGTGCTCTGGGGCGGCCGGGCGAAGCCGTCCCCCTGGAACAGCGTGCCCTGGCTATCACCGAGAGCGCCTACGGCCCCGATCACCCCGACGTCGCCATTTGGCTGGGTAACCTCGCCGGAAGCTTTTCTGCTCTGGGGCGGCCGGGCGAAGCCGTCCCCCTGGAACAGCGTGCCCTGGCTATCACCGAGAGCGCCTACGACAGCGACCACCCCATCGTCGCCGTCTGCCTAAGCAGCCTCGCCGCCAGCTTTTCTGCTCTGGGGCGGCCGGGCGAAGCCGTACCCCTGGAACAGCGTGCCCTGGTCATCACCGAGAGCGCCTATGGCCCCGATCACCCCGACGTCGCCATTCGGCTGAGCAACCTCGCCAGCAGCTTCCGTGCTCTAGGGCGGGCGGGCGAAGCCGTCCCCTTGCTCGAACGTGCCCTGGTCATCACTGAGAGCGCCTACGGCCCCGATCACCCCGACGTCGCCATTCGGCTGGGCAACCTCGCTGGAAGCTTCCATGATCTGGGGCGGCCGGGCGAAGCCGTCCCCTTGCTCGAACGTGCCCTGACCATCACCGAGAGCGCCTACGGCCCCGACCACCCCACCGTCGCCATTCGGCTGGGCAACCTCGCCGCCAGCTTCCATGATCTGGGGCGGCCGGGTGAAGCCGTCCCCTTGCTCGAACGTGCCCTGACCATCACCGAGAGCGCCTACGGCCCCGACCATCCCACCACCGCCACCTGCCTGGGTAACCTCGCCGGAAGCTTCTCTGCTCTGGGGCGGCCGGGTGAAGCCGTCCCCTTGCTCGAACGTGCCCTGGTCATCACTGAGAGCGCCTACGGGCCCGATCACCCCGACGTCGGCACCTGCCTGGGTAACCTCGCCCTGAGCTTCCGTGCTCTGGGGCGGCCGGGTGAAGCCGTACCCCTGCTCGAACGTGCCCTGACCATCACTGAGAGCGCCTACGGGCCCGATCACCCCGACGTCGCCATCTGCCTGGGTAACCTCGCCGCCAGCTTCCGTGATCTGGGGCGGCTGGGCGAAGCCGCCCCCCTGGAGCAACGTGCCCTGGCTATCACCGAGAGCGCCTACGGGCCCGATCACCCCGACGTCGGCACCTGCCTGGGTAACCTCGCCCTGAGCTTCCGTGATCTGGGGCGGCCGGGTGAAGCCGTCCCCTTGCTCGAACGTGCCCTGGTCATCACTGAGAGCGCCTACGGCCCCGACCACCCCGACGTCGCCATTCGGCTGGGCAACCTCGCCGTGAGCTTCCATGATCTGGGGCGGCCGGGTGAAGCCGTCCCCTTGCTCGAACGTGCCCTGACCATCACCGAGAGCGCCTACGGCCCCGACCACCCCACCACCGCCACCTGCCTGGGTAACCTCGCCGCCAGCTTCCATGATCTGGGGCGGCCGGGTGAAGCCGTCCCCTTGCTCGAACGTGCCCTGACCATCACCGAGAGCGCCTACGGCCCCGACCACCCCACCACCGCCACCTGCCTGGGTAACCTCGCCGCCAGCTTCCATGCTCTGGGGCGGCCGGGTGAAGCCGTCCCCTTGCTCGAACGTGCCCTGGTCATCACTGAGAGCGCCTACGGCCCCGATCACCCCGACGTCGCCATCTGCCTGGGTAACCTCGCCGGAAGCTTCTCTGCTCTGGGGCGGCCGGGTGAAGCCGTCCCCCTGCTCGAACGTGCCCTGACCATCACACAGAGCGCCTACGGCTCCGACCACATACTCGCGCAAGCCCTGAGAGCCGCTCGGGAAGAGATCCGCGAAGAAGCAGCACGCAGAGCCTATGGGATACAAGATCGGAATGTGCCATGTTCATGCGGGTCCGGAAGAAAATACAAACGTTGCCACGGTGCAGGCTGACGTTATATCGGTAACAACAGGTCAACGCCGGTTGCAGTTCGGCCCTGTTTGATATGAGAGGTGAACGCCTCTTGGCCTGCATTGAACCGTACGGAACATCTCAGGATCGACCTTTTATCCGCAGATCCGATCAGCAGTAGGTCACCGGTCATCCTGGCACCACAAAGAATCATCCACTCATAATCCGATGGCCCTTCGTCCTCCTTGCTGCTTGAGTGTCCCAGCCGTGCCCGTTCGGTCAAGGGCGCCTTCGGCGTCGCTTCGCGATCAGCTTCGCTGACCCTTGACACGGCGGTCCCGTCCTAGGGATCGGCAGCTACGAGGAGGACGGGGGCAGACCAGGAGACGGGCCGCGCCGGCCCCTGTCTGGGCAGCTCGCTGGCGTGATCGTCGTGCCATTAGCGTGCCATCAAGGGCGGTCAACAGGGGGTACTCACGGTCACTCGCGGACTGCCGTTCGCCCAGGTGGTAGCCGTATCCCCTGGTGATCAGACCGATTTGCAAGCAGGAAGTCAGGGGTTCGAATCCCCTAGGCTCCACCCACTCAAAAGCCCAGGCCAGGGACCGTTTTCCCCGCCTGGGCTTTGATTTGATTCCGGCAGGCGAAAGCACGTTTCAAGCGCCGTCCTACCGTGGTCGAGTGACCGGAACCACTGCGAGCAGATGATCCAGGCCCTTGAAGTCCTTTGGGTTGCAGGTGTAGAGCGGCAGTTGGTTGGCGATCGCCACGCACGCGATCATCAAGTCTGCTGTGCGGGGACGCGGGTTGCGGCCTGAGGCGATGACGGCGGTCCAGAGTTGGCCGTACTCGCGGGCAGCGGTTTCGTCGAAGGGAAGAGGGTCGAACTCAGCCTCGGCGGCCTGCAGGATCTTCATCCGCTGAGCGAGTTCCTGTGGCCCGGACGCCACGAGTACGCCGACCGACAACTCCGCCGTTGTGATGGCGCTGATCGTCATTTCGTCGGGCAGCTCGTCCGGGTCGATCCCAGCGCGCAGGATGAGGATGTTGGTGTCGAGCAGCCCTTGCGTGAGGGTCATTGTCCGCCCTCGCTGAACTCGCCTCTGCCGTACGCGCGATCGTAGGGGTCGTAGAGGTCGTCGTTGACGTGTCGGTCCATGTCCTCGCGGTACTTCCGGTCGTCGAGACGCGGCATACCTCGGGACATCGCGGCGAACTCCGCTCGTGAGACGGCCCGGCGTCGGCGCCGGATTGGCACGAGGTCGCCGATGTGATGGCCATTACGAGTCACGGCGTACCGTTCCCCGCGTTCCAGGCCATCCATGATCTCTGCAGACCGGTTGCGGAGATCGCGCTGCGAGATCTGATGGGAACGCTCAGGCTCAGAGATGCTCACCTTATGAGTGTAACGAGAGCGTGCCATCTGGTGGCACGGAGTGGCACAACGAGGTGCCTATCTCGAGACCCGGGATGCACTCGACGTGCTGATCAGGGCCAACAGCCGACACCGGGCGGAGCTGTCCACGGCCCCGGAACCGGTGGCGCAGTCGGCCTGATGCTGTGATCTGCACCTCAGTCGGTTGCCCCTCACATCAATGTCAGGGGTAAGGATGGCGACAACGCCCGGAAGCACCGGGTCGGTTCAAACGAGAGGCGGCGGAAGATGGGGCAGGCGTGGGGTTTCGGCAGGTATGGCGGGCCCGAGGTGCAGGAGTTCTTCGATCGTCCCGACCCTGTCCCCGGTCGTGGCGAGGTGCTGATCCAGGTCGACGTCGCCGGCGTCAATCCCCTCGACCACCTTCTGCGCTCGGGTCTGGTCGACGGGCTCGACGGCGGGCGTCCGTTTCCCCGCGTGCTGGGCATGGAGGCAGCCGGAACCGTTCTCGCCCGGGGCGAAGACGTCAACGGGCTCGACGTGGGTGACGCGGTCTTCGGTTTCGCACTCACCGGCGGCGGCACCTACGCCGAGACCACGGTGCTGTCCGCGCCGAACACCGCGCGCATCCCGGAGGGTCTGTCAGCGACCGTGGCGGCGACGCTGCCAGTAGCCGGGACGACCGCGGTGGACGTGCTCGACCAGCTCAACCTCCCGGCCGGTGCCACGGTCCTGGTCAACGGAGTCGGGGGCGGGGTAGGCCTCGCCGTCGCCCGGCTGGCTATCGGACGCGAGCTGCGTGTGACCGGCACCGGGAGTACCGCCAAACGCGAGCACGCCGAGGCCATCGGGGTGCGGTTCATCGACTACACCGCCGAGGACGTCGCCGCCGCAGCACGCGAGCTGGTTCCGGACGGCTTCGACGGGATCGTCGACCTGGCCGGAGGCACCTCGCTGCGGACGGTCGCTCCGCTGGCCCAGGATCCCCGCAACGTCATCGCTGTGGGTGATATGTCTGTGTCCGATCTCGGTGGGCGTTTCGTTGAGCGTCGCGTCGACCGCGAGAACCTGGAGCGGTCGGCCCGGCTGGCCCTCGACGGACTCCTCGCACCCGTAATCACCGTGGTCCATCCGCTCTCCGACGCCCCCGCCGCCCTCGCCACCGTCGAGAACGGTCACGCCTCGGGCAAGGTTGTCATCAAGGTGGCATGAGAAGTGCCCGGCCGTCTGACGCTGTCGACCGTCCACTGCGGACTGACGAGAACTCGTGGTCACCGCATCATCAATCGGGGCCATGACAGCGACCGTGCCGCGCTGATGCCCGCGGCAGCCGATACGCCTTACGGCCGTGGACACCGAGACGCCTCTGTCTAGGAGGGCGGCTCGCCAGGAGCGGACAAGTGCCGTGGTGAGTTTGCCGACCGACACCTCGCCGAGACCAGGAACGATGTGCCGTTCAAGGAGTCAGGTGTAGAGCTCGACCGTCTTGGGCCGCAGGCCCGGCCGCTCTTTGATCCAATCCGGGCATAGTCGCCGAGCAGGACTTTGCCGGGACCGGAGTCCGGCCACTCTCCAGAGATCATCTGTGCTTCGATCAGCGTGAGCGCACGGTCGGCGTCGGTCTTGGAGCCCGGCCGGAGGGAAACTTGCGGATATTGCCGAAACGCCGGGGCTGGCTGTGCAATGGCGGACTTGGCGGAGGCGGCTGCGGTGCGTCCGTACACGGCCGGGGCGAGTGCAGGATTGCGGTTCCGCCAACGTCGCGCCCCCGCAATCGTGCCGACCATCCTCCTTGATGTCAGGCCGGGTTGCTCGCATCTTCCGCCTGGTCAGGTTGAAAGATCTCCTCGATGGTCAGGCCGAAGACGTCGGCGATGGTGAACGCCAGAGGCAGGCTGGGGTCGTACCGCTCGGTTTCGATGGCGTTGATGGCCTGCCGGGAGACGTGGCACCGGTCGGCCAGGTCGGCTTGGCTCCATCGGCGAGCTGCACGCAGTTCGCGTAGTCGGTTCTTCATATTGCGCCCTCACCGATGCAGGCGGGTACGCAGGTCCGCGATCAGCAGCCAGATCGCCACGCCACCGAGGAGGATCAATCGTTCCGTAACCTGCGGTTATGTACGTATCGATCTTCGCTGTAGCAGCCGTGCGAAGTACGGCGCCGGTAACTGGGGGAGATGTTCGCCGTGCCATTAAGGGCGGTCAACAGGGGGTACAAACGGTCACTCGCGGAACGCCTCTCGGCCAGGTCGGGGCCGTTGTCCCTGGTGATCAGGCCGATTTGCAAGCAGGAAGTCAGGGGTTCGAATCCCCCAGGCTCCACCCGCTCAAAAGCCCAGGCCAGGGGCCCTTTCCTCGTTGTCCTCGTGCGAGGCTGTCAATGTGGCGGCGCGGCGCGCCGCCATCCAGACCGCAGGTCAGTCTCGGCTGGATTCGAGATAGCCGGTGAGATAGGTCAACGATGCGGCGATGTCCTCGCCGGTGCCATGTGGCCGGCGCAGCTCGTCGATGAAGATGGCGATGTCGGCGAGCCGCCACCAAAGCGGATAGAGAGCGAGGCCGGCCGGTGAGACGGCCCGGCCGGTGGCCTGGGTGTAACGGACGAGTACCCCATCGCCGCCAATTGGGTCCTCGCCGAGCATCTGGGCAAGGCCGGAGGTGAGCATCCACAGGTCCCGCTCCGGCGGAGCGATCTGCACGGTGCCCCAGTCGACGAGCCGCAGTCCAGCCGAGGTACGCATGACGTTTCCGGGGTGCGGTTCGCCGTGCGTGACCACCCACACCGCCGCGGTGTTCCGGACCTGGTCGACCCGCCGATCGAAGTCGGCGAGTAATCGTTGGACGTGCCCGGCATGGACGGACAGCAGTTTGCGGGCTGGCTCGGCATAAGGCCCGCCGGTCCACTCCCGATCGAGATCCTGCAGCGCCTCTTCCAGCTTGTCCCGGCCGGGCAACACCAGGTCAGCCCGTGATGCGATGTGCGCCACAGTCGGGGTTGCCTCGTGCAGCTCGGCCAGCAGGTCGATTACCTCGACGCGATCCTCGGGCCGGTGCGCGCCGAAGTGCCCAGCGGCACCCGACATCATAGGAAACACCGACAGGGCGTACCGCGAGGTCAGCCGCCAGATCGCGGCGCCGGTCCTGGTCGGGATCGGCGCGAGGACGAAGTCGAGCCCCGCGTCCTGGCGCAGTGCCAGGGCGGTACCAAACGATCGACCGAGCCGGTCGAACGCATCATCACGTCCAGCGTCCTCGACGCCGAGGTCATCCACCTTGACGAACCACGCCGTCTCACGCTGATCAATTACCGACCAGTGGTAGCTGCCTGCGCCCACCGGGAGGTACTCGACCGAGTGGGGCTGGATGCCCCAGCCCTCGGTCAGTGCCGCCATCAGTTCGGCCTCCGTCAGACCTGCCGGTCTATCCCTCATGCTCCCGCATTCTGTTTCACTCGTAGCAGGGCCGCAGATTACTGCAGAGAGGGTAACTGAAGCCTCATGACGCAAAGCGGGTTGCTCTCTCCTCGTTGCTTCTGCCTCGGGAAGGAGCCTCGTCTCTAATTCGGTGCCGCGTCCTCCACGTTGCCCGTATGTCCCAAGCATTCCCGCCGAGTCACAACCAGAGGACGGGACGCGAATGGCCGGCCGCTTAGGTCGCGGCGTGATCGCCGGGCCGTTAGCGTGCCATTGAGGGCGGTCAACAGGGGGTGCTCGCGGTCACTCGGGGGCGGCTCCTCGCCCAGGTCGGGGCCGTTGTCCCTGGAGATCGGGCCGATTGGCGAGCAGGAAGTCAGGGGTTCGAATCCCCTAGGCTCAACCCACTCAAAAGCCTAGGCCAGGGACCCTTTCCCCGCCTGGGCTTTGATCGTTGATCGGCCTTCGCGCTCTTCCGCGGCCGTTCAGTGCCCGCCGTCCGGGCGTGCGGCCTGGGGGCCGGTCCCGGCCGGCAGCGGCTCGGGCCGCCGCCGTACACCGCTCGCCGTACCAAGCCGCACCCGCCGACTACAGACGCACCGCCGCCGTACTGATGCGGCACGACGATCGCCCTGCTATGGCCGGCCGTCACACGAGTGGGGGCGATCGACGGTCCGGGACTTCATTCCTCAACCCCGCTCAGCGGAGAACCGGGTTGCTGTCCTTTCTGCCCGCTGATGCCCTGCGGTGTGTCGCGAAGGTGCCGGGTGTGACCAGAGATTAAGAGAGGGTGTCCTTGACCACGATCTGGCCGTCCTCGATCACGAAATTCTGGTTGTTGTTGGGCACGCACTGCCACAGGTAGACCGGTGAGAGGTTGGCGCGGCTGTTGGTGACGTCCAGACAGATGCGGCTGCCTGTGTTGAGGGTGGACTTGAGGATGATCTGGCCCCTCTGGAGAACCCAGAGCTGGTTAGCGTTTCCGACGCACTGCCACTGGTACACGCGGGTACCGTTGGCGCGGCCGTTGGAGGCGTCCAGACACATCTCCTGGGCCTTACCGATGGTGTCTTCCACCTTGATGAGGCCGTCCTGGAAGACGAACTTCTGGTTGGGGTTGTTGTCCTGGCACTCCCACAGGTACATCTGGGTACCGTTGCCGCGGTTGTTGCTGACGTCGACGCACGCCGGCGGGCCGACCCGGGCCGGGCGGCCGGTCTGCTGGTGAACCGAGGCCATGACGGGCACGGTGGTGATCGCACCCACCGCGGCGGAGATGACGGCGACGGCGAGCAGACGGTGAGCAAGCATGGTTTGCCTCCCGAGAGAGTTGATCGAGACGCAAGCACCATGTCATCACTCACCGTCACTGATCAATTACCGGCCGCGTGCGTCCTGTCGTGCTGCGGAACCGAGGGCCGTCGGAGGCGGCGGCGCCGACAGAGAAGGTTCACAGCTCCGGCAAGATCCGGAAAGCACTCGAAATGATCTCATCGCCAATCGATCAGAAACAGCGAGATGAGCAGGCCAGGGCCATGCCTGAGCAAGAAAAGATCTCCGCATCGATTCGATGGCCTTCGTCCTTCTCGCCAGCCAAATGTCCCGGACGTGCCCGCCAAGTCAAGGGCTCCTACGGCGTCGCTTCGCGATCAGCTTCGCTGACCGCTGACACGTTCTCCCATGTGACGAGCTGATTCGCCGACCCGTCGGTGCGGATGCATGCGTCATAAGGGTGGGAAAGGGCCGGGAGACTTCGGAAAGGATTTATGCCGCTCTTTACAGGCTCTTCGAAGTGAACCTCGATTTTCGTGCCCCCAGCAGAACGGGAAGTGGCGCCGCCACCTCGCCTGCTGGTCGCGCGGCCGCGAGCGAATCCCTAGATTGCACCCATTGATAAGCCCAGGCCAGGAGCTATGTCCCCTGCCTGAGCTTTGATTGACTCCTGCGGGTGGAAGTACCTCTCAAGCGCCGTCCCACCGTGGTCGAGCGACCGGCACCACTGTGAGCAGATGATCCAGGCCCTTGAAATTCTTTGGTGTAAGCGGGAGCTGATGGCCTTTGTGATCCTCCGTCTCGTGTCAGCCTTTCCCAGCCTCAGCGCGGGCCGCACGATGGTCGGCGAGACGCACCCGCAGAGCCGCGGTGACGATGTCCAGGAAGGGTAAGGAGTGGCATCGGAGGCCTGCGTCTTTGTTTCGCGGTGCAGGAGCTTGCCGTCGACCCGCTGGATCTGCCAGCCGATCGTCATCTCCGCCCGGTCCAGATCCGCATCTTCCCGGCGGAGCCCGAGCACGAGGACCAGGACATAGGCTGCGCCTCTCCGGGCCGGTCCCGGCCGCGCCGACGCCGGCCGCACCCGAGCAGGGATGCGAAGAGACGAGAACCGAGAAGACCTTGGGCGCTGCCCCAACCCCGGGGCCTCCGACTCCGAGAGCGGGGCCACGAGCTGTCGCCATAGCCATCGACCTGGGCAAGCCCGGCAGCTCGGCTCCTTGAGGTCATGCCCAGCCGTGCATATAGGACAACCAGCGTGCGAGGAAGGTCGCCGGGAGGCACCTACACGCGGGGCAGGGCTTGCCCTCCGTCCCCGGCCCGCCGTCGCTTCGCGATGGGTCGACGGCAGACCAGAGATCAGGACGAGCCCCCGGAGGTAGACCGTGGGCGTGGTGACCAGGCGAGTAACCAGAGCGGCATGTACTTGCCATTTCGGTAAGTACATGCCAGATTGGTAGGCATGGATGACGGCATCACACCTGAGGCGGCTCGTGACGCGCTACTCTCCGCCGCCAACGCGTCTCAACGGCTGCGCGCACGGGCGCGCTGGGCCAGCACCAAACTTGTCGTATTCGGTGTCAGCATCGGCTTGGTCACGGCAGGCGTCGGACTGATCGAGTCGAAGCTGTTGAAAGCCGCCGTCTTCGCCGCGTGGGGGGCGATGGTCGTGGTTATGACGGTGTGGGAGCGGGGCCGCCTGGTCCACCTTGCCGGAACGCGTCGGCGCATCAGCCCCTACTGGGGCGGCAGCTTCGCACTCTACGGCGTGGCGCTGGCTGTAGGCGCCGGCCAGTCAAGCGGAGACCTTGCGTACTGGCTGCCCGCCAGTGTGATCGTCCCACTGCCCATGCTCATCGGAGCGTACCGGGAGCGGTACGCATGAGCCACGGGCAAGACAGCGATCGCGGGCAGGCAGGGAGCCTCAGCCACCCGCGCCATGATCTGGACGATCTGCTGACCCACGCGGTCCGGTTCTCGATCGTCGCCGCGCTCGCCGGCCTCGCGAACGCCGAGTTCGCCGCAGTGCGAGACAGTGTGGAGATCAGCGACGCGATGCTCTCCAAACAGGTGGCGCTGCTGGAGAAGGCGGGTTACGTCCACGTCGAAAAGGGGCGCGTCGGCCGGCGATCGCGTACGTGGCTGTCACTTTCGGACGAGGGGAAGGCGGCGTACGCGAGGCACATCGCGGCGCTGCGAGCCATCGCCGATCTCACCAGCTGACGTCGGACCAACCGGATCGTCCTGCGGCGCGGCGCAGGTGCTGGCCCCGTGCGGCGCTGAGACCAGCGCTCCATATGGGAGACCGGGTGCCGCTGCTCGACCGACTGCCAGGAGTGACAAGCCCCGCCGTACCCGGCGAACACCCGCGCCGGCAGCTCCCGCCCGCCGGGCGGATTCACCATGAGCGCGGTGTGAGCCGGCATCGGTACAGCAGCCCTAGGCTCCACCAGCCAAAACGCCGCTTCTCCGATCGAGGAAAACGGCGTTCGTGCCATTGACCCTTGTCGGCAGGGAGTCGGCGATCTTCCGGTCGGCGTCACGCGTGGCGTGCTGGTGGATGGGCGCGGCCGGGTCGCTTTCCGCGCCTTGAGATCGGCGAGGGCCGGGAGGGCGAATCTGATAGCGGCCGGAGGGAGGCGTGCGGATACTGCCGAGACGCCGGTGACCGTCATTGTCCGCCGCCAGGCCGCCCATTTCTTCGGTGCTTTGACCGGCTCGACGAGCCCGGCCGCGATGAACGCTTCGAGAGCGGCGATTGCGTGGTTCAGCGCATGAAGGGTTTGAAGATGGAAACCACCTTCGTGGCAGCACGGTCGGCGTCCCCGTCCGCGATCGCCTCGACCAGCTCGCGGTGGCAGCGGTGTGCCGCGTCCTCGTCCTCGATCTTCTCGTCGCGCATGTGGGCAGCGAAGACGTCGAGCATGCTGGAGTACAGCTTGACGTAGAGAGGGTTGTGCGTCGCTGCCACGATCGCG
Source organism: Microbispora sp. NPDC004025 (assembly GCF_053604425.1). Classification (NCBI taxonomy): domain Bacteria; kingdom Bacillati; phylum Actinomycetota; class Actinomycetes; order Streptosporangiales; family Streptosporangiaceae; genus Microbispora; species Microbispora sp. NPDC004025. Next base: position 98,758 of record NZ_JBSGHN010000020.1, on the reverse strand, counting down.
TGATGCAGGGCGAGGTCCGCGCTCGCTCGCAGGTCGAGATCATCGCTCGACCAGCTCGCTTCTCGACGGTCGCGCAGCTCGCGCAGCAGCTCGACGTCGGCATCTGAGCGGTTCAACGCGGCCAGTGATGCTGCAGCGCTGTCAAGGGCAAGGCGGAGCTCCAGGTAGTGGCGACGGGTGCCACCGGCGAGCTGACGTTCAAGAGTGCCTGTCAGCTCGGAGCTGGAGATGACGAAGGTGCCGCGGCCCTGCTCACGGCGCAGCAGACCTGCGTGCACCAGCGACTGCAGCGCCTCGCGCACCGTGTTCCGGCCGATCCCGAACTCCGACACCAGGGCGGCCTCGGTCGGTATTCGCTCACCGACCGGCCAGCGTCCGGAGACCACCTCCTCGCGGAAGCGCTCGGCAGCCTGCTCGATGAGCCCCACTCGACGCATCGACTGTGGCGTGCCAGAATCTCCGTAACTCATCCCATAATCCCATCATCTGCTGACCTTACACCGGAGTATAACGTGACATCGCTCTCCGCACCGGTCGTTCCGGTGCATCGTGGGCGTCTGACCTTGTGGGCCGGGCTCGCCATCGCCCTGACAGCGGTCAACCTGCGAACGGCCGTAACCGGGTTCACTCCGCTCCTGGAGATCATCGGATCCGATCTCGGCTTCGGGGTGACGCTGTCCGGCCTGCTCGGCACTGTGCCGGCGGCGTCCTTCGGCATCTTCGGGTTTCTCGCCCCGGCAGTGACGAAGAAGTTCGGACTCGAGCGCACCGCCACTGTGGCGCTGGGCCTGACGGCTCTGTCGCTCCTGATGCGCGCCTTCTCTCCAACACCCGCGTTGCTGGTGCTTTCGACCGTCCTGGCACTGGCCGGAATCGGAGCCGCGAACGTCGTGGTCGTTCCGTTGGTGAAGGCCTGGTTCCCCGATCGGCTGGCCCTGTGGACTTCGCTTTACCTGATCCTCCTGCAGACGGGCCAGTTCAGCGCCCCGCTCCTCGCGGTCCCGGTGGCAGAAGCGGCGACGTGGCGGCTCTCGGTAGGTATCTGGGCGGGACCAGCCGCTGTGGCTGCTGTGGTCTGGTTCGTCCTGGCAGTCAAGCTGCCCGCCGAGCACCACGCGCCCGCGGCCGTGACGGCGGCCGATGCGAGACCGAGGATCAGCCGATCACCAACCGTCTGGGGCCTGGTGATCCTCTTCGCGATGATGTCGCTGTCCAACTACGGGATCATCACGTGGGTCCCGGCAGTGCTCACCGACGCAGGAGGCAGCGCGGCCCTGGGCGGCTCCATGGTCGCGTTCTACTCGGCATGGGGCATGCTCGCGGCCTTGGTGGTTCCACACCTGGCCACGCGCATGGTGAACCCGTTCATCGTGGTCGTCGGATGCGCGATCTTCCTGGTAGCGGGATACCTGGGCCTGCTCCTGTCCCCGCTCGACGGCACGCTGATATGGGTGTGCGCGCTGGGAATCGGGGTGAGCACATTCCCGCTCTGCATGACCCTCATCAACCGTCGAACCAAGAGCCCGCAGACAGCCTCTGCGGTGTCGGGCTTCGTTCAGGGCATCGGCTATGGGCTGGCGTGCTTGGGCCCGATCGGTCTGGGCCTTCTGCGCGAGGCGACCGGATCATGGTCGGTCCCGCTTCTGGTGCTCGCTGCGAGCGCCATCCCAGGGATGATCGCCGGCTGGTTCGCTTGCCGTCCTCGCTTCGTGGAGGACTCTGCGCCACAGCCGGCCAAGCGCGACGCTGACCAGCAGCCGCGACGATAAGAGAGGCGACCTGGAAGCCGCCTTAGCGGTTGCGGTAGGCGCCGAGGGTTTCGACGTACTCGCGGCGGGTGCCGGCGCGTTCGGGGTGTGCCGCCGCGCAGGGTGTCGAGCCGTGCGCGGTGGGTGCGGCGACCTGTTCCAGCCGGTCGTCGCCAATCACCATCGGCTCGGGTGCGCCGGTCCCGGCGTCGGCGGGACTCCGGGCCGCCGCACCCCAACCGCTCCCACGGTCGCCTCATCGTGGCCAATCACCGTAGGCGGCGGGGGCGATCGACGATGCAGAACTCCGTTTCTCAGCCCTGGCTCACCGAGCAACTAGCATCCGCCAGCGAGCGATACAGCGCGACCCTAATAGCCGCGTGCCGCGTAATTCGGTGGTTCTGGAAGCCCCGGAAAGTTTGATCTGCAGGTCGAGGCATTGGGGCTGCCTTCATGGGCCGATATTTCCTGAAGACCGATTATCTGAAGTCGGCTGCGGTGGCCTGGAAACAGCTCGTACTGTCTGGAGGCGTGTACGTGGCCGAAGGTGTTGTTCACCTCCGGCAGGGGGGACGAATCAAACGGGGAGGCGAACGCTGGTCGCCAACCGTGCCATCCTCGAACTGCTCGCGCCCACGACCACTGGAAACCGGGCTGACCGTCGGCGTGGCTCGACGGCGGCGTCTACCTCGATCTGGTCACGGTTATCGACGAGGAGCCGACCGCTGTTCCCCTGTCTCGCATACCTTTCACGCACGCAGTGGAACTACGCCATCGGGTGTGGACGGGCGCGGAAACCGGCCCTTACCAGCAATCGAAGATCAACTCAATGGGTAATTCCTGGAAGTGCTCTTAACCATGTGCTCCACCATGAGGGCAGCGGTCGCCAGATTTCTGTGACCAATCGGTCAATACCGCCGCTATTTCGATCTGCGCTAAATCTGTATCGATCGATCAAATGCCCGTCCCTCGTAAGGAGAAGCATGCGAAAAGTCACTTGGCTACACCGGCTGGGCCTCGTCTCAGCGGTGGTGGCGGTCGGTCTGGCGACCACGTCCGTGGCCGCGCACGCCGACGGCTATGACACTCCCCGCAGCGCCACTGTTCTGGGGGCGGGCAACACCTACGCGGCCGGGATAGCGGCGGCCGAACAGCGGGCCCGGCAGGCCGTCCTCGCGGTCGGCCACGACTGCACCCCTGGGACCTACTACAACCAAGGGGTCTATTCCTCTCCGGGTGGCGGCACGTGGGTCTTCCAGTCCACCCACAGCGCGATGTGTGTCGACTGATCAAGTTTCACTACAACGGCCTCCGCCGGGGTTGCCGGGGCAGGGTAGCCCGGCTGCTCCAGGCGGAGGCCGTTCCACGGCAGGTAGTACATGGCCACGGCATCTACGCGACGGAGTTCAGGGGCGGCATGCACGCTTTGCGCATCGCAGCATGCCACGGCGCTTGCAGGTTACAACGGGAGGCGGGCGGCTCGGCTGTGGACGCGAAGAGCGGCGATCAGCCAGGTGAAGGCGGGCACAGCCGGTGAAGAGGGCTCGCGCCCGTTGAGCACGGCTATCAGTTGCCAATAGCGCTCGACTTGGGGGTCGGCGACAATCTCAAGCCACCGTTGCAGTTCGGTGCGTTCGTTGCTCGGCATATCGGGCTTGATGATGCGGTTCAGAACTGCGCGGCCTTCGGCCGAGTTCGGTGCGATCGATTCGGCTATCGCCCGGCCGGCGTGCTCCAGAGTCGGTGCCCGGAGCTCATAGCCGTAGCGCGCTGCGCCCGATGAGTCATCGCTCAGTGCGATCTGCCGGAGCCGCTGCCGGAAGTCTTCGCTGTTGACCAAGTCGGTCAGTTCGATCCAGGCGTCGACCTGGCGCGGCGTCGGATCATCCGGCGACTCATCGGGCAGCTCCCGCATCCACTGTGCGACCACCGTGGCATCGTCATCCAGCGGGATCCCCGAGAACGTGTTCTCGACGAACTCGTCTATGAGGTGCTGCCGCTGTGTGGCGGACAGCCCGGCAAGTTTGTGCGTCATCATCGCCTCCTCGGTTGTGCCGCCGCGCCTGGCGATCGTGCGGAGTACGGCGCGGCGAAGCTTGAGAGCCTTGATTTCCGCGTCCAGCGCTCGGGCGTGTATGTCGGCCACCTCGGCCACCGTGGTTTGTCGCGCCAGGATCTTCTGGACCGCGTCCAGTCCGATGCCGAGTTCGCGCAGGGTGCGGACCAGATCGATCCGGGCCACGCCAGCGGCGTCGTACAGGCGGTACCCGCCGGTAGAGCGGTCAGCGGGCACCACGAGGCCGCTGTCGGACCAGAAGCGGATTGTGTGGACCGAAAGACCGGTGCGCCGAGCGATCTGGCCTACCGTGTAAAGCTCTCTTCCATCACTCACGAGAACGAGCCTGCACCTTCGAGCCACTCGAGACTCAAGCCGCAGGTCGTCGTGAGTGTGGACCACCACCCGTCCTCGCCGGGCGCGGTCCCCGATCCATGTGGGTGCCGGATCTCTCCTTCGGCTCCGGTGATCTCGCAGGCAGGCCGCTTCCGTCGTCTCGGTGGAGAGGCGTCAGGCTTCCGAAACTTAAAACCGGCGCGCCGATTGTTTCAGACAGATGGCTCCAAGAATATTGACGCTCAGGTCGGCGGCGGCCTAATGTCCTGGAGCAATGATCGGCATGACATCCCGAAAGTTTCAGGCTCAAGAGTGATGTCAGAGGGCTCTGCAGTGAAACACCAGGTCGGCGCGGCGGCGCCGAACCTGTCCGGCGCTCGCGATCCGGAGCCTGAGGTAGCACGGCGCCGTGGCCGTCCTGCACACGTGGGAGGTGTCCGGCGAGCGCAGGGTGTTCTCTCGGCGCCGGGCCGCGCATCGCTCCCCTGACCACAGCAAGCGAAAAGAGGTGGCCGTGAAGTTCCGCAACGTGTCAGCGGTCGTGCTCGCCGCTACCGCGGCCCTCAGCATGGCAGCGTGCTCAGGCTCGTCGTCCGGGACTCCCTCCGGCGGGTCCGACGGCAAGTCGTTCGAGTTCTGGTCGTTCACCGGGATCGACGCGAAGGGGTCCGCCGAGGAGTACAAGAAGATAAAGCCGGACGTGCAGATCAAACTGACCGAGGTGGGGAACGCACAGGAGACGGCGCAGGCGCTCACCACCGCGCTCGCCGGCGGCAAGGTGCCCGACCTGGTGCTGATCCAGGGCGACGACCTGCCCAAGTTCGTCCAGCAGCCGCAGAATTTCGTCGACCTGCGCACGATGGGTGCCGACAAGATCAAGGGTGACTACCTCGACTGGGTGATCAGCCAGCCCACGGCCAAGGACGGCTCGATCATCGGCATTCCGACCGACGTCGGCGGCATGGCCATCGCCTATCGCGCCGACCTGTTCAAGAAGGCCGGGCTGCCGACGGACCGCGAGGAGGTCAGCAAGCTCTGGCCCACCTGGGACGCCTTCATCGAGACCGGCAAGAAGTACACGGCGGCCACCGGCAAGGCGTTCGTCGACAACGCCGGCGGGAGCGTCTACTCGCAGGTGGTCAACCAGGGGCAGGAGAAGTACTACGACCCCGCGGGCAACCTGGTGTACGAACGGAGCCCCCAGGTCAAGGCCGCCTTCGACCTGGCGCTCAAGGCCGTGGCCGCCGGGATCACCGCCAAGCAGAGCACCTTCACCGAGGGCTGGAGCGCCGCGATGAAGAGGGGGGACTTCGCCGTCATCGCCGCACCGGTCTGGATGCTCGGCTCCATCCGCGACAACGCCCCCGACACCAAGGGCAAGTGGGACATCGCCACGATCCCCGGCGGCTCGGGCAACTGGGGCGGCAGTTTCCTCGCCATCCCCAAGGGCGCCAAGAACCCCAAGGCCGCCTGGGAGTACATCGCCGCCACACAGTCGCCGCAGGGCCAGCTCGACCACTTCTCCAAGGCCAGGTCGCTGCCCGCGACTCCGTCGGTCTACAAGGACCCGAAGCTCACCTCCGCCAAGGACGAGTTCTTCTCCGGCGCACCGGTCGGCACGATCTACACCGACTCGCTGCTCGGCCTCAAGCCGTTCCTCATCGGCCCGGACAGCACCACGATCGGTATTGAGTTCACGAACGCCATCACCAACGTCGAGCAGGGCAAGGGTGATCCCGCGAAGGCGTGGGACGCGGCGGTGACCAACATCAAGACCGCGATCGGCGGCTAGGAACCTTCGCGAGCGCCGCCCGGCGCGGGCCGTCCCCACGGCACGCGCGGGCGGCGGGGAAGTGAGCAGACCGTGACGACGAGCATCAGCCCCACCACCAAGGCGGGCCTGCCCCCCGCCCCGCCGGTGAAGGCGGCGCGCCGCGGTCTCACCGAGATCGTTGCCCCCTACGCGTACATCGCCCCGTTCTTCGTGCTCTTCGCGGTGTTCGGCCTCATCCCGCTGCTGTTCACCTTCTATGTGGCGCTGTTCGACTGGAACCCGATCGGCGAGCACGTGTTCGTCGGCCTGGACAACTTCGACCGGCTGCTCGGGGACGTGCGGTTCTGGAACGCGGCGCGCAACACCGTGAGCATCTGGTTGCTGTCCACCGTGCCGCAGTTGCTGGTCGCGCTGGTGCTCGCGCACCTGCTCAACCACGCGCGGCTGCGCCTCGCGGTGTTCTTCCGCATGACGATGCTCGTGCCGTACATCACCTCGGTGGCCGCTACCACCATCGTGTTCGTCCAGATGTTCGATCGTGACTACGGGTTGCTGAACTGGCTGATCGGTCTGATGGGCTTCGAGCACATCGACTTCACCCAGTCGGTGATGGGCAGCCATGTAATGATCGCGGTCATGGTGGCCTGGCGGTGGTTCGGCTACACGACGCTCCTCTACCTGGCTTCCCTGCAGGCCGTTCCACGGGCGATCTACGAGGCGGCCGCCGTCGACGGGGCCGGAAATGTGCGGCAGTTCCTGCACATCTCTCTCCCCGCGTTGCGGCCGGTCATCGTGTTCACGATCGTGACCTCGACGATCGGCGGGCTGCAGATCTTCACCGAGGCCCTGCTCCTGAACCGCGGCGCGGCCAACACCTGTGGGCCGATCCGTCAGTGCCAGACGCTCACTCTCTTCCTGTTCGAGCAGGGGTTCATCCAGTTCAAGTTCGGTTACGCCGCGGCGATCGGCGTGGCGCTGTTCGTGATGGTCGTCGGGTTCGCCGGCCTCAACTACTTCCTGTCCACCCGGATCCGCCCGGTCAAGGGCTGAGGGGGCGATCATGAGCATGACGAGACCACGCTCCGGCGATCGTGTCCGATGGTGGACCTACGCGCTGCTCGCGCTCGCCGCCATCGCCTGCATGTTCCCCCTGTACTGGATGTTCATCGTCGCCACCACCGACACCGCGACGGCGACGACGCTGCCGCCCGAGATCGTGCCGGGCGGCAACTTCTTCCACCTCGCCGGCCTGGTGTTCTCGACGGTGCCGTTCGTCCGGTCGATCATCAACAGCCTGGTCGTGGCCGGGACGATCGGCGTGGGCCAGGCGGTGCTGTGCGCGCTGGCCGGTTTCGCGTTCGCCAAACTGCGCTTCCGCGGCCGCAACGCGCTGTTCCTGATCGTCGTCCTGACGATGACCGTGCCGACCCAGCTCGCCATCGTCCCCCAGTACATGATCATCTCTTCGCTGGGCTGGGTGGACACGCTCCAGGCGCTGATCGTCCCCGGCCTGGCCAACGCCTTCGGGATCTTCTGGATGCGCCAGCACATAGCGTCCACCATCAGCGACGAGATCCTCCAGGCGGCCCGCATCGACGGGGCGTCGACCTGGCAGATCTTCTGGCGCGTCGCCTTTCCGCTGGTACGCCCCGCCGCCTTCGTCCTCGGCCTGCTGGGCTTCGTCACCGCGTGGAACGACTTCCTGTGGCCGTTCGTGGTGCTGAAGTCGCCGGAGATGTACACCGTTCAGATTGCGATCAAGGCGCTGCAGAACAGCTTCAACATCGACCTCGGGCTCGCCATGTCCGGCTCCTTCCTCGCCACCCTCCCGCTGCTCGTCCTGTTCGTCTTCGTCGGGCGGCGCATGGTGGCCGGGATCATGGACGGCGCCTTCAAGGGCTGAAGCGCCCCAAGCGGCAGGGGCCGGCCACCTCGCCGAGCGAGGCGGCCGGCTTGTTCCGAGTCAGGCCACGGTCTGCTTCTCGTTCCAGGTGTAGTAGATGTAGGTGCTGCCGGGCCCCGTCATCGTGCCGTAGACCTGCCAGAAGCTGTTGGGGCCGAGCGAGTAGCGGATGATCTTGTCTCCGGGCCGGTCGTCCACGAACACCGTCTGTGTCCCGTTGTTCCAGATCCGTACCTCGATGGTGAACGTCGAGGTGTCCGGGATGTCGAGGCAGACCTCGTACGTGTACGTCAACGGACCGCCGATGTTGTAGCTGTGACCGTCCACCGCCAGCCGCTCGACGTTGGTGGGGACGTAGCTGTTCAGGACCCGGGTGTACTCGCCCGTGGAGCAGTCGACCGCAGGGGCGGCCGCGGACGCGGGACCGATGCCGGTGAGCGTGGCGCCGAGGACGCCGGCGGCGACTGCGAGAACGGAGATGGTGCGCTTCATGCCTCTCCTCATCCGTGCAGTGACCCTCCAACCAAGTAGTTGAAGGCTGAACTGATTCTGACGCGATCAACGTATCTGGACAAGACCGGGCAAAAACTCATACGAGTTCGAGTAAAGTTCCCAGGCCGCCGCTCGTCGTCGCGGGCGGTCCAGTGCGGTCAGACGCCCAGGTCCCGGCGCTGGTGCATCCGTCCGTGCCCGTCGAGTTCGATGACGGTGCCGACGCCGATCCGCTCGAGGAACGCGAAGTCATGACTGACGATGAGCAGCGCGCCGCGGTACGCGTCGAGGGCTTCGGCGAGTTGCCCGACGCTGGCGATGTCGAGGTTGTTCGTCGGCTCGTCCAGGATCAGCAGTTGGGCAGGCGGCTCCGCCAGGAGGAGCCGGGCGAGCGAGACCCGGAAGCGCTCCCCGCCGGAGAGCGTGCGGACGGGGCGGTCCACGCTGTCACCTCGGAGCAACAGCCGCGCGAGCTGGTTGCGGATCGTGCCCGCAGGCGCGGCCGGGGCGACGGCCCGCACGTTCTCCATCGCGCTGGCGTCTTCGTCGAGCCCGTCCAGGCGTTGCGGAAGGAAACCGATGAGTTCGGTCATCAGGCGGCCGTGCGGTCGCCCGGGCGTCGGCCCGGCACGGCGCACGAGCTGCTCGATCAGAGTGGACTTCCCGGCACCGTTCGCGCCGACGAGCGCCACCCGTTCCGGGCCCTGGATCACGATGGTCCGGCCCTCATCCTCCAGCTCCGCCAGCCGCCGTCCGCGCGGGACGTCCGGGTCGGGCAGCACCAGATGGATGTGCTCCTCGTCGCGGACGCGTGCGTCCGCGGCGTCGACCGCGGCCTGCGCGGCCTGGACCTTGTCGTCGAGTGTCGAGCGGAGTGATCCCGCGGACGCCTGGGCCTTGCTGGCGCGGTTGCCGGCGAGGATCTTCGGGATGCCGCCGTCCTTCTGGGTCTTCTTCCCCGTCCGCTCGCGGCGCGCCAGCTTCGTCTCCGCCTCGACGCGTTGCCGCTTCTCGACCTTGAGCGCCTGCTGAGCGGAACGAGCGGCCTGTACGGCGGCTGCCTGCTCCTGCTCCTGGTGCTCCTTCCATGCGCTGTACGGGCCGCCGAACGTGGCCAGGGTGCCGCTGTACAGCTCCGTGGTGTTGTCCATGTGCTCCAGCAGTTCGAGGTCGTGGCTCACGACGACGAGCGTTCCGGGCCACTGGTCGACGAACTCGGCAAGCTTGGCGCGCGTGGCGCGGTCGAGGTTGTTCGTGGGCTCGTCGAGCAGGGTGATCGGAGTGCGGCGGACGCGCAGCCCGGTGATCGCGATGAGCATGCCTTCGCCCCCGGAGACCTCGGCGACGCGGCGGTCGAGGTCCGCGGCGGAGAATCCGATCTGATGCAGGGCTTCGTCGGCACGGGACTCGATGTCCCAGTCGTCACCGATCGCATCGAAGTGGCGTTGGTCGGCGTCGCCGGACTCGATCGCCTTGATCGCGGCGAGGGTCCCGTGGATGCCGAGCAGCTCGGCGACGGTGGTGTCCTGCCGCAGTGTGAGCGTCTGCGGCAGGTAGCCGACCTCGCCCACGACGTCGATCTGCCCGGCGGTCGGGTGCAGGTCGCCGGCGATGAGCCGGAGCAGGGTGGACTTGCCTGCGCCGTTGCGGCCGATCAGTCCGGTCCGGCCGGTGCCGAAGGTGCCGTTGACCCCGGCGAGCGCGACGGTGCCGTCGGGCCACTCGAAGGTCAGATCACGGAGGGTGATGGCGGATTTCGTAGACATTCCGGTGTTTCTCTTTTCCTCTTCCGCCGACCGCGCGGTGTGGCATGGCGATGCCTTCGTGAACGGGTCGCGGGAGCCGGCGTAGCTGGCAGGACAACCGGCCACGGGGCCGTGTGCCGACGCGGGCGAGAGGTTCGACCGGAACGGGCACGAATCACGCTCCTGCGGCAGGGGAGCCGCTACCCGGACGCCGGGCAGGAGGAGGTCGCGTACCCGGCAGGTCGTAATCGCGCGTTCGCGCACCCGGGACCGAGGCCGGTGCGATGCGAACGTGCCGGCGAGATCACGCGACGGTGTCAACGCCCGGAACGGGCGGACTCACGCGCGTGCGTTGCGAAAGGATCATTCACTGGTGCGGACGATGCCCCGCACAAGTGAAGCCACCGGCAGTTCGGTGGCTAGGCCCTGTCCACTTCGATCAGTCCCATGCCCGGCACCTTACCAGCCCTCGCGTCTCGCCCGAGCGCGGCCGGCGGGGCACGACCACAGGGCCGCCGGTCAGGTCGGATCCAGCACTCCTGCTCTCTGGCCACCGCTTTCCTCGCCGGTGAGCCGCGCCATGGCGGGGATATTTTCGGGCAGGCCCTCGGAGCAGGGCCTGCCCGTCCTCGGATCGCGCGTCAGCCCATGCTCTTGGCGCCGTCCAGGGACTCGCGGATGATGTCGGCGTGGCCGGCGTGCTGGGCGGTCTCGGAGACGATCTGCATCAGCACCCGGCGGGCCGACCATCGTGCGCCGGCCTCGAACCAGGGGGCCTTCGGCAGCGGCTGGGCCGCGTCCAGATCGGGCAGGGTGACCACCAGCTCGTCCGTACGGCGGGCCACCTCGGCGTAGGCGGCCAGCAGATCGGCGAGTGTCTCGCCGGGCAGCATCCGGAACTGCTCGGCCCACACGGCCCAGTCGGCCTCGGTCATGGTCGTGGCGTCGCCCATCGCCGAGGGGCCGTTCGAGATGAAGCCCGCCCAGCTCCGCTCGACCAGGGTGACGTGCTTGATCAGCCCGCCCAGGCAGAGCTCGCTGGCGGTGGTCCGCTGCCCGGCCTGTTCGTCGGTCAGGTCGCGGGTGGTGAGGCGCAAGAAGTGCCGGCTCTGGGCCAGTGCCGCCAGGATGTCCGCGCGCTCACCGCTGATGGCCGGCGCGCCGGTGAGGCCGGGAGTGCTCAGCTCGTTGACGGTCACAGTCGTCTGCCTTCCGTTGGTCCGCTCGGTCGAGGACCACGCTAGGAGCCATAACGGTCACTTCCTGACCTGAATCGACGGGAGAATCGCGACCATGGCGAACACCAGCACGCGGACGCTGCGGCTGCTCTCCCTCCTTCAGACCCACCGCTACTGGCAGGGCGTCGAACTGGCAGAACGACTCGGAGTTTCCGTACGCACCCTGCGCCGGGACATCGACCGGCTGCGTGAGCTGGGCTACCCGGTCGAGGCGCAGCGCGGTGTCGACGGTGGTTACCAGCTCGCCGCGGGCGCCGCGCTGCCGCCACTGGTGATCGACGACGAGGAGGCGGTCGCGCTGGCCGTGGGGCTGCAGACCGCCGTCCAGGGGGCGGTGGAGGGCATCGCCGAGTCCTCGGTGCGGGTGCTGGCCAAGGTGGTGCAGGTCATGCCCACCCGGTTGCGGCACCGGGTCGAGGCGCTGCGCACGATGACCGTACCCGCCGGGTGGGACGGCCAGGCCGCGACGAGCGTCGACCCGGACGCGCTCACCACGGTCGCGCTCGCGTGCCGGGACCATGAACGGCTGCGCTTCACCTACACCCCCGCGGACGGCCGGCGTACGGACCGGCACGTCGAGCCGCACCGGCTGGTCCGGCTCGGCCGCCGCTGGTACCTGGTCGCGTACGACCTGACCCGGCACGACTGGCGCAGTTTCCGGGTCGACCGGCTGGCCGAGCCTGAGAGCACCGGAACCCGGTTCCGCCCCCGGGACCTGCCCGCCGGCGACGCCGCCGAGTTCGTCCGCGCCGCCATGGACAACCTGCCCCGTCCGTACCGGGTGGAGGCGCTCGTCGAGGCTCCGGCGGTCACGGTGCGCGGGCGGATCGGCACCTGGTGCACGGTCGAGGAGGTGGACGCCGAACGCTGCCGGGTCCGGATGGTCACCCACTCCCTGCACTGGCCGGCCATGGCACTGGGGATGGCCGGCGCGGAGTTCCGCGTCCTCGCCCCGCCCGAACTGCGCGACGAGCTCCGTGAGTGGGGGGCCCGCTTCCAACGGGCCTGAGGTCCCGCCGCGAGTCGCCCTACCAGTCGCGTACGGCGTCCACGCCGGCCGCGAGCATGTCCGCCGCCGATTCGAGCCGTACGCCGAGAGCCTCTTCGGCGTCGCTCACCATGACGTCGAGGGCGGCGTAGAGTTCCTCGCGTTCCTCGGTCTCGATGAACCCCGCCCGGCGATCGAGCAGGTTGAAGCCCTCGCCGTACTCGCGGCCGATCTCGTACAGCCGGGCCGGCCGGTCCTCCTGAGAGCCGTCGGAAAGCGCCGCGATCAGTGCCGCCCGCGTCTTCCTGTACTGCGCCACGGCCTTCTTGAAGCAGGTACTGCTGATCTGCTCGCGACCGTCCCAGTCGCGCAACGGGTTGCCGCGGTTCTCCGCGACCCATTCGGGTTTGCGGGCAGCGGTGATGTCGACGTAGGTGCCGTACGCGACCTGTGGGCGCCATCTCGACCGCATCGCCACGGCGTACTCGTGCGGGATGCTGCGCAGGCACAAGAACTCCAGCGTGGGAACGCGTTCGGGCAGCAGAACATCGGACGCGCTCATGCCGAAGAGATCGGTGATCCACAGCTCTCGAAGCGACGCCAGCCGGTTGAGACCCGACGCGTGGACGAGCAAGCCGAGGTCGCCGGACAGGCAGAGCGTCCTCAGCTCGGGAAAGCGCTCGGCGAGCCCATCGCAGTCGAGCGACTCGACCTGTGTGACGCGCAGGTGACGGACGTCTCGCCGGGGTTCGCCGGGATCGATCGTCATCCGGTCGAAGTCGGCGCCTGTGATGATCATCTCGCGCGGATCCGGCCAGGGGCCGCGCTCGCCTCTGTCCCAGCGCCTCTGCCGAGCGAGCTGGTCGCCGAGCCGCCATCCTATGGAGTAGCTCTGTGAGGGTGTGGTGCACAGCAGCGGCAACGTGCCGATGACCTTGTAGCTGCGCGGAAGGACCCACTCGTAGTTGCAGTGAGATGGGCCCTTGAACGCGTTCGCATGCGTCAGCACCAGGGGCGACACCTCGCCGAGGTCCGCCACCGAGGACGGCTCCGGGCCCGACCAGTCCAGCTCGAGCACTCCCGCCGTCTGCCAGTCGGGATTGAGGTCGGTTATCTGCGCGGCCGTCCACGCGCCGAGAGACTCGGAGAATGTCGTCACGATGTCCCCCGGCGCGATCGGCCGCGGGGGCGAGGTAGGTTTCCGGCCGGCCATGTCCGAAGGGTAGTCGGCGAATGGATCACTCGCACGATGCTCAGTCGCCGGCCGGCTGGATGGGGAAGTTGGCGCGGAACACGTTGTCCGGGTCGTAGGCGCGTTTGACCTGCCGCAGCCGGGCGAGGTTGGCCTCGCCGAACGCGTCGACCAGCCGCTCGGGCCGGGTGTCGGTGTCGAAGGACAGGTAGAGGCCGTCGGTGTACGGCGCGACCTCGGCGTCCCACGCGGCGTTCAGGGCCGGCTGCGTGGCGCCCATGGCGGTGAGCAGGAAGTTCTGGTGCCGGTGCGGATAGGCCGTCGCGTCGGGAGCCAGGTCGTGCGCGGCGCCGCCGGTGGCGCGTATCTGCAGGAAGTAGGACAGCCCGGAGCGTGCGATCCTCTCGAAGGCGCGGCTCACGTCGCCGTCCAGGTGCGTGACCAGGCCGGAGCGTACGGCGGGGTCGCCGCCGCCGGTGTGGTGCCTGTCGGCCGGCTGCACCACGCCCGAATAGGGCAGCACGTATCCCTGGTGCCCCAGCAGCGGGCCGGCCTCGGCGAGCCGCTCCAGCTCGTGCACCGCGGCGGTGGTGTCCGCGCCGGCGTAGACCGTCATGAGCTGCGCGACCGCGTCCTTGCCGCGGCGCGGCGGGGACAGGATCAGGAAGCTCGTCAGCTCACGCGGCGCCTTCTCCACGGCCGCGCCCCAGCGCTCGAGCAGCCCGGCCGTGTCGCGGGCGTCCAGGGTCATCTGGGAGAAGACGACGTCGCCGAGCTCCATCGCCTCGACCTCGACCCAGGTCACCACCCCGAGGTTGCCCCCGGCGCCGCGCAGGCCCCAGAACAGGTCGGGGTTCTCATCCCGCGAGGCGTGCAGCACCCGGCCGTCGGCGGTCACGACCTGCGCGGCGACGACGTGGTCGATCGTCAGGCCGAATCGGCGCCCGAGCAGGCCGATCCCGCCCGTGGTCGCGAGGCCGCCCACGCCCACGCCGCCGTAGTCCCCCGAGCTGATCGCCCATCCGTGCGGCACCAGGGCCTCGGCGACCGCGCCCCACGTCGCGCCCGCGCCCAGCCGCACCCGGCGCGTGGCCGGGTCGACGACCTCGACGGTGTCGAGCGCGCCGACGTCGAGCACGATGCCGCCGTCGTTCGTGGAGCGGCCGCTGATCCCGTGCCCGCCGGAGCGTACGCCGAGCGGCACGTCCTGGGACCGGGCGTACGCGAGCCCTTCGACGACCTGGTCGACGGTCCGGGGGCGCAGCACCAGGCCGGGGGACCCGGCGCGCAGGTAGTTGTGCCGCACGGACTCGTACGCGCGGTCTCCGGGCTCGACGGCGCCGGCCGCGAGGCTCGCCGGGACCTTGTCGTAGTCGATCCCGTCGCGGCGCAGTGCGATCGCGGCCGTGCCGCGGCGGGCGGCCGCGGGGACGGTGCCCGTTGCGGCCCGCTCACGCGCCACCGCGTCGCGTACGGCGGGGGCGATCTCCTCGCCGTACACCTGGATGAACCGCGGGTCGTCGGTGCCCAGGATGAACGTGCCGACGCCGTCCTCCAGCGCCAGCGCGGTCAGCTCCTCCACCCACTGCTCGACCGGCCCCTGGAGGAAGCCCTGGCGGGTCTCGGCGACCGCGCCGCCGATGTTCAGCAGGCGCCGCACCCGCGCCGGCTCGCGCCCGGCCTCCGCGGCGGCCTCGTCGATGACCTCGTTGCCGCGCCGCAGGTCGCCGTCCTTGAGATAGGCGAGCGAGGGCAGCCAGCCGTCGGCGTCCCGCGCCACCAGGCGCAGCATCCGCGGCTTGTAGGCGCCGACCCAGATCGGGATGTCGTGCGCGGGGGCCGGGCCGCGCTTGGCCCCGGCGACGCGGTGGTGCTCGCCCTCGACCCGCAGGATGCGGCGCTCACGCACGTCCCAGACACCGCGGATGATCTCGATCGCCTCCTCCAGCGCGGTCACCGACTCGGCGGGTGTCAGGCGGGTGCCGCCCATCGACTCGATCGCGTCCCAGAAGGCGCCCGCGCCGATGCCGAGCGCGAACCGGCCGCCGGAGAGCAGGTCGAGCGACGCCGCGGCCCGGGCCAGCACCGCCGGCGGGCGCAGCGGCAGGTTCAGCACGTTGCCCGAGACGGTGATCCGCTCGGTCTGCGCGGCGACCCAGGACAGCAGCGTCCAGGTGTCCAGGAACCCCGGCTGGTACGGATGATCCTGGAACGTCACGAGATCCAGCCCGGCGGCCTCGGAGACCTGGGCGAGCCGGACCGGTCCCCGCGGGTCCTGGTTCTGGGGTGTGAGGAACGTGCCGAAGGCCAGATCGTGGCCGTAGTCCGTCATGCCGGGCCTCTCCGCAAAAGTAATCTGTCCAACAGACTATATGCGGCACAACTTATCGGAGAGTCAGCGTATTCCGGGTTAGGGTGGACGGTGTGACCGCGCGCGAACAGACCGACACCCCGACGCCGTCCACGCAGGGATCCGTGCTCGGGTGGTCCCTGACCGTGCTGCTGAGGGAGTGGAGCGCGCGCGTCGAGGACATCTCACGTGACCTGCCGCACGGGGTGCGCGGCTACCAGGTGCTCTCCGCGGTCGTCCACGAGGCCCCGCCGACGCAGGCCGCGCTCGCCGCCCGCCTCGGCATCGACCGCACCGTCATGACGTATCTGCTCGACAAGTTCGAGGGATGCGGTCTCGTGGAGCGCCGGCAGGACCCGGCCGACCGCCGCGCGCGGCGCATCGTGCCGACCGAGCACGGCCGGGGTGTCCTCGCCGAACTCGACGCGCGCGTCGCGCGGGCCGAGGACGAACTGCTCGCCGGGCTCCCGCCCGAGGACCGGCGCGTCCTCCTGGCGCTGCTGGAGCACGCCGCCACCGGGGCGGCTCCCGGCGAGGACCGCTGCGCCGCCGTCGCCGCGTCGGCCGCGCTGACCCGGGAGCCATGACACCGAACCGTCCGCGGGCGGCGGCTAGTCGGTCCGCTTGTCCTGGAGTTCCGTGGTGGCCTCCAGGTACGCCTCGGCGGCGCGGGCGAAGTAGTCGAACAGGACGGCCTGTTGCTCGGGCGAGTAGCCCTGGACGATGGCACCGATCTTCCGGCGGGCCGGAGCCAGGGCCTCGTCGAGGCCGCTGGGGTGGGCGACGAGTTCGACGATGACCTTGCGCCGGTCGCCCGGGTCGGACGCGCGGCGCACGTAGCCCGCCTGCTCGAGACGGTCGATCAGGCGGGTCGTGGGCCCGGTGGTCAGGCCGGTGCGCCTACCGAGTTCGCCGGGGGTCATCGCGCCGCCCAGTCCCAGGATGTTCAGTGCGTACAGGTCGGTCGCGCCCAGGCCGACGGCCTTGGCGCCGGCGTGACCGTGCAGCATCACGGCGCTGAGGTAACGCCGGTACACCACTCCCGCGTCGTCGCGTGTTGACACGTGCCCGACCCCTCTCTAATCTCTTCCTAAAAGAAGATAAATCTCTAGAGCAGTAAATGCTCAGAAGAAGCTACCATGAGAGGAAGGGTCATGAACGCCTTCGAGACCACCGCCGAGACCACCGCCGAGACCACCGCCGCGACCGCCGTCCGCTCCGGCGACACGGCCGCCGTCATCGCCGTCCTGGACCGCCTCACCGCCGCCTGGAACGCGGGGGACGGCGCCGCCTACGGTGCCGAGTTCACCGCGGACGCCACCTACATCACCTACGTCGGCACCCTGTACGTCGGCGCCGCCGAGATCGGCACCGCGCACCAGGCCCTGTTCGGCAGCTTCCTCAAGGGCACCCGGCTCGCCAGTGAGATCGTCGGCATCCGCTTCACCGGCCCCGGCACCGCTCTGGTCGTCACCCGCGGCGACGTCCACAAGGGCAGGACCGGCAAGCTCGGGAAGATCCAGACCTACACCGTGGTCCGCCAGGCGACCGGCGAATGGAAGGTCGCCGCCTTCCAGAACACCAAGCACAAGGCCCTCATGGAGGCCATCTCCTTCAGGGCTCAGCCCGCCACGAAGCCCGCCGGCAGGCCCGCCAGCAGGCCCGCCGCCTGACCGCGCGGACCTCACGGGGCCTGCGGTCCGCGATACGGCAGGGTCTCGCTGTAGACGATGTTGGTCGTGGTGCTGCCGAACTGCGCCAGGTCGTCCACCACCTTCTCCAGGTGGGCCATGGACGTCGCCGCGACCTTGAGCGTGTAACAGTCGTCGCCGGTGGTGCGCAGGCACTCCAGGATCTCCATGCGCTCGCCGAGCAGCCGGTGCAGCGGCTCGTGCCGGCTGCCCGGATACTTGAGCCGCACCACGGCGAGCACGGCGTATCCGGCCTTCCCCAGGTCGACGACCGCGCGGTATCCGCTGATGACGCCGGCCGCCTCCATCCGCCGTACCCGCTCGGTCGTCGCGGAGGCGCTGAGGCTCACCCGCCGGGCCAGCTCGGTGAGCGGCACGCGGCCGTCGCGCTGCAACTCGGCCAGGATGGACCAGTCCGTCACGTCAAGACTCTCGGCCATCGGCCGAATATACCGGGGAATCCACGGCCGAACGCCCTCCAAGCAGGGAGTTCTTTCTTCCGTACGGACTGATCACCTGAATAGGCTGGACCGGTGAAACTAGGCGTCAACGTCCCGAACTTCGGGCCGGGCACCCGGCCGGACGTGCTGCGCGGCTGGGCCGAGACGGTGGAGGGGCTCGGGTTCGACCTCCTCATGGTCTCCGACCACGTCGTGGTCACCCCGGACGTGGCCGAGCAGTATCCCGCGCCGTTCTACGAGCCCTTCACCACGCTGTCCTGGCTCGCCGCGATCACCACCAGGATCAGGCTCGGCACCACCGTGCTGATCGTGCCCTACCGGCACCCGCTGCTGACCGCCCGGATGGCGGCCAACCTCCAGCAGCTGAGCGGGGGGCGGCTGGTCCTCGGCGTGGGGGTCGGCTGGGCGCGGCAGGAGTTCGAGGCGCTCGGCGTGCCGTACGAACGGCGGGGGGCGCTGACCGACGAGCACCTGCGGGCGATCCGCCTGGCCTGGCGGGACGAGGAGGACTACGGCGCCGGGCGCGTCCCGATCTGGGTCGGCGGCGGCAGCGACGCCGCTCTCCGCAGGGCGGTGCTCCTCGGCGACGCGTGGCACCCACTGAGGTTCACCCTCCCCTGGCTGGACGAGCGGATCGACCGGCTGGCCGCCGTCGCGGAGAGCCTGGGACGCCCCGCCCCCGCGTTCGCCCCGCGCATCCTGCTGCGGCTCACCGGCACCCCGGTGGCCGGTGAGGGGCGCCGGGCCGGCGAGGGCAGCCTCGACCAGGTCATGGACGACCTGGAACGGCTGCGCCTCCTGGGCGCCGAGACCGTACTGCTCGACCCCTTCCAGGGGGACCCCGAGGAGACGAACCATCCCGAGACGGCGTGGCACATGCTGGAGGCAGTGGCCGCCGCACACAGAGGAGCGGAGCATTCATGACCCCCGACGACGAGAAGTTCCTCCGCAGGGCGATCGAGCTGGCCGCGCAGGCCCGGGCGGGCGGCAACCCGCCGTTCGGCTCGCTGCTGGTCGGCCCGGACGGCGACGTGCTCGCCGAGGAGCACAACACGACGCTCACCGAGTCGGACATCAGCGCCCACCCCGAGCTGAAGCTCGCGCGCTGGGCCGCCCGTGAGCTCGATCCGGCCGCCGCGGCCGCGACCACCATGTACACGAGCTGCCAGCCGTGCGGCATGTGCGCGGGCGCCATCGAGCGCTCCGGGCTCGGCCGGGTCGTCTTCGCCCTCTCGGGCGAGCAACTCGCCACGCTGAAGCCGCCGGCCGGCCCGCCGTCCGTACGGCAGGAGGGGCCGGCGCTCTTCGACGAGGCGCGCCTGCCCGTCGAGGGCTACTACGCCTGACGCGCCGTCAGCCGGCGTCCGGGACGTAGCTGAGGTTGAGCACGCCGGTCTTGAAGGTCTCGGACTTGACCAGCTTCAGCTTGTGCGTCGGGGTCTCCTCGAACAGCCGCTGCCCGTGGCCGACGACGATCGGGTGGACGAGCAGGTTCAGCTCGTCGAGCAGCCCGTTGGCGAGGAGCCACCGCACGGTCGTCGCGCTGCCCGACATCTGGAGGTCGCCGCCCTGGACTCGCTCCTTGAGCTCGCGCAGCCTCGCCGCGACGTCGCCGTTGACGACGGTGGTGTTGTTCCAGTCCGCCTTCTCCAGGCTGCTGGACACCACGTACTTAGGGGCGCTGTTGAAGGCCGCGGCGATCTCCGGGTCCTGGTCCGTCGTCGTCCAGTACGCCGACCACTCCTCGTACAGCGTGCGGCCCATCAGCATGCCGGCCGAGTTCTGCATGCCCGCCTGGACCACGGCGCCCATCTCG
Source organism: Microbispora sp. NPDC004025 (assembly GCF_053604425.1). NCBI lineage: Bacteria > Bacillati > Actinomycetota > Actinomycetes > Streptosporangiales > Streptosporangiaceae > Microbispora > Microbispora sp. NPDC004025. The sequence goes on along the minus strand of NZ_JBSGHN010000020.1, from coordinate 78,968 downwards.
TCGTTCCAGTACGGGAAGTGCCACTGGTCGGGCGACTCGACGACGCCGTCGAGGGAGATGAAGAAGTTCGCGACGATCCTGGCCATGTCCTCTGCTCCTTTTCCATGTGCGGTGGCTGCGAACAGGAGATTAGGCGGCGCCGCTCGCCCGGGTCTTGTACAGAAACGACACGGCCCCGCCGTACGGTCACGCGGTCAGGCGCGGCGGAGCCGCCAGAGCATGTAGGCGGCGACGGACGACGAGTCGCTGACGGCGCCGTCGAGGATCATCTGCTCGAACTCGGTGCGGCGCACCCAGCGCTGGCGCATGTCCTGCTCGGTGTGCTCGCGGCGGGGCTCGCCCTTGGTGAGGCCGGTCGCCAAGTAGACGTGCAGCCCCTGGTCGGTCATCCCGTGGGCGTTGTCCATGCGCCCCAGATGGCGCAGCCGGTCGGCCCGGAGCCCGGTCTCCTCCAGCAGCTCGCGCCGGGCCTCGTCCTCACGGGTGTCCGCCTCGGCCATGCCCTGGGGGAAACTCCACGAGCGGCGGCCGATGGGGTATCGGTACTCCTCCACGATGTGGAAGCCGTCGTCCTCCTCCGGCACGATCAGGACGAAGTCGGGCCTGACCACGTAGCCGTACAGGCCGGGGGAGCCGTCCGGGCGCTCGATCGCGTCCTCCCGTACGGTCATCCACGCGTTGCGGTAGACGACTCGGGAGGAAACCTGCCGGATCACGGGCTGCGCTTCGGTCACGTGGCCGGATACTACCGACGCCCGGACGGCCGCGGCGGTCACTTCTCCGTGGGCTGGTAGGCGAGGGACAGCACGCCCGTCGGGAAGGTCTCCGAGGAGGTGAGCTTCATCGGGATCTCCAGGCCCTCCTCGAACAGCCGCTGGCCCTTGCCGACCACGATCGGGTGGACCAGCAGCCGGAGCTCGTCGAGCAGGCCGTGCCGCATCAGCGAGCGGACGAGGTTCGTGCTGCCGCTGATGCCGATGGTCCCGCCCGGCTGCTGCTTGAGCTTGGTGATCTCCTCTGTCAGGTCGCCGCCGACGAGGGTGGAGTTCTGCCATTCGGCGGTGTCGAGGGTCGACGAGACGACGTACTTCCGGATGTTGTTGATGAAGCCGGCGAAGGGGTCGTCCGCGTCGGTCTTGCCCGGCCAGTAGGCCGCCCAGGCCTCGTAGGTGACCCGGCCCATCATCATCGCGTCGGACTCCGTCATCAGTGCGCCGACGGCCGCGCCCATCTCCTCGCTGAAGTAGGGGAAGTGCCACTGGTCGGGCGCCTCGACGACACCGTCGAGGGACATGAAGAAGCTGGCGACGATCTTGCGCATCTGGATCTCCTCTGTCTCGCGCTTGCGTGGCTCCAGACTCGCATCCGACGAGTTCAGCTGTCAAGACAAATTAAGTTTTCGGTGGAAGAGCGCCAGGAGGGGTATGCCCCTGCCGATACCCCGCCTGGCGACGCGCCCGTGCCCTACCGGGGCGAGTGCGGGCGCGGACCGAGGAGCCGGATCCGGGCGAGGCCCGAGCGGCTCGGACCGAGCATCGGACGGGCCGGTATACGTGTCGTATAGCCCCTGATGAAGGCGCGCGCGACGGCATGGCCCGGACGTGGTCACGGCCTTTACCGGCTCGTTGACAGGGCGGGCGGTGATCCTGGATTCTGCACTCCGGTGTCCGGACAGAGGCGGAATCTGGGTGGAATTTCATGTTCTGGGGCCGCTCAGCGTCTCCCGCGATGGCCGCCTGACCCCCGTCGGCGGAGCGCCGAAACTCCGGCTCACCCTGGCCGCGCTGCTCTCCAGAGCGGGCCAGCCGGTGTCCGTCGACTGGTTGATCGCCGCGGTCTGGGGCGACCGGCCGCCGGCGTCCGCGCGGCGCAACGTCCACCTCTACATCCACCAGCTGCGGCGGGAGTACGGCGCCCACGTCCTGCCCGGACGTCCCGGCGGATACGCGATCGTCACCGACGCGCTCGACGCGGCACGGTTCCGCGGCCTCACCGGCCAGGCGAGCGCGGCCCTTGAGCAGGGCGACCTCGAAACCGCCGGAGACCGGCTGCGCGCGGCGCTGGACCTGTGGCGGGGGCCGGCGTTCGCGGAGTTCGCCGACTGCCCGCTCGTCGCCGACGAGGCCCGGCGGCTCGAGGAGTCGCGGCTCACCGCGTACGAGCGGCTGGCCGAGACCGAGCTCGCTCTGGGACGGCACGCCGAGGTGGCCGCCGAACTCGCCGGCCTCGTCGAGGAGCATCCGTACCGCGAGAGCCTGCACGGGCACCTCATGCTCGCGCTGTACCGGTCAGGGCGTCAGGCCGAGGCGCTGGAGGTCTTCCGCCGGGCCCGCGACCTCCTGAACGCCCAGCTCGGCATCGAGCCCGGCCCCGTGCTCCGGCGTCTGCACGAGGCGATGCTCCGCGGGGACGAGGACCTCGTCCCCGCCCTGGCCCCGGACCCGGCCGCGGAGCGGCGGACGGGCGACTGCCCGTACCGAGGGCTGATGGCGTTCCAGCCGGAGGACGCGGAGTGGTTCTTCGGCCGTTCCCGCCTGGTCGGCCGGCTGCGCGAACTGGCCGGCCGGCTGCCCGTGGTCGGCGTGTTCGGCGCGTCGGGAAGCGGCAAGTCGTCTCTGCTGCGCGCCGGCCTGCTGGGGTCCATGCCCGGCGGAGACGGACAGGGGGCGCTCTCGCGGGGGTTGCTCATGACGCCGGGCGAACACCCGATGGACACGCTGGCCGACCTGGTGGCGAAGGCGACCGGCGGCGACCCGGCGGCGCTGCGCGACGACCTGGCCCGGGACCCGGACGCCCTGGCCGTCGCACTGGACGCCGCACCGGGCGTCGTGCCGGGCGGGGCGCCGCAGGCCCGCCCGCTGCTGGTGGTCGACCAGTTCGAGGAGATCTTCACGCTCTGCGCCGACGACGCGGAGCGCCGCCGGTTCGTCGAGGCCCTCCTCGGCGTCGCCCTCGACGCGGGCCGCGTCGCCCTCGTGCTCGGCGTACGCGCCGACTTCCTCGCCCACCTGACCCAGCACCCCGCCCTGGTCGAGGCGCTCGGCGGCGAGGCGCAGATGCTCGTCGGACCGGTGTCGTCGCCGGACCTGCGGGAGATCGTCGTACGGCCCGCCGCCCGGGCGGGGCTCACCGTGGCACCCGACCTGCTGGCCACAGTGCTGGCCGACGCCGCTGAGGAGCCGGGCAGCCTGCCGCTGGTCTCGCACGCGCTGCTGGAGACCTGGCGGAACGCCACAGGACCGAGGCTCACGCTGCCGGCCTACCAGGCCGCCGGCGGCGTACGCGGCGCGATCGCGCAGAGCGCGGAACGGGTCTACGGCGAGTTCGCCCCGGCGGAGCGGCAGGCGGCGCGAAGGATCTTCCTGCGGCTGACCGCGCTGGGAGACGGCACCGAGGACACCAGGCGCCCCATCTCCCGGGCGGAGCTCGTCGGCGTGGCCGACCCCGGCGTCACCGCACGCGTGCTCGACCGGCTCGCCGCCGCGCGACTCGTCGTCCTCGCGGAGGAGACGGTCGACGTGGCACACGAGGCGCTGATCAGGGCCTGGCCGCGGCTCCATCACTGGCTCACCGACGACCGCGAGAACCTGTTCGTCCACCGGAGGCTCACCGACGCCGCGCAGTTGTGGCGGGAGCTGGACCGCGACCAGGGGGCCCTCTATCGGGGCGCCCAGCTGCTCGCCGCCCGGAGCTGGGCGGAGGACCACCCGCAGGAGCTCAACGACACGGAAAGCGCCTTCCTGCGGGCCAGCCGCGCGCTGGAGGAGAGCGAGCGCACGGCGGCGAGGCGCCGCACCCGGCTGCTGCAACGCCTCCTGGCCGGGATGGCCGTGCTCTTCCTGCTCGCCCTGCTCGGCGGCGGCGTGGCCGTACGGCAGGGCGGCGAGGCCGCCCACCAGCGACTGGTCGCCCTGTCGCGGCAGCAGTCCCTGCAGGCCCGGTCGCTTCTCGGCACCGACCCCGACCTCGCCGGCCTGCTGGCGATCGCGGCGTTCCGGCTCGACCCCGAGCCCGAGACGCGGGGCGCGCTGCTGAGCGTGTCGGCCGCCGCGCGCCGCCGCACCGAGCTCAACCAGGAGGGGCCGGCGGTCTTCGGGCTGGCCTTCAGCCCGGACGGGTCGCGCCTGGCCTCGGCCGGCACCGACGGAGCCGTCGGCCTCTGGGACGTGCGGGCCCGCGAGCGGGTCGCCACGTTCCCCGGTCCCCTGACGCGTACGGGGCCGGGGGAGATCCACGCCAGGGCGGCGGCGTTCAGCCGCGACGGCAGGCTGCTCGCCTCCGTGGTCAGGGACGCCGCGCTCGGATCGAGCAGGGGCGTGGCCGTGGTCTGGGACGTGGCCTCCCGCAGGCCCGTGTTCCGGCGGCAACAGGACAGGCTCACCGACGCGATGGCGCTGAGCCCCGACGGCACGAGGATCGCGGTCGGGGCCGGCGCGGGCGTGGTCGAGCTGTGGGACCTGCGCGACGGGAGCGTGCGCGCGCTCAAGGGACACCGGGAGGAGGTCGTGGCTCTCGCCTTCAGCCCCGACCAGGCGTTCCTGGTGTCGGCCACGGGCGGAACCGAGAACCCCCTCGTGTGGGACGTCTCCTCGGGGGCGAAGGTCGCGGCGCTCGACGCCGTGAACGTCCACAGGCTGGGCTTCGATCCCGCCGGCGGGATCCTCGCCACGGGATCGTCGCACTACGGCGTGCGGTTCTGGCGGATCGCGCACGACCGGGTGACTCGACTGCCTGGACTGCCGAAGAGGTCGCCGTACACCTGGGACATGTCCGCTCCGGTCGGCGGCCGGATCGCCGTCGCCGACGAGGACGGCCTGATCACGATCTGGGACGTGGCGCGACGGCAGCCCGTCGAGACCTACCAGGACAGAAGCCGCACGGAGACGCTGTCCCTCGCCCTGAGCGCCGACGGCTCGATCGCCTCGGGCGGGCTCGGCCGGACCATCGTGGTCCGCGAGCGCGCCGTTCCCCCGTTCAGCGGACACAGCCAGGCCGTGAACGACATCGAGATCAGCCCGGACGGCCGGCTCGTGGCGTCGGCGAGCAGCGACAGGACCGTCCGGCTGTGGGACGCGCGGGGGAATCCGGTCGCCACGATCGGCGACCACCCCGACCATGTGCGGGCCGTCGCCTTCAGCCCGAACGGGCGCCGGCTCGCGACCGTCACCCGCAGTCACACGCTCACCCTCTGGGACGCCGGCAGCGGACGCAGGCTCGGCGCGGCCGCGTATCAGGGGCTCGGCGCGTCCACCGACGTCGCCTTCGATCCGCGCGGGCGCTTTCTCGTCGCCACCGCGCTCGGCCGGTTCCGCTGGGACGTCAGCGACCCGGGAAAGCCGGTCGAGGTGCCGTTCCCGGGCGGATACCTCGTCTCGGCGCTGGCGTTCAGCCCTCGCGAGCCGCTGCTCGCCACGACCGGCCCCGCCGGCGACCTCGTCGTCTGGGATCTGGCCCGGGACCGGGAGGTACGCGCCCTCAGGACCGGACAGGGCTCGGTGCTCGACGTCGCCTTCGGCCCGGACGGCACGTCGATCGCCACGGCGGGCGCCGACCGCACCGTCAAGCTCTGGGACGCGCGGACCGGGGCGGGCCGCGGCACGCTGACCGGCCACACGGCCCCGATCCAGGCCCTCGCCTTCAGCCGGGACGGCCGTTCGCTCGCGTCCGCGGGGGACGACCGCACGATCGTCGTGTGGGACCTCCGGACGATGCGGCCGTCGGCCACGCTGACCGGTCACACGGCTCCGATCAGGGGCCTGGCCTTCACCGCCGACGGAGACCTGATCTCCGGCGGCGAGGACGGCAGGATCATCCGCTGGGGGCTCCGGCCCGAAGCGCTCGTCGGGCGGCTCTGCGCGGAGATCGGCCGCGGCCTCACCCGCGCGGAGTGGACCGCCTACTTCCCCGCGCTGGACTACCGCCCGACGTGCTGACAGGTGCCGACAAGAGCGCGCGGTCAGATGAACGTGAGCGCCATGGCGTCGGTGTGTCCCGACCAGTTCAAGGTCAGGCGCCAGCAGCCGGGCGTGGGCAGGCTGACCGACGAGGGCCCGGCGCCTCCCGTGATCTCGCGGGTCACCGAGGTCGTCGTCCCGTCGAGACGCGCCTCGATCGTCAGCGGCCGCATCGGCTGCTGCGGCAGCCGCGAGACCCACAGGATCTTGTTGCTCTCGTCGGGATCGGACGACGCCTTCGGCGGATACTCGAACAGCACGGCGAGTATGTCGCCACGCTCGCCGAACACGTGCGGAATCCCCGATCCGTCGTCGCTGAAGCCCCCGCGCGCCCAGGCCGGCAGCGCGTCCCGGCTGATCTCGGACGCGCACGAGCCCGACGGCCGCCCGGCGTCCCGGGCCTCGGGGGCCTGACCACCCGCCGCGCATCCGGCGGCCGCGACGAGTGCGCTCAGGGCACACAGGCCCCGTCTGATCACCACACCGACCTCCTCGTGGGGGAACCCGCGGCCCGTCCCCGCCTGCGCGGGAGGACGGCGGGGCCCCGTCGAAAACGCTGCGGCGGCTCCCGGCCTGCGAACGTCGTCCGTACCGGCGGCAGGGGTGCTGCCCGACCGGCTCCGCGTCCACGTCCGGGACCGCCGCGATGTCGTTCTCCATACGGTCGTGGGCCGCCTGAGGTTCCTTCACGCGGGCGCCACGTCACGAGTCAGCGCAGCGGCTCCCCTTCCGGCAGGGCCAGGGCGGGCAGCTCCGCTCGGGCGGGCAGCCCTTCCCAGTCCCCGGAGCAGGCCACGGAGGCGGCGCCGAGCAGGGTCGCCCGTTCGAGCCGGCCGTACGCGTCGAGCCCGTCGAGCCGCCCGGACAGGTATCCGGCGGTGAACGCGTCGCCCGCGCCGACGACGTCCACCACGGGCACCGTACGAGCCGGGACGTCGAACGAGGTCCGCGCGTCGTGGTAGCTCGCGCCCGCCGCGCCCCGCTTGACGACGACCTCCTCCACGCCGGCGTCCAGCAGGGCCGCCACGCGGTCGCGTTCGCCGTCGCCGTCCGCCACCAGGTCCAGCTCGTCGTCGGACGCGATCAGCACCGTGACGTACGGCAGCAGCGGGCGCAGCGCCCGGGCGGCCGCCTCCCGGGACCAGAGCAGGGATCGGTGGTTGACGTCGAGGCTCACCCAGGCGGCGGACCGGTGCGCCTGCCGGGCGGCGGCGGCGACCGTCTCCAGCGGTGCGGGCCCGAGCGCCGGCGTGATGCCGGTGAGGTGCAGGCCCGCCTGACCCGCCTCGACGGCGGGGCGGACTTCGTCCCACGACAGCGTCGAGGCGGCGGAGTCCTTGCGGTAGTAGTGGACGCGGGCCCGGCCCCCGGCGGCCACGTCCCGGAGCAGCAGGCCTGTCGGGGCGTCGGTTCGCCGCACGACGTGGTCGGTCAGGACGCCCTCGGCCCGCAGTGTGCGCAGGACGAGCTCGCCCGGCTCGTCGCGACCGAGGGCGCCGGTCCAGCGGGCGGTGTGCCCGAGCCGGGAAAGGGCGATGGCGACGTTGGCCTCGGCGCCGGCCACGGACACCCGCGAGTCGCCGCCGAGGCGCAGCGGCCCGGCGCAGCGGACCGTGACCATCGCCTCGCCGATCGTCAGGACGTCCGCCCTCATGGCGCGCCCACCAGGTCGAGCGCCTTGCGCACGCGGCGGCGCAGGTCGTCCAGGCCGCCACCCCGTGGGGCGTCGCCGAGCAGCGGCGAGCCGAGGCCGACCGCGACGGCCCCGGCCTCCAGATAGTCGCGCACGCCGTCGAGCCCGACACCGCCGACCGGAACGAACGGCACGGCGGGGAACGGGTCGCGCAGCGCGCGCAGATAGCGGGCCCCTCCCGCCGAGGCGGGGAAGAGCTTGACGGCGGCGGCGCCCCGCGCGGTCGCGGCGATGACCTCGGTGGGGGTCAGCGCCCCGGCGAGCACGGGCAGTCCGAGGCGCAGCGCCTCGTCCACTCCTTCGCCCAGGCCGGGCGTGACGACGAACGTCGCGCCCGCGTCCCGGGCCGCGACGGCGTCCCGCGCGGTCAGCACGGTCCCGGCGCCGAGGTGCACTCCTTCGCCGAGGGAGGAAGCCGCCTCTCGGATGACCGGCAGCGCGCCGGCGCCGCTGAGCGAGACCTCCATCAGGGTCACGCCCTCCTCGGCGAGGACGTCGATGCTGCGCAGCGCCGCCGCCGGGTCGTCGCCGCGGACGATCGCCAGGAGCCGCCGGGAACGGAGTAGGTCGAGCAGATCGTGTGGGTGCACGCCGGTCACCATTCTGCGTAGGAAGCGGCCGGGTGGCGCCGGCTCGGGCTGGTCGGCCTCGGGCTGCCGTGTCATCGTCTACCACATCTTCCGGCCGCGGGTGGTGCTCCGAGACCCCTTGGCGGCCCGTGCATCGGTCCGACGTGTGGCTCGGCGAGTCGTCCGCGGACACGGGGCCGCAGGACCTGCGCGCGGAAGCCGACGCCCGGCTTGGATAGCGTCTGGGCCATGCGGCTTCATGTGGGATGCGCGATGTGGACGCACGCGCCGTGGCGGGGGCGTCTGCTGCCGCATCCGCTTCCTCCCGGCGAGCGGCTGCGGGCCTACGCGACCTGGTGCAACGCGGTCGAGGGCAACACGACGTTCTACGCGACGCCCTCGCGGAGCACGGTCGAGTCGTGGGCGGGGCAGACCGATCCCGGCTTCCGCTTCGTGGTCAAGCTGCCCAAGCCGATCACCCACGAGCGCCGCCTCACGGGGGCCGACGAGGACCTGCACGCCTTTCTCGACGCGATCGAGCCCCTGGGCCCGCGCGCCCACGCGCTGTGGATCCAGCTTCCGGGCTCGTTCGGCCCGGCGGACACCGGCGCGCTGGCGGCCTTCCTCGGCCGCCTTCCCCGCGCGTACCGGTACGCCGTGGAGGTCCGTCACCGCGCGTTCTTCGACGACCCCCGGGCCGCGCGTCTCCTGGAGCGGGTGCTGTCGGCGGCCGGTGCGGAGTGGGTCCCCTTCGACACGACCGTCCTGTTCCGCAGCCCGCCGACCAGCGACGCCGAACGGGACGCCTGGTCGAAGAAGCCGCGCGTGCCGCTGCGTACGGCGGCGCTCACCGACCGCCCGATCGTCCGCTACATCGGCCGCGACGACCCGGAGCGTACGGCCGAGGGCTGGCGGCACTGGGTGGACGCGGTGGCCGGGTGGCTGCGCGAGGGCCGCTCGCCGACGGTGTTCGTCCACACGCCCGACAATGCCGACGCGCTGACGCTCGCCCGCCGGTTCCACGACGACGTGCGCGCCGAGGTGCCCGGCGTGGAGCCGCTGCCCGAGCCTGTTACGCGGGGGCCGGCGCCGGACGAGCCGCTCACCCTGTTCTGATCACCGTTTGACGGCCCGCAGCACGACGAACTTCGGGTCGCTCGCGACGACCTCGCAGCCGCCGAAGAGCCGGCGCAGCTTGACGTGGTAGCCGAGGTGGCGGTTGCCCACCACCCACAGCTCGCCGCCCCGGCGCAGCGCCGCACGCGAGCCGTTGAACATCCGCCAGGCGGTCGCGTCGGTCCTGCCCCGGTGGGAGTGGAACGGCGGGTTGTTCAGGACCAGGTCGGCCGTGCCCGGAGGGAAGCCCGACAGGCCGTCGGCCGCCACGAACCGGGCGGTGGCGCCCGCCGGGGCGTTCGCCCGGAAGGTGGCCTCCGCCGAGGCCAGCGCCTGGTGGGACTCGTCGATGAACGTCACCTCGGCCTCGCCGTTGGACAGCGCGGCGGCGAGCCCGACGACCCCGTTGCCGCAGCCGAGGTCGACCACGTGCTCGGGTCCCGTACGCGCGGGCAGGTTGCGGAGCAGGAGCCGGGTGCCGGCGTCGAGGCGCTCGGCGGAGAAGACGCCCGCGTGGTTGACGACGGTCAGGCCGGAGACGACCCCGACGTCGGCGGGCAGCGGGTAGCTCCGCGGCCACGGGCTCACGCCTCGGGACGGCCCGGGGCCGGGCGAGCAGAAGATCAGCCGCGCCTTCTTCGCGGCCAGCGAGGTCCGGGTCGGCCCGAGGACGCGTTCGAACAGCTTCAGCGTCGAGGTGTGGATCTCGGTGACCATGCCCGTGCCGACGACCACGGTGCCCTCGTGCACGTGCGGGGCGAGGCGGTGCAGCTGGTCCTCCAGGAGGGCGAGGCTCTTGGGCACCCGCACCAGCAGCACGTCGATCCGGTCCGGCGGCGCGTCCCTGGTCGTGCGCATCCGTACGGCGCTCGGGTCCAGGCCGTTGCGCTCCAGGTTGGCGCGGGTGGCCTGCTGACCGAGGAAGGAGTCGCTGATCTGGACCGGCCGGTGGACGGGGCGGCGCGCGGCGAGCGCGGTGACGAGGGCGCCCCACCGGTCGCCCAGCACGACCACGGTCCCCGACAGGTCCACCGGCCCGCCCTCGCGTTCGTCGAGGTGCCGCAGCAGGTACTCGTCGGCCGCGTCCCACGCGCGGAGCGGGTCGCGGGGGTCCTCGGGAAAGCGGGCGAGGTCGAAATCTCCCCGCGCCGTCGTCATACGGTCCATCGCCGCTCAGGCTAGTGGGCCCGCCGCTCGGGTCCGTGCGATGAGTCCCCCTGAGCCGCGCGTGACGCCTCGCGGCAGGCGTCCCGCGGTGGTGGCCGAGGCCGTCGGGACCCGGGCACGCTCAGCTGTCCGATGTCGTCTCGACTTTCGTGTGGAGGATCTCGCGGGCCTGGTCCGCGGCACGGACGATGCTCTCGGAGACGAAGGCGACGAAGCGGGCGATGTTCTCCAGGCGGGCGGCGGCGGGGGTTCCGGCGCCCAGGATGCCGACGCCCTGTCGTGCGACCTCGCCGAGGTGGGCGGTCGCGCGGGCGCTGGCCATCATCGACTGGTACAGGACGTCGTCGTCGACGAGGTAGCGCTCGCGGCGGCGTTCGTCGCGTTCCCGGCGGATGAGGCCCTGGCTCTCGAGGAACGTGGTCGCTTTGGAGACGGACGCCGGGCTGACCTGCAGGCGTCCGGCGAGCTCGGAGGCGGTGAGGCTGCCGGCGTCGGTGGTGTAGAGGCCTGCCAGCACTCGTGCCGTCATCTTGGGCAGGCCCGATTGCATGAAGACGGTGGCGAACACCTCCTCGTACTCGCGCACCGCCTCGGCATCGCGTCCGTGGGGCTGCGGAGGTGTGCCGGGGTTCCGGGGCGCGGCCTTCCTCCGACGGTGGGCGCGGCGTTCGGTGGCGCGGTGGGCCAGGTCGGCGCGGTAGGCGGTGGGGCCGCCGTTGCGCATGACCTCACGCGTGATCGTCGAAGTGGGGCGGTCGAGGCGTCTGGCGATCTCCGCGTAGGCGAGGCCGTCGGCCAGTCCCAGGGCGATCTGCTGGCGGTCCTGCTGGGTGAGCCTGCCTCCCGGCATCGCGGTCTCCTTCATGCTCCGTGGCCTCCGCAGCATAGCGTTCACTCTCAATCCGTTGCAACGAACAAAGGGGACATGTTGCGTTAAATCTCAACCCATCGCAACGATTTCTCATCCTTGAGCTGCTTGAATGGCGAACAGACGCAACAACAGCGTTGTGCGATCAGGAAATGCAACGTAGCGTTTCCGGTGTTCGAAACAACGAGTCACCGGAGAGCACGATGCAGAAGTTCGACACCCCCGCCCCCATCTCCGTCGTCCTCGACGTCCCCGCCGGGCGGGTCCAGTTCATCGCGGCCGATCGGGCCGACACCGTGGTCGAGGTCCTGCCCGCCAACGCCGCGAAGGGCCGCGACGTGAAGGCGGCGGAGCAGGTCGAGGTCGAATACGGCGACGGTGTCCTGCGGATCGAGGCCCCGGAGGGGAAGAGCCGGATCCTCGGACCCTCCGGATCCATCGAGGTGACGGTCCGGCTGCCCGCCGGTTCCCGGGTCGAGGCGAAGGTGGCCGCCGCCGAATTCCGGGCGGTCGGACGGCTCGGAGACGTCGCCGTAGAGGGCGCGTACGGCGCGATCACACTCGACGAGGCCGCGAACGCCCGCCTCACCGCCGCTGCCGGTGACATCTCGGTCGGCCGGCTCAACGGCCCCGCGGAGATCAGCACCGGCAAGGGCGACATCCGCATCGCCGAGGCCGTGCGAGGCACGGTTGTGCTCCGTACCGAGGCCGGCGAGGTGTCGGTCGGCGCCGCCGCCGGAGTCTCGGCCTCGCTGGACGCCGGCACCTCCCACGGCCGGATCCGCAACGCGCTCAGCAACACGCGAGGCGCGGACGCCCAGCTCGACATCCACGCGACCACCGCCTACGGCGACATCGTCGCCCGCAGCCTCTGACCCGCAGCCTCCATCCGTCCGTCAAAGCGGAGCCATCGCAGACCTTGAGGAGCCCCACCATGTCCAACACTTTCACCGGCCAGGATCGCCCGGAGCTGCAGAAGATCATTGAGGAGATGGTCGACTCGGGCTTCGTCGGAGTGTCGCTGCGCGTGCACGACGAGCGGGGCGAGTGGACCGGCGGCGCCGGGGCGCGCGAGCTGGGCCAGGCCGCCGAGCCGCCGGTGAACGGACACGTACGGATCGGCAGCAACACCAAGACCTTCGTCGCCACCCTGGTGTTGCGGCTGGTGGCCGAGGGCAAGATCGAGCTGGACACCCCGGTGGACGACTACCTGCCCGAGTTCGGGCTGGACCGGCGGATCACCGTGCGGATGCTGTTGCAGCACACCAGCGGGGTGTTCAACTTCACCGGCGAGTACTTCGAGGACGGCACGTTCGTGCCGGGAATCCCCGCCACCCCCGCGGGCAAGGAGTGGGTGGACAACCGGTTCACGACCTACCGGCCGCAGGAGCTGGTACGGCTGGCGCTGTCCAAGCCGGCGAGGTTCGAGCCGGGCACCGACTGGAGCTACTCCAACACCAACTACGTGCTGGCCCGGCTGCTGATCGAGAAGGTCACCGGCCGCCCGGTCGCCGAGGAGATGCAGCGGCTGATCCTGGGGCCGCTCGGCCTGTCGGGCACCATCCAGCCGACCTCCGAGCAGGACATCCCCGAGCCGCACGCCCACGCCTACTACCGGTACGAGGAGGACGGCCGGACCCGGACGGTCGACGTCACCCGCCACAATCCGTCCTGGATCTCCAGCGGCGGCGACATGATCTCCACCACGCACGACCTGCACACGTTCATCTCCGCGCTGTGCGGCGGAAGGCTGCTGCCGGCCGAGTTGCTGGCCGAGATGTGCACGCCGGATTCCAAGGCCGGCTACGGCCTGGGCGTGTTCGTGCAGCAGGCGCCGGGCGGTGGCACCGTCATCAGCCACAACGGAGGCGCCGCCGGTCACGCGGCGCTGATGTACAGCACGCCCGATGGCGGCAGGACCCTGACCGCCGCGCTGAACTATGTCGACGACGCCGCGCTGTCCATGGGCGAGGCGTTCCAGAAGGCGACGCAGCGCCTCGTCGCCGAGGTGTTCGGCGGTGAGCGGGCCGGGGCGGCTGACGCGGCCGGGTCGGCTCGGCAGACGGGCTGAGCACGGCGTTCAGGGGCGGCGGCGGGCCATCCAGAACCACAGCGACGTCAGGGCGGCGATCGCGACGCAGCCCCCGACGGCCATGCCGGCGAGGAAACCCGGCCCGTCACTGTCGGAGGGCCCCCACAGGATCCCGGGCACGACCACGGCGAGCAGGACCACGGCCATCAGCAGATAGAACCGCCGGCTGAAGAAGACGTTGCGGGCGGGGGCCACGGGCGGGGAGTCGAGCTGCGCGGCAGGTCCCACGCTGGCGGCCCTGGGCCGCTTGAAGTATCGGTAGTACATCCAGGTGCCGCAGGGCTCCCAGCCCTCGGGCGCCAGCCGCGCAGCCAGCGCGCGGCCCCCGCCCGGCGGCACCAGTTCCCTGCGGTACTCCCATCGCTGCGGCCGTTCCGGATCGCGGTGGCTGACGAACCTGCCGAGATGGTCGATCCGGTCGATCTCCCACCCCTGGTCGCCGAACCGGGCCAATGTCTGCCGGTCGGCGAAGATGTCCGCGGTCCACCGCCATTCGGTCGCGTCCGCCGGGTCGGCCTCGGGCGCGCGCGCCGCCAGCAACTGCCCCGCGAAGTCGCCGGCAGGACCGAACTCCTCCTCCGGGTCGGCGCCGGTCTCCGCGACGTACGCGGCGAGGTCGGAGACGGTGGCCTCGACCTGCTCCGGGGGCACGCCGCCCTCGCGCAGCAGGGCCTTCAACTCGTCGAGGTAGGTGCTCACTTCAGCCCTCCCGAGGCCAGCACTGTGCGTACGGACTCGTCGAACGCCAGCCACAGGCGGCCCTGCTCGGCCAGCGTCTGCCTGCCCTGTTCGGTCAGCCGGTAGTAGCGCCGGCCCGGCCCGCGCTCGGTCACCCGGAACTCGGCCGACACCAGGCCCGCCTCCTCCAGCCGGTTGAGCACGGGATAGAGCGTGCCTCCCCGGATCTGGCCGAGCCCCGAGCCTGCGAGCATCTTGGCGATCTCGTAGCCGTAGTTCTCGCCCTCCGTCAGGCTGGCCAGCACCAGCAGGTCGAGGACTCCCTTGAGCCAGCTCGCGCGGCGGTCGGTCGCCATGTGCCCATCCTCGCACGGTAGGACTGCTACCTAGGCCGCGTGGCCGACCGTCTTCGGGGCGGGCTGCGGCGTGCACACGAGGCCCCGGATGTCGATCAGGACGTGCATCAGGATCGGCAGCAGCAGGCTGCCGGTGGCGAGGTAGAGGCTGGTGAGCGCGCAACCCGCGAGGGCCACCGCGAGCATGCTCCTCCATCCCTGGTAGAGGTGGCCCGCCGTGAAGACCGCCAGGGCCAGGGCGGCGGCCGCGGTGGTGCTCAGCCCCAGGGCGCCGACGCCGAGCGCGATGAGCAGGCCACGGTAGACGATCTCCTCGCAGACGCCGGCGGTCACCGACATCGCGAGGGCGTGCCACCGCTCGGCGGACGTGCGCGGCAGCAGCTCCCGCACACCCGCCTGACCGGGCATCTCCCGGCCGGAGCTCGCCAGCCGGCGCGCCATCGCGACGCTGATCACGAGGGCACCGGACATGCCGGCGACCGCTGGGGCGACCGCGCCGAAGTTGCTCGGCATGGCGAAGCCCAGGTCCGCGGGGCGGGCCCCCGGGGACAGCACGAGGACCGCGGCCGTCACGGCGACCCAGGCCCACTCCTCGGTGATCCACAGCCGGTAGGCCCGCACCAGCGCCCTGGGCTCGTGGTCGCGGCGTCGTGCCAGCCGGTCGTACTGACGCTTGCCCAGCAGGGGGGCGACGAAGGCCAGATAGGCGGTCAGCGCGACCGCCAGGAGCAGGCCGGGGGGCGAGAAGCTCGCGGAGATGTTCATGGATTGCCGTCCTTCTTACCCGTATTGGCGACTTAGACGATAAAGCGAGCTAGTTAGGATTGCAACCTAGGTAGCGAAGGCGGAATTAGCCCGGAGACGATCGACGGCCGTGCTAGCGTTCGCGACATGAAGCGCGCCTGCCTGACGACGACGCCGGAGACCGTCCCGGCGCGCTGACACGTACCTTTCACCGAAGCCCCGGGGCGAGTGCCCCGGGGCTTCGTCGTCCGGTCACTCGCCTCGCCGCGGACGACACGCGAGGAGACCGCGATGCACGACCACCGCAAGCTGGGCCGCGAGCTCGGCCTGTTCGACACCGACCCGCTGATCGGCGCGGGGCTGCCCTACTGGCTGCCCGACGGCGCCGTCATCCGGCACACCCTGGAGGAGTACATCCGCGACGCCGAACGGCGGGCGGGCTACCGGCACGTGTACTCCCCCGTGCTGGGCAAACGGGAGCTGTACGAGATGTCGGGGCACTGGTCCCACTACAGCGACGACATGTTCCCGCCGATGGCCCTCGGTGGCGAGCAGGTCGTGCTGCGGCCGAGCCTGTGCCCCCACCACGCGTTGATCTACCGCTCCCGCGCGCACAGCTACCGGGAGCTGCCGCTGCGCGTCGCCGAGCTGGGCGGCATGTACCGCTCCGAATTGTCGGGCGTGCTCGGCGGGCTCACCCGGGTGCGGGCGATCCAGCTCAACGACGCGCACATCTTCTGCACTCTCGACCAGGTCGCCGGCGAGGCGGCCGGGGCCCTGGAGATGATCCGGCAGGCGTACGCCGTGCTCGGCATCCGCCCGGTCCGCTACCGGCTCTCGCTGCCGGGGGCCGGTGGGAAGTACGTCGCCGCACCCGGGATGTGGCGGCGGGCGACCGCCATGCTGACCGAGGTGCTCGACCGGTCCGGGCTGGCGTACGAGGCCGTGGAGGGCGAGGCGGCGTTCTACGGCCCGAAGATCGACGTGCAGATCGCCGACGGCGCCGGGCGCGAGGCCACCCTGTCCACCGTGCAGGTCGACTTCCACCAGCCCGAGCGGTTCGATCTGCGCTACATCGGCCCGGACGGCGGCAGGCACCGGCCCGTCATGGTCCACCGCAGCATCATCGGCAGCGTGGAGCGGGCGGTCGCGCACCTCATCGAGGTGTACGGCGGCGCCTTCCCCGCCTGGCTCGCCCCCACCCAGGTCGTGGTCCTGCCGGTGACCGAGGCCGAGGCGGCCCCGGCCGAGGCGCTCGTACGGCGCTGCGCCGAGCTGGGCCTGCGGGCGGAGATCTCCGGCCCCGAGCACGGCAGCCTGGGCGCCCGCGTCCGGGCCGCCCGTCTGGCGCCGTACCAGGCGGTGATCGGCGCGAAGGAGGCCGGGAGCGGCCAGGTGGCGCTGCGCCTGCGCGGCGGGCGCGCGCTGGAGCCGATGCCCGCCGCCGAGGCGCTGGCCCGCATCGGCGCTCTCGCCGAGGCCCGCTCCGCCGACCTGTGGGAACCGGCCGTCCAGCGGGCCTGACCGCGCCGCCGGCGCCGGCGGCGCCGCGGCTTCAGTCGTCGGCGAGTTGGGCGAACAGGCGGGAGGCGTCGGGCTGCTTCCACTCGATCCGGTTCGGATCCCGCGCCGCGGGCCGCCACGGCACGGTCAGGGCCGTGATCCGGGTGCCGGCCCGCTGCACGTCCACGGCCAGCGTGACCATGGCGTCCAGGTCCAGCCCCGCGTCGGTGGTGACCGACGCGGCGGCCACGCGGATGAAGGAGACCAGGGCGGCGGGCTCGTCGAGACGGGAGGCCTTCTTCAGCATCGCCTGCATCAGAGCCATGTTCCGCTTGATGCGGGCGCTGTCGGAGCCGTCGCCCACGTACCGCAGGCGCGCGTACGCCACCGCGGTCTCGCCGTTCACGATGGAGCGGCCGGCCGGCAGTTTCAGCTTCGACTTGGGGTCGTCCACCGCGCGGGGGAGGGTGACCGCGACGCCGCCGAGCGCGTCGACCAGCTTCGCCAGGCCGTCGTAGCGGATGGCGACGGCGTGGTCGACGCGCACGCCCGTCGTGGTCTCCACCGTCTTCCACGCGCAGGACAGACCGCCGATCGCGTACGCCTGATTGATCATGTCGCGGTGCGCGGCGACGGTCCGGCCGTCGGCGGACCGGCACTGCGGAATCCGGACCAGGGAGTCACGGGGCAGGCTGACGGCCGTCGCCCGTTTCCGGTCCGCGGACAACCGCAGCAGGACCATGAGGTCGCTGCGATCGCCGAGGTCGCGTGCGCCGTGCGGGGGCGGCTGGTCGGTGCCGAGGAGCAGCACGGTCAGCGCCTGGCCCTGCTTGAACGGACGGTCTCCCGTGGCCGGCGTCAGGAGGTGCGCGCCGGTGCTCCCGCGCAGCAGCACGGTCGGCACCACGACCAGCGCGGCGGTCACCACGGCGACCGCCGCCAGGGCGATCCAGCCCGCCCGGCGGCCGCGCGGCCATCTCGCCGGGCGCCGCCCGCGCCCGCCCGCCGCCACGTCGAGCAGGCGGGCCCGCTGGCGTACGAGCCCGGCGGGAGGCTCGTGCTCGAGGCCCCGGCCGAGATCGCGGAGCGTCGTGAGGTCGTCCATGGTCACTCCTCGTCCCGCAGCGGATTGGTGTGGCCGAGCGCCTCGCGCACCTTGCGGCGGGCCCGGTTCAGGCGTGAGCGCACCGTGCCCACGGGGATGCCGAGGGCCTGCGCCACCTCGTCGTACGACAGGTCCGCCCACGCGATGAGCAGCAGGACGTCGCGGTCGCCCTTCGGCAGGCGCGCGAGCGCGGAGGCGAGTAGCGGGCGGACGGCTGTCGCGCGCACGCCGTCCTCGACCCGTTCGGCGGGGGACTCCGCGACGTCGTCGAGAGGACTGCGGGTGAGCGCGCGATAGCGGGCGGCCTCGTCGCGGTGGTGCCGGGAGACGAGCCTGCTGACGATGCCGAACAGCCAGGGGCGGGCGTCCGGGCGGGTGAGGTCGTAGCGGTCCCGGCGCCGGAACGCGACGAGGAACGTCTCGCCCACCAGGTCCTCGGCGACCTCCGGGCCGAGGCGGCGGGACACGTAGCGGTAGAGCATCGACGCGTAGCGGTCGAACAGCGCCGCGAACGCCTCGGGCCGCGCCCTGGACTCGGCGATCAGGTCCGAGTCCTGGCGTGGGGTGGCAAGGGGGATCATCAACGACACCATGGCATCGAGCCGCACCTAATCCTCGGGGATCCGACAGCCATGTCTCGCCACTCGTGCCATGGGGAGTTCACGGGCGCTACTCGTCGACGTATACTCGCAAACGAGTATCAAGATGAGGTGAGGGGAATGGCCGGACGGCGGAAGGTGAACAACCTGCTGGGCCTGGCCGTGCTCGCCACCGTCGTCGAGCGGCCGATGCACCCGTACGAGATGGCCACGCTGATCCGCGCCCGCGGCAAGGACCGCGACATGGGCGTCAAGTGGGGCTCGCTCTACACGGTCGTGCGCAACCTGGAGAAACACGGGTTCCTGGCCGTGGAGGAGACCGTGCGGGAGGGGGCGCACCCCGAGCGCACGATCTACCGCATCACCGACGCCGGACGGGCGGAGCTAACCGACTGGGCGCGCGACCTCATCGCGACGCCGGAGCGGGAGCAGTCGCGGTTCCTGGCCGGTCTGTCGGTGGGCGCCGTGCTCCCGCCGGACGAGCTGGCCGGCCTGCTGCGCCGGCGGCTGGCCCTGCTCGACAAGGACATCGCGGCCCAGCGGGAGATGCTCGACACCTCACGCCGGGAGGTGCCGCGGCTGTTCCTCGTGGAGGCGGAGTACGAACTCGCCGTCCGCGAGGCCGAGGCGTCCTGGGTCCGCTCCTTCCTGGAGGAGCTGACCACGGGGTCGTTCCCCGGCCTGGAGCTGTGGCGGGCCTGGCACGAGTCCGGGCGGATGCCGCCGGAGGCGGCCGAACTCGCGGAAAGGGGCCGTACGACGGACTGAACCCCGGAAGAAGACGGACCCCGGCGAGGTGCGGGAACACCCGGCCGGGGCCCGTGACCCCCGAACCGAAACCGCGGGCGGAATCCGGCCGGAAGGTGGCAACCGCAAGGATAACCGGGCTCCCTCCGCGGGCCGGTTCGGACACGCACGATCCGGAACCGGAGGAGAACCATGGAAAAGATCACGAAGACCCAGGCGCCCGGCATGGAGGGCGCGATGGCCCGGTGGTACGCGCGGCAGCGTGCCTCGGCACCCCAGATCGCCGTCGTACGGCGGTACGCCGCACGGGTCACCGCCGGGCTGCCCGCCGGGGCGGCCGTCCTGGAGGTGGCTCCCGGGCCCGGTTACCTGGCCGTCGAGATGGCACGGCTCGGCTTCGCCGTGACCGCGCTCGACCTCAGCCGCACGTTCGTGGAGATCACCGCGGACAACGCCCGGCGGGCGGGGGTGCGCGTCGACGTGCGGCGGGGCGACGCCGCCGACCTCCCCTTCCCCGGCGGCTCGTTCGATTTGGTCGTCTGCCAGGCCGCGTTCAAGAACTTCGGGCGGCCCGTCCGCGCGCTGGACGAGATGCACCGGGTGCTGCGTCCCGGTGGCACCGCCGTGGTGCACGACATGAGCAGGGAGGCGTCCCGGGCCAACATCGACGAGGAGGTAAGGGGAATGGGGCTGACGCCGCTGAACTCCGTCCTGACCAAGGTGCCGCTGCTGATGCTGCGCCGCCGCGCCTACTCCCGCGACCTGTTCGCCCGCCTCGCCGCCGAGAGCGCGTTCGGCGCCTGCGAGATCCGCACGGAGGGGATCACCGCCGAAGTCCGGCTGACGAAGTAGGTCCAGAGCCTGGGGCGGGGCTCCCGGCCCCGCCCCGGGCGTACCGTCAGACGTACGCGGCGGTCATCGCGCCGAGCGTCTCGGTCATGTGCGTGCGCAGCTCCCCGAGGCGTACGTCGAGGATGATCGGCGCGATCTCCGGGTGGCTGTGGATCATCTCGCGCAGGCCGCTGTGCCCCGGGCCGTGCACGAAGCTGTGCCGCACCCGGGTCTGGCCGGGAAGGTCGCCGGGTTCGAGGTCGTAGCGCCAGGACGACGACGGGCGCTCCGGGTCGGCGGCGCGGTCGAGCACCAGCCAGGCGAACGAACGCGGCTTCTCGACCTCGGTCACGACGCAGTTCACCGTCCAGACCCGGTCCTCGCGGCGGTTGCGCCCCTCGAAGCGGGTTCCCACGGTGACCGGTCCCTCGCCGCCGTCGAGCAGGGCGGTGTGCTCGCACTCGGGGCTCCACTCGCTCACCCGGTGGACGGCGGTGATCAGGTCCCACAACCGCTCCCGCGGCATGTCGACGACGACCTCGAGGTCCACCCGCGAGCCGGTGATGCCGTAGTCCTCCATGCTGACCTCCGTGTGCGGCGTCCCGTTCCCCTCACCATGGACCAACGGCGTGCCGGTGAACAGACCGGCTGTTATCGCAGAATGCGCGGTTTCAGGACACGGCCGCGACGGCGGCGGGCTCCTCGTCGGCGACCCGCAGCCGGCGTACGCCGGGGGCCAGCAGCGCGGCCAGCGTGACCAGCACGATGATCGTCCCGCAGGCGACCAGCGCCGGTCGCGGCCCGACCGCGATGGCCGCCGGCCCGGCCAGCAGCAGGCCGAGCGGCCCGAACATCAGGGACCCGAGCGCGTCGTAGGAGCTCACCCGCGACAGCGACTCGGCCGGGATCTCGCGCTGCATGGTGGTCTGCCACAGCACGCCGAAGATGTCGAAGCACACCCCCATCACGAACGCGCCGCCGACGACCGTCCACAGGGGCGCGCTCATGCCCAGCAGCAGGTACGGCAGAGCCGTGGGCAGGGTGACGAGCGTTCCGAGCAGGATGGGCCGCCGCGGCCGCAGCCGCAGCGTGACGACCACCCCGACGATCATGCCGACGGCCTCGCCCGCCAGGACCGCCGACCAGGCGGGCGCCCCGCCGAGCGACTCCTTGGCGACCAGCGGCCCGAGCACGCCGTGGGCGGCCTGCAACGCCATGACCAGGATCGAGAACTGGGCGACGACCACCCACAGCCACTGCCGGGAGACGAACTCGCGCCAGCCGGCCCGCAGGTCGGCCAGCACCGAGTGCCCGCCGGCCGAGGTCCGCTCGGCGGGGGTGAGACGCAGCAGCGTGATCAGCGCGCCGGCCGTGGCGAACATCGCCCCGCTGACGGCCAGCGCCCACCCTCCGCCGAGCAGGACCACGGCGGCGCCGCTCAGCACCAGGCCGGCGACCCGGGAGATGTTCTGTCCCAGTCCCAGCAGGGCGTTGGCGGTCTGCAGCCGGTCGGCGGGCACGACGTCGGGGATGATGCCGGTCAGGGCGGGGAACAGGATCGCGGTCGCGACGCCGCTCACCGCGCTCGCGATCACCAGCGCGGGCAGCGGGGTCCACCCCGTCAGCATCATCGCGGCCAGGCAGAAGTACGCCAGCGCGTTGATCGACTCCCCCGCCGTCATGACCCGGTGGCGCGGCAGCCGGTCGGCTATCACCCCGCCCACCAGCATGAAGAGCACCATCGGCAACGCCTCGGCGGTGAGCACGGCCGACAGCGTCCTGCCGTCCGCGCCCGGGAGGCCGAGCACGCCGAAGGCGAGGGCCACCGGCGCGAAGGCGGTGCCGAGCACGGAGATCGTCCGGGCCGCCAGCAACAGGGCGAACCGCCGATCCCTGAGCATGCCGAGATCATGGCGGAAGCCAGGCATGAGAGAACTCCGGATGACGTGGAACACGAAGAGGGGGACACTCCATCGTGCCGTCCCCGCCCGCGCTCGTCACCTCATTTACGCCGTGGGCGCGCCGACGGCAGTGGAAGCGGAATGGCGGCGGCATCTGGCGCCGAGCCAGGCGCGGTAGTCGGGGGTGTGACTGGTCATCACGCTGGTGGGGGCCTCGTCGAACACGGCCTGCCACCGCGGCACGTTGAGCTGCCAGGGAGGTGGTGGCTCGTCCCACGTGACGCCGTCGGTCCACTTCGCCGCCGAGCCGCGCAGATGCCCGGGCAGCCGGTCGGCGAGCTCCGCCTTGATCCACGGGTCCCGCGAGTAGACGAGGATCGGCTGGGCGTCCTGCCGTTCGACGACGGGATCGACGATCTCCCGCCACGCGGAGGGTCCGTACGCCGGGTCGGCCAGGACGGGCGCCGCGGACTTCTTGATCTCGAGCAGCGCGACCAGTCCCCGGGCGCGGACGTGGTCGAGCCACTCCCGCAGCGTCGGCACACGCTCGCCCGCGTACGGGCCGCGGGCGACGCGGCGGTCCCGCAGGTCGCCCGGCCCGTCGGCCCACCAGGTCTCGCGGATCTCCTGCCGGGGGCCGGTCAGCCCGTTGGTCGTCCTGTTGTGCCACATGACGGCCTTCGCGCCCTGCCTCGTCAGCTGGACGTCGGCCTCCACGCCGTCGGCGCCCCACGACCACTGGTCGTCGACCGCCCGCAGCACGTTGGGCTGACGGATCGCGTCCTTCGCCTTGGCCCCGGCGCTCTTCGGGTAGCCGCCGTGACCGAAGACCAGCGGGCACGGCGGCAGGTCCGCGGCGGGCGCGGGAGCGGCGAGCACCGCGGCCGCGAGGGTCAGCGCCACACCCGCGCATGCCCCGGTCATCGTTCCTCCCGATTGCCGGCCAGCAGGCATTGTGCGCGGATGCGGGGCGCCGGGCGACCGGGCACAAGGACACGAAAAGTAAAAAATTCTCTAACTTTCAAGCGCCGACAAAGCGCGTGTGCCCAGGGCGGAAGGGCAGGACGTGACGGAACACCGCCGGGATACCAAAGGGCGTCCAGCACCTATCCTGGGCCGAGGCAGGTAACCTCTTCGGGAAGGCAAGAGCGATCCTCCCTACAGTCCGCTCTTGCGGATGCCTTGCGAAAGGTGGCCGGCGGATCGATGAGCGGAGGTGATCGCATCCTGCGGCTTACTCCAGTGAGCGGCCCGTCTGTCGACGCGGGCGAGTCGTCTGTCGAGGTGATGGCCGGGCTGGTGCAAGCCATGCTTGATGCGGTCTCCATTCAGGGTGTCTGGCTGGTGCCCATCCGCGACAAGGCCGGCGCGATCGCCGATTTCGAGGTGCTCGCCGCCAGTCCCGACGCGAGGGACGTCCGCGACCGGACCGGCAAGGAGCTCGTCGGTCTGCGCACGCTCGAGGCGTATCCGGGCGTCGACGGTTCCCCGCTGTGGGATGCCTACCTCCGTGTCATGGAGACGGGGGAACCCGAGGACGTCGATCCCTACGTCCACCGGGAGACCGGGGAAGGCGTCGCTCACCTGTCCACCTACGGCGTCCGCCTCGCCCGGCTGCACGGCGGCCTGTTCGCCTCCTGGGTGCGCCACGACAGGGAGGAGCGCCTGTCGGCCCGGCTGCTCCACACCGAGCGCCTGGGCCACCTCGGATGGGGGCACTGGAGCCTCATCACCGGCGAGGCCGAATGGTCGGACCAGCTCTACGTCATCCACGGGCGCGACCCGGCCGAGGGGCCGTTCGCGCTGGAGCACTACCGTGAGATCGCCCACCCCGACGACGTGCCGATCGTCGAGCACGCGCTCACGACGCTGACCAGCAGCGGCGGGCCGCACGAGTTCGAGGTCCGCGTCCGCGTCCGCGACGAATACCGGCACATCAGGGCCACGGCGGAGGTCAGCCGGGACGCGAACGGACGGCCCGTCGAGATCCACGGCGTCATACAGGACGTGACCGACTGGCGCAGGACCGCCTACGAGCTCGCCGAGGTCACCCAGCGGCTGGAGGAGGAGTCGCAGCTCACCGCGCGACTGCAGAGCATCATCCTGCCCGTGCAGGACGCGGTGCCCGGATTGCAGATCGGCGTGCGCTACTTCCCCGCCGAGACCGCTCCGCTGGGCGGCGACTGGTACCAGGCCATCCACCTCGACAACGGGCAGGCGCTGCTCGCCGTGGGCGACGTCGCCGGGCACGGCCTGGCCGCCGCCTCCGCGATGGCCAAGCTGCGGCACGCGATCACCGGGCTGGCCTTCGCCGACCACGACCCGGCGCAGATCCTCGTCGCGCTGAACCGGTTGCTGCGGCGGATGCGGCCCGACGTGCTGGCGACGTCGGTGGTGGCCCGCTACCGGACCAAGGACCGCACGCTGCAGTGGACCCACGCGGGTCACCCGCCGATGCTGCTGGTCCGGGGGAGCAGGGTCCATCGGCTGCTGCATCCGGGCGTGCTGCTCGGCGTCTTCGAGGACGTGAGTTACACCTGCGCCGAGATCCGGCTGGAGCCGGACGATCTGCTCCTCATGTTCACCGACGGTCTCATCGAGCGGCCGGGCCGGGACCTGTTCGAGGGCCTGGACATCCTCAGCGCCGCGATCGCCGAGACAGTGCCGAAGGTGCCGCCGCAGGATCGCGTGGCGGCGGTGATGGAGGCTCTGGCCCCGAGCAACACCGGCGACGACACCTGCATTCTGGTCGCGCGCATTCTGCCGAACTCCACGGAAGTGTCCTGATGTCTGATCTGCACAACATCTCGACAGCCGAGACCACGTTCGCCGCCGAGAGCACCGGAAGCATCGGACTGCTTACCGTGCGGGGGACCCTCGACTTCACCACCCACGAGGTGGCCACGGAATTCCTCGACAAGGCCTTCGCCCATTTCGGGCCGTACCTCGTCGTGAACCTGCTCGAACTGGACTTCCTCGACTCCAGGGCGACGGGCCTGCTGGTCAACTGCTGGAAGCGCGCGTTGGACGAGGGAGGCTGGCTGGCCCTCGTCGCGGTCGAGCAGGGCGCGGCCCGCGCGTTGTGGATCACCGGGCTGGCCTCCCACGTCCCGGTCTTCCCCACCGTCGCGGACGCCCTCGCCGCCGCGCCGTCCCGCGGCGCGGAGTAGCCCGCCGGCCCTCCATCCCGCGATCGACTCTCTCAGGTACCGCACGGGCGGGTAGAGCCCCGGAGCCGGGGGTAGCACCGAGAAGTCGGCCGTGGAGGGGGCGAAGGTCATGAAACGTCTCGTTGCCGGAGCGGCGGCCCTTGCCGCCGCGGGCCTGGGAGCGGCGCGATGGGCGGCCTCGCGCAGGCGTGTGCCGACCGGGGCGAAGGACCCCCTGGAGTCGAGCCGCTGGCTCGGCGTCACGGTCAACCGGCCGCCGGACGAGGTCGCCCCGGGCGGGAACCTGCCGGATCCGCTGGCCCGGGTGGACGCCGAGGTGCGGATGAACCGGGCGCCGGGCGACCGGGGCACGGAGATCTACGCCCGGCCGAGGGAGCACCGCGCCGGCGCCGACGGCGTCCTCGCCCGGTTGCGGGGTGACGATCCCCGTACGGCGATCCGTACGGCGCTGCGTGAGACGAAGTCCCTGCTGGAGACCGGCGACGTGCTGCGGTCGGACGAGGAGCTCGGGACGACCAGGCCGACGATGCCGGGCAAGGTGCTCGACATGGCGCTGGGACGTGCGGCGGAGGGGGGCCGGCTGTGAAGGCGCTGTGCTGGCAGGGCGTGAACGAGCTGTCGGTCGAGCAGGTGCCCGACCCCGCGATCCTCAACGCCCAGGACGCGATCGTGAAGGTGACGGCGAGCACCACCTGCGGTTCCGACCTGCACCTGCTCGGCGGGTACATCCCCGCGATGCGGGCCGGAGATGTCATCGGGCACGAGTTCATCGGCGAGATCGTCGACGTCGGCCCCGAGGTGAACCGGCACCGCGTGGGCGACCGCGTCGTGGTCTGCTCCATCATCGGATGCGGCCGCTGCTGGGCCTGCCGTCACGACCAGTGGTCGCTGTGCGAGAACAGCAACCCCAAGCCGGGCGTCACGGATCTGATGTGGGGTGGCACGACCGCCGGCATCTTCGGCTACTCCCACGCCATGGGCGGCTTCCGGGGCAGTCACGCCGAGTACATCCGCGTTCCCTTCGTCGACTACAACGCGTTCACCGTCCCCGAGGGCATCTTGGACCTCGACGCCCTGTTCGCCTCCGACGCGGCCCCGACCGGCTGGATGGGCGCCGAGCTCGGCGGCGTGAAGCCGGGAGACGTGGTCGCGGTGTGGGGGTGCGGCGGCGTCGGCCAGATGGCCGCCCGGGCCGCCATGCTGCTCGGCGCCGAACGGGTCATCGCGATCGACCGCTACCCGGAACGCCTCGCCATGACCGCCCGCCACGTCGGCTGCGAGGTGATCGACTACACGAGCACCGACGTCACCGCCGAGCTGCGCGAGCGCACCGGCGGCCGGGGCCCGGACGTGTGCGTCGAGGCCGTCGGCATGGAGGCCGACAGCACCGGGATCCAGCGCGTCTACGACGGGATCAAGCAGCAGCTCCGCCTGGAGCAGGACCGCCCGATCGCGGTACGCGAAGCGATCCACGCCTGCCGCAAGGGCGGCTCGGTCTTCGTGCTGGGGGTCTTCGCCGGATTCGTGGACAAGTTCCCGCTCGGCGCGCTGATGAACAAGGGGCTGACGCTACGGGGCGCGCAGCAGCACGGCCAGCGGTACATCCCGAAGCTCCTCGACCGGATCGCGAAGGGCGACCTGAAGACCTCCTACCTCGCGACGCACACGATGACGCTCGACGAGGGGCCGAAGGGCTACGACATGTTCAAGCACAAGAAGGACGGTTGCGTCCGCGCCGTCTTCCGGCCCTGGGCGTGACGTAGGGGGTCGCCCGCCGCCCCGAGGTGAGGCGGCGGGCGGGTGATCTCAGCGTACGGCTGGGGCGGCCAGCCGTTCCGCCTCATGGTGCAGTGCCTCGACCAGGACGAGCTCCAGGCGGAGTTCGTCGTCCACGAGGCCTTCGAGGACGTCCATCCGGGCCTCCTTGTTCCAAAGACGTCCCGCGGCACGCGGCGGTTGACCATGGCGCGACGCGAATCCGGATGGAACGAGGCAAGGGCTCCAGTCGGCCGCGCCGGACGTCGGCTACCCAGAACGGACGCGCCATCACTCACATCCGTCACAAAAGTCTCGGAAAACAAAAAATCCACCCCGAGGCGGAGTGGAGATCGAGGCATGCACATGCGATGCCCTATAGTGAGAGATTCCCAGTCATCTGAAAACAGACACTCTCACTAGGAGTTTATCACGGCAATGGGTGACCGTCAATCCGACTCCGCTCGCGCCGAAGCCCTGCGGATCGAACAGTCCTACGTCTCCATGCTGTACGACCGCCTCGACGTCGCCCGTGAGCGGGCCGGGCATCGCATGCGGGAGGCCCTGGCCCGCGGCGGCACGGGCACCCGGCAGGCCGTCGTGGAGCGGGAGGTGACGGCGGCCGAGCACTCCCGCCGCCTCGCGCAACTGTCGGCGGTCGAGCGCGGCCTGTGCTTCGGCCGCATCGACGACGCCGGCGGCGAGAGCCTCTACATCGGCCGCATCGGGCTGCGCGACGACGACCACACATCCGTGCTCGTCGACTGGCGAGCCCCCGCCGCCCGCCCCTTCTACGTCGCCACCCCCGGTGACCCGGGCGCCCTCGTACGCCGCCGCCACCTGCACACGCGGCACCGCGAGGTCGTGGGCATCGACGACGAGGTCTTCGACCTCGACCGGATGGCCGACGGAGACCGCCGGACGCTCGTCGGCGAGGCCGCATTGCTCGCGGCGCTGCGCCGCGGGCGCACCGGACGCATGGGCGAGGTCGTCGCCACCATCCAACGCGAGCAGGACCGGGTGATCCGCTCCGGCCTGGCCGGCGCGCTCGTCGTGCAGGGCGGGCCGGGCACGGGCAAGACCGTCGCCGCCCTGCACCGCGCGGCGTACCTGCTGTACACGCACCGCGACACGCTGGAGCGGCGCGGCGTGCTCGTCATCGGTCCCAACGCGACGTTCTCCCGCTACATCAGCCAGGTGCTGCCCGCGCTGGGCGAGACGCAGGTGGTGCTGACGAGCATGGGCGGGCTCCATCCCGGGGTGCGGGCCACCGCCGAGGACGAGCCGGCCGCCGCCGTCGTCAAGGGCGACCCGCGCATGGCCCGGGTGGTCGAGGAGGCGGTGCGCGATCGCCAGCGCGTGCCGGAAGGCGACCTGGAGGTGAAGATCCCCGTACGCACGTCGGTGCGCGGCGGCGTGGAGGTGGTGGTCGAGGAGATGGCGCTGCGGGTGGACCACGCCACCTGCCTGCGGGCCCGGGATCGCGCCCGCGGCCTGCGGCGTCAGCACAACATCGCCCGGTGGACGTTCATGGACCAGATGTTGCGGGCACTGGCGCTGGACGAGGCGGCGCGGCTCGACCGGCCGCTGGAGGACGGCGACCTGAGGTACGCCGCCACGACCCTGTGGGAGCACCGGCCGGTGCGCGACGCGCTCGACGCCCTGTGGACGGAGATCACCCCGGAGCGGCTCGTCCGCGAGCTTCTGTCGGACGAGGAACGGCTGCGTGCGGCGGCCGGGCCGTACCTGACGGAGGAGGAGCGCGCGCTCCTGCTGCGGCCCCGCGAGGCGCCGTGGACGGTCGGCGACGTCCCCCTGCTGGACGAGGCCGCCGAACTGCTCGGCGAGTACGACTACGGGGCCGGGGCCAGGCGGCGCCGCGCGGAGGAGGAGCGGCGCGAGGAGGAGCTGTACGCCCGGGAAGTGCTGACGATCACCGACGTCGACCCCGTGCTCGACGCGACCCTGCTGGCCGGCCGCAACCGCGACGACGGAGCGTACGTGACGACCGCGGACCGGGCCGCCCGCGACCGCACCTGGGCGTACGGGCACGTGATCGTGGACGAGGCGCAGGAGCTGTCGGCGATGGCCTGGCGGACGATCATGCGCCGGGTCCCTGCCCGCTCCCTCACGGTGGTCGGCGACATCGCCCAGACCGGCTCGGCCGCGGGCGCGCGCTCCTGGGGCGAGATGCTCGACCCCTATGTGAAGGGACGCTGGCGGGAGGAGCGCCTGCTGGTCAACTACCGGACGCCGGCGGAGATCATGGAGGTCGCCGCCGACGTGCTGCGCGCCGTGGCGCCCGGGGAGGAGCCGCCCGAGTCGGTCCGCTTCGGCGGCGCCCGCCCCCGCGCCCTGCCCGCCGCCGGGACCGACCTGCGACTGCTCGTGGAGTCGGAGCTGCGTCAGATCGAAGAGGGACGGGTCTGCGTCGTCACGCCGGACGCCCGGCACGCGGAGGTCGCCGCGCTGTTCCCCGAGGCCGTCGACCCCCTGGACAGCCCGGTCGCCGTTCTCACCGTACGGAGCTCGAAGGGCCTGGAATTCGACGCCGTCGTGGTCGTGGACCCCGAGGGCATCCTGAGCCAGTCGCCCAAAGGTGGCCAGGACCTGTACGTCGCCATCACCCGGGCGACCCGGCGGCTCACCGTGCTCTACGAGGACCGTCTGCCCGCCATGCTCCACCGTCTGGCCATCTAGGCGAACACCGAGCGCCCCGACGGCGAAGCGGGCAACACCGAGCGAGCCGGAGGGGCGCGCCGCCGGTCTGGACTGAGGAGAGAGGGAGTGAGGAACGAACTCCCGAACGACGAGGGAAGACGGCGGGAGTGAGCGCCCCGACGAGCGAAGCGGGAAACACAGTACGGCCGGCGTGGGGGACGCCGGCCGTACTGGGTGGCTGTGAGGGATGAGCTAGGGCATTTTTCCCGAGATTTCGTCGGCGGCCCTGTCGGCCTTCTCGCCGACTTCCCCGGCCTTGTCTCCGACCCACTTGCTGGCGTCGGAGCCGGTGTGCCGCATGCTCTCCCGCATCGTCTCGGTCCAGCGCTGGGCGTTGTTCCGATACATCGCCACACCGACCGCGCCGATCGCGACGCCGCTCAGCAACGCGAGGACCGGCCAGCGCCGGCGCGTCTTCTTGGTGCTGGAGACGTCGATCCGGCGGGCCATCTCGGTCAGGAACGCGCTCACGATCGGCGCGATCTGCTCCTCGACCGACTGCGCCGCCTGGTCGAGCTTCGGCGCCGCCCAGACCCTGGCGTCCTCGATCCGGTGCGTCGCGAGATCCCGGGCGGTCTCCGCCACCGGGCTCACCCGGCCGCCGGCTCTCCTCGCCTGGTCTCTCATCCTGCTCAACCACGTCTGCGGGATGACCACTTCGGCGCGGCGCCTTCTGTTCATTGTCAGGGACACGATCAACCTCCCCTATCGACGGGGCCCCGGAACGACCCCTTCCCGGATGGTCGCGACGTAATCACGAGCAGTGCTTGAAGGCATGCTCGATACCCTGTTCACGGACAACAAACACGATCAGACAAAGGGGGCGGCCCTCGTGGCTGACAACCTCATCGCGAATCTGCGCACGAACCACGGCACGATCCGCGTCCAGCTTTTCCCCAACAAGGCGCCGAAGACCGTGCGTAACTTCGTGGAACTCGCCGAGGGCACCCGGGAGTGGACCCACCCGGAGACCGGCGAGAAGCAGACGAACGTCAAGCTCTACGACGGCACGATTTTCCACCGGGTCATCAGCGGCTTCATGATCCAGGGCGGTGACCCGCTCGGCCAGGGCGTCGGCGGCCCCGGCTACAGCTTCGACGACGAGATCCACCCGGAGAACCAGTTCAACCGGCCGTACCTGCTCGCCATGGCGAACGCGGGCAAGCGGTTCGGCAAGGGCACCAACGGCTCGCAGTTCTTCATCACGGTGAGCCCGCAGCCGCACCTCAACCAGGGCCACACGATCTTCGGCGAGGTGATCGAGGGCACCGAGGTGGTCGACGCGATCGCCAAGGCCCCCACCGGCCGCAACGACCGCCCGGTGAACGACGTGGTGCTCGAAGAGGTCACCATCGAGCGGTCCTGACGCCGCGACGCCCGATCCCGGCGCCCCGGCCGCGGCGAACGCGCGGCCGGGGCGTTTCCGGCTTATAGGCTGGCTCGTGGATGCGCTCCCGCACAGGGACACGCCAGGAAAGGACCCCATGACCTCCCAGCCTCCGCCGCCCCCGCAGCCGGGGGCGCAAGCCGTACCCACCTGCTACCGGCACCCCGACCGCGAGACCTACGTCCGCTGCCAGCGCTGTGAGCGCCCGATCTGCCCCGACTGCATGCGGGACGCGGCGGTCGGTCACCAGTGTCCCGAGTGCGTCCGCGAGGGCAACCGGGAGGTGCGGCAGGCCCGTTCCACGTTCGGCGGCGCCGCCGTCGCCACGCCCCGCGTCACGTGGACGCTGCTGGTCCTCAACGTGCTCGCGTACGGGGCGGAGGTCCTGCGCCCGGACGAGGTCATCAACGAATTCGCCATGTCGTCGGTCCGGGTCTACCTCGGCGAGTGGTGGCGGCTGGTCACGAGCGCCTTCCTGCATTCCCCGCCGCCCTCTTTCTGGCACATCCTGTTCAACATGTGGGCGCTCTACGCGCTCGGTCCCGAACTGGAGCGCAGGCTCGGCTCGGGCCGGTTCGCCACGCTCTACCTGTTGTCGGCGCTGGGCGGCTCGGTCGCCATCTACCTGTTCGGCACGGCGGCCGTCGGCGCGTCCGGCGCCATCTACGGCCTGTTCGGCGCGTTGTTCGTCGTGGCCCGCAGGCTCGGGTACGACGCGCGCGGCGTCCTGTGGCTGATCGGCATCAACGTGGTGCTGACGTTCGTCGTCCCGGGCATCAGCTGGCAGGGCCACCTCGGCGGGCTCGTGACCGGAGCGGTCGTCGCGGCGGGCTTCGCCTACGCGCCGCGCCGCAACCGCGCCCTCGTGCAGTTCGGCGTCGCCGTGGCCGTGCTGGTGGCGCTGGTCCTGCTCGTCACCATGCTCCCGCCGTACGGCCTGCGCCTGGAGGGCGCATTCACCTGACGGTCTCCGGGGCTCCCTGGGTGATGCGGTCGAGCCAGCGCAGCAGCAGGGCGGTCTCGACCGGCTCCAGTGCCCCGGTGCCGGCGAGGCCGAGTTGCGCGCGCAGGCGCAGCGCGGCCTCGCGCAGGGGATCGCCGTCGTCCCGCGCGGTCGTCTCGCTGAGCACGTGCGCGAACACGGCGTCGCGCATGCGGTGCGACACCGTGGGGTCGTCGAAGCGCTCCGGACTGGCGAGGTGATCGAGGGCGGCGCCGACGCTCGCGGACAGGATCAGCCGGGCGGCGACGGACGGCTCGACCCTCAGCGCGCCGACCGCCGCGCACCGTACGAGCGTGGCCTCCAGGAGGTCGGACACGCGGTCGCGAGCCGTGGAGTGGGACCACGGCCGCGGGGTGAACATGAGCTGGTAGAGGGCCGGGTTCTCCCGCGCGAACGCCATGTGGCCGTCCCAGCCGGCCCGCAGGTCGGTCACCGGATCGGCCGTCTGCTCCTGGGCGGCCTTGAGCGTGGCGTAGCGCTCGTATCCGTGGTCGGCGACGGCGTCGAGGAGCCCCCGCTTGTCGCCGAACAGCCGGTAGAGCACGGGCTGGGTCACGCCGACGGCCTCACAGACCGCCCGGGTGGCGATGTCGTTGTCGGACGACGCCGCGAGTTGCTTCTCGGCGGCCTCGATCATCGCCGCGCGTAGGGACTCCGCATCTGCCATGTAACCAATGATACGGACTTCCGCTAGCGCCGATACGGAGTTCGTGCTAGCGTCTCTCTCATAACGCCGATACGGAAGATGCGTATCGGCGATATAGATACCAAGGGGGGTTCTCCAATGAGTGATCAGCGCGTGGCCGTCGTCACCGGCGGCTCCCGCGGGATCGGCCGGGCCGTCGCGACGACGCTCGCCGGCCGCGGTCTCGCGGTCGTCGTGGGATACCAGGGGTCGTCCTCGGCGGCGGGCGAGGTGGTCGACGCGATCACGTCGGCCGGCGGCCGGGCGATCGCGGCGCAGGCCGACGTCGCCGACGAGAACGCGGTCGCGGCGATGTTCGACGCGGCGGACAAGGCTTTCGGCGGTGTCGACGTGGTCGTCAACTCGGCGGGGCGTCTGTCGCTGTCCCCGATCGCCGACCTCGACCTCGACGACCTGGACGCGCTGCACCGGACCAACATCCGCGGCACCTTCGTGGTCGCGCGGGAGGCCGCGCGCCGCCTGCGCGATGGGGGCGCGATCATCACGATGTCCACGTCCGTCGTGGGCCTGCAACTGCCGAACTACGGCGCGTACGTCGCCAGCAAGGGCGCCGTCGAGGCGATGACGCTCGTGCTCGCCCGTGAGCTGCGGGGGCGGGACATCACCGTCAACGCGGTCGCGCCCGGGCCGACCGCCACCGAGCTGTTCTTCGACGGGAAGGACGAGGCCACGATCGAGCGGCTGGCCAAGCAGCCCCCGCTGGAGCGGCTCGGCACGCCGGAGGACATCGCGGAGGTCGTCGCCTTCCTGACGAGCCCCGCGGGGCACTGGGTCAACGGGCAGGTCGTGCGTGCCAACGGCGGCATCGTCTGACGCCGCCGGGCCGTCTCACAGCAGTCCGCGGGGAGCTGCCCCCGCATCGACGTCCGAGGACGTCCTGTCCTCGGCCGCCTCACTTCAGATAGACATCACCGGAGGTAACGACCATGCCGTTCGCCAACCTCAAGGTGCCCGCCGGCACCCTGACCACCGAGTCCAAGAAGAAGCTCATCGACGCCGTCACCGACGCGTACGCCGCCGTGTACGGCGAGCGGGCCCGGGCGACCACGTTGGTCCTCGTCGAGGAGGTCGCCGACGGCGGCTGGGGCCTCGGCGGCAACGTCCTCACCGCCGAGATGCTCGGCCGTAGCTGAGCCTCACCGGGGCCGGACCGAACGCTCCGCACGCCGGTCCGGCCCGGACCGTCACGTCAGGTCCGGACGGCCCGAGCCGTTCGGTCACGAGTTGCCCACAGGCTGTGGATAAAAACTGTGGAAAGTTTTCCGGCTAGCGCTCTAGCGCCACTTTGTCGACAGCACGACGCCGATGATGATGAGCCCGAACCCGATCAGCAGGTTCCAGTTCTGCAGGCTGGAGATCCCCGGAACGTTCGGCGCGATGTAGTAGACCGCGATCCAGGCGATACCGATGATCCAGGTGGCCACCATGACGGGGGCGAGCCAACGCGGGCTGACCTTCACCGTCTGCGCCTTCTGCGGCGGGGTGTATACGGCCTTCTTGCGAGTCTTCGACTTGGGCACGGGAGCGTCTCCTGGTGGGTACCCGCGCGGTCGTGCGGGCTGGTGTCAATAGCGTAATCGCTGTGGCGGTGAGGTCCCGAGCAAGGATAGTCGGCTCGGACCCCGCCGGGCGATCCCCCACGAGGGATTGCCGTACGCTGAAAGTCCGATTTCCGCCCTGCACGCCCAGCCACGCCGGTCAAGCGGGAGACACCTATGAGCCCGACCCGGGTGCTCGTGGTCGACAATCACGACAGCTTCGTGCACACGATCGTGCAGTATCTGCGCGGCCTGGGCGCCGACTGCGACGTACGGCCGCGTGACCACGTCGTCGTGGACGACGCCGACGGCTTCGACGCCGTGCTCGTGTCTCCCGGGCCCGGCACGCCGGAGGCGGCGGGGGTGTCGGTGCCCCTCGTACGGCACTGCGCCGAGCGCGGCCTGCCGCTGCTCGGAGTCTGCCTCGGCCACCAGGCCATCGCCGTGGCGTACGGGGCCGTGGTGGAGCGCGCACCGGAGCTCATGCACGGCCGCACCAGCCTGATCTCCCACGACGGGCGGGGCGTGTTCCGGGAGCTTCCGTCGCCGGTCACGATGACGCGCTACCACTCGCTCGCCGTGGTCCCCGGCACCGTTCCGGACCCGCTGGAGGTGACGGCGACGACCCCCGACGGCGTCATCATGGGCCTGCGCCACCGCGCGGCGCCCGTCGAGGGCGTGCAGTTCCACCCCGAGTCGGTCGTGTCGGAGCACGGCCACCGGCTGCTCGGAAATTGGCTCGCGCAGATCGTGTAACGCTTTCCGCTCCTGTTACG
Source organism: Microbispora sp. NPDC004025 (assembly GCF_053604425.1). NCBI lineage: Bacteria > Bacillati > Actinomycetota > Actinomycetes > Streptosporangiales > Streptosporangiaceae > Microbispora > Microbispora sp. NPDC004025. The sequence continues at coordinate 43,989 of NZ_JBSGHN010000020.1, read as the reverse complement.
ACTACATGAGTGAGGGCTTCCGCCATTGCCCCCGAGTGGCGGAAGCCCTTCCTCATGTCCAGGCATGTGCAGGCCGAACGCCGCACGCGCTCCCCGGCGGGCGCCCGGAAACGCCGACGGCGGCCACCGCCTCGCGATGACCGCCGTCCGCCCATGCCGTCAGTTGCCGAACGGGTTGTCCCCGCCCTCTCCCGGGGGTCCGACCTGGACGCTGTCGCCGCCCCCACCGTCACCGGTGCCGTCGCCGCCGTCTCCCGTGCCGTCCCCGGTGCCGTCGCCGGTGCCGTCTCCCGTGCCGTCCGTCGGCGTGTCGCCGGTCGGCTGCTGGGTCGGCGGCTGCTCCTGCGAGGGGCCGCTGGAGACCGTGAGCGTGATCGTGGTGCCGGGGTTGAGCTTGGCCCCGGGCTGCGGCGCCTGGTCGATGACGTTGCCCTCCGGCACCGTGTCGCTCGGCTGCGGCGAGGTCTTGACTCTGAAGCCGGCGCCTTCCAGCGTCTGCTTCGCGTCGTCGACCGTCAGCCCGACCACGCTCGGGACCTCGGTCATCTCCTTGGGCACGTACAGCGTGACCAGGGCGCCCTTCTCGACCTTCTCACCCGGCTTGGGCTTGGTGTCGAACACCTTGCCCTGCGGCTTGGTCGAGGCCTTCGGCACGATGCTGACCTTGAGCTCCAGCGCCTCCAGCTCGGCCCTCGCCTCCTCCGGCGACTTGCCGAGCACGGTCTCGGGGATGGCGACCTTCTCCTGGCCCTTGGAGACGACGACGGTGACCGTCGACCCCGGGTCGGCCTGCTCGCCCCCGGCGGGATCGGTGCTCACGACGGCGCCCTTGGGCACGTCGCCGTTGAACTCCTCCGGCCCGAATGCGACCTTGAACCCGGCCGCCTTCAACGCCTGCTCGGCCGCGGCCTTGTTCTGGTTGGTCACCGACGGCACCTCGACCTTGTCGGCCGTGGAGGAGCCGCCGGACCCGAGGAACGCGTAGCCGACACCGACCATCGCGCCGATGACCAACAGCGGGATGAGGATCCACAGGGCCGTTTTCAGCGCGTTGTTGCCGCCGCCGTTGCTGCGCCGCCGCCCGTCGTACCTGCCGCCGCCGCGCTCCTCCTGGGCGTACTCGTAGTCGGGGATGGCGCGGGTGTTCTGGGTCATGGCGGCGCCGCCGGCCGTGGCCATCGTCCGCGTGCGGTCCGCCCCGCCGTACCCGTTGTACTGCTGGGTGGCCATCGCCATCGTCTGCGGGTCGACCGGCATGCCGGACAGCGCCCGCTGGATGTCTCCGCGCATCTCGGCGGCGCTCTGGTAGCGCTGGACCGGGTCCTTGGCCATCGCCTTGAGCACGATCGCGTCGGCCCACTGCGGAATCTCCGGGTCGATCCGCGACGGCGGGATGGGGTCCTCCCGCACGTGCTGGTAGGCGATCGCCACGGGGGAGTCGCCGGTGAAGGGCGGCTGGCCGGTGAGCAGCTCGTACAGCACGCAGCCGGTCGAGTAGATGTCGCTGCGCGCGTCGACGCGCTCGCCGCGGGCCTGCTCGGGGGACAGGTACTGCGCGGTGCCGATCACCTGGGCCGTCTGGGTCATCGTGGCGGCGGAGTCGGCCATCGCCCGGGCGATGCCGAAGTCCATGACCTTGACCTCGCCGTTGACCGTCAACATGATGTTGGCCGGTTTGATGTCCCGGTGGACGATGCCGCCCCGGTGGCTGTAGTCCAGCGCCCGCAGGATGCCGTCCACCAGCTCCATGGCCCGCTCGGGCAGCAGCCGCCGGTCGGCGCGCAGCAGGTCGCGCAGCGTCCGCCCGTCGACGAACTCCATCACGATGTACGGCACGGGGGTGGCTTCCATCATGTCCTCGCCGGTGTCGTACACGGCGATGATCGACGGGTGGTTGAGCGAGGCGGCGGACTGCGCCTCACGCCGGAAGCGCGCCTGGAAGGTGTGGTCCCTGGCGAGGTCGGAGCGGAGCGTCTTGATGGCGACGACACGGTCCAGGCGGATGTCCCGGGCGCGATACACCTCGGCCATGCCGCCACGCCCCACGACGCCATCCAGCTCGTAGCGTCCGCCGAGAAGTCGTGGCTGAGTCATTTCCTGCACTGTCCCTTGCCGTTCATCTTGGGGTGCCACCGGTCTCCATCATCGACCCCTCTCCTCATCACTCCCCCTCATCCGGAGGGTTCGTGTCGTCGGGTGGGGCTTCCGTCGGGAGCGAAGTCTCATCGGTTTCCGGGGCCGAGGTGGACGTCGGAGTCGGGGTCGAGGTCGGGGACGAAGCCGGTGTGGGCGACTGGGTTGTCGATGGTGCCGACCTGCTTACGGTAGCCGACGGAACGGCGCTCGGCTTGGTCGACGTCGCCACAGCAGACGGCCGATGCGTTCGCGGAACCTCTGACCTGTGCGTACGTGCCGACGACGGCGATGGCGACGGCGAGGAGGACGGCGTGACGGGCGCGGTCGTCTCTCCCGGGTCCGGCGGCGCTTCGCCGGTCTGGGCGACAGTGAAGGCCAGGACCCCGATGCCGACCGCGGCGGCGCAGCCGGCCGTCGCGAGGAGCAGGGCCGCCGGACGGCGGCGCCGCCCGCCGACGGGCCCGTCCGGACCGCCCGGGCGCCGCGTACGGGCGCCGGGGACGCCCGCGGGAGCCGTGCGCGGGGCGGCCGGGACCGGCCCCAGCGGCGCGGTGGCGCCGGGACGCTGGGTCTCCTGGCCCGGCTGCCGGCTCAGCGGCGCCGTCAGCCCGGGCGCGGCCGCGGCGGCGCCACCCGCTCCGCCGGTCGCGGGAAATCCCCGGGGGTCGGTCAGCGAGCCGAGGACCGCCGTCGGGGCCGCCGTGCCCGTGAGCGTCTCACGCAGCATCCGCACCCTGTCGAGGAGCACCGGCCCGGTCTCGGGCCGCGCGGCGGGGTCCTTGGCCAGCATGGCCATGACGAGAGCCGCCACCGGCGCGGGCACGGTCCCAGGCAGCGGCGGGGGCGTGTCGTTGAGGTGCCGCAGTGCCAGCGCCACCGGGGTCTCCGCCGTGAACGGCGGGCGGCCGGTGAGGCACTCGTAGGCCACCACCCCGAGCGAGTAGACGTCGCTCGCCGCGGTCAGGGCCGTGCCGGACGCCTGCTCCGGGCTCACGTACTGGGCGGTGCCGAGGATCAGGCCGGTCGCGGTCAGCGGCGCCGCCTCCAGCGCGCGGGCGATGCCGAAGTCGGTGATCTTGACCTGTCCGTCCTCGGTGACGAGCAGGTTGCCGGGCTTGACGTCCCGGTGGATCACCCCGGCCCGGTGCGCGGCGTACAGGCCACGGGCGGCCTGCTGGACGACGTCGAGCGTGACCTCCGGCCCGAGCGCGCCGTTGCGGGCGAGGATGGCCGACAGCGGCTCGCCTCGCACCAGCTCCATCACGAGGTAGGCGAGGCCGTCGGTCTCGCCGTAGTCGAAGACCTGGGCGATGCCGGGGTCGGTCAGGGCGGCGGTGATCCTGGCCTCGGAGCGGAACCGGTCACGGAAGGTGGCGTCGTCCGCGACGTGGCGGCCGAGCAGCTTGATCGCCACCTCCCGGCCGAGCAGTTCGTCGTCGGCCCGCCAGACCTCGCCCATGCCGCCCGCGGCGATGGGGGAGGTCAGCCGGTATCGCCCGCCGAGCACCGTGTCGTTCATGCGTCCGTCACTGTCCCAGCACCGCCTGCATGACGTCGTGGGCGATCGGCGCGGCGACCGCGCCGCCGGTGGCGTCGTTGCCGGCGCTGCCCGACTCCACGAAGACCGCCACGGCGACCTTGGGGTTGTCGACCGGGGCGAAGGAGATGAACCACGCGTGCGACGGCTTGCCCGGCAGGGTCTCCGCCGTGCCCGTCTTGCCGGCCACGGTGATCCCGGGAAGCTTGGCCGCGCCGCCGGTGCCGCGCTCGACCACGTTGATCATCATCTTGGTCAGCTCGCCGGCGACCTCGGGGCTGACGGCCTCGTCCAGCTCGTCGGGGTCGGTCCCGTCGATCTCCGAGCCGTCCGCCATGATCTTGTTGACCAGGTACGGCTTCATGACCGTGCCCTGGTTGGCGATGCCGGCCGCGACCATCGCCATCTGCAGCGGGGTCATCTGGTTGCTCTGCTGGCCGATCGCGGTCTTGGCGAGGGCGGCCTTGCTCTCGTCCGGGCCGATGTCGCTGGGCGAGACCTCCAGGGGGATCTCCAGCGGCTGGCCGACTCCGAACTTCTCGGCCTGCTCCTTCAGCTTGTCGTAGCCGACGTCCATGCCCATGATGGCGAACGGCGTGTTGCAGGAGATCGTCAACGCCTCGACCAGCGTCGCCCGGCCGCCGCACGACTCGCCGTGGTAGTTGGGCAGCGAGATGTTCGTGCCCGGCAGCGGCAGCGAGTCGGGCGCGTCGACCTGGGTGTTCTCGTCACGCGACTCGTCGTCGCTGAGGTAGGCGGCGGCGGTCACGGTCTTGAACGTGGACCCCGGGGCGAACGTCAGGTTGATGGCCCGGTTGAGGAGCGGCTTGTTGTCGTCCTTGTCCAGCTTGTTGTAGGCCTTGTTGACGGTCCCCTTGTCCGCCTTGGCCAGCGGGTTCGGGTCGTACGACGGCACCGACACCATCGCCAGGATCTTGCCGGTCTTCGGTTCGAGCGCGACGACCGCGCCGCGCTTGCCGGTGCCGGCCAGGTCCTTGTACGCGACCTCCTGGGCCTTGGTGTTCAGCGTGAGGTCGACGCTCGCGCCCTTGGCGGGCTTGCCGGCGACCATGTCGATCGCCCGGCGGACGACCAGGTCGGGGTGGCTGCCGTCGAGGTAGCGGCTCATCGCGGCCTCGATGCCCGCGGCGCTCTCCGGCGCGAACCAGCCGACCACGTGCGTGAACGGCTTGCCGAGCGGATACTCCCGCTCGAACCGGAACTTCTTGTCGCCGGTGTCCACCGTCTTGGCCAGGGTGGTCTTGCCGTTGTCGGCCGTGATCCAGCCGCGGTCGACGTTGTAGCGGGCGTACAGCATGCGCACGTTGCGGGAGTCGTTGCGCAACCCCTCGGCCCGCACCGCGCCGAGATACGTCACGTTGGCCATGAGCAGGCCGAACATGAGCAGGCAGGCCACGGCGACACGCTTGAGCGGGCTGTTCATCGCTGCATCACCTGGGTCATCCCCTCGTCCTGGATCGCCTGCGGCGGCGGGCGGCGGGCCGCGTCGGACATCCGTACGAGCAGGGCGATGAGCATCCAGTTGGCCAGCAGGGCCGAGCCTCCGGCGGACATGAACGGCGTCACCAGACCGGTCAACGGGATCAGCCGGGTCACGCCGCCGACGATGATGAACACCTGCCAGGCCAGGATGAACGACAGGCCGCCCGCGAGCAGCTTGGTGAACGGGTCGCGGGCCGCCAGCGACGTGCGCAGCCCCCGCTGCACGATGAGCGCGTAGACCATGAGGATGGCCATCAGGCCGGTGAGGCCCAGCTCCTCGCCCACCGCCGTGAAGATGAAGTCGGAGAACGACAGCGGGATCTGGTAGGGGTAACCCTGCCCGAGGCCGGTGCCGAGGATGCCGCCCGAGCCCATGGCGAACATGCCCTGCATGAGCTGGTAGCTGCCGGCGCCCGCGTCGTACAGCCGCTGGTCCTCCGCGTGCAGCCAGACGTCGAATCGGGCCTCGACGTGGCTGAAGATCTGGCCGGCGACGAAGGCGCCGCCGACGAACAGCAGGATGCCGATGAGCACCCACGAGGTGCGCTGGGTGGCGACGTAGAGCATCACGATGAACGCGCCGAACAGCAGCAGCGAGCTGCCGAGGTCCTTCTGCAGGACCAGGACGCCGAGGCTGATCATCCAGGTGATGACGATGGGACCGAGGTCGCGTGCCCGGGGCAGGTCGATGAACAGCAGGCGGCGGCCCGCGAGGGCCAGCACGTCGCGTTTGGCGACCAGGTAGCCCGCGAAGAAGACGACCAGGGCCAGCTTGGCGAACTCGGCGGGCTGGATGCTGAAGGGGCCGACGCCGACCCAGATGCGGGCGCCGTTGATCTCTTTGCCGATGAAGGGCAGCATGGGCAGCACCAGCAGGCCCAGCCCGGCGAAGCCGGCGGTGTAGGTGAAGCGCTGCAAGACGCGGTGGTCTCTCAACGCGATCAGGACCGCGGAGAACATCACCACGCCGAGCGCCGTCCACATGAGCTGGTTGGCCGCCGACGCGAGTTTCTCGCCGGCCAGCTCGATCCGGTAGATCATCACCAGGCCGATGCCGTTGACCAGCGTCACGAGAGGAAGCAGAAGAGGGTCGGCCCATGGCGCCCACTTGGCCAGCACCAGGTAGGCCGCGAGCATCAGACCGCCGAGGCCGAGGCCGTAGCCGAGCATGCCGGACGGGACCTTGCCGTTGATCCCGAGCCCGACGCTGGCGTACGCGCCCATCACGATCAGCACGGCGAAGGCGAGCATGCCCAGCTGGGCCCCCCGCCTCTTCGCGGTCATCGGTACGGGCGTGGCTTCGACAGCAGTCACTTACTGGACCTCGTGGGGGTCGGTGTCGCCTCGGTGTCCGGCGTGGGGGCCGCCGACGCGCCGAAACTCTTGATCCTGGTGATCCCGGCCTGCAGGTCGTCGACCGGGATGCCGCTGCGGACCTGGTCCTGTTGCACGGCCGGCAGCGTCGAGACGAGTAGGTGGTCGGTGTAGGCGACCTTCTTGAAGGACACCGGCCCGACCTCCGCGTCGACGCCCTGGAAGACGACGAGCTCGTCTCCCTTGACGCCTACGTAGAACTGGCTCTGGGTCCACTCGTAGCCGAAATAGCCGCCGGCCCCGAGCGCGGCGGCGACGACCAGCACCCCGGCGGCCACTTTCGGGCCCGACCGGCGCTTGCGCGAACGCCGCGCGGAGGACTGGGCCTCGCGCGCGGGTTCGTCGTCCAGGTCGTCGTCGGTGATCACCGGTTGCGGCGCGGTCACGGTGGTGGCCCGGCCGGCGGGGGTGTCCGGCGGCGCGGAGCGCACCCGGCCGGAACCGGCCGCGCCCACGACCGCCGCCGCCCCGAGCGGCGGCTGAAGGTCGTCCACCTCGATCACGTCGGCGACCACGCAGGTGATGTTGTCCGGCCCGCCGCCCCGGTTGGCGAGGTCGATGAGCTGCCGGACGACGTCTTCGGGATCGTCGATCGTGGTCAGGGTGTGGTGCAGGGTCTCGGCGCTGACCACCGTGGACAGGCCGTCCGAGCACAGCAGGTAACGGTCGCCCACCTGGGCCTCCCGGTCCTGCAGGTCGGGGTCGACCTCGCCGCTCCCGTCCAGCGCGCGCAGCAGGATCGAGCGCTGGGGATGGTTGGCGGCCTCCTCCTGGGTGATCCGCCCGTCGTCGACGAGGGACTGCACCAGCGTGTGGTCGTGCGTGATCTGGTACAGCTCGCCATTCCTGAGCAGGTACGCGCGGGAGTCGCCCACGTGGACCAGCGCGAAGCGTGCACCGCTCCAGAGCATCGCGGTGAGGGTGGTGCCCATGCCTTTGAGGCTCGGGTCACGGGCCACCATCGCGTGCAACTGGTGGTTGGCGTCCCGGACGGCCGCCTCGATGGCGCTGAGCAGGTCACCACCGGAGGCGTCCCTGTCGAGGGACGACAGTGCGGCGATGGCGACCGAGCTGGCCACCTCGCCGTGGGCATGCCCGCCCATGCCGTCGGCGACGGCAAGCAGGCGGCCGCTGGCGTACGCCGAGTCCTCGTTGCCTTCACGGAGGAGCCCGACGTCCGAGCGAGCGGCGTAGCGGAGTGCGATGGTCATTTGCGCAATTCGATGACGGTTTTGCCGATGCGGATCGGAACTCCGAGGGGCACCGGGGTCGGGCGGGTCACTTTCGAGCGTTCGAGGTACGTGCCGTTCGTGGAGCCGAGATCCTCCACGAACCACTGGCCGTCCTGGGGAAAGAGCCGGGCGTGCCGGCTCGAAGCGTAGTCGTCGCTGAGAACCAGCGTGGCGTCGTTCGCCCGGCCGATGGTGATTGGCGTCTCCGTGAGGTTGATGATGGTCCCTTGCAGGGGACCACCGGTGACGATCAGCTGGCGGGGTTCACCCTTCTTGGGCTTGGAAACCGGTCGGGGTTGCTTGACCGGCTTGCGTGCGGGCGCGGGAGCCGTACGCGGACCGAACAGGTCTGTCCGGATGACGCCGACCGCGGCGATCACGAAGAACCACAGCACCGCCAGGAAGGCGAGCCGGATCAGCAGCAGCGTTAGCTCGGACATGGACCGTTTGTCTACCTCTAATCGCGCCTGAACACCAGTGTCGTACGGCCGAGGGTCACCCTCGTCCCGTCTTGCATCTCGACCCTGCGGACCGGCTGGCCGTTGACGAAGGTGCCGTTGGTCGAGCCCAGGTCCACGAGCACGACCTGCGGCCCTTCCACTCTTAGCTCGGCATGATGCCGTGATACGCCGGGATCCACCAGCCGAAGATCACAATCGGTTCCGCGGCCCAGCAGCGTCACCGGTGTGGTCAGCTCGTACGACCGCTGGCCCTGGGGATCGTCCTGAGTCGAGACGAGCAGCCGCGGACGCCCCTGGAACGGGTTGGGGCGGCCGGCGGGCACGTCGCTCGGCGGCTGACGGATCTCGTCCTGCTCCACCGTCGCGCCGCGGATCACCCCGGACCGGATGCGGAAAAGCCCGACCGCGAGATCGTCGGCGGTCTCGAACCGCACCCGCACCGGCCCGACGAACGAGTAGCCCTGCTCCTTGGCGTACTCCCTCGCGAGAGTGGCCAGTTCATGGCTGATGCTGTCGGCGTACACCTCCAGCCGTTCGCTGTCGGTCGTCGACAGCTCCACCACGAAGTCGTTCGGCACGAGCGTGCGACCCTGAGCGACGATCGCGGCGCGCTCGTCCATCTCCCTCTGCACGGCGCTGGCAACCTCGACCGGCTGGAGATCGGACTTGAACGCCCGCGCGAAGGCCCCTTCAACCAACCCTTCGAGCCTGCGCTCGAAGCGCTGAAGGACTCCCACCGGATACCTCCCTTCCACTGCCACTACGGTCGCGATCGCTCCGGTGCTGCACTGAGCTCCTTCGCATCGTCGTTTAGAAGGATCGTATCCGGGTTCGTAAGCACGGGCGGATACGTGCTAACCTTTCCAGGCACCCAGAGATGGGGGCCAACCGCAAGGGCAAGTGGCGGAATGGCAGACGCGCACGGTTCAGGTTCGTGTGTCCGAGAGGACGTGGGGGTTCAACTCCCCCCTTGCCCACCAGAAACGAGCTCCGCTTGGCAGTAGCCAGCCGGGGCTTTTTTCTTGTGCAACCCAGGGGAGCGACCCCCTGGAACCCCCGGCCGGATGACAAGCTCCGCTTGGCAGTCGCCGGCCGGGAATTTCTTCTTGTGCAGCTCAGGGGGGCGGCCCCTTGGGGCGCCCGGCCGGACGGCGTGCCTCGCCTGGTCGCAAGCGAAGCTTCCACGTCCGGCCTCCCCTCCCCGGCCCGTACGGCACGGGCCCCGTGTGCGTGTCGCGCCGGGGGCCCCGAACGAAGATCGGGGCCCCCTCCGCGCGCACTGCACATTCTCCGGAGGCCGCCTTTCAAACCACTTTCCGCGCACTTGCAGGCGGCGACCTTTACTATTTGTCCCAGTCGGTGAGCATTGGCGTCTCGTAGTGAGAGACGTCCCCGCGCCTGTCAGGCGACGAGCAGCTCACCGACCAGGGTGGTGAGATCGATCACACCGACGGGCGTGCCGCCGGCGTCCGTGACGAGCCCGAGCTGGGCCCGGGCCTCCTGCAGCAGAGTCACGGCGTCGGAGATCGTGGTGTTCTTCGCCATGCGGGGGACGGGGGTCGCCAGCTCGCCGGCCAGGCGTCCCGGCTGGATGACCGAGTCGCGCACGTGGAGCACGCCGACCACGTCGTCGGGGGTGACCACCAGCATGCGCAGGCTCCCGCCGCGCGCCGCCGTCCGGCGTACGAGCAGGTCGTCGGCGTTCGCGGGCACCGAGGGCGCCTCGCCGACGGGCACCATCAGCCGTTCGACCGGCTGGGAGTGCACCCGCAGCGCGCGGGTGAGCAGGTCGTGCTCGTCGCGATCGAGCATGCCCATCCGGCCCGACTCGGCGACCAGCATGGCGAGCTGGCGGGGCGTGCGGGTGGTGGCCAGCTCGTCGCGTGGCCGTACGCCGGCCAGCCGCAGTATGCCGTTGGTCAGCGCGTTCAGCACGGCGAGGATCGGGCGGACGACCCAGGCGAAGCCGCGGAACGGCAGCGCCAGTCCCATCGCCGCCCGCTCGGGATGCGTGAGCGCCAGCGACTTGGGGGCCATCTCGCCCACGACCATGTGCAGGAACGTCACCAGGGCGAGCGCCACGACGTACGCCACGGGCGTGCGCAGCGACTCGGGCAGCAGCGTGAGCACCGGCTCCATCAGGTGCTCGATGGAGGGCTCGGCGACCATGCCGAGGCCCAGGGAGGCCAGGGTGATGCCGAGCTGCGCCCCGGCGAGCATGAGCGACAGCTCGCGGCCACCCCTGACCGCGGCGCGGGCCGTGACCTTGGCCAGCCGGCCGCCGCTGACGGCGACCTCCTCCAGCCGGTGCCTGCGGGCCGAGACGAAGGCGAACTCGGCCGCCACGAAGAACCCGTTGGCGGCCAGCAGCACGATGCCGAGCAGCACTCCGGTGAGAGAACTCATGCGGGCCTGCCCTGGAACAGCGCGGAGAACAGCTCGGTGGCGTAGTCGGCGCCGCCCGGGCCGCGGGCGGCGGCGCGGGCCTTCTCCCGCTCCGGCCGTTCCTTTTCCGGCGCCTGCGCCGATTCCACCGCGGTCGACTCCGTCGACACCCGCACCCATTCGGGGACGCGGCGGCGCACGCTCAGCACCGTGAGCACGGCCCGCTCGGCGTCCTCCCCCTCGTCGTCGAAGAGATGGGGCTCGGGCACGAGGGGGGAGACGACCCGGTCACCGGGCTCGGCCATCCGGCCGAGGAGCGCGAGGACGAGCCCGGCCACGGTCTCGTAGTCCTCGCTCTCGGGCAGCCGCACGCGCGTCGCGCGCTCGACCTCGTCGAGGCGGAGGGTGCCCGGCACGTCCCAGACGTCGTCGCCGCGCCGGACCACGCCGAGCGGTTCGGGGTCGTTCTCGTCCACCAGCTCGCCGACGAGCTCCTCGGCCAGGTCCTCCAGCGTCACCACGCCGGCCAGCCCGCCGTACTCGTCGATCACGCAGGTGAGCGTCTCACCCGCGGAGGTCATCCGCCGCAGCAGCTCGGGCAGCGGCAGCGTCGCGGGGACGAGCAGCGGCGCGCGGGTGATGCCGCCGACGAGCCCGTCGGCCGGGGCGCCGGCCCTCAGATACTCGGGCAGCCCGGCCACCCCGACGACGTCGTCGGCGTCGGTGCCGAGGACCGGGTAGCGGGAGTGGCCGTGCGAACGCAGGGCGTCGAGGAACTCGGCGACCGGCCACTCCGCGCGCAGCGAGACCACGCGCGGGCGGGGGACCATGACGTCCTCGGCGGTTCGGTCGCCGAACTCGAGCGCCCGCTCCAGCATGTCGGCCAGCCGGGGCGGCAGCTCGCCCGCCGCGGCCGATTCCGTCACGATGCGCGACAGCTCCTCGGGGGTGGCGCCGTGTTCGAGCTCCTCCACCGGCTCGATGCCGAACAGGCGCACGAGCCGGGTCGCCGAGGCGTCGAAGAAGCGGATGACGGGCCCGGCGACCATGAGGTAGACGTGCGTCGGGCGAGACAGGAACTTCGCGACGTCGTCGGGACGGGCGATGCCGAGGTTCTTGGGGGCGAGCTCGCCGATGATCATCTGCACGATCGTGGCGATCGCGACACCGAGGGCCACGGCGACACCGGGGACGGCCGCACCGGGCAGCCCGGCGGCCTCGAGAGGGCCGCGCAGCACACTGGAGATCGCGGGTTCGGCGATGAAACCCACCAGCAGGGTGGTGACGGTGATCCCGAGCTGCGCGCCGGAGAGCATGAACGACAGGCGTCCGGTGATGTCGAGGGCCCGGCGCGCGGCGCTGTCACCGGCCGCGGCCTGCTCGCGGAGGGTGCCGCGGTCGGCGGCGACGAAGGCGAACTCCTGAGCCACGAAGAACCCGGTGGCCAGGGTCAGGAGCAGCACGGCCAGGAGGCCGAGGGCGGCGCTCATTGGGCGCCCGCCGTGCGATCATGAGATCCCGTGCGTGCGCACGGGCAGGTACTCCAGGGGTCCGAAACGGACACGACGATCCTTTCGCGTGGTGGTATACCACCGTAACGGCTGGAATCTCTCCTGTGTTTCCCGGCAGCCTTTACTGACTGCTTAGAGGGCGTCTGGGTACCGTGAAGAAGGGGGCGCATCGGCAAAGACTTCGGCCGCTGCGGTCAAAGCAGGCGCAAGGACGCTGAGGGGCTGGGGGTTCAGGTGGCCGACGAGGACGAGGCGACCCGCGCGTACCGCCGTACGGCCCGGCCTTCGGAGGCACAGCCCCCGGTGGCACAGCCCCGCGCGGAGGCTCCGGCCGCTCGGGTGGGGTCCGGCAGGGAGGACACGGTCCCCCGCGTCCGCTCCAAGGTGTACGGCAAGCCGCGCTCCGGCGAGACTCCGATCCGCCCGCTCGGCGGGAGCGGGCACGAGCCCGGAGACCGGGACGGCGCCCCGCACGGTGGCGGCGGCGGGCCGAGGGGCCGTGACGGGGCCGTGCGCGGCGGCGGTGGCCGCGGGCCGAGGCGGACCGGCAGGACCATTCTGCGGGTCGTCGTGGTGCTGGTCGTGCTCCTGCTCGTCGCCGCCGTCGCCGGATATTTCTGGATCGGGTCCCGGTTGAAGCCGGTCGAGTCGCTGACCGACTACAGCGGACGGCCCGCCGAGACGCCGGGCGAGGACTGGCTGCTGGTCGGGTCCGACAGCCGGGCGGGGCTGACCGCGGCGCAGCGCAGGAAGCTCGCCACCGGCAAGGCCGTCGGCAAGCGCACCGACACGATGATGCTGCTGCACATCCCCGAGAGCGGCCGGCCGACCCTGGTCAGCCTGCCCCGCGACTCGTACGTCCCGATCGAGGGTCACGGCAGCGGCAAGCTGAACGCGGCGTACGCCTTCGGCGGGCCGAAGCTCCTGGCCAAGACCGTCGAGCGGGTGACCGGCATCCGGATCGACCACTACATGGAGATCGGCTTCGGCGGGTTCGTCGGCATCGTGGACGCGGTCGGCGGGGTCAACATCTGCGTGAAGCAGGACATCAAGGACCCGAAGGCCGGGATCGACCTGAAGAAGGGCTGCCAGGACATGGACGGTGGCACCGCGCTCGGCTATGTCCGCACCAGGGCCACCGGCGCCATCCCGGACTTCGAGCGCACCCAGCGGCAGCGTCAGTTCTTCTCGGCCGTCGTGCAGAAGGCCGCGAGCCCGGGCACGCTGATCAACCCGTTCACCTCGGTCCCGCTGGCGCTGAACGCGGCCGACTCGGTCGCCGTCGACCCCGGCACCGGCCTGTTCGACCTGCTGTCGGTCGGCCTGGCCATGCGCGAGGGACCCGTCGCCACCGCCGTGCCGGTCGGCTCGCTGCCGACGATCGGCGGCCAGGCGGTGGTCAAGTGGGACACGCAGAAGGCGCTGCGCCTGTTCGAGGCGCTCGCCGCCGACAAGCAGGTGCCCAAGGACGTGATCACCAAGTAACCGCGGCGGACGGTGTCGACGCGCCCGGCCGCTCATCCGTGCGCGCGGCGTGCGCGGCACGAGCGGCGGGGGTCAGCCTCCGGCGGAGGCGGCGATCGCCGCGGCGGTCGTGGCCGCGACGACGGCGGCGTGCACGGACGCGATCGTCTTGCGGACCGCCTCGCCCGTCCACTGGCCCTGGGCGATCTCCTTGACCCGGTCCTTCGGCGCCCCGGGGAACGCCTTGCGGTCGAGTTTGGCCGCGTGCATGACCGCGAACAGCACCGCCGTCCGCTCGTCGGGCTCGGCCCCGGTCAGCACGTCCTGGACGCGTTCCCGCACGCCCTGCTCGTGGCGCGGGTCGAGCTCCGGATAGCGCGTGGTGGGGAAGATCCCCAGGATCTTGCCCTCCTGCTCGCTCAGCACGCCCCGGGCGGCCAGGCGGGTGAGCAGCCGCTTGCGCAGCCTGCCCATGCGTAGCTTGCCCACCCACCAGCCGGCGTCGCGCCGCCTGGCCTCGCCGATGATCCGGGACAGCGTCGCGTCCAGTTCCTCGTCACCCAGCGGGGCGCCGTTCTCGACCCGCAGCTTCTTGCCGTCGAAGCCGACACGTCCGCGTACGGCGAGCTCCGCGAGCAGGGCGCCCGCCAGGGCGCAGTCGAGCTCAATCGACCCGATGATCGGCTTGCCGGTGTCCTCCCGGTAGGCCAGCAGCAGCACTTCCTCGGCGATCGTCAGTGTCACGTGATCGAGCGTAACGCGCCGATCCAGGCCAGAATGTGCCTTTATGGGAATATCTGATGAGCTGCACACCATCGGGCGGCCGATGCTCGACGCCCAGCTCGCGCACCCGACCGTACGCGGAATCGCGGCGGGTGACCTGCCCGAGCCGGTCTTCCGGTCGTGGCTGGAGCAGGACTACCTGTACCTGCTCGACTACGTCCGGGTGTTCAGCCGGCTGGCCTGGCAGGCTCCGGACGCCCACCTCGGTGACCTCGTCGATCTCGCGTACGCCACCTGGCACGACGAGCTGGACCTGCACCGGTCACTGTCGGCCGAGTTCGGCGCCGACCTCGACGGCGCCGTGAAGGGCCCGGCCTGCGCGGCGTACACCTCCTTCCTGCTGGAGGCGGCCGCCGACTACGGGGAGGGCCTGGCCGCGCTGTACCCCTGCATGTGGGGCTACTCGACGCTCGGCCGGATCCTGGCCGCCGACCCGCCCGCCGAGCCCCGATACAAGGCGTGGGTGGACACCTACGCCGATCCCGGCTTCGCCGCCCTCGCCGAGCGCATCGCCGTCATGATCGACGAGGCGGCTCCCGACCCGGCGCGCGCCCGGGAGCTGTTCGTCCGGGGCATGGAGCACGAGCTCGCGTTCTGGGACGTCCCTTAACCGGCCGGGTTAGTGTGAGGGCATGCCGGAGCTGCCCGAGGTCGAGGCGCTCGCCGAGTTCCTCCGCGAGCACGCCGTCGGCCATGCCGTCATCGGGGTCGACGTGACCGCCTTCCAGGCCCTGAAGACCGTCGACCCGCCCGTCACCGCGCTCGCCGGGCTGCTCGTCACCGGCGTGGCGCGGCACGGCAAGTTCCTCGACGTCGACTGCGACGGCCTGCACTTCGTCACCCACCTGGCGCGCGGCGGCTGGCTGCGCTGGCGCGACGACCTCACGGGCGCGCGGCCGGTGCGGCCGGGCAAGGGCCCGCTCGCGGTCCGCGTACGGCTGTCGCCCGGCGAGGACGGCCGCGCCCCCGGCTTCGAGCTCACCGAGGCCGGCACGCAGAAGCGCCTGGCGGTGTACGTGGTGCGCGATCCCGGGGACGTGCCCGGCGTCGCCGGCCTCGGGCCCGACCCGCTGGCGGAGGACTTCACGCCGGGCGTGCTGAAGACGATCGTGGGCGGCAGCCGGGCGCAGATCAAGGGCCTGCTGCGGGACCAGAAGGTGATCGCCGGCATCGGCAACGCCTACTCCGACGAGGTGCTGCACGTCGCGAAGATGTCCCCCTTCAAGATCGCCGGAACGCTGACGGACGGCCAGGTCGCCGACCTGCACGACGCGATCGTGAGCACGCTCCGGGACGCGGTCGGCCGGGCCAGGGGGCTGGCCGCCAAGGACCTCAAGTCGGAGAAGAAGTCGGGCCTGCGCGTGCACGGCCGTACGGGCGAGACGTGCGAGGTGTGCGGCGACACGATCAGGGAGGTGTCGTTCGCCGACTCGTCGCTGCAGTACTGCCCGACCTGCCAGACCGGCGGCAAGCCGCTGGCCGACCGCCGGCTGTCCCGCCTCCTCAAGTAGCGTCCGCGCATCACCGTGGGTCACAGCTTCCGGCATGGGCCCGGGCATCGGCGGCGTGCGGCCACAATGGGCGCATGACATTGCCGGAAATCACCCCTGACGCCCTGCCCGACGACGCGTACCTGCTCGACGTCCGTGAGAACGACGAGTGGGTGGCGGGCCACGCGCCCGGCGCCGTCCACATCCCGCTCGCCGAGCTGCAGGCGCGGGTGGACGAGGTGCCGCACGACCGGCCGGTGTACGTGGTCTGCCGCGTCGGCGGACGGTCGGCCCACGCCGCGATGTGGCTCAACCACATCGGCAGGGACGCCGTCAACGTGGACGGCGGCATGCAGCTGTGGGCGGCCGTCGGACGTCCGATGGTCAGCGAGACCGGCGGGGCGCCCTACGTCGCGTGAGAAGCCCTACCCCGCGTAGGAAAACGGTCAAAGAAGTGTCATAATCCCAAAGACATCATCAATACCCGCGGGAGCTCGGGCGTGACCGGGCTGAGAGGGCGGATCGAAGTCGTGCCGCCGACCGCATGAACCTGTCCGGATAATGCCGGCGTAGGGAGTGTGTGATGGCTTCTGCCGTCGTCGACGACGCGCACGCGGAGGTTCCCCTCACCCTGGACGAGGAGGCCCCCAGAACTCTGGGGCTGCTCGACCAGGGCGCGTTCTGGGCCAACCTCGGCGTCAGTCTCCTCGGCTTCTCGGGGGCCCTGTTCCTGCTCGACCCCCTGGGCGGCAAGCCGCTGACGTTCACCGCCGCGGTGCTCGCCGCCGTCGTCGGCAGCCTGCTGGGCACGGCCATGGTCGGCCTGGCCGCGATCCCCGGCGCGCGGACCGGCCGGCCGGCGATGGTGCTGCTGCGCGGCCTGTTCGGGGCCCGGCTCTCGTACATCCCGACCGTGCTGAACATCGTGCAGATGCTCGGCTGGGGCGCCTTCGAGCTGTGGGTCATCGCCAACGGCGCGCAGGCCCTGTTCGGCACGGCGGTGCCGTACGCGGTGTGGGCGGTCGCGGCCGGTGCGCTGACGATCGCGCTGACGATCCGGCCGCTCGGCGCGCTGCGGCTGCTGCGCCGCTACGTCACGGCGGGCGTGGTGGTCGCGATGATCTGGCTCTCGGTCGCCCTGTTCGCTCAGGGGCCGTCCGTGGGGGGCGGCTCCTGGGACGCCTTCGCCCCCGCCGTCGACTATGTCATCGCGCTGTCGGTGTCGTGGGTGCCGATGGCCGCCGACTACGCCAGGCACTCGCGGTCGAGCGGCGCGGCGTTCACCGGCGTGGTGGCGGGTTACACGATCGCCCAGGTGGCGTGCCTGGCGCTCGGCATCGCCGCGCTCGCCCTGGTGGGCAACGACCCGGACAAGGTGTGGGAGCCGTTCGTGGCCGCCCCGCTCGGGATCCTGTTCTTCGGCATCCTGGTGCTGCGCGAGGCCGACCAGTCGTTCGCGAACGTCTACTCGACGACCGTCTCGATCCAGAACCTCGCGCCGCGCTGGGACCGCCGGGCGATCTCGATCGTGATCGGCGTGCTCACGACTCTTATCGCGCTGTTCGCCGACGTGAACTCCTACGGCGCGTTCCTGAGCGTGATCGGGGCGGTCTTCGTGCCGATGTTCGCCGTCCTCGTGGTCGACTACTTCCTGCTCGGCGGGACGGCCCGGTGGAACACCGCCGAGGACGCCCCATCCCGGTGGCTCATGGTCGTGCCGTGGATCCTCGGGTTCGTGGCGTACTGGATCGTCACGTCCACCCCGACGGTCGGGTGGTGGGACGGGTTGTGGACCGACGTCCGCCTGGCCCTCGGGTTCGTCCACCAGCCCTGGATGAACGCCGCGCTCGCCGCGTTCCTGGTGGCCGCGCTGGCGACCGTGGCGCTGTCCGTCCCGGCCCGCCGCCTGCGGTCGCGGGGCCGGGCGGCCTAGAGCCGGGCCGGAGCAGAGCCGGGCCGGGCCGGGCTGGAGGAGGGCTAGAGAGCGCCTTCCAGGCGGAGCAGGTGCTCCTTGGCCGGCTGGCCGCCCGCGTAGCCGCCGAGCGCGCCGGGGCCCTCCACGGCCCGGTGGCACGGCAGGAGCAGGCAGACCGGGTTGCCGGCGAGGGCGTTGGCCACCGCGCGGGGCGCCTGCGGCCGCCCGATGCGCTCGGCGATGTCCTGATAAGTGGTGACGCTGCCGTACGGCACGGCCGGCATGAGCTGAATCACCGTACGGCTGAAGCCGGTGACCAGGCGCAGGTCCACGGAGAGGGAGAAGGTGCGCAGCCTGCCCGTGAAGTAGGCGTCGAGCTCCCTGCGGAGGGGATCGAGGCGGCGCGGGTCGGGTCCGATGAACGAGCCGACGGCGCGGGAGATGCGGGCGAAGACCTCGTGCTCGCCCTCGTAGGTGCAGGCCAGCACGCCGCGTGCGGTCACCGCGAGGACCAGGCGGCCCACCGGCGCGTCGGTGGTGCCGAAGGCGACCTCGGGCGGGGTCTCGCCGACGTAGCCCGGCGAGGTCACGCGCAGCAGGGCTTCGAGGTCCTCGGTGGACATGGGCGCCCCACTTTCTCTTCTCCGCGTGCAGGCAGCGTATCGGAGCGGTTGCGAGGTGACGGAAAAGGCCAAGATCAAAACGTGAAAGAAGGCACGATGGGGGCGTGGGTGACAGCAGCGTGGACGGCCGGGCGGCGGACATCGCCCCCGTGATCGCTGACACCGCGGACGTGCTCGCGGGCGGTTTCGACATGGAGCCGGGCGGCGGCGCCGGCACGGGTCTCCACGGGAGCGACGTCGAGGAGGGCCTCGCGCGTGCGGTCCTGGCCGGCTCCCCCGACGCGATCGTCGCGCTCGACCGCGACCTGGCCGTGCTGAGCTGGAACGCGGCGGCCGAGCGGATGTTCGGCTGGCCCGCGGCCGATCTGCTCGGCAGGCGGGCGCCGATCGTGCCCGACGAGCTGATGGCCGAGCACAACGCCGTGCTCGAACGCGTACGCGCGGGCGGCCGGGTGTCGCTGACCACCAAACGTCTGCACCGCGACGGGCGGCTGCTCGACCTGCGGGTGGACACGAGCGCGCTGAGCTCGCCGGGCGGCGTCCTGCTGGGGTACGTGAACGTCTACCACGCGGCCGAGGACGACGACGCGGCGCACGGCAGGATGGTGCGCCGCGCCCGCCTGGTGCGGCGGCTGACCGACGTGGTCGGCGACATCAACGCCGAACTCGACCTGCCCGTCGTGCTCGACCGGATCGCCGCGAGCCTGACCGAGCTGACCGGTGCCGACGCCGGCGGTTTCGTGTCCATCGAGGGGGACCGACTGCGCCTGGTCGGCGTCCACAGGTTGCCCGAGACGCTGCGCGGGGCCACCGCCGACCTGCACACGAGCCTGGTCGCCAAGCTGCTGCGCACCGGCAAGACCGTGCTGCTGGAGACCGGCCCGGAGGGCTTCCCGGACCTGATCTGGGCGCGCCTGCCCGGCCTGCACACGATCGCCGTCGGCATCGCCGCCGTCGGCGGGCGTCCCTATGGAGCGCTCTACGCGTTGTTCGCCCGGCGCAAGGCGAGTCATCTGGAGCTCGAACTGCTCGAACTGCTCGCCGGGCACGCCGGCATCGCGGTCGCCAACGCGACGGCCTACCAGGACGCGGTGCGGCAGCGCGCCCACGAGCGGGCGGTCTTCGACGCCAGCGCCGACGGCATCGCGGTGCTGGACGGCACGGGAGCGGTCGTGCGGTGGAACCCGGCCGCGGCCGAGCTGACCGGCCACCCGGCGGACCGGGTGATCGGCGGGCCTCCGCCCTTCCCGCTGCCGGCGCCGGGGGAGAAGCTGACCTTCCAGCTCCCGTCCGGCCGGTGGCTCGACGTGCTGTGCGCGGAGATCCGGGAGACGGGGGAGACCGTCGTCGACTTCCGCGACGTGACCAGGGCCAAGGAGCTGGAGGAGGCCAAGGACCTGTTCCTCGCCACCACCAGCCACGAACTGCGCACGCCGATCACGATCGTGCACGGCTTCGCCAGCACGCTCGACTCCCGCTGGGACCACCTGTCGGACGTGGAGCGGCGGTCGGCGGTCCACACGATCGCCGAGCGCGCCCGCTCGCTCGGGCAGCTCATGGACCATCTCCTGCTCGGCGCGCGGGCGGGCGCGGAGGAGCTGAAGGTCAGGGTCGAGCCCTTCGACCTGGCCGCCCGGGTGCACGCGGCGACGCTCGGGCTGCCGGTCCTGTCGGACCGGCACCGGCTGGAGGTGGACATCCCGCCCGATCTCCCCCGCGTGTACGGCGACGCCCTGGCCACCGACATCCTCCTGGCCCAGCTGCTGGAGAACGCGTTCAAGTACTCCCCCGACGGCGGCCTCATCCGGGTCGAGGCATGGCCGGAGGACGACCGGGTCGTGCTGGTGGTGGACGACGAGGGAGTGGGCATCGCGCCGGGCGACCGGGAACGGATCTTCGAGCGGTTCGTCCAGGCCGACAGCGGCAACCGGCGCAGGTTCGGCGGCGTCGGCCTGGGGCTCTACATCGTGCGCAACCTCGCCCGGGCCCAGGGCGGGGACGTCGCCGCGCTGCCCCGCTCCGGTGGGGGAACCCGGATGCGGCTGGTGCTGAACTCGGCGGAATCTTCATCCTGACAGGACAGAACGGAGCGTGGCGTCACCACTTAAGGACTGATCTATTGTCCAATGTGCACAAGCTGTGATGCGGGGCACGGTTTCCCGGCCGAGCGAGCGGGGCATTTCGGTCGTAGTTGCTCGTGCAGCAGATACGGGGGTAAGGGGGAGGTGAGTGCGTCGAGCGTCGTGATGCTGCCGTACGCACCGTCGAGCGTCGCCGTCGCACGTCAGCGCCTGAGCGCCGAGCTTTCGACCGCAGGGCTGCTCGCCTCCGCCGTCGACGACGTCGTGTTGATCATGAGTGAACTGCTGAGCAACGCGCTGCGCCACGCCCACCCTCTCCCGTGCGGACGGCTCAAAGTGGCCTGGATCTGCTCGGATTCGCAGGTCGAGGTGGCCGTGAGCGACGGCGGCGCGTACACGGAGCCCCGCGCGGGCCGCCCGACGCTGTCGTCCCTCGGCGGTCGTGGGCTCGGCATCGTGGAGTACCTGGCCGAGCGCTGGGGAGTCCGGCACGAGGAGGAGGCGACCACCGTCTGGGCCGTCGTGCCCGCCTCATGGCCTGACCAGAATGGGCATGCCGAGCTGTCCGAAATTCCGGTGCTGCGCGAGGTCGGCTGACGGGCGCGCTCACGCCCCGCGCACAGCCACGGCTCAGGGCCGGGGTTCAGGGCCGGGGCTTGGCGGGCGCGGTTCAGGGCCGGGGTTCAAGGTCGCGGTTCAGGGCCGGCCGAGGGCGTGCTCCATGCAGATCAGGTCGTCGCGGGAGTCCCACGACGCGGTGACGGTGAACCCGAGCCGCTCGTAGAGGGCGATCGCCGTCGTCCGCCACCGCCACACCGACAGCCGTACCGACCGCAGGCCGATCGCGTGCGCCCGGGAGAGCGCGGCACGGACGAGCGCGGCGGCCACGCCCCTGCCCCGCTCGTCCGGGTCCACCCACAGGCGTTTGATCTCCGCCCGTCCGCCGGCGGGCGCCGCGAGCACCACGCAGCCGATCGCGGCGTCGCCGCGGCGCGCGACCAGCACGACGTCGTCAGCGAACGCCGCGCCCGGGTTCTCGACCTCCGCCCGGTAACGCTCGGGCAGGCGCGTGGCGTCGGCCACCGGGACGCCCTTCTCGGCCTCGGTTCGCAGGTGGTAGGCGGCCAGAAGCGCCCGCACGTCCTCCCGGCCGTCGTCCCCGGCCGCCCAGGTCGCTATCGCGAGGTCACCGATCATGGCCGCCAGCATTCCACCGATCCCGGGTCAGGCCGCGCGTGGGTAGAGCACGGCCCGCTCGGCCGTCGTCCAGGCGCTGCTCACGAGCAGGTAGACGCCCGCCGCGAGCGGGAGGAAGGCCGCGGCGAGCACGGTCCAGAACGGCATCAGGACCGCCAGGCGCCGCATCGGCGTGGCGGGCTCGACCCTGCGGGCGGCGATCACGGCCACGGCCACGAGCAGCGCGAGCAGCGCGGCGAACACCCCGGCGGCAGGGCTGAGCAGGCCCGCCCCGGCGAGCACGGCGGCGAGGTGCTCCCCCAGCGGCACGCCGAGCACGCTCTGGGCCAGCAGCAGGTTCGGGTGCCCCGCGATGACGGCCGCCGTGAACAGCCGGTAGGTCACCGTGAAGAACGGCCACTGCGCGAACGCCGGGAGATAGCCGGTGAACTGGCCGACGCCCTCCTTGGCGTACAACGCGTTGACCTCGCGCAGGAGCCGCTGCGGGTCGTTCTTCCACCGCGTGCGCAGCCCGTCCACCTGGGGTGCGAGCCGCATGCGGATCCGCTGCGCCCGCGCGACGCGGACGCTCAGCGGCAGCAGCGACAGCCGTACGGCGAGGGTGACCAGGACGATCGCGAGTCCGGCGCCGGTGAGGTGGCTGAGCGCGTCGATGAGGCGGTAGGCGGGGTCGAGCACGAAGTCGAACATGGGAAGCCTTTCGTCTGTGACCTGTTGCCGGTGGATGAGGGCATGACGAAAGCGCTCGTCCGGCTGGATTTCCGGTCAGACGAGCGCGGGGCTTCCTGATGGTGCGCGGGGACGGGGACGGCCAGGCGCGCCGGGATCACGCAACCTGACCATCGCCGTCTCACCGTTGTACGACGGCCTGCCCGGCCCCCGGCGCAGAAGGGGGACGCCGGTCAGCCGGCAGAGCATCCAGGCGAACACCAGGACGGCCACGCCGGCCAGGCCGACCGTGGTCAGCGCGCCGGGGTCCGGGGACCCGGCGGCCAACTCGGCCAGCAGCCAGAGGAGCGATCCGATGGCGGCCTGGAGCGTGTTCACCTCAGCGGGACAGCTTCCCGACGACGGTGACGACGACCACGGCGACGAGGGCGATGATGCCGATGATCAGCAGGAACTTCAGCGTCGCGAACAGTGCGGGGATCACGAATCCGAACACCAGCCAGAGGGCCAGGAGGATCCCCAGTACGGTCAGTACGGTACGGGCCATAGCCACAAGGTACGCGGTGGGACCGACAACCGCGAGCTTGATCGTGTCGGCCGTCCTCGGCCTCGCGATGCGTCCACCTGGATCCGCGCTCGCGACGGGCGGCATCCGGCAGCCACACCCCTGATTCGGAACCGGTTCGCATACCCGTGATTCATGAGGTTTCACGTGAATCATCGCGTTCGGCGGCAGTTCGTCGACAGAACGTCATGGCTCCTCCGGCGGCCTCTTGCGGTCCCATCGGCTGCCTGCGCCGCATGCGGCGTAGACTCCACTCGATCACCGCGAATCACCCGACTCGTGGCGTCCCTGACGCGGTTGCGCGGCGCACACGATCCGGTCCCCCTGGTTGAGGCATGAACCTTCCGCGACTCACACCGGCCCTCCAAGGGCGTTTCAGTCCGCTGCGCTTCGATCCGCACCATCGGCTGTCCGGCCCGGACGTCGAGACCCTGCTGGAGGCGGCCCGGTGGGCTCCGTCCGCCGGTAACTCGCAGCCCTGGTCGTTCCATCTGCGCCGCCGGGGAGAGGACGGGCACGAGCAACTCGTGGAGCACCTCGCCGGAAGTTCGCGCCGGTGGGCGCCCGATGCGAGCGCGCTGGTCGTCAACCTGGCCCGTCACGAGACCGACGACAGCGGCCTGCTCTACTCCGAGTTCGCCGACTACGACCTCGGCCAGGCGGTGGCCCACATGACTGTGCAGGCCCACGCGATGGGCCTGTCCTGCAGGCAGTTTCGCGCCTTCGACCTGGAGGGGCTGCACAACCGGCTCGGCGTCAGGCCCGGCTGGCGGATCCTCACGATGACGGCCATCGGCGTGCCGCCCCTGGACGACACGACACCTCCCGCACGAGAGCGTCGCAGCATCGTGGACCTGCGTACCGCGGGAGTGTCGTCTCCCTGATGCCGCAGACGCGGCGGCCGGGGACGACCGTGTCCACGAAGTGCGTGTTCTCCTCGAAGTGCGACGGCCGCCGCGAGCGGCGGGTTCTTACGGGGCGATGACGGCGCTTCGCCGGGGCGCCCGGCGGACTTACCGTGGGGGACGTGCCCTCCTCGAGAACTTCCCAGAATCCCGCCCGCGTCCTGGTGGTGGAAGACGACCCCACCGTCGCCGAGGTGGTGGCCCGCTATCTGGAACGCGACGGGCACGAGGTCGAGTGCGTGGGCGACGGCGCCGAGGCGCTGCGCCGGGCTCTGGCCGACCCGCCCGACCTGATGGTTCTCGACCTGATGCTGCCCAAGCTCGACGGCCTGCAGGTCTGCCGGAAGCTGCGGGAGCGCCGGCCCGTGCCGGTGATCATGCTGACCGCCCTCGGCGAGGAGATGGACCGGGTGGTCGGCCTGGAGACCGGCGCGGACGACTACGTGACGAAGCCGTTCAGTCCGCGCGAGCTGGCCCTGCGCGTGCAGTCCGTGCTGCGGCGGGCCCGGGGCGCGCTGGTGCCCACCGGCACCGGCGTGCTGCGCGACGGCGACCTGGTGGTCGACGTCGGCGCCCACGAGGTGCGCCTGGGCGGCAAGGAGATCACCCTGACCGCCCGCGAGTTCGACCTGCTCGTCTACCTGCTGCGCAACCCCCGCCAGGCGTTCAGTCGTACGGCCCTGCTCGACCAGGTCTGGGGCTGGTCGTTCGGCGACTCCTCCACCGTGACGGTCCACGTGCGCAGGCTGCGGGAGAAGATCGAGGACGACCCCACCGACCCGCACCGGATCGTGACGGTCTGGGGCGTCGGCTACCGCTACGAACCGCTGTCGTGATCGTCCAGATCGTCGCGGTCGCGGCCGGGCTCGGTCTCGTCATCGCGGCCCTCGGCCTGGCGCTGCTGCGGGCGCTGCGCCGCCGGTCGATCGGCGTGATGCTCGCGGTCGTGGCGGCGGTGACGGTCTCCGCGACACTGGCCGGGGTGGTCGCCATCACGCTCGCCATGATCATCGACGGGCGGCCGAAGAACATCGTGCTCACCGTCGTCGGCATCGGCGGCCTGGTGGGGCTCGGTGTCGCTCTGGTGAACGCCCGGACGGTGGTGCGCGCCAGCAGGAGCCTCGTCGGCGCGCTGGAGCGCGTGCCGCCCTCCGGCCGGTTCGTCCCGCCGCCCACGCCGCTCCCGGCCGAGCTGCAGACCATCAGCACCGCGCTGGAGCAGGCCTACGAGCGGCTGCGGCTGGGCCGCGAGCGCGAGCGGGCGCTGGAGAGCGCGCGGCGCGAACTGGTCGCGTGGGTCAGCCACGACCTGCGCACCCCCCTGGCCGGCATGCGGGCGATGGTGGAGGCGCTGGAGGACGGGGTGGCCGACGACCCCGAGACCGTCAAGCGCTATCACGTCCAGATCAGGGTGGAGGTCGACCGGCTCGCCGGGATGGTGGAGGACCTGTTCGAGCTGTCGCGGATCCACGCGGGCGCGCTGCGGCCCACGCTCACCCGCACGGGGCTCGGCGACCTCGTCGCGGACACCCTCGCCGCCGTCGAGCCGCTCGCCCGCGCCGGGGGCGTGCGCCTGACCGGGGAGGCGGACCCGCGCGTCCCGGTCCACGCCGACGCCGGGCAGCTCGGCCGGGCCGTACGCAATCTGGTGGTGAACGCGATCCGTCACACGCCCGCCGGGGGAACGGTCGTCGTGCGGGCGACGGCGGACGGGACCACCGCCCGCCTGTCCGTGCTCGACGGCTGCGGCGGCATCCCGGAGGAGGACCTTCCCCGGGTCTTCGACGTCGCGTTCCGCGGCGAGGCGGCGCGGACGCCGGGCCCCGACGGCGGCGCCGGGCTCGGCCTCGCGATCGCGCGCGGCATCGTGGAGGCCCACGACGGCGGGATCGGCGTGGTCAACGAGGGTCCCGGCTGCCGCTTCGAGATCACACTGCCGTTGGCCTGAGGCTCACTCCGGCTCGTTCGCGGCGGTCCCGCCCACGGTGAAGGGCGTGGTGACCCCCTCGTACATGAGGTGGGCGACGAGACCTTCGGTCGCGTGCGGCAGGTTGTGACAGTGGTCCATCCAGATGCCGGGGTTGCCGGCCACGAAGGCGATCTCGTACGTCTCGCCGGCGCCGACCTCGAGCGAGTCCACCCACCACGGGCTGCCCGTCGCCCGTACGCCGTCCCGGCTCAGCACCACGGCGTGGTGGCCGTGCAGATGCATCGGGTGCGGCTCGCCGCTGTCGTTGACGATGCGCACCCGCACCACGTCGCCCTCGGCGACGACGAACATCGGCACGTCGGGGAACATGTGACCGTTGATCGTCCACCAGATCCCGGGACGCCCGTCCAGGAAGCCGGGGCGGCGCCCGATCTCGTAGTCGAACCGCCGGTCGGGCCGGTCGGCGTCGAGCCCCAGCGGGGCCGGCGTGCCGTAGGAGAGCAGGTCGAGTGTGACCGCGGGCCGGGGGACGGCGGGCACGTCGTACGACCGCGAACCGAGCACGACGCCGGCCGGGCCGCCGACGTGGACCCGCACCGGCGAGCCGTCCTCGGGCATGGTCACCTCGATGTCGGCGCGGCCACCCGCCGTGACCGGCACGGCGGTGTCCCGCACGGGTGCGGGCTCGTGCAGGTCGGTGCCGTCGACGGCGACGAGCCGGAACGGGGCTCCGCCGACCCATACGGGTGTCTGGCCGTTCTCCGTGTTGATCACCCGCACACGCACCCGCTCGCCGGGGCGGGCTTCGGCGCGCACGTCGCCCTCCCGGCCGTTGATCGTGCGGGCTCCGTCGTAGAGGTGCATCAGCGCCACGACGTCGACGACGCCGGCGGGCGGGCGCGCCGGGGCGACCACGAGGGCGCCCAGCAGGCCGCGGCGCACCTGCTCGTGGGAGACCTGGTGGGAGTGGTACCAGAAGGTGCCGGCCTGACCGGCGACGAAGCGGTAGGTGAACGACCCGCCCACGCGGACCGCGTCCTGGGTGACACCGGCGACCCCATCGGCGGCGTTCGGCACGTCGACTCCGTGCCAGTGCAGCGTGATGCCGTCCGGCACCGACTCGTTCACCAAGCGGACCTGCACCAGCTGTCCGACCGTCGCGTGGATGACGGGGCCGGGCGAGGTGCCGTTCAGGGTGTAGCCGTCCACCGAGCGGCCGGTGGGCAGCCGGAACCGCTGCTTGCGGGCGACCAGAGTGACCGCGACGTCGGCCGCGCGGCCCGGATCTGCGGTCAACGACGTCAGGCTGCGCGCCGGCGTGCCGTGCCCTGCGTGTCCGGTGCTGTCTCTGGCACTGTCTCCGGCGCTGTGCCCTGCGCCGTGTCCGGTGCTGTGCTGTGTGTGCTCTGCGTGCTCCGAAGTGCCGGCCACGTGGGTCAGGGCGCCGCCGTGGTCGGCGTACCCCATGTCCATGACGGAGTACGTACCGGGCATGAGGCTGTCCTGCCAGAGCCAGATCGGCGGGCCGAGCAGGGCGAGGGTCGCGGCGCCCGCCAGGGCGAGGCGCAGGCGGGCGCCGCGGCGGCGAGTCCTGTCCATCGTGTCGCCGTCAGACGGCGGTCTCGACACGGGCGTGCGACCGGTCCGGGACGCTCTCCGTCCGGCGGCCACGGCGTGCGGCGTGGACGGCCGCGCTGAACAGCAGCAGTGCGTTCAGGCCGTGCAGGGCGCCCAGGGCGGGGATCTGGTGACCGAGGAGACCGAGGGAGACCTGGACCACGACGAGCAGGACCACGAGGGCCGCCCCCTTGACCGCCCCGGGGATCTCGGCGAAGAACGAGGAGACCAGCAGGAGCAGCGCGATCACGGGGATGACCATCATCCCGTTCACGCCGTGGACCATGAAGGCGAAGAACTCGGGGAACTGGATCCCCCCGCTCTCCGCGGTCGCCTTGTCGATCACGCCACCCTGTTCGACGTACTTGAACAGGCCGGCGTCGCCGAGGACGACCATCATCGCCTGCACGGCGACCTCGGCGGCGACGAGCGAGGCCAGGACCTTGTAGACCAGTTTCATGACGCTCTTCCCATCCAGGACCTGGAAGCCCTTCCACGTCCAGGCTTCGCGGTCCTCTCCTGTGTCGGCCGGCGTCCGTCTCCGTACGCCGGCCCTTACACAGGGGAAGTTAGGAGCGCCTCCATGGCGGTCGCTTAACGACGACTTCGCCGGCTCTTGGCGCCGGGAGAAGCCGCAGGAAAGCGCAGGTCGGCGAGGTCACGGTTCGCCCTGGTGCTCCAGCTGGCCGCGCCACGGGGGGATGCCGGGAGCGGCCTCCCGGCGGCGCGGGGCGAACGCCTCCGTCATGGCCCGGAACGTGGGGCAGGGCCAGCGCCACATGCAGCTCCGGCACCGCAGGATGGGGTTGGCCGGGTCGCTCGAGATGCCGCCCGCGTCCCTGGGCTGATGCAGGTCGAGCAGCCGGATGCCGAGCTCGGAGAAGCACAGCAGCTCCTCGCGGGCCTCGGCGAGGAAATCGAGGTCCTCGGCCGCCAGGCGGGCGCTGACCGGGACGTACCCCTCGCGGTTGACCAGGCCGCGCAGCGGCTCGGCCGCCTCGCGCCACGACGAGGCCTTCTCGGTGCGCACCTGGATGGTCTCCAGATGCTCGCGCAGCACGCGGCGGTGGGGATCCTCGGGTATCTCAGTGTTCATCTGATCTCGGGCCCGCTGTGCTCGGCGCCCGCCCTCCTTTGCGAAGTGACGACCAAGACGCGGAGGTTCCGGGCCCTCCATCCGGCGACGCCGGTGTCGCATAGCGTCAAGCTTCGCGCACTCGCCGTTTACATGGGGCCGGAATCGGGGACAAAGGGCGGACGACTCTTCGATGAATCCGATGGAGCGTGACCCGGGGCCGGGACGACGCTAGTGTGCGCCTCGTGGAGCTCAAAGTCGCGACGCAATCCCACGCCGGTCAGGCCGTCATGGCTGTCTTCGGCGAAATCGACCTATATACCGCGCCCCGGCTGCAGGCGGAGTTCACCCGCCTGCTGGAGACCGGGCCGGACCGGGTGGTCATCGACATGTCCGGAGTGGAGTTCTGCGACTCCACGGGCATGAACGTGCTGCTGTCGGCGCTCAAGCGGCTGCGCGAGCGGGGCGGCACGCTGGAGGTGGCGGCGCCGAGACCGGCGGTACGCAAGATTTTGCAGGTCACCGGGCTGGACTCGGTGTTCACCGTGCACGACACGGTGCCCGCCGATCTGCTCACGGCCGAGCACCAGGGTTAGGCGCATGGGGGAAATGGCAGTGCCCGAGCCGGACACCGCGGTGGTGATCCCGGCGAAGGACGAGGCCGACCGGATCGGCGCCACCGTGACCGCCGCCCTGAAGCTGCCCGGCGTGGATCTCGTGGTCGTGGTCGACGACGGCTCGTCCGACGAGACCGGCCGGGTGGCCAGGGCGGCGGGCGCCCGCGTCGTACGGCACAGCCGCAACCGGGGCAAGGCCGCGGCGATGGAGAGCGGGGCCGAGGCGGTGCGCCTCCTCGACGAGGAGCATCCTCGGCACCTGCTGTTCCTCGACGCCGACCTGGGCGAGACGGCGGCGGCGGCCCTCCCGTTGATCGCGCCGGTGCGCGACGGCGAGGCCGACATGACCATCGCGGCGTTCATGACCAGGGTCAAGCTCGGCGGGCACGGCATGGTCGTACGGCTGGCCCGTGACGGCATCAAGCGGCTCACCGGCTGGGAGGCGACCCAGCCGCTCAACGGGCAGCGCTGTCTCACCCGGGCCGCGTTCGAGGCGGGCCGGCCGCTCGCGCACGGTTTCGGCGTCGAGACCGGCCTGACCGTCGACCTGCTCAGGAAGGGTTTCCGGGTGGTCGAGGTCGAGGTCGAAATGGCGCACCGGGCGACCGGCACCGACTGGCGCTCCCAGTTGCACAGAGCCCGGCAGCTCCGCGACGTCGGCCTGGCCCTCGCCGCCCGCGAGCCCGCCGTGGGCCAGGCGCGCTCCGCCCTCCGCCCGCCGCGCCGCTGAGCCGCGCCGCTGCGTCGGGCCGCTGACCCGCTGTGGCGGCCCGTGCGCCCGGGAGGCCCGAACCGGTGACTTCGCCGACGTCGCGGGCCGATGTGGTGGAATTCTCGGGTGGATTCTCGGGGGCGCGCACGGACCGCCGCCCGGCTGGCCCCGGCCGCCGGCGGCCTGTCGATCCTCCTCACGATCACGATCGGCGCCCTCGGGCCGTCCGCGATGGTGCCCGCGCTGCCCGGGCGGCCGTGGCAGCCTCCCTACTCCCTCGGCCTCGCGCCCGGCGGCCACCTCGTCGTCGCCCTGGCCGCCGCGGCGCTCGTGCTCGGCGCGATCGGCCTGGCCGCCGGCCTCGCGTACCCCGACCGGATGCCGCGGGCGCGCACGCTGGTCCTGGCCGGGTGCGCCGCCGCCGTGGTCCTCGCGTTCCTGCCGCCCTCCGGGTCGGCCGATCACCTCAACTACGCGGCGTACGGCCGGATGGCGGCTCTCGGCCTCGACCCGTACGTGACCGTGCCCGCCGACCTTCCCGCCGATCCCGTCGTCGGCCGGGTGGAGGAGTGGACCAGGACGCCCAGCGTGTACGGCCCGGTCGCGACGGCCGTGCAGGCGCTGGCGAGCCACGCGGGAGGCGAGTCGGTCCGGCTGACGGTCTTCGTGATGGCCCTGGTCAACGCCGCCGCGTTCATCGCCACCGGCCTGCTGCTCCACCGGGCCGCCGCCGGCGACACCGTACGGCAGCGCCGCGCGGCCCTGCTGTGGACGGCCAACCCGCTGGTCGTCTACGAGCTCGTGGCCGGGATGCACCTCGACACCGTGGCCATCGCGTTCGTCGTGGCCGGGCTGGCCGCCCGCAGGGGCGTGCCGCTCGGCCTGGGCGTCGCGGTCAAGGCCACCGTGGGCCTGGTGGCGCTGGGCACGGCGTGGGAGCTGCGCAGGAACCCGCGGCGGCTCGCCCTGGTCGCCGGGCTGGCGGCGCTGACCGTGCTCGTGGCCTATCTGCTGGCCGGGCCCCACGCGCTCGACCAGCTGCTGAACGCCAGCAAGTCGGTCTCGCTCGCCACGCCGTGGAAGCTCGCGCAGAGGGCGCTGCAGGCGCTGTCCGGCCCTGGGGCCTACCGGGCGTGGATCCAGGCCGGGTCGCTGCTCCTGCTGGCCGTGCTCGCCGTCCTCCTGCTGCGGGGACGCCCCGCGGCGGACCGCGAGGGGCCGGTGGTCGCCCTCGCCGTCGCCGTGGCCTGGCTGTTCGCCACGCCGTACGCGCTGCCCTGGTACGACGGGCTGGGGTTCGCGCTGCTGGCCCTGGTCGCCTGGCCGGGCCTGGAGGCGTTCCTGGTCGCCCGGCTCGCCGTGCTCTCGCTGGCCTACCTGCCCGCGCGCCAGGCGGATCAGCCGCGCGACCTGGGCTGGCTCGTCGACGTGGTCAGGGCCTGGGTGGCGCCGTCGCTCCTGCTGGCGCTGACGATCGCGCTGCTGTGGTGGGCGGCGCGGTCTGCAGCGCGCGTACGGACGCCGCGAGCGCCAGCGGCACCGCGACCGTCAGGGCCATCGCCGGGATCGCGATCCCCGAGTCGTTGATCAGGAACCCGGCGAACGCCGCGGTCAGCGCCCCGATCAGCCCGGCCCGCAACTCCGGGACCCGTTCGTACGCCAGGCTGAGCGCGGCGGCGCCCCACCGCGACGGCCGGGCCAGCACGAGGAACAGGAACGCCAGCGCGACCAGCGACAGCAGCGTCAGCGGCAGGTTGCCCAGCGTGTGGAGCATCGCCCCGAGCTTGCGCCCGACGACCGAACCGCCCTCGCCGGTGACGAGCTGCTGGACGAAGGCCCCCAAATGGGTACGCCGGTCGGCGGGCCGCAGCCAGTCGAGCACCGCGATCAGCGCGATGAGCACGACCCCCGCCACGGCGACCAGCCCGAGCCGGAGGACCGACACCCGCCCGCCCGCGGCCATGAGCACGCACACCGCGACGCCCAGCACGAACGACGGCACCCCGCCGAAGTCCGCGCCCCACGTCGGCCAGCCGTCCCCCGCGATCGCGAGCAGGCCGTACGCCGTGCAGACGGCCACGGCGAGCCTCGGCCGGCGGCGCAGCGCGTGGGCGACGGCCGCCAGGAGCAGGATCGTGCCCGTCGAGTAGACGGCGAAGGCCATGTTGCCGAAGCCGTAGAACCGGCCGCCGGTCACGGGCTCGTACCCGGCCACGGCGTTCACCTGCAGCCGCGAGCCCGTCACCACGTCGGCGAGGAGCGCGAGCGAGCTGACCGCGGCGACCACGGCCGGCGGCCCCAGTAGGTGGCGGCGCCACGGCCCGGCGTACGCGAGCCCCGCCACCAGACCGGCGAAGGCCAGGATCGTGCCGAGCAGGGCGGGCATCGGGTGCGCGAAGCCCCACCACGGCACGAGCTGCGCCAGGAAGATCGACACCGGGAGCGCGCCGCTGACCGTCGCCACCACCCGCGTGGTGGTGAGCATCCGCCGGTGACGCCTGACCACGACCGCGGCCAGGGCGTAGAAGAGCAGTTGCGCGGCGACCAGTGTGATGAAGAACGGCTCCCTGACCTCCCGGAGCATCTGGCTCGCCAGGTCGGCGTCGGCCAGCTCGCGGGCCGCCTCGGCCACGGGCGGCATCGCGCCGTCGCCCGTCCAGGCCCTGCCGACCGCGCCCTCGGGAGTTGGGACCCCGAGCAGGTGGGTGACCGTCGCCGTGACGTCGGTGATCGTGACCAGCGCCCGCTGCCGGGTCGAGGCGGCGGTCAGCCACCCGTGCCCGTACGGCCCGCCCGCGGCGATCGCGACGTGCAGGTGGGCGGTGGAGCCCTCGCCGCGGCCGGGGGAGTCGGACAGCCCCGCCACGAGCACGGCCGAACCGGCGGGCACCTTGGCGAGCACCTCCGCGACGGTCCGGTCGGCCGCGTTCACGGCCTCCCGGCGCGCCTGCCCGCCGGTTCCGGCGCCGGTGATCTCCCCCGCCTCGGCGACGACGAGGGCGTACGGCGTGAGGTCGGGCAGCGCGGCGGGCGTCGCGGCGTACGTCGCGACCCTGCCCGAGGAGTCGGCGGCGGCCAGAGCCGCCCCCGGGCCGATGGCCGCGATCCGTCCTCCGGCGGCGGTCACGGCGTCGGCGAGGAGCCCGAGCCGGGCCTTGAAGGGGCCGGCCTGCTGCACGGCGACCAGTTCGGACCAGTCCGGGATCGTCGCCGTGCCGCCGGGTCCGGGGAGTGGCGCGCAGCCCGGGCCCGGAGCCCCCGCACGCTGGCCCGCGGACACCGTGAGCCATCCGGCGGCCGGGCAGGTCACCGGCAGCCCCTCCGGAGGGACGGCCCTCGTGGACAGCGACCCGCTGGAGCCGCGACCGGCCAGATCCCACAGCGCGGGCGTCCGCCGCGGGTCGAGGTCGTCCCAGCGGAGCCCGGGCACCCCGATCAGCACGACCCGGCCCGTCACCATGGCTTGTCCTGCGGCGGCGGCTTGTTGTGCGGCGGTGGCTTGTTGTGCGGCGGTGGCGTGTCCCGAAGCCGACGCGGGGGCGGCGGGCAGGACGAGGGCCGCGACGAGGAGCATCAGCAGCGACGCGAAGACCTTCGCAAGCGCACCACGCCGGGCGCCGGGAAGGCCGGGCACGGTCAGCGGAGGGCGGTGCCGCGTGGCGGACAGGCCGGGCACGGCCCGTGGGTGGCCTGTGACGGCGGTGAGCGTGGGCAGTCCGCGACGCCGGTCGCGGCTCCCGCAGCGGAGGGAGCCGCCGGAGGGCCGGGCCGTGTTCGAGGGCCACGGCGAGCCGCCCGGCCGGCCGGAGGCCCGGATCGCCGGGCCCGCCGGAGCCGGTGCTGAACCAGGTGGCACTGTCGCGCGCTCCCTCATGATCGACGACGCTGTGGCCGCGGTCCTCCACGGTAACCTGCCTAATCATGACGACTGGCCGGATCGCCGGGGCCCGCCGGCCCGCCTGGGCATGGGCGCTCGCCCTCGTGGCGGTGGCCGCCGCGGCCGCGCCGCTGATCGCCTACTGGCTGACCAATCCGGAGGACCAGCGTCTGGTGGACCTGGACGTCTACCGTACGGGCGGCTGGGCGCTGCTGCGGGGCCTGCCCGTCTACGACGTGATCACGCCGGCTCCCCAGCTGCTGCCGTTCACCTACCCGCCGGTGGCCGCCATGCTGGCGGTGCCGCTCGCCCTGATGTCGTGGCCGGTCGCGCAGTGGGTGTGGACGGCCGCCATCGTGGCCGTCCTCGCCGTGACCGTCCGGCATGCCTTCCGGGCCTTCCTGGGCGGCGTGCGCGGCGCCCTTGCCGCGCCGCTGCTGTTCGCCGTGCTGTGCGTCGCGTGCACGTATCTCATGCCGATCAGGGACCAGTTCAGGTTCGGCCAGGTGGATCTGTTCCTCCTGGCGTTGTGCCTGCTGGACTGCGTGGCGCGCAGGCCGTGGTGGCCGCGCGGGATGCTGATCGGCCTCGCGACCGCCGTGAAGCTCACTCCCGGCGTGTTCCTCGTCTACCTGGCGATCACCGCGTTCCCGCCCCGGGAGGGCGACACGGCGCAGCGCAGGGCCTTCCTCATGGCGGTGTTCACGGCCGCCCTGCTCACGCTGCTGCCGTTCCTGGTGATCTTCGACGACGCCCGGGACTTCTGGTTCGGGGCGCTGCTCGACTCCGAGCGGCTGGGCGCCAACGCCGCCACCACCAACCAGTCGCTGCGCGGCATGCTGCTCAGGCTCTACCTGCCCGGCTGGCTGACCTCGGTCGCCTGGCTCGCCGCCGTCGCCGCGATCGGCTGGTACGGCTTCCGCCGCGCCCGCCGGGCCCACCTGGACGGCGACGTGACGACCGCGGTGGCGCTCACCGGGCTGATGGCGGTGCTGCTGTCGCCGGTGGCCTGGATCCACCACATCGCCTGGGTCGTGGTCGTGCTCGCGGCCCTCGCGGGGTCCGGGCGCGATCCGGTCCGGCTGCTGGTCGCGGCGGGCGTGTGGCTGTTCTACGTGCTGCCCATCCCGTGGTGGGGGGTGGCGCTCAAGGCGCTGGAGATCCCCGTGCTCAGCCCGGTCGCGGGCAAGATCGTGCAGAACGCGTTCGGGCTCGGCGCGATCGGCCTGGTCTGGCTCCTCGGCTCCTGGCTGCCGCGACGGCGGGCCGCTGTCGCCGTTCCCGCTGCGGCGACTTGACCGGCTCATTACGCTCGGTGCCGTGCTGGTTACCGTTGTGGAAATGGCCGGGGTCCTGGCGGGTGCGACCGGTGTGGCCGTCGGTCTGATCGCGCTGCGGGCCGCCCGCCGCAGTGTGCGGGAGTGCCTGGACGTCCTCGCCCGGCGGGCCGCCGTCGAGGGCGTCGAGGGCCAGGGGGACAGCAGGGCGATCCGCGACGTGGCGTTGTACCGGTACGACGCGCTCGACGAGATGACCGGCAGGCTGTCGTTCTCGGTCGCGCTCATCAACGGCTTCGGTGACGGGATCGTGCTGACGTCGATCAACGGACGCACCGAGACCCGCACGTACGCCCGTGCCGTACGCGGGGGCAAGGGAGTGCAGCCGCTGTCGCCGGAGGAGGAGCACGCCGTGTGGGCCGCCAGGCTCGGCATCGGGCCGGAGGCCGAGCCGCGCCGCGTCCCCCGCTGACGCACAGTCCCCCCGCTGACGCACGGTGCCCCCCGAGGGCGTGCCGCGCCCTCCGAGGGCGTACCGTGCCCCCCGCTGACGCGGTGTTCCCCTCCGCTGACCGGCGCCGACGTGGGCCGTCCACAGGGCAAGCGTGATCGTGGAGTTGTCCACAGGGAGCGTTTTTCGCATGCTCGCCACACGAACCTGCGGATACCCTTGAGGACATGTCGAAGCTCGCGTACCTGGGGCCTCAGGGCACCTTCTGTGAGGCGGCCCTGCGACTCCTGGAGCCGGACGCCGAGCGCCTGCCCTGCGCCAACGTCGGAGCCGCGCTCGACGCCGCCCGCGACGGCGAGGCGGACGGCGCGGTCGTCCCGCTGGAGAACTCGGTGGAGGGGGCGATCACCCAGACCCTCGACGAGCTGGCCGGGGGAAGGCCGCTCCACATCACCGGCGAGTGGCTGCTTCCGGTCGAGTTCTCCCTGCTGGTGCGGCCCGGCACCGAGCTGGGACAGATCAAGCGGGTCATCACCCACCCGGCGGCTCACACGCAGTGCCGTGGGTACATCGAGCGTGAGCTGCCCGGCGCCGTCGTTGTCGCGGCGTCGTCGACGGCCGCCGCCGCGCAGGAGGTCGCCTCTCCCGAGTCTCCGTACGACGCGGCGATCAGCCCGGCCATCGCCGGGGAGTACTACGCGCTCGACGCCATCGCCTCGGACATCGGCGATCGCTCCGACACCGTCACCCGGTTCATCAAGGTGAACCGCCCGGGGCGGCTGTCCGAGCCCACCGGAGCCGACCGCACCTCGCTCGTGGCCTTCCTCCGCGACGACCACCCGGGCGCGTTGCTGGAGATGCTGAGCGAGTTCGCGGTCCGCGGGGTCAACCTGACCCGCATCGAGTCGCGTCCCACCGGGGACGGCATCGGCCGCTACTTCTTCCACTTCGATCTCGAGGGCCACATCGCCGACGCCCGCGTCGGGGAGGCCGTCGCCGGCCTGCACCGGCTCTGTGACGACGTGCGCTTCCTCGGCAGCTATCCGCGCGCCGACCGGGTTCTCACGCAGATCAAGGAGGGTACGGCGGACGCGGACTTCGCCGAGGCCGCCGACTGGCTCGCGAAGATCCGCGCCGGTCGCGCTTGACGGGCGGAAGCCACACCGGCTCCGGTAGCCTTTGAGCCGTGATTGACCTGCGAACCCTTCGTGAGGACCCTGACCGGCTCCGGGCGTCGCAGCGCGTCCGCGGCGAGGACGATTCGGTCGTGGAGACCCTGCTGTCGCTCGACGAGCGCCGCCGTGCCGCGCTCAACAACTTCGAGTCGCTGCGCGCCGAGCAGAAGAGCATCGGCAAGTCGGTGTCCCGCGCGTCCGGAGACGAGCGCCAGGCGCTGCTCGACCGCGCGAAGGAGCTGGCCGCGCAGGTGAAGGCGGCCGAGGGCGAGGCCGCCGCGCTGGCGAGCGAGCTCGACGAGCTGCTCATGACCGTGCCGAACATCGTCGAGGAGGGCGCGCCCGCCGGCGGCGAGGACGACTACGTGGTGGTGGAGGAGGCCGGCGAGAAGCCGGTCTTCGACTTCGAGCCCCGCGACCACGTCGAGCTGGGCGAGCTGCTCGGCGCGATCGACACCGAGCGCGGAGCCAAGGTCTCGGGCGCCCGGTTCTTCTTCCTCAAGGGCGTCGGCGCGCGGCTCCAGCTCGGGCTGCTGAACATGGCGATCCAGCAGGCCGTCGAGGCCGGCTTCACGCCGATGATCACGCCCGTGCTGGTCAAGCCCGAGGCGATGGCCGGCACCGGCTTCCTCGGCGCCCACGCGAGCGAGGTCTACCGGCTGGAGGCCGACGACCTCTACCTGGT
The DNA here is from genome assembly GCF_053604425.1 of Microbispora sp. NPDC004025. Classification (NCBI taxonomy): domain Bacteria; kingdom Bacillati; phylum Actinomycetota; class Actinomycetes; order Streptosporangiales; family Streptosporangiaceae; genus Microbispora; species Microbispora sp. NPDC004025. The sequence continues at coordinate 6,742 of NZ_JBSGHN010000020.1, read as the reverse complement.
CGGCACCAGCGAGGTGCCGCTGGCGGCCTACCACTCCGACGAGATCCTCGACCGGGCGTCGCTGCCGCTGCGCTACGCCGGATGGTCGTCCTGCTTCCGCCGCGAGGCCGGGTCGTACGGCAAGGACACCCGGGGGATCATCCGGGTCCACCAGTTCGACAAGGTCGAGATGTTCTCCTACTGCCGCCCGGAGGACGCCCACGAGGAGCATCTGCGGCTCCTGGCCTGGGAGAAGGAGATGCTCGAGAAGGTCGAGTTGCCCTACCGCGTGATCGACGTGGCGGGCGGCGACCTCGGCTCGTCGGCGGCGCGCAAGTACGACTGCGAGGCCTGGGTGCCCACGCAGGGCCGCTACCGCGAGCTGACCTCGACCTCGAACTGCACCGACTTCCAGGCCCGTCGCCTGAAGGTGCGATTCCGGGACGAGGACGGCAAGCCGCAGCACGTGGCCACCCTCAACGGCACGCTCGCGACCACCCGCTGGATCGTGGCGATCCTGGAGAACCACCAGCAGGCCGACGGCTCGGTGGTCGTGCCCAAGGCGCTGCGGCCGTACGTGGGGCTCGACGTCCTGGAGCCGCTGTCCCGCTGACGGGCTGTCCATGGAGGACCTCCGGCGTGGCGGGCGACCGCCAGGTCCGGAGGTCTTCGTGTCTCATCGTGAGAAAGTCCTGGCCGCGGCGATTCGCGCGGGACACCGTCGGCCGCTGCCGGAAAGTGCGGCCGGAAGCCCCAGAGAGTGCGAAACGCCGCCCTTGGCGGTAGGGCCGTCAGGTGTGATGTAAATCTCTCAGTTCGGACGGGATTTGCGCGCGGAGAAGGCCTTGCGAGTGAAACTTTCATGCGCGGAGGTCTTTCGGCCGTCCGGGTGACCTCGACCGCTCCGCGCGCGGCCGGCCGGGCTCGGCTCTCCTCCGGGGAGGACTCGGCTCAGGCTCCTGAGCTCGGCGGCGCCGCTCTGCCCGGTCCGGACATCCCCGGGCACGCGAAAGGCGGGGCTCGCCAGGCGAGCCCCGCCTTCGTCGCGTCAGGTCAGAGGCCGCGGACGTTCGAAGCCTGCGGACCCTTCGGACCGGCGATGACCTCGAACTCGACCCGCTGGCCGTCCTCCAGGTTGCGGTAGCCGCTGCCCGTGATCGCGGAGAAGTGCACGAACACGTCGGGCTCGCCGCCGTCCGGTGCGATGAAGCCGAAGCCCTTCTCAGCGTTGAACCACTTGACGGTTCCCTGAGCCATTACTGCTCTCCCTAAGGAAGTGAATCTTGGGGACCACACCTCGTGGACCCCGGGTGTGTCGCACAGCTCCCCGGGTGGCTCATACAGTCAAACTGGTTTTCGCTACGGGAACAGCTAATACAACGCCTTCACATCTAACACTATGTAGCCCGTTGGTGTTCCACGTCTGGAGGAGATTTCTCGCCCGGGGGGCGGCCGAGGACATGCCATGGCATATCTCAGTGCACACTGGAACCTGTCATGACCTGCCCCCGCCTCGTCGCCACAGACCTCGACGGCACCGCTCTGCGCACCGACGGCACGATCTCTCCTCGTACGGCCGCCGCCTTCGCCCGGGTGGAGGAATCGGGCGGCACCCTCGTCTTCGTGACCGGCCGGCCACCGCGGTGGATGCACACCGTCGCGGGAGCCGTACGGCACCGCGGGCTCGCGATCTGCGCGAACGGCGCGCTCGTGTACGACCTCCACACCGAGGAGATCGTCGAGTCGCACCTGATCGCGTCCGACGTCCTCGAAGAGTGCGTCGCCCGACTGCGGCGGCATGTGCCGGATCTCACGTTCTCCGTCGAGTACGAGGGGGGCTTCGCGCACGAGGCCGACTACCCGCTGGGCGGGTGGGACGCCCGGGAGCTGTCCTTCGGCCGGAAGCTGGCGATCTCGGCGCTGACGGCCCGGCCGTGCGCCAAGCTGCTCGCGCAGCATCCCTCGATGGACCCCGACGAGTTGCACCGCGGGGTGCTGGAGATTGTGGGCGACATCGTGACCCCGACCCACTCGAGCGGGCGGGCGCTGATCGAGATGAGCGCGCACGGTGTGACGAAGGCCACGGCGCTGGCCACGCTTGCCGACGAGCGGGGGATCAAGCCCGCGGAGGTGGTCGCGTTCGGCGATATGCCGAACGACCTGCCGATGCTGACGTGGGCCGGCATCTCGTACGCGGTGGCGAACGCCCACCCCGACGTGCTGGCCGCCGTCGATCACGTGACGGCGGCCAACAACGACGACGGTGTGGCGGTCGTGCTCGAGACCCTGTTCTGAGTCCGCGCGTACGGGGGGTTCTAGAGGTAGGGGCCGCCCGCGCGGTGGCCCTGGTCGTCCTGCGTGGCCTGGCCCATGCCGCCGGGGAGTGCGCGGCGCATCTGCTCAAGCTGCGCCCGGGCGGCCATCTGCTGGGCGAACAGCGTGGTCTGGATGCCGTGGAACAGGCCCTCCAGCCAGCCGACGAGCTGGGCGTGCGCGACCCTCAGCTCCGCGTCGCTGGGCGCGGTGTCGCTATCGTCGGCGAACGGCAGGGACAACCGCTCCAGCTCCTCCACCAGTTCGGGCGCCAGGCCCTCCTCGAGCTCCTTGATGGAGCTCTGGTGGATGTCCTTGAGCCGCTTGCGGCTGGCCTCGTCGAGAGGAGCCGCCCGCACCTCCTCCAACAGCTGGCGGATCATGCTGCCGATCCGCATCACCTTGGCGGGCTGCTCCACCAGGTCGGCGACGGACCGCTCCTCGTGCTCGTCCTTACCGTTGCCGCCGGAGACCGAAAGGCCCTGCGGCCCCACGACCACGATCTGCGGCGTGCTCTCGTCTGCGTTCATCGATCGCTTACAACTCCTGATTCGCTCCGCTGGGGCACACCGTGCCAGGTCGTACCTGCCGGATCACCGCCCTGTCATGCGACGGGCAGCTTCGTCAGGCACTCCCGACCCGATCCAACCTAACTCACCTGACCAGCAGGAGTTTGCCGACGTGTTCCCCCTCTTCGAGCGCCTGGTGGGCGCGGGCGGCCTGGTCGAGGGGGATCCGCTCGTGCACCACGGGCCGTACGGACCCGGCCGCGACCAGCGGCCAGACGTTGTCGACGACGCCGCGGCAGATCACGCCCTTGTCGTCGGCCGGCCGGCTGCGCAGGGCGGTCGCGTGGACCGCCGCCCGCTTGGCGAGCAGCACGCCGAGGTCGAGCTCGCCCTTCGTGCCGCCCTGCATGCCGATGACGACCAGCCGCCCGCCGGTGGCGAGGGCACGGAGGTTCCCCGGCAGGTACTTCGCGCCCATGATGTCGAGGATGACGTCGGCCCGGCCCTCGAACCGCTCGGCGAAGTCCTCCTCGCGGTAGTTCACGGCCTCGTCCGCGCCCAGCTCACGGCACCGCTCGATCTTCTCCGGCGAGCCCGCCGTCACCAGCACGCGGGAGCCGTACGCCTTGGCGAGCTGGATGGCCATGGTGCCGATGCCGCTCGCGCCGCCATGGACGAGCAGGGTCTCGCCCTTCCTCAGGCGGGCGGTCATGAACACGTTCGACCACACCGTGCAGGCGACCTCGGGAAGGGCGGCGGCCTCGTCCAGCGCGATCCCCTCCGGCGCCGGCATCACCTGCTGCCAGGGGACCGCCACCTGTTCGGCGTACCCGCCGCCCGCGAGCAGGGCGCAGACCCGGTCGCCCGGCGCGAGGTGCGGGACGTTCTCCCCGACCTCTATGATCACTCCGGAGCACTCCAGCCCGGGGATCTCGGAGGCGCCGGGCGGCGGCGGGTAGAAGCCGCGGCGCTGGAGCAGGTCCGCCCGGTTGACGGCCGACGCGGCGACGTCGATGACCACCTCACCTGCGGCGGGACGCGGGTCGGGCACTTCCTGCCAGGCCAAAACCTCAGGTCCGCCGGGTTCGGAAATCACTATCGCACGCATGTGACCTAAAGTAGCGTGGCACAGAACTCGGCGGTTGCCCGTATTCACCGGGTTACGTGGCGCTAATCTGCAATGTGTTTGCTACCCCATTAGCCCAGCCCGAGGGGGTACACGGTGGCGAGACATGATCGCGAGGATCCCCATTCTCTCGAGGACCAGCTCGCGTGGCTCGACGCGATCAAGGAGATGCCCGATGAGGTGGAGATAGCGGTCAGCGCTGTCACCTCCGCCACCCTTGCCTCTCCACAGCCGCCGCCCGCCGACCCCGAGTCCGCCTCCCCGTACCCCGCCGACCCCTGGAGCCTCGTCCCGTCCGAGCCCGCCTCCGGCGGGCTGCTCCGCGGCGCCGCCGACAGCGCGACCGGCTCCGCGTACGGTGCCCCGTCGCGGGAGGACGCGGAGACCTTCGAGAGTTCGGAGACCGGCGAGGCGTCCGCCACCAGTCCCATCCGGGAGTCCACCTTCGGTGGATATTCGGGCGGCTTTGGGTATGAAAGTGGCGAAAAGTCCGGATTTGGGTATGGCGCCGAATCGGGCTACGGCGAGACGGCCTTCGGTGACGGTGGTTTCCGTGACACCGGCCTGGGTGATTCGGGCTTCGGTGACTCGGCTTTCGGTGACACGGCCTTCGTGACCAGGCCTCAGCCCTCGTCTACCGAGGAGAGCGAGGACGCGCCGGCCGAGCGCCCGGCCGCTGCGGATGCCTCCGAGAAGGGCCCCGATTCCGGCTCGGAGACGTCCGCCGCGTCGACCGGGCCCGTCAGCGCCCCGTCCTTCGAGACTTCCTACGGTTCGGCGTCCGAGTCGTCTTACGGTTCGCCGTCCGAGTCGTCCTACGAGCCGGCGTCCGAGTCGTCCTACGGCCAGGCGTCGGATCGATCGGCCGCGTCGTCCTTCGGTTCGTCAGTCGACGCGAGACCGGAGCCCTCGGAGGCGGCGGCGGAGTCGCCTAGCGGCGACCGGGAGCCGGACGACGACGGCTACTCCATCCCGCCGCCGGGCGGTTCCTCGGCCTTCACGACCCCCCTGTTCGGCGAACGGGGCTTCGGCGGCGGCGTCATCCCCGGCTCCCCCGCGGACACCGACTCCTACAACGTCGGGGCCTTCTCCGGCAGCGAGACCGTCAAGCCCGACACCCCACCGGCCTCCGGCGAGCCGTCTCCGTCGCAGGAGCCTCTGCGGGGTTGGCTGGAGCCGGCCGTACCCGTGCCGCCCTCGCAACAGGAACGCGCCACCGAGCCGGAGGAGCCTCCCGCGCGGCCCTTCGGCCCTGAGCGGCCCTTCGTCCCCGAGGGGCCCTTCGGCCCTGCGCGGGCCGAGACCGCGCCTGACTTCACGGACGACCGTTTCACCGGCTCGCTGCGGGAGGACCTGGCCGCCGAGGAGCGGAAGCCGTACGAGCCGGGTCCTGTCGCGGCGCCCGCGCCCGTGCCGTCACCCGCGCCCATGCCCCCGCCCGAGCGCGCGTCGGCGCCGAGCCCCGCACTCGAGCAGGCGCCCACCGTGGAACGCGACGCGGTGGAACGTGACGCGGTGGCGGAGCGGGAGGCGTACCAGACCGCGCGCCGCCCGGCTCCTCCCGTTTCCGCCTTCAGCTCGCCGGCGCGTACGACAGGGTCGAAGGCGGGGTCCAAGCCGACCGCCGACAGCCTCGACCCGGTCACCCTGCTGAGGGGGCGGAGGAACACCCCCGCGACGGGCTGGCGGCGGCTGGTCTACAAGGCGTCGGCCGGACTGATCAAGCCGGGCGAGGCCCCGGAGGTGCGGCGGCGCCGCGAACTCGTGCAGCGCGCCCGCACGCCCGTCGCCACCGGCCACCACCGGGTCGCCGTGCTCAGCCTCAAGGGCGGCGTGGGCAAGACCACGACGACGGTCGGCCTCGGCGCCACGCTCGCGCAGGTGCGCGGCGACCGCGTCATCGCCGTCGACGCCAACCCCGACCGTGGAACGCTCTCCGACAAGGTCGAGCTGGAGACGGCGGCCACCGTACGCGACCTGCTGAACGAGCGCGCGCAGATCAAGCGGTACGTCGACATCCGGGCCTTCACGTCCCAGACGCCCTCGCGGCTGGAGATCCTGGCGTCGGACCGTGACCCGTCGGTGTCGGAGGCGTTCAGCGCCAAGGACTACCACGCGGTGGCGCAGGTGCTGGAGAACTTCTACTCCATCTGCATCACCGACTGCGGCACCGGTCTCCTGCACTCCGCCATGTCGGGCGTGCTCGGCATGGCCGACCAGATCGTGCTGGTCAGCTCGCCGTCCGTGGACGGCGCCCGCGCGGCCTCGGCCACGCTGGACTGGCTGGAGGCGCACCACTACGGCGACCTCGTCCGGGCCGCCACCGTGGTGCTGTGCAGCGTACGGCCCCGGTCGAAGTCCACGGTGGACCTCGACAAGCTGGAGGCCCACTTCGCCGCCCGCTGCCGCACCGTGGTCCGAGTGCCGTACGACCCTCACCTGGAGGAGGGTGCGGAGATCGACCTGGACCGGCTCCAGCAGACGACCCGGGACGCCTACCTCCGCCTGGCCGCCAGCGTGGGCGACGGGTTCGCGGGCCCGCAGGCGCTGTCCGAGCGCAGGTTCTCCGAGATTCCGGACCACCTGTAGGCGACTGACAGGGCGGGAATGATCTCTTTCGCGGTCGCGGTCACGCGCCCGCGGGTGAGAGGCTAGGCTGCTGCGTGGCGCCTCCAGCGCGGGGCGCCGGGGAGAGCTCGCCTAGTGGACGATGGCGGCGGTCTTGAAAACCGCTAGGCCGGGTGACCGGTCTCGTGGGTTCGAATCCCACGCTCTCCGCTCAACCAGCCAAAACGGCGTCTGACCAGCGAGTTCG
>NZ_JBSGHN010000019.1:0-135584 GCF_053604425.1 Microbispora sp. NPDC004025 | reverse complement strand
ATGGGGATGTCGGTGCCGGCGCCGATGCGGGTCAGGGTCGCGGCGAGGGCGGCGTGGATGACCATGAACAGGCTGGCGTGGTGGGTGCGGGCCAGGTGGTTGAGGCCGTGGTGGGTGGCGGGGTCGATGGTGAAGCTTGTGGTGTGGCCGCGGTGGGTGGCGATGGGGGGGCGTGGCCGGTCGGCGGGCAGGGGGAGTTGTTCGGGCAGGCCGGTCAGGGTGGTGGTCCAGTAGGCGAGCTGGCGGGCCTGCAGGCTGTTGGGGTCGTCGGGGTCGCCCAGCAGGTCTTGCTGCCACAGGGTGTAGTCGGCGTACTGGACCGGCAGCGGTTCCCAGGCGGGGGCCTGCCCCTGACGCCGGGCGGCATACGCGGTCGCCAAGTCGGCGGCCAGCGGCCGCAGTGACCACCCGTCCCCGGCGATGTGATGCACCACCACCACCAGCAGCACATGCTCGGCGGGCACCGTGGGGCAATCGCCGGACTGCGCTGCCTGCGCTGTCCGGTGCGCCGAACTCGATGAGGCGTCGGAGGTCACGGTGAACAGCCACGCGCGGATCGGCAGGTCGACCGCCAGGTCGAAGGCGTGCCGGACCGCGTCGTCCACCAGCCCGCTCACCTCATCCGGGGCCGCCTGGACCGTCGTCAGCTCAACATGAGCTTGGTCGAGGGTGTGCTGGTGGGGGATGCCGTCGATGTCGGGGAAGACGGTGCGCAGGGTTTCATGCCGGCTCACCACGTCGTTGAGTGCCGTCGCCAGGGCTTCGGGGTCGAGGTCGCCGGTGAGGCGGAGGACCAGGGGGATGTTGTAGGTCGGGCTGGGGCCTTCGAGGTGGTGGAGGAACCACAGGCGGCGCTGGGCGAACGACAGCGGCAGGATGCGCGGCCGTTGCTGCGCCGTCAGGTGCGGGCGGGAGGGTGCCTGGGCGTCGAGGTGGCGGATGAGTCCGGCGGGGGTGGGGGTTTCGAAGACGGCGCGGACGGGGACTTCGGCGTTCAGCACGGCGCGGATGCGGCTGGTCAGTCGGGTGGCGAGCAGGGAGTGGCCGCCCAGGTCGAAGAAGTCGTCGTCCATCCCGGCCCGGTCGATGCCGAGGACTTCGGCGAACAGGCCGCACAAGATCTCCTCCCGGGCCGTGCCCGGAGCCCGGTAGGCCGCTTCGGTGGTCAGATGCGGTTCGGGCAACGCCGCGCGGTCCAGCTTGCCGTTCACCGTCAGCGGCAGCTGCTCCAGCACCACCACCGCCGAGGGCACCATGTAGTGCGGCAGGACCGCCCGCAGATGCTCGCGCACCTCCTCGGCCAGGTCCCCGTTCGCATCGGCCGGAACGACGTAGGCGACCAGATGCTTGCCGGCGTCCGTGCCGCGGCCGTCGCGGGCGAGCACGGCCGCCTGCCCGACACCAGGATGCTCCAGCAAGGCGGCCTCGACCTCACCCGGCTCGACCCGGAACCCCCGGATCTTCACCTGGTGATCGGCCCGCCCGACGTACTCGAGTTCGCCCTCGGAGTTCCAGCGGGCCAGATCCCCGCTGCGGTACATACGCGACCCCGGCGGACCGAACGGGTTGGCCACGAACCGCTCCGCCGTCAGTCCGGGCCGGCCGTGATACCCGGAGGCCACTCCCTCTCCGGCCACGTACAGCTCTCCCACCACGCCGGGCGGCACCGGTGCCAGACCAGGGCCCAGCACCCACATCCGCATGTTGCCGAGTGGCACTCCGATCGGGCTCGCTCCCGGCTCGTCGGGCTCGGCCGTCAGATGGAGGTACGTCACGTGCACGGTGGTCTCGGTGATGCCGTACATGTTCACCAGTGCGGGAGCGTTCGGCAGATCATCCGGATACCAGCCGCGGAGCCGGCCCGGGTCCAGCGCCTCACCCGCGAAGACGACCACGCGCAGTGCCGCGTCCGCGCGGGTCTCGGCCCGGTGCGCCGCGGACAGCTCGTAGAAGGCCGACGGCGTCTGGACCAGGGAGGTCACGCCCTCGGCGATCAGCAGTCGCCACAGGGCGGCCGGTGAACGCACCACGTCCCACGGCACCACCACCACGCGGCCGCCGTACATCAGCGCCCCGCAGAGCTCCCAGATGGACAGGTCGAAGGCCTGTGAATGACACCAGGCCCAGACGTCGCCGGGGCCGAAGCCGAACCAGTGGTCCGTGCCGCTGAACAGCGACACGACGTTGCGGTGAGTGACGGCGACGCCCTTCGGCGTCCCCGTCGAGCCGGAGGTGTACATCAGGTACGCCACGTGCTGCGGCAGCGACGGGCTCACGCGGTCCGCGTCGCACAGGTCGTGATCGGGGCCTCCGCCAAGCCCGTCACCGAGCAGATCGCCGACGAGAAGCCGGGGGACGTCGGTATGCGGCAGGACCGCCGCGGTGGCCACGTCGGTGACGATCATTTGTGGCCGGGCGTCGGACAGCACGAACTCCACCCGCCGGCTGGAGTGCTCCGGATCGAGCGGCAGGTATACGGCCCCGGCCTTCCACACGCCCAGCATCGCCACCACCAGGTCGGCCGACCGGGGCAACGCCACCGCCACCGACGTCCAGGGGCCCACGCCGTGCGCGGCAAGAGCCCGTGCGAGCCGGTTCGCCCGCGCGTTCACCTGCCGGTACGTCAGTGATTCGTCGCCGCACACGACGGCGACCGCGTCCGGAGTCGCCCTCGCGTGCCGCTCGAACGCCTCCGGTATTGTCACCGGCGGCACCGGCGCCGCCGTGTCGTTGAACTCACGCAGGAGCCGGTCGCGCTCCGCGCTCGTCAGCACCTCCGCCGCGCCCACCGGCTCCTGCGGACGGGCCGTCAACGCGCGGACGTAGGCGACCAGTCGCTCGGCGAAGCGCGTGGCGTCGGCGCTGCCGTACTGCGCGCCGGGAGCGTCGACGCGGACGTACAGGTCGCTGTCGTCGCGGCCGTCGTAGTACGTCGAGATCGTCAGCTCGGTCACCGCTCCGAACGATCCGCCGACGAAGCAGGCGGGGCTGCCCGCGAAGTCCAGCCCTTCGATGAAGGGGACGACGGTGAGGATGACCCCGAACGGGCTGCGTACGGAGCCTGCCAGCCCCACGGCCCGCTGGATCTGCGAGACCTGGAGCGTGGCGTGCCGGAAGACGGCGTGCCTGGCGTCGGTCGCCGCCTCGGCGACCTGGGCGAAGCTCGACGCGACCGGGACCTTCACCCGGATGGGCACGATGTTCGACATCAGCCCCGGGCTGTTCCTCTCGCCGCCGAGACGGGAGTTGACGGTCACGGAGAACAGCGGCTCCGGCAGATCGCACACGTGGCGGAGGAACACCGCCGTCGCGGCGGTCAGCAGGGCCGGCATCGTCACGCCGAGCGACTCCGCCGCCCGCGTCCACTCGTCGGCCTCGGCCCTCGGCACGGTGACGGTGCGGCTCACCACGCCGATCGACTCCGCGACGTCGTCCCACACCGCCGTACGCTCGCACGCGCCGCGCCCCGTCCCGGCGACGTCCGTCCGACCGGCGGGCAACCGCGCCGGCTGGGGTTCGCCGGCCAGATAGTCCCGCCAGAACCGCAGGTCCCCGGCGAATCGAGGGGACTCCTGGTAGCGGACGTCCTTGTCGTGGGCGTGCGCCGGATCGGCGTACGCCCGCGGTGGCACGGGGTCGGCGTTCTTCAGGGCCGTGTAGACCTCGGCGACCCGCTGCGAAGTGATCGCCATGAGGCCGAACGCGTCGGTCAGGATGTGATGGAAGATCACCGCCACGATGGACCGGGACTCGCCCAGACGGACGAGTCCCGCCCGGAACAGGGCGTCGTGGGCCAGGTCGAAGGGACGTCCCACCAGCTCTTTCACCAGAGCGCGCCCGGCGGTCTCCGGGTCGGCCTCGCCGCTGACGTCGGCGTGGAACGGATCCCATCCATCGAGGTCACGCGTGACCTGCCGCACCGCTCCGTCCTCGTCCTGCCGGAAGTTGACCAGAACGGTGCCGGTCTCGCCGAACACGGTCCTTAGTGCCGCGGCGAGGACGTCGGCGTCGACCTCGCCCCGGACCTCCCACAGAACGGCGACGTTGTTGGAAACCTCGGGCGAAAGCGTCTGCGCGAGCCACATGGCCTGCTGTGCCGACGACAGACCGGAAGAAGGCACCTCGATCATCCTTTGCGTCTCAGTCACTACTCGTGGATCGCGTGGCGGTCGCGCGGGTCAGGCTTCGCGGGCCGGGGCGAGATCGTCGTGGACCTCTCCTCGGAGCCGTCGCAGTTCGGGGAAGGGCATGGAGGTCCGCCGCACGAGGTGGGCCACCCCGCTCGTCCCGCCCGTTCCCGGCAGGTCGCCCAACATCCTGGACAGCAGGCTCAGGTGCGCGATCTTCCACCGCCAGTAGCCGTTGCCGACGTCCAGCAGCGACTCGGCGATGCGGTGGTAGACCCCGGCGCGGATGCCGGAGCGACAGACCTCGGTGACGGACAGGCCGCTGTGCGCGGTCGCGGCGCGGAACGCCTCGTACAGCCGGCCGGGCCGCCGGTCGTCGCCCAGCAGGTCCGTGAGCGTCCGGAACTGCGACGACTGCGCTCCGCTCGCGGTCTCCAGGTACGGCCGGAACTCGGCGAAGTGCCGCAGCGGCAGCCTCTCCAGCGCGACGAGCTGGTCGTGGAGGACCCGGAGCAGCTCGCTCACCCGCTGCAGGATCTCGGCGCTCAACTCTGCGTCGATCACGCCCGTCATAGGTGAGAGGGCGTCGGCCGCGGCGGCGAGGTCCACGACGACCTGCTTGAGCCAGAGCTCACACGACTGGTGCGCGACGATGAAGAGGTGCTCGGCCAGCACGAGAGCGGGATCCGCCGTGTCGGGTGCGTGCGGCACCTGGAGGGAGAGGAGGGTGTCCAGGTGCAGATAATCCGAATAGGTCAAGGCGGCCATACGTCACTCCGCAGTGCAGTCGTGGACGAAATCGATCAGCTTCCGCACGCCGGCGTCGAGTGAGACAGGGTCGACGCACAACGCGATTCGGACCAGGCGCCGGGACCACGGTGCGAACTCGGCCGACCGGATACTCCCGGCCTCGTCGACTTCGGGATGCCAGGCGAACGCGGTTCCCGGCACGACGGCGACACCCGCGGTGTCCAGCAACCGGGCGGTGAACGTCTCGGCGTCCATTCCGGTGCGTCCGATGTCCAGGAGTGCGTACCAGCCGCCGGCCGGCTGCCCGTGCAGCAGTCCGGCCTCGGCGAGCGGCGGCAGCGCGATGTTCCGGTTGTGCGCCACCAGTTCGTGGTTCCTCCCGGCGATGGCGGCACGCGCGCGCAACGCGGCCATGCCCGCGTGCTGCACCGGGGTGCAGGGCGCGATGATGGAGGCCTCCTGGACGAGGCGCAGCGCGTCGGCGGCCTGTTCGGTGGCCGCGACCACGTACCCCAGCCGGTAACCGGTCATGGCCGCGCTCTTGGAGAAGCTGTAGACGCTGTGCACGATGCGTTCGGCGAGCGGGACGTCCCGTTCCAGGGACGCCACCGAGACGTGCGCGCCGTCATACACGTAGTGCTCGTACGCCTCGTCGCTGACGACCTGCCAGCCCCGCTGGCGCGCCAGGTCGAGCAGTGTCCGCGCCAGCTCGTCGTCCAGAACGGCGCCACTCGGATTGGCGGGAGAGTTGAGCAGCATGACGCGCGTACGCGGACCGGCCACCGCCCGGATCCCGTCCGGGTGGGGCCGGAAGTCGGAGTCGAGCGGATAGAAGACGGGACGGAAACCGGCCAGCAGGCTCTGCTGCACGTGAACCGGCCAGTGCAGCTCGGGCAGCAGGATCTCGGCCCCGGGTTCGGCCAGGGAAAGGAGTAGCGCGGACAGGCCCTGACAGGAGCCGGGGGAGACGAAGATCCGGGAGACCGCGGTGCCCACGCCGTTGTCGGACTCGAGTTTCGCCACCAGGGCCTCCCGCAGTTCCAGGAGACCCTCCATGGACGCGTACCTGGTGTCACCACGTCGCAGGGCGTCCGCGAAGGCGTCGGCGACCTCGTCCGGCGGGCGGAAGAAGGGCTCTCCGACATGGAGTTTGTGCACCTGGACGCCGGTGGCGCGCTCCTTGGCCTCGACCTCCCGGAAGACGCCGTAGATGGCCGACGAGGGGATCGCCGCCGCCATCGCCAGGTGGTTCGCTGCCTTCAGGTGCGCGTTCACGCGTCGCCTCCGTGTGTCTCATGGCCTGCGGCGTCGTCCCGATCCGTCATGCCGTCCGGCCGCCGTCGATCGGGATCAACGCACCGGTGATCCATCCGGACAGTTCCGGATCGAGCAGGGAGCACACCCAGCGGGCGATCTCCTCGCCGTCGCCGAAACGGCCCATCGGCGTCGCCGAAAGGACACCGTCGCGCAGCGCCTGGGCCTGTTTCGCGGTCATCCCCGCGTCGTCCCACATGGGGGTGTCGACCGGGCCCGGCAGCACGGCGTTGACCCTGACGTCCGGGGCGAGTTCGCGCGCCAGTGAACGGGTCAGGCTGTTCAGCGCCGCCTTGCTGGCGCCGTAGTACGAACGCCCCGGCATGGACAGCACGCCGCCGACCGACGAGATGTTGACGACCGCTCCACGACTGGCCCGCAGGTGTGGAAGAGCGCATCGGATCATCTCCGCCGGCGCGCGGACGTTGACGCTCAGCAGCGCGTCGAAGTCCCCCGGATCGATCTCGCCCAAGCGGCCGAACCGGGCCAGCCCGGCGTTGTTCACCACGGCGTCGAGACGTCCGAACCGGTCGAGGGTGGCGGCGACGATCTCCTCCGCCGCGCCAGGTGCGGTGACGTCGGCGGGCACCACGTTTATCGAGCCCACGGCGTGTTCGGCCAGTTCTTTGAGCGGCGCCTGCCTGCGCCCGACCACCGTGACATCGGCGCCGAGGCCGGCGGCGCACGCCGCGACGCATCTGCCGATACCCGTTCCCGCGCCGGTCACGATCACCGACTGTCCGACGAGAGTCATCTCGTGAGACCCCTTCGACGTCCCCCGGCACGACGCTGTTGTAACCGGTTTCGAAGACGAGCGCTCGCCATGATCACCCCTAGGATTTCCGGCCCATGCGGACACGTGCGTTCCTCGACGTGTCCGAGGAACGCACCCGACAGTGACTGTTCCAGTTCTTCGAAATTCCGGGACGAATCAGAAAGATTGCGGAAAGAGCCGACAGCCGCGTTCGGGCCATCCCGTCGCCGTCCTTTCACGACTCTTTCCGAGACGTCGATTCACGCGGAGACGACGACGCACACTGGGGCCGCCGTCTTTCCGAGTCCGTCAATCACCGCAGGAGGGCACTGTGCTCGAAGGCTGCGTCCCCTGGCCCGATGAATTCGCCGCCCGATACCGTGAGGACGGCTATTGGCTGGGCCGGCCACTCGGCGAACTGCTGCACGAGGCATGCGTACGGCACGCCGATCGCGTAGCGCTGGTGAGCGGCGAGCGCCGGATGCGCTACCGGGACCTGGCGGAGGCGTCGACCAGGCTGGCGGGCGGACTGCTCGATCTCGGCGTCGGGTCCCTCGACCGCGTCGTCGTCCAGTTGCCCAACGTCCCGGAGTTCGTCGTGGTGATGCTCGCGTTGCTCCGCGTCGGGGCCATCCCCGTGCTGGCGCTTCCCGGGCACAGGAAAGTCGAGGTCACACATCTGTGCGCCCGCTCGGGGGCGATCGCCTACGTGACGATGGATCAGTTCCAGGGCTTCGACTACCGCGAGCTCGCCCGTACGGTGCGCGAGGATGTCCCCGCGGTCCGCCACGTGCTGGTCGCCGGCGACGCGGCCGAATTCACCGCTCTCGACTCCGTCGTGTCCGGACGCACCGACTTTCCCCGGGTCGACCCGGCCGAGCCGGCGTTGTTCCTTCTGTCCGGCGGCACCACGGGGCTCCCCAAGCTGATCCCGAGAACGCACGACGACTACGCCTTCAACCTGCGGGCCACCGCGCGGGCGCTGGAAGTGAGCGCTGCCGACGTGTATCTCGCGGTGAACCCCGTGGCGCACACCGCCGCGCTCGGCTGCCCGGGGGTGCTGGGCACGTTGCTCGCGGGAGGCAAGGCCGTGCTGACGACGAGCGTGCGGCCCGAGGAGGTCTTCCCCCTGATCCGGCGGGAAGGGGTCACCCTGACCACGCTGGTCCCGCCCTTGGTCCGGCTGTGGACGGACGGAGCGGAGAGGACCGGGACGGACCTGTCCGGGGTCACCCTGCAGGTGGGGAGCGCGAAGTTCGACCCCGAGCAGGCCAGGCGGGCACAGGAGGTGCTCCGCTGCAGGCTCAGCCACTGGTTCGGCATGGGCGAGGGCATGATGACCCACACCCGGTTCGGGGATCCGCGGGAGGTCATCCTGAACACCGTGGGACGCCCCCTGTGCGAGGCGGACGAGATCGTGGTGGCCGACGAGTCGGGGGCGCCGGTGCCCGACGGGCAGGAAGGCGAGTTGCTCGTCCGAGGGCCGTACACGGTGCGCGGTTACTACCGGGCGCCGGAGATGAACGCCAGAGCGTTCACCCCGGACGGATTCTTCCGTACGGGGGACGTGGCGCGTCGCAGGCCCGATGGCAACATCGTGATCGTCGGACGGATCACCGACGTGGTCAACCGGGCCGGCGAGAAGGTGCCGACGGAGGAGGTCGAGGAACACCTGCGCACGCATCCGGCCGTCCGGGACGCGGCCGTGGTCGGCGTCGAGGACCCGGTCCTCGGCGAGCGGAGCTACGCCTTCGTCGTGCTCCGTGACACGGAGCTCAAGCTGTCCTCGATCAAGGCGTATCTCCGCGAGCGTGGCCTCGCCACGTACAAGATCCCTGACAGGCTGATCCCCGTCGACGCGCTGCCGCACACCGCCGTCGGCAAGGTGGACAAGGCGGCCCTGCGGCAATCGGCGGCGAAGCCGGTGTCATGACGCCCGATGCCCTCTCCATGCGATCTCCATGCAATCCGTTCCTACGCTGACGAACGTGATGGAGCCCACCCCTCCATGCCAGGAGGGGTGGGATTCCGCGCGCCCGAGGCGGGCGGTGTGCCACGGCGAGGACAGAGGAATCGGGGAAGGGGACACGCATGCGGACACGCACGGCGGAGGATGAGGAGGTGCGCTTGCTGCGCTGGCCGGTCCAGCGTGACCTGCGCGAGAAGTACCGGTCGCGCAACGTGCCGAGGATTCTGATCGTCGAGGCGGGCTCCGACGCCCCTGTCTGCGACGACATCTACGAGGACTGGGTGCGCGCGCCGATCGGCCGTGATGACCTGCGGTCGCGCGTCGACGCGCTGAGCAGGAGGTACCGCAGATATCAGCGGAGCAGGCTGCCGTGGATCGACGACGACGTCCTCCGCTACCGGTCCCGGTCGACCTCCGTCTCCCCCACGCAGGCGGAACTCCTGAACCTCCTCATCTCCCGGTTCGGCGAGGTGGTGGCGCGTGAAGCGCTCAAGTCCAGGTTGTACAGAGACTGCGGGGGGTCGGACACGAGGAACGCGCTCGACCTGCACATGATGCGCATCCGGAATCGGATCCAGCCCCTCGGCCTCACGCTCCGCACGGTCTGGGGCCGCGGGTACGTCCTCGACGGACAGCCGCGGCTGGAGTCCGTCGCTCCATAAGGCCGGGGACGGTGACGGGTATGGCCCACCCGCACACCGGCCTGGGCCGGGGACGGTTCAGCGGGCGCCGGGGATGCGGTCGGCGAGGGCGGCGTGGCGATCGCGGAGCTCGCGCTTGAGGATCTTGCCGCTCGGGTTCTTCGGCAGCGCGTCCACGAACGCGACGGCCTTGGGCACCTTGAAGGCGGCGAGCCGGGCCCGGACGTGGGTGCGCAGCTCCTCCTCGGTGACGGTCACGCCCGGCTTGGTCACCACGATCGCGACGACGGCCTCGATCCAGCTCGGGTGGCGGACGCCGACGACGGCCACCTCCGCGACCGCCGGGTGCTCGTAGATCACTTCCTCGACCTCGCGGCTGGCGACGTTCTCCCCGCCGGTCTTGATCATGTCCTTGATCCGGTCGACGACCGTGAGGTAGCCCTCCTCGTCCAGCACGCCGAGGTCGCCCGAGTGGAACCAGCCGCCGCGGAACGCCTCGGCGGTCTTCCCGGGGTCGTCCAGGTAGCCGAGGATCGCGTGCGGGCTGCGGTGCACGATCTCGCCGATCTCCCCGGGAGCGACGTCGTCGCCGTCGGCGTCCACGACCCGGGTCTCGACGTTCAGGGCGGCCTGGCCGGCCGAGCCCGCCTTGCGGATCTGGTCCTCCGGCTGGAGCATCACCGCGACCGGCGCCATCTCGGTCTGGCCGTAGAAGTTCCACAGGCGCACGTCCGGCAGCCGCTCGCCGATCTCCCGCAGCACCTCGACCGGCATGATCGCGGCGCCGTAGTAGCCCTTGCGGAGCGAGGACAGGTCGCGCCGGTCGAAGTCCGGGTGGCGCAGCAGCGAGATCCACACCGTGGGCGGCGCGAAGAACTTGGTCACGCCGTGGCGCTCGATCGCCTCCAGCACTGCGGCGGGGTCGGCTCCGGGGAGGATGTGGCTGGAGGCGCCCAGCTGGATGTCCGGCACCAGGAAGCAGTGCTGCTGGGCGCAGTGGAACAGCGGCATCGCGTGCAGTTCCACGTCGTCGCGGGTCATGCCGCCGTCGATGACACAGCTGGAGTACTGCGCGATCAGTGCGGCGTGGGACAGCACGGCGCCCTTCGGGCGTGACTCCGTGCCCGAGGTGTAGAGGATCTGCGCCGGGTCGTCGGGCCCGATCGGCACGACCGGCTCGGCCACGTCCTCGGCGAGCAGCGCGTCGAACGGCTCCCAGCCCTCGTCCTGGACACCGCCGTACACCACGCGCAGCCGCAGCGCGTCGGCCTGCTTGGCCGCGTCCCGCGCGACCGGCAGCAGGGAGTCCTGCGCGATCAGCGCGACCGCGCCGGAGTGGGACAGCACGTAGGCGATCTCGTCGGCGCCGAGCATGAAGTTGACCGGCACGAGGACGGCCCCGGCGCGGGCCACGCCGAAGATCGTGCGCACGTAGTCCACGCTGTTGCGCGACAGCACCGCCACCCGGTCCCCGGGGCGCACACCCCGCGCGGCCAGCGCGCCCGCGACCCGCGTCACGTCCTCGTCGAGCTCCGCGTACGTACGCGATCGGGCCGCGTCCGCCACGGCCAGGCGGCCGGGGTGCCGCCGGGCGGAGCGCCTGAGCAGGTCCGCGAGCGACTGGCGGCGGGCGAGGGCGACATCCGGCGACGCGGGGGACATGAGCGGCTCCAACACCAGAACAGAGGAAACTTCTGGATCAGCCTAGTGAGAAGCGATCGTCTTGGGGAGAGGGCCGCCCCCTGGCTCTGCCTGTGCGCCCTCGGCTCTGCCGCGCTTCCGCTCTGCCCGCACGCCCCGGCCGGGGTCGTGGTAGTCCTGATCCCGTGTCGATCACGGACGAGGAGCTGGCCCTGACGGCGGCGCGAGCCGGAGCCGCCGTCGTGCGCGCCATGTACGGAACGCCGCTGACGCGCTTCGCGAAGTCCGCGGACGACTTCGCCACCGTCGCGGACATCGAGGCGGAGAAAGCCATCCTCGACGTCATCCGCGCGGCGCGTCCGGACGACGCCGTGACGGGGGAGGAGAGCGGACGCACCGGGCGGGACGGCGCGGAGCGCATGTGGCTGGTCGATCCTCTGTGCGGCACGCTGAACTACGCCGCGCGCAGCATGCTCGTCGCGGTGAACGTCGCCCTGCGGGTGGGATCCGCCATCACGGCGGCGGCCTGTGCCGACCCGT
Organism: Microbispora sp. NPDC004025; assembly: GCF_053604425.1. NCBI lineage: Bacteria > Bacillati > Actinomycetota > Actinomycetes > Streptosporangiales > Streptosporangiaceae > Microbispora > Microbispora sp. NPDC004025. The sequence continues at coordinate 123,848 of NZ_JBSGHN010000019.1, read as the reverse complement.
TCGCCGGGGAGGTGTTCTGGACCGGCGGCGCCCGCGCGTACGTCCGCCGCGAAGACGTGGACGAACGGCTCATCCCATCGGCCGAATCGCGGCTGGTGGACGTCAACCTCGATCCGCCGTTCCCGAACGCGCCGGCCTTCCGGGCCGCCCGCCTCCTCGCGGACCCGGGCTTCGCCGAGCGTTTCCGTCCCCGGGTCGTCTCCACCACCCTCGCGGTGACATGGGTCGCCGCGGGTCGCCGGGCCGCCTACGTCACCGACGGGCATCTGCGCGACAGCGTCCACTTCGCGAGCGGGATCGCGCTGTGCCGGGCCGCCGGATGCGTGGTGACCGGCATCCACGGCGAACCACTGCACACCGGCGCGGGCGGGCTCGTCGTGGCGGCCGACCCGGAGACGCACACCGCGCTGCTGGAGATCATCGCCCGCGACAGAAGGTGAGCGGTCCTCTCACGCGGCCGTTGCCGGAGTGGCCGCGGTCGTGAGGTCGAAGACCATGACGCCGTCCACGGTCCGCGGCTCGAAAATCTCCTGGACCCCGCCGGGGCTCAGATGCTCTCGGGCTCGCCCTCGTCCACCCGGTACGTCTTCTCCCAGGAGGCGCCGCAGTGGCAGCTGCTGAGCTCCAGCAGCTGTCCGTCCTCGGTGACGGCGTAACCGTCGGTGAGCCGGACGTGAACGTGCACGCTCATGGGGCCGCCTTTGTCCTCGGTGGTCGCCGGCCCGGAAACCCGGGCCAAGAAGGGTATAGAGAACTATGTAGTGATTTGACCGAATCGGGCAAGGCGAGCGCGCGTCGCGGGTTCGTAACAGCCCGGCCGATCCCCGATTGGACGGCTTGAGGCCGAATTCGGAGGATAGGACACACAGAACTGTGATCTGTGTCCAGAAGGGGGATCTTCCATGCGGACTCGCCGCATCGGTGACGTGCAGGTCGGCGCGATCGGTCTCGGGGGCATGCCGATGTCCATCGAGGGGCGTCCCGACGAGCAGCGCTCCATCGCGACCATCCACGCGGCGCTGGACGCCGGGGTGACGCTGATCGACACGGCCGACGCGTATCACCTGCACGCGGACGAGGTGGGCCACAACGAGCTGCTCATCGCCAAGGCTCTGGCGAGCTACGGCGGGGACACCTCGGACGTGCTGGTCGCCACCAAGGGCGGGCACCTGCGCCCGGGCGACGGCTCGTGGACGCTCAACGGCTCGCCCGACTACCTCAAGCAGGCCTGCGACGCCTCGCTCAAGCGGCTGGGCGTCGACGCGATCGGCCTCTACCAGTTCCACCGGCCCGACCCCGGGGTGCCGTACGAGGACTCGGTCGGCGCGATCCGCGACCTGCTGGACGCGGGCAAGATCCGCTACGCCGGCGTCTCCAACGCGAACCCCGAGCAGATCCGCCAGGCCAATGACATCCTCGGCGGCCGTCTGGTCAGCGTGCAGAACCAGTTCTCCCCGTCCTTCCGGTCCAGTGAGCCGGAGCTGGAGCTGTGCGCGGAGCTGGGCATCGCGTTCCTGCCCTGGAGCCCGCTCGGCGGCATCTCCCGGGCGGGCGAGCTGGGGTCGCGTTTCGCGCCGTTCGCGGAGGTGGCGCGGGCCCACGACGTGAGCCCGCAGCAGGTGTGCCTGGCCTGGATGCTGGCCAAGGCGCCGGTGGTCATCCCGATCCCCGGCTCGTCGCGGCCGGAGACGATCCTCGACTCGGTCAGGGCGGCGGACCTGGAGCTGTCGCCCGAGGAGCTCTCCAGGCTCGACGCCGCGGGCTGAGGATCACCTCACTCGTCGGCCCATTGACGGTGCCGGGCCGCCGCGGCCAGCGCGGCGGCCCGCGCCGTCTCCGTCGGTGTGAACGGCAGTTCCGGCCGCCGCGCCACCAACGCGGTGCCGGCGTGCACGGGAATGGTCATCACGGCCGGTCCCTCCTCGGGAGCCGGCCCGCCGGGCTCGTGCCATCCGACGTCGGCCGTGCGCAGCAGCTCGGTCATGGCCGCGACCAGTTCTCCCGGGTCGTCGCGTACGCGCTGCCCCAGCAGCAGCGCCTGGATGCCGGGGTCGATGAGGTCCCTGACCTGGGCGGGCACGACGACGGCGGCCACCCCGCCGGCCCGGTCGACCGCGCGCCACAGGTCGAGGGGCGTGAGTGTGGCCGGGGCCTCGACGATGAACTCGTCCAGCGCGTCGCAGCCTTCCGGCGTCATCGCCGCGCTGCCCGCGGGCGCGATCTGCAGGGCGAGGATGTTGCAGTGCAGCCGGGCGAACGCCCCGGCGAGCGCGGCGAGGCGGCCGGGGCGCTCGGCGACCCCGGCCCGCACCCGCCACAGGCTCGTGGGCTGCTCGGCCCTGACGCGGGCGCGCGGGCGTACGGCTCCCGAAGCCGACAGCCGCCTGTGCGCGGCGGAGCCGAGGATCAGCGCCAGGCCGAGACCGACGAGGACCACCGGGCCGGGGTCCCGATGGCCGAGCAGGGTGGTGATCACGTGGGCGAGGCCGACGGCGAGGAAGAGCGCGGCCAGCTCCGCGATCTCCCGCCGCCAGGACCGCCGGTGATGCGGGCCGGGAGACGCGTGGCCGCCCCCGTCGGCGGCATTTCTCGGTTCGCTCATGCCCGGAAGTCTGACCAGGCGTTGTTACATGCTCACGGTCCGTGGAATGTCGCCCGCATTAATCCGCTTTCACCCGGCCGCCGTTCTCGCCGCCAGATCATCCGGACAACGGTCAGCCCGTCCTGACCCACAGGCAGAACGGATGCCCGGCCGGATCGAGGTAGACCCGCACGTCGTCCTGCGGCTGATGGTCGGCGAGGGTCGCGCCCGCCTCGGCGGCGTGGGCGCCGGCCGTGTCGAGGTCGTCCACCTCGATGTCCAGATGGAGCATCATCTGCTGCTCCCCGGGCTCCGCGGGCCATACGGGCCGCTGGTAGAGCTTCTCGGTCTGGAACGACAGGCCCGTCCCGCCGCCGGGCGGGCGCAACGTCACCCATCCGGGCTCGTCGGTGCCGATCGGCCAGCCCAGCAGCCGCTGGTAGAAGAGCGCCAGTTCACGTGGGTCGGGTGCGTTGAGCACCGCCGCCGTCAGGGTCAGGCGTGGGGTCATGCGTCCTCCTGAGATCGTCACGGTGCCGCTGCCCCGTTGCCCGGGGATGAATCTCGGGGGATGATCTTCAAGGCCATTTCGTATCCGTGGGAGCTAGCCCATCGGCGAGGAGCGACGCATGGACGACTTCGGACACGCACCGGCGGGCATCGATCCCAATGTCCCCAGCGTCGCCCGGATGTACGACTACTACCTGGGCGGCAAGGACAACTTCCCGGCCGACCGGGAGGCCGCGGAGAAGATGCTCGCCATCGGCCGGCAGATGGGCAACGACGGGCGGGAGATCGCCCGGGAGAACCGCGGCTTCCTCGGCCGGGCCGTACGGCACCTGGCGCGGTCGGGCGTCACCCAGTTCGTCGACATCGGCGCCGGGCTGCCGACGCAGGAGAACGTCCACCAGGTCGCGCAGCGGCACGCCCCGGGATCGCGGGTCGTGTACGTCGACAACGACGACGTCGTCCTGGTGCACGCGCGGGCGCTGCTGGCCGACAACCGGGACACGATGGTCATGCGCGGTGACCTGCGCGATCCCGGCGCCATCTTCGACGACCCGGCGGTGCGGGCCCACATCGACTTCACCCGGCCGTTCGCCGTCCTCCTGGTGTCGGTGCTGCACTTCGTGACCGACGACGAGGCGGCCGGCCGGATCGTGGCGGAGATACGCGAACGGCTGGTCCCGGGCGGCCACCTGGTGCTGTCGCACATCTACAAGGGCGACGTCCAGGAAGAGGTCGTCGAGGCGAGCAGGCAGGTCTACTCGGCCACCCCCTCCGGCGGGCTCGCGGGCAGGTCGCTGGCGCGGATCGCGTCCTACTTCGACGGCCTGGAGATCGTCGAGCCCGGCCTCGTCCCGGTGCAGGCGTGGCGGCCCGACGTCCCCTGGGACGTGCCGACGGACCCGGGCCACTCCGGCATCGTGGGAGCCGTCGGCCGCAAACCCTGAGCGTCCTACCGCAGGGCGCGGGTGAGCACGTCGAGGGTGATCTCGATGACCTCGTCCGCGTCCGCCGTGACGGTCGCCGGGGCGTGCGCCGCGACGTCCGGCATGAGGCGGCGGGCCCCCGCCCGCAGCACGCCCCACGCCAGCTCGGCCCGTAGCGCGGGGTGGTCGGCCCCGGCCTCGCGCAGCGCGTCGGCGAGCGGCGCGATCAGCTCGCCGTGCAGCTCGTCCACCCGGACCTGGCACTCGCCCGGCAGCCCGATCGCCTGCAGCGCCGGGATCAGCGCGTAGTCGGGGCTGCCGACGAAGTCCAGCGCGGCCCTGCCGTACGCGCGGATCCTGGCGGGCAGCGAGCCGTCCGGCGCGGCGGAGGGCGCGATGGCGGCGCGCAGCCGGGCCGACCAGCGGGGAAGGGCGTCCTCCACGAGCTGCGCCAGGATGTCGGCGGTGGAGGCGAAGTAGCGGTAGACGCTGGAGCGGGCCAGGCCGATCCGGGCGCCGACGGCCGCCGGGGTGAGCGCGTGCACACCCTCGGCGGCCAGGATCTCCCGCGCCGCCTCCAGCAGGGCGGCGTGCTGGTTGGCCCGGTGATCCGCGACGGTCGCCGCGCTGATCCTCGGCATCTCCCCCTCCAGGGTTCCTACATGTCCGGGTCGCGACCTCCAGTATCCGGCCCGCCCGCCGCGATTCGCTCCGGCGGCTCGTCCCGGACGACCGGTGTGCGGGGGAGCAGGAGGGTGACGCCGACTCCGGCCAGCAGCGCCAGCGCCGTGATGAACGTGACCCTGCGGGTCGCCTCGGCGGCCGCCTCGACCGCCACCGCGTGCACGACCGGGTCGCGGAGCGCGGGGATGGCGGCGCCGGCGCTCTCCTCGACCGCCCGTGCCGCACTCGTGCGCACCTGCGCGGGCCGGTCGGCGAGCCCGCGCTCGACGGCCGAGCCGAGCCCGGCCACCAGCACCCCGCCCAGGACGGCGACGCCCAGCGCCGCGCCGAGCTGGCGGACCGTGCTCTGGAGAGCGGACGCGCCTCCGGACAGGCGGGCCGGCACGTCGGCCATGAGGACGCCGGTGAGTTGCGCGGTGGCGAAGCCGATGCCCGCGCCGTAGAGGAGCAGCCACGGCACGGGCCGCCAGGGACCCATGTCCGGAGACAGGGACAGGCCGATCCCGGCCGCGCCGACGGCCTCCATGCCGAGGCCGATCCGCACGATGGCCCGGGCGGACCACCTCTTCGACAGCGGGGGCACCAGCCCGCCCGCGAGGAAGGTGCCGAGGGCCAGCGCGGCGATGACGAGCCCCGCCCGGAAGGCGGTGTAGCCGAGCGCGGACTGCAGGAAGAGCGGCAGCACGAGGATCATGCCGAACTCGCCGAGCGCCACGATCACCGCGGCCATCGCGCCGTAGCGGAAGCTCGGCAGCTCGAACAGCGTCAGGTCCACGAGCACGGGCCGCCCGGCGCGCTCGCGCCGCCGTTCGCGCACGACGAGGGCGACCAGCGCGAGGACGCCGACGCCGAAGGCGAACGGCACGGGGGAGACGCTCTCGAACCGCAGGCCGAACAGGTCGGCGGTCCGCCGCGGCTCCCACCAGCCGTACTTCTGGCCCTCGATAAGGGCGAAGACGACGCCGGTCGTGCCGAGCACGGCGAGGACGAGCCCGGCCAGGTCGCCGCCCGCCGCGTGGCCGTCGCGCGACTCGGGCACCCGCAGCGAGCCGAGCAGGAGCAGCGCGCCGATGGGCAGGTTGATCCAGAACGCGGCCCGCCAGCCGTGGTCGGTGACCAGCCAGCCCCCCACCAGCGGGCCGACGGCGGCCATGCCGCCGATGATGGAGCCCCACACAGCGAAGGCGATCACCCGCCGGCGGCCCACGTAGACGCGATTGATGATCGCGAGGGTCATCGGGACGGCCATCGCCGCCCCCACCCCCTGCACGGCCCGGACGCCGATGAGCATGGGCCCGTTCACCGACGTCGCCGCGAGCACGCTCGCCAGCAGGAAGACCGCGACGCCCAGGGCGAACAGGCGGCGCCTGCCGTACCGGTCGCCGGCCCGGCCGAACGGGATGAGCAGCGCCGCGAACATCAGGGAGTAGATCGAGTTGACCCACTCCACGTCGGTGGCGCCGAGGCCCAGGTCGGCGATGATCGCGGGCACCGCCACGTTCACGATCGTGGCGTCGATGACGACCATCGACACACCGGTGGCGAGCACGACCAGGGGGAGCCAGCTCTGGCGGGGGTTTGGCGACGACATGTCGCGAACTATAGCAACGCGGTGTCGCCAAACTCCTCAGGAGGTGGCGCGGCGGGCGCGGGCGCGCCGTTTGCCCTCGTGCATCGCCTGGACGCGGGCGACCGGGATGGTGTGGCCTTCCTCGATGAGGTCGCGCGGCAGCCGCTGGGGCTCCGGCATGAGCGCGGCCCAGGGGTCGCTCTCGCGCAGCAGGCCCGCCGCCGTGCGCACGGTGAAGTCACCGGGTGTGACCCGGTCCAGGTCGTCCCAGGAGACCGGGAACGACACCGGGACGCCGGGCCGCACACGCGGGCTGTAGGCGGCGACCACGGTCGCGCCGCCGGACCGGGTCGAGTCGATGAACACCCTGTCCCCCCGGTCCTCCCGGATGAACGCCGTCGTGGCGAGGGCGGGATCGAGACGCTCCGCGCGTACGCCGAGCGCGCGGGTGGCGGCGGCGACGTCCTCCGGGGTGTGCGCCTCCAGCGGCACGAACACGTGCAGCCCCTTGGCGCCGCTGGTCTTCACCGCCCCCGCCAGGCCGGCGTCGGCCAGCGCCCGGCCGGCCAGGCGCGCGGCGGCGACGGCCTGCGGGAACGCCTCGGCCGAGGGCGGGTCGATGTCGAGCACGAGATGCGTGGGGCGGTCCCACTCGCCGGCCTGGACGAGGGCGGGGTGATACTCCACCGCCCGCTGGTTGGCGAGCCAGAGCAGGGTGCGCCGGTCGTCGCACAGGGCGTACGACACCCGCCGCTGTGACGACTCGGCCCACAGGGTGACCGTCCGCACGAAGTCCGGGGCGTAGGAGGGCACGTTCTTCTGCATGAACGGCGCCTGCCCCTGCCGCACCCGCACCACGGACAGCGGGCGCTCGCGCAGCACCGGGATGACGCGGTCGCGGACCGCGTCCAGGTAGTCGACCAGGTCGCGCTTGGTCGCGCCCGCGCCGTCGAACAGGGGCTGGTCGAGGTTGGTCAGCGTGACTCCGTCGCGAACCTCATCGCTGGTCATCCGATCACCATGCCCGCGACCGGCCGCCGGAATCAACGCCTTCGAGAGTCGGCTCAATATGTGAGACGTATTTGCTCATATAGCGAGACATGTGAAACCGTGGCCGGCATGGCGAACGAAACGGCCGTGTACACCCACGGCCACCACGAGTCCGTTCTGCGCTCCCACCGCTGGCGTACGGCCGCCAACTCGGCGGCGTACCTGCTGGGTGAGCTGAAGCCCCACATGCGGATCCTGGACGTCGGCTGCGGCCCGGGCACGATCACCGCCGACCTGGCCGAACGGGTGCCGCGGGGCGAGGTGATCGGTGTCGACAGCGAGCCGGGCGTCCTGGAGCAGGCGCGCCGGGAGGCGGAGGGGCGCGGCCTGGGCAACGTCGGCTTCGCGACCGCGGACGTGCACGCGCTCGGCTACCCCGACGCGTCCTTCTGCGTCGTGCACGCCCACCAGGTCCTGCAGCACGTCGGCGACCCGGTGGGCGCGCTGCGCGAGATGCGGCGGGTGACCAAGCCGGGCGGGATCGTGGCGGTCCGCGACTCCGACTACGCCGGTTTCGTGTGGTATCCGCGGATCCCGGTCCTGGACGACTGGCTGGACCTCTACCGCCGGGTGGCCCGCGCCAACGGCGGCGAGCCCGACGCCGGGCGCCGGCTGCGCGCCTGGGCGAGGGAGGCGGGCTTCACCGAGATCACCTCGTCGTCGGCCACCTGGTGCTATGCCACCCCCGAGGAGCGGGCCTGGTGGGGCGGCCTGTGGGCCGACCGCACGGTGCAGTCCTCCTACGCCCAGCGTGCGATCGAGGGCGGCCACGCCACGCGGGACGACCTGGGCCGGATCGCCGACGGCTGGCGGGAATGGGCCGAGAGCGAGGACGGCTGGTTCAGCGTCCTGCACGGCGAGATCCTCTGCCGCGTGACCTGACCCGGCCGCGCCCGCCGGGAGCCAGGGGGCAGGATGGAGGTGTGACTGGCTGCCGTGTGCTGCCCGAGGAGGGGTAGGGATGCGGTCGGCTGCGGGGGACCCGGTGACGCTGTTCCTGTGCGGCGACGTCATGCTGGGGCGGGGCGTCGACCAGATCCTCCCGCGCCCGGGCGACCCCGCGCTGGAGGAGTCGTGCGTCCGGGACGCCCGGGAGTACGTCGAACTGGCGGAGGCGGCCAACGGCCCGATCCCGCGCCCGGCCGGCTACTCCTGGCCCTGGGGCGACGCCCTCGAGGTGCTCGACGAGGCCGCCCCCGACGTACGCGTGCTGAACCTGGAGACGAGTGTCACCCGCAGCCGTGACTTCGCGCCCGGCAAGCAGGTGCACTACCGGATGAACCCGGCCAACATCACTGCCTTGGCCGTGGCCCGGCCCGACGTGTGCGTGCTGGCCAACAACCACGTGCTCGACTTCGGCGTACCCGGGCTCACGGAGACGCTGGACGCGCTGGCGGGGGCCGGGCTGGACCAGGCGGGCGCGGGACGGGACGAGGACGAGGCGTGGCGGCCCGCGGTCGTGGCCCTGCCGGGCGGCGGACGGGTCCTGGTGTTCGCGGTGGCGATGCCGTCCAGCGGGGTCCCCGGCGGCTGGGCGGCGGCCCGGGACCGGCCCGGCGTCGCCTATCTCCCCGAGCCCACGCGCGACGCCGCGGCGGAGACGGTCCGGCGCGTACGGCAGGTCAAGCAGCCGGGGGACATCGCGGTCGTCTCCGTCCACTGGGGGTCCAACTGGGGCTACGAGGTCGGGGACGACCAGGTCGAGTTCGCGCACGCGCTGGTCGAGGGCGGCGTCGACCTCGTCCACGGCCACTCCTCCCACCATCCCCGGCCGGTGGAGGTGTACCAGGACCGGCTGATCCTCTACGGCTGCGGCGACTTCATCGACGACTACGAGGGCATCACCGGCTACGAGGAGTACCGCGACGACCTGCGGCTGCTGTACTTCGTCACCGTCGAGGCGACGGCCGAGGCCGCGGCGGGACGGCTGCTGGAGCTGCGGATGGCGCCGATGCGGGCCGTGCGGATGCGGCTGCGGCACGCCCGCCGTGAGGACCGCGAGTGGCTGCTGGCGACGCTCGACGGGATCTGCCGGGAGTTCGGCGCGCGGGTGGGACCGGCGCCCGGCGGCACACTCGCCCTCGCGCCGGCCGCGTAGGAGGTGGTCACATGCTGGTCCGCGAGATCATGACGACGCCGGTGGTGACGGTCAGGCGCACCGCGACGATCAAGCAGGCCGTCCGCCTGCTGTACGAACAGGACATCACGGCCGCGCCGGTGGTCGACGCGGCCGGGCGGATGGTCGGCGTCGTCAGCGAGATGGACCTGCTGCGCGGCGAGTTCGGCGCCAACCCCCGGGCGTTCCTGCGCCCCGAGGCCCTGCCCACCGGCAGGCAGTCCGCACTCGTCGAGGAGGTCATGACGCCGCGTGTCGCCACGGTCGGGGACGGCGCCGACACCATGGACCTGGTCGAACTGATGATCACGACGGGGGTGAAGAGCGTCCCCGTCCTGCGCGACGACGAACTCGTGGGGATCGTCAGCCGGCGCGACCTGATGGGCCTGCTGGCCCAGGGCGACGAGCGGATCCGCGAGGACGTGCTCGCGGCGCTGCGCGACTGCGCCGACACGGCGTCCTTCGGCGCGGCCGTGCGCGACGGCGTGGTCGAGTTGCACGGCGCGGGAGACGAGCGGTCGGCCCGCATCGCCGAGCTGGTCGCCCGTACCGTCCCCGGTGTGGCCGACGTCGTCTTCCCCGAGGGCCTGGTGAGCTAATCGAGGCGGCCGAGCACGTCCGCGGCGAGCCGTTCGAGGGCGGCGACCTGATCGCGGGTGAGCCCGTCGAAGAACAGGCCGCGCACGGTCTCCACGTGCCCGGGGGCCGCGGCGGTGATGGCCCGGCGGCCCTCCTCGGTGATCACGACGAACGCGCCCCGGCCGTCGTCCGCGCACTCCTCCCGCCTGACGAGCCCCCGGCGCTCCATCCGGGTCAGGTGGTGGGACAGCCGGCTCTGCTCCCACTGGAGGTCGCGCTGCAGCTCGAACGGCCGCAGCCGCCCTTCCTCCCGGTCGGTGAGGTGCACGAGAACCTCGTAGTCCGCCAGGGACAGACCCGAGTCGGCCTGCAGCTGCCGGTTGAGCCGGGCCGTGAGGCGGCCCTGCATGCGCAGGTACGCCCGCCAGGCGCGCTGCTCGTCGGCGTCGAGCCACCGTGGGCTGTCCATGTCTCCCAGGCTATCCGGAATCAATGACTCGTCATGTATGTTGTGGGCACCAGTAGATGACGCATCATCTACATGGCGACGAGGAAAGGGCACTCATGACCACGACCAGGCTGACCCCTCGTGTCGACGTCCGCCGGGCGGCCGAGCGTTTCGCCACCCGCATCTCCTGGCTCGATTCCAAGCACTCGTTCTCGTTCGGCGGCCACTACGACGCCGGCAACACCCACCACGGGCTGCTGCTGGTCAACAACGACGACGTCGTCCACCCGGGCACCGGCTTCGAGACGCACCCGCACCGCGACATGGAGATCGTGACCTGGGTGCTCCAGGGGTCCCTGGTCCACCAGGACTCCGAGGGCCACTCCGGCGTCATCTACCCCGGCCTGGCGCAGCGCATGAGCGCCGGCACCGGCATCCTGCACTCGGAGAAGAACGACTCCTGGCGGCTGACCGGCGGCGACACGCACGACAAGCCCGTGCACTTCGTCCAGATGTGGGTGGTGCCCGACGAGCCCGGCATCGATCCCGGCTACGAGCAGCTGGAGATCGAGAACGAGCTGCTGGCCGGCGGTCTGGTGCCGGTCGCCAGCGGCATGGACAAGCACGCGGGCGAGGCCGCGATCCGCATCAAGAACCGGTACGCCGCGCTGTACGCCGCCCGTCTCCAGGCGGGCCAGAGCGTGGAGCTGCCCGAGGCGCCGTTCCTGCACCTGTTCGTCCCCCGGGGAAGCGTGACCCTGGAGGGTGCGGGCACCCTGGAGACCGGTGACGCCGTACGCTTCACCGCCACCGGCGGGCAGAAGGTCACCGCCACCGAGCCCGCCGAGATCCTCGTGTGGGAGATGCACGCGACGATCGCCGCCTGACGATCCAGGAAGGACACCCGATGCAGCAGTCAGAACCGCAGGTCGCCGACAACCCGGAGGCGAGCCGCTTCGAGATCACCGTGGACGGCGCCCTCGCCGGCTTCGCCGACTACCGGCTCAAGGGGCCGGCGATCTCCCTCACCCACACCGAGATCGACCCGGCCTTCGAGGGCCGGGGCCTCGGCTCGACGCTGGTCCGCGCGGCGCTCGACGCCGCCCGCGACGCCGGGCTGGAGGTCCTGCCGTTCTGCCCGTTCGTGCAGCGGTACATCGCGCGGCACCCGGAGTATCTCGACCTGGTGCCCGCCGACCGGCGGGCCAGGTTCTCCCTCGACGGCGGGGAGGGATCGAAGTGACCCCCGGGGAGCCGGCGCTGTACGGCTGCACGGTGTTGAACGGCGGCGCGGTGTTGAACGGCGGCACGGGCGCGGCCGAGGCGGAGCCGGAGAGCGTGCTCCTGCCCGGTCACGACGTGCCGCTCGGCCGGTACACGACCGTGCGGCGGCTGCTCCCGCAGCGCCCGCGCCGCATGGTCGGCGCATGGTGCTTCGTCGACCACTTCGGACCCGACGACGTGAGCGGCCGGCCGGGCATGCAGGTGCCGCCGCACCCCCACACCGGCCTGCAGACGGTCACGTGGCTCGTCGAGGGGGAGATCCTGCACCGCGACAGCCTCGGCAACATCCAGCCGGTCGTGCCCGGGCAGCTCAACCTGATGACCGCCGCCCACGGCATCGCCCACTCGGAGCAGTCGCCGCCGGAGCACCCGCCGGGCATGCACGGGCTGCAACTGTGGGTCGCCCTGCCGGAGGACGCACGGCACGGCGCGGCGCGGTTCGAGCACCACGCCGCCCTGCCCGTGCTGCGCGACGGGGACGTCACGGTGACCGTCGTGGTGGGGGAGTCCGGGCCGCTGCGCTCGCCCGCCCTGGTGCACACCCCGCTGCTCGGGGCCGAGGTGCTGTTCGCGGGAACGGGAGAGCACCGGCTGCCGGTGGACCCGGCCTTCGAGACGGCGGTGCTGGCGATGTCGGGCACGGCCGACGTCGCCGGGGTCGCGCTGGCGCCGGGCTCACTGCTCTACCTCGGCCGGGGCCGTACGGAGGTCCCGATCGAGGCGGCGGGCCCGGCACGGCTGTTCGTGCTGGGCGGCACGCCGTTCGAGGAGCCCCTGGTGATGTGGTGGAACTTCGTCGGCCGTTCGCATGAGGAGATCGCACGGGCGCGCGACGACTGGGCGCGGGATGAGTGGATACCGGGCGACCGCTTCGGCGTCGTTCCCGGCGGGGAGCGCCGGCTGCCCGCCCCCGAGATGCCGACCGTGCGGCTGAAGGCCCGCGACCGCCACGGCCGCGTCCTCAGCTGACGGACGAGCCCGCCCGCCTTCTGGTGAAGCAGGTGAGCACGGCCAGCGCGGAGACGGCGGTCATGCAGGCGAGCGCCCAGCGGTAGCCGGTCACGAGCCGCTCGACCGCCGTGGACGAGACGTCGGACAGCGTTCCCGCGAAGACGGCGTCGTGCAGCCCGGCCGGCAGCGGCACCGTGATGATCGAGAGGGCCAGCGCGGTGCCGACCACCACACCGGTGTTCTGCAGCATCAGGCGCATGGCGTTGACGATCCCCAGCCGGTGCGACGGCACCCCGTGCAGGATCGCCGTGGTGTTGCTCGGCAGGAACATGCCCGAGCCGACGCCGATCAGCACGAGGGCGGCCGTGAGCGACGCCGACGACATGCCGGGGGAGATCAGGCACAGCAGGACGGCCAGGCCCGCCGTCGTCAGCGAGGTCGCGGCGACCGCCACCGTGCGCGGGCCGAGGCGGCGCAGCAGGAAGCCCGACGCGACCGACGCCGCCATCGCCGCCACCGACAGCGGCAGCACCTTCACCGCCGCGCTCACCGGGTCCTCGCCGCGCACGGCCTGGAAGAACAGCGACACGAGGAGCACCACCCCGACCCGGGCGGTCGAGTTGAGGAACGACGCCAGCGTCCCGAGAGCGAACGTGAGATCGCGGAACATCCGGATGTCCACCACCGGATGACGGGCCCGCAGCTCACGCACGACGAACAGCGGGAGCGTCACCGCGAACACGACGAGGCCCGACACCACCATCGGGTGTCCCCAGCCGAGCCGGGTCACCTCCGACAGCGCGAGCAGCAGGCCGCCGAGACAGGCGAGCACGAGCGCGTTCCCGGACAGGTCGAGGCCCCGGTCGCGGCCCTGCGGCGGTCCGGGACGCAGGGCCACCGCGCCCCAGACCAGGCACGCGACGCCGAGGGGCACGTTGTACCAGAACACCCAGCGCCAGCCGAGGTGCTCGGTGAACAGGCCGCCGAGCGCAGGGCCGGCGAGCTGGGCGATGGAGAACGACGCGGTGTAGACGCCCATCCCCTCGCCGAGCCGCGACTTGGGGAACGCGTCGGTCACGAGGGCGGCGCTGTTGGTCAGCAGCATCGCCCCGCCCGCGGCCTGCACCACCCGCAACGCCACGATGACCCACGCGTCCGGCGCCAGCCCGGCCAGCAGGCTGGCGACGGTGTAGGTGGCCAGGCCGCCGAGATACATGGCCCGCCGCCCGAACAGATCGGCGAGCCGGCCGAACACCACCATGAGGACGGTCGTCGTGAGCTGGAAGGCGAGCAGGATCCAGCTCGCGGCGTCCGCACTCGCGTGCGTCTGCCGTACGACCTGGGGGAGCGCCACGTTGAGCGCGCTGCCGCCGAGCGCGGTGAGGACGCTGGCCATGCTCACGACCGACAGCGTCCGCCAGGCGCGGCGCAGCCGCTCCCGCTCGCCGGGGTCCGCCGCGAGGGTCCGCGGCACGGCCGTCATCGTACGGCGACCTGGATCATGACCGGCTCCTCCCTACCGAATTCTAGATTCCATTACTAGAATCACGTTCACACGGGATCGGGTCAAGGTCGGGTCAAGGGAGCTGCGCATGGGCGGAATCGTGGAAGGCCGTGTCGTGATCGTCACCGGTGCCGCACGGGGCATCGGGCGGGGACACGCGCTGGAGTTCGCGCGCCAGGGCGCCAAGGTCGTCGTCAACGACCTCGGCGCCGAGGTCGACGGCACCGGGTCGTCCACCGGCGCCGCGGGCGAGGTGGTCGAGGAGATCAGGGCGATGGGCGGCGAGGCCGTGGTCGACGGGGAGGACGTCTCCGACTTCGACGGCGCGCGTCGCATGATCGGCAGGGCCGTGGAGACGTTCGGCGACCTGCACGTCCTGGTCAACAACGCGGGCATCCTGCGTGACCGGATGCTCGTCAACATGACCGCCGACGAGTGGGACGCGGTCATCCGGGTGCACCTGCGCGGCACCTTCGCCCCGCTCCGGCACGCCGCCGCCTACTGGAGGTCCAGGGCCAAGGCCGGAGAGCCGGTGGACGCCCGGGTGATCAACACCACGTCGTCGTCCGGCATCTACGGCAACGCCGGTCAGGGCAACTACGGCGCGGCCAAGGCCGGGATCGCGTCACTGACGATCATCGCGGCCAAGGAGCTGGCGCGTTACGGCGTGACCGTCAACGCGGTCGCCCCCGCCGCGCTCACGCGGATGACCGAGAACCTCATCCCGGGCGGGAGGGCGCGGGCCGAGGGCGGCTTCGATCCGGCGGCGCCGGACAACATCGCGCCGCTGGTCGTGTGGCTGGGCAGCGCCGAGGCGCGGGGGATCACCGGCCGGGTCTTCAACGTGCGCGGCGGGCACATCAGCGTCGCGGAGGGCTGGCACGCCGGGCCGGGCGTGGACAAGGACGCCCGGTGGGACCCGGCCGAGCTGGGCGAGGTGATCCCCGCCCTGGTGGACAAGGCCGCGCCGAACGCCCTCACCAGCGGGCGGATCCCGGACGGGGAGGCCTGACATGCCGCTCGACCACGGTCTGATCGGGGTGGAGAGCGCGCCGCACGAGCGGTCGTGGACGTCGGCCGACACCCTGCTGTACGCGCTGGGCGTCGGGGCGGGCACCGAGGAGCTCGCCTTCACCACGGAGAACTCGGCGGGGATGCGGCAGCGGGTGCTGCCCACCTTCGCGGTCCTGGCCGCCCAGGCCCCCATCGGGCGGAAACTCGGCGACTTCGACCCCGCCATGCTCGTGCACGCCGAGCAGGCGTTCGAACTGCACCGCGAGCTGCCGCCCGCCGGTCGCGTATCGACGACCTCGACGGTGACCGGCATCTACGACAAGGGCTCGGGGGCGCTGGTGACGACCGAGGCCAGGGCGGCCGACGCCGGAAGCGGCGAGTCGCTGATCACGAGCCGCGGCTCGGTGTTCATCCGGGGCGAGGGCGGCTTCGGCGGCGAGCGCGGCCCCCGCGACGAGTGGACCGAGCCGGACAGGCCACCGGACCACACGGTGACCTATCGGACCCGGGCCGACCAGGCGCTGCTCTACCGCCTGTCGGGGGACCGCAACCCGCTGCACTCCGACCCCGTCTTCGCCGCCCGCGCCGGCTTCGGGCGCCCGATCCTGCACGGCCTGTGCACGTACGGCTTCACGGGCCGGGCGCTGCTGCACGCGGTGGCGGGGTCCGACCCGGCACGCTTCGCGGCCATGTCGGGGCGGTTCAGCAAACCCGTCTACCCGGGCGAGGCGCTGACCGTGTCGATCTGGGTGTCCGGCGACGGCGCGACGGCGCTGTTCCGTACGGCGAAGGAGGACGGCACCGTCGTGATCGACCGGGGCAGGGCCGCCTTCCGCCCCGCCTGAGAGCGCCCTGGTCACGGCGCGGCGGGTGCCGCCGGGGCCGGCAAGCCGAGATCAGCTCGGTGCGGCAGCCCCGGCGTCGTCGACACCTGTGGCGCCGGTGGCGTCGTCGTGGGTGGCCAGGGGATCGCCGAAGCGGCGGATCAGCGCGACCGCCGCCTCGACGACCTCCCCGGCCTCCTCCTCGGTCTCGCTCGTCGCGACCTCACGTCCGGCCTCGCCGATCACGCTGGTGAGGACCGAGACGGTCAGGCGGTCGGTCGGGGTGTTCGCCGCGCCCAGCAGGACGGCGTTCTGCCGGACCCACTCCCGGCCGCGGGTGCGCCGCATCAGCTCGAACCCCGGCGGGCCGTCGCCGTCCATGAACAGCCGGGCCAGGTCGCGACGCTGCCAGGATCCCTCCAGGAAGGCCCTGGCCCCGGCGATGAACAGCTCGACGGGGTCCTTCACGCCCGACTGCTTGGCCGCGGCGACGCCGGCCGCGGCGGCCTCCTCGTGGGCGGCCTGGTGCTCCTCCCACAGCGCGAGGAACAGCTCGGTCTTGCCCCCGAAGTGGTGGTAGAGGCTGCCCACGCTGGAGCCCGCGCGCTCGACGACGTCCGCGACGTTGGCGTCGGCGAAGCCGTGCTCGGAGAAGACCTCGCGGGCGGCCTGAAGCATGCTCTTACGCGTCTGGGCGGTGCGGCTCCACTCCCACGAGCCGCTCCTGCCGCCGGGCTTGCGTGCCATCTGGGCTCCTTGTCGACAGGGACGACGCCATCGTAGCCGGTTGAATTCTAGAAAGTGATTCCAGACCTCTTGACACCCCTTCGGCGGGGAACCAGGCTGGAACCGATTCCTAGAGAGCAATTCTAGAAAAGAGTCGCGTCGATGGACTTCTCCCTGAGCCCCGAGGAACTGCAGATCCGTGACACCATCCGCGCGTTCGTCGAGCGGGAGGTCATGCCGCTCGAACCCGAGGTGCTGCGCAGCGAGCGCGCCGGCGGCCCGGGGCTCGACCCCGAGGTCCTGAACGACCTGCGGCTCAAGGCGAAGAAGATGGGCTTCTGGGGGATCAACACCCCCGAGGAGTACGGCGGGGCGGCTCTGGGCCCGGTGATGTCCGCGATCATCGCCATGGAGATGGGCCGGACGTTCGTCCCGTTCAGCTTCGGCGGGTCGGCCGACAACATCCTCTACGCCGGCACCGAGGAGCAGAAGCGGCGCTACCTGATCCCCACCATCGAGGGCGAACGCCGCTCCTGCTTCGCCATCACCGAGCCGGGCGCGGGCTCCGACGCCCGCAACATCCGTACACGTGCCGTCAAGGACGGCGGAGACTGGGTCATCAACGGCGAGAAGACCTTCATCACCGGCGGCAGCGAAGCCGACTTCGTGATGGTGTTCGCCGTGACCGACCCGGAGAAGGGTGCGAACGGCGGCGTCACCTGCTTCCTGGCCGACCGCGACATGGGCTGGAAGTCCGAGCCGATCCCGACCATGGGGCAGTGGGGCCCGGCCTCGCTGGTGTTCGAGGACGTCAGGGTGCCGGAGGAGAACATCCTCGGCGAGCTCGGCAGGGGCTTCGAACTGGCGATGCAGTGGATCGGCCAGGGCCGCTACATGATCCCCGCGCGGGCCGTCGGCTCGGCCGAGCGCATGCTCCAGATGGCGATCGACTACGCCGGGATCCGCGTGTCGATGGGCAAGCCGATCGCCGAATACCAGGCGATCCAGTGGATGATCGCCGACTCGCAGGTGGAGATCGAGGCGGCCAAGTGGCTCACGCTGCACGCCGCCTGGCGCGTGCAGCAGGGCATGGACGCCCGGCACGCCTCCTCGATCGCCAAGCTGAACGGCGCGGTCATGGCCAACCAGGTCGTCGACCGCGTGCTGCAGATCCACGGCGGCATGGGCTACACCAAGGAACTGCCCATCGAGCGGTGGTATCGCGAGCTGCGCCTGTTGCGGATCTTCGAGGGCACCGACGAGATCCAGCGGCGGACGATCGCCCGCAACCTGCTCAGGGGCCACGCCCGTCTCGGCACGATCGGGGAATGAGGATGCCGGTAGGAGAGCTGTTCAACCCCCGGTCGATCGCCCTGGTCGGCGCGACGGACAAGTCCGGCTGGTCGATCAGCACGCTGACCAACCTGCGTACGCACGGCTTCCGGGGGCCCGTTCACCTGGTCAACCCGCGCGGCGGCGTGGTGCACGGCGAGCAGGCCTGCCGCAGCCTGTCCGACATCCCCGGCCAGGTCGACCTCGCGTACGTGATGGTGCCGACGACGGCTGTGCTGCCCGTGCTGCGCGAGGGGGCCAAGCTCGGCATCCGCCACTACGTGATCCTCACCGCCGGGTTCGGGGAGACCGGGCCGGAGGGCGCCGCCCTGGAGGCGGAGATCGTCGACTTCGCGCGGGAGAACGACCTCACCGTGCTCGGCCCGAACGGCAACGGCTTCATCAACGCCGCCGCGGACGTCACGCCGTACGGCCTGCCGATCCCGTCGCCGCTGCTGCGCGGGTCGGTCGGCGTGGTGCTGCAGAGCGGCGCGCTGGCCAGCTCGGTGCTCGCCTTCGCGCAGGCCCGCAACGTCGGGATCAGCCTCCTCACCTCGATGGGCAACGAGTCGCTCGTCACCGTGACGGACGTGATCGACTACCTGGTGGACGACCCGGCGACCACGGCCATCGCGTTGTTCCTCGAGTCGGTCCGCGACCCGGCCGCGTTCTCCCGGGCGGCGCGCCGGGCGCTGCTCGCGGGCAAGCCGATCGTCGCGCTGAAGATCGGGCGCAGCCGGCTCGCCTCCCGCACGGCCCAGGCCCACACCGGCGCGCTCGTCGGCGACGACAACGTGATCGAGGCGGCGTTCCGGCAGCTCGGGGTGGTGCGGGTGCGGTCGCTCGAGGACCTCATCATCACCGCGGGCCTGCTGGCCGAGGTGGGCCCGCTGCCGGGCCCGCGGATCGGTGTCGTCACGCCCTCGGGCGGCGCGTCGGAGATCATCGCCGACCGGGCCGAGGACGAGGGGCTGGAGCTGCCGGCGTTCGCCCCGGAGACGGTCGCCCGGCTGCGGGAGATCGTGCCGGCCTTCGGGACCGTGCAGAATCCCCTCGACGTCACCGGCTATGTGCTCATCGACCGTACGCTGCTCGGCCGCGCGCTGGAGGCCGTCACCGCCGACCCCGGCGTCGACGCGGTCATGCTGCTGTCGGACCTCCCGCGCGTCGCCCCGCCCGACCCCGCGCCCGTGTACGCCATGTTCGCCGCGAGCGCCAAGCGCATCGCCGAGGCCCCGATGCCCGTCGTCGTCGTGAGCAACGTGCTGACCGACGTCACCGAGTTCGGCCGCGACGTGCAGCGGGAGGCCGGTTTCCCGTACGTCGCGGGCGGCATCGAGCACGGCGTGCACGCCATCGGGGCCGCGGTCCGGTGGTCCAGGGCGTACCGCGCGGCCGTCGAGGCGAACGGAGCCGTCCCGGAGAGGGCCGTGGTGAGCGCCCCGGCGGTCGAGCCCGGGACAGGTGTCTGGGCCGAGCACCGGGCCGCCGCCCTGCTGGCGTCCGCCGGGATCCCGGTCGTGCCCGGCGAGCTCGTGCACGACGAGGAGTCGGCCGTGGCGGCGGCGGTCGGGTTCGGCTACCCGGTCGTCCTCAAGGTCGCCGCCGACGGACTCGGGCACAAGAGCGACGTCGGCGGGGTCCGGCTGGGCCTGGCCGACGCGCGGGCCGTCGAACGGGCCTACCGCGAGGTCGTGGCCGCCGCCGCGGCGGTCCCCGGCGCCGGCCGCGTCGGCGCGCTCGTCCAGCCGCAACGCGGCGGCGGCGTGGAGCTGCTGGTCGGCGTCGTACGGGACCCGGCGTGGGGGCTCACCCTGGCCGTCGGCCTGGGCGGGATCTGGGTCGAGGCGCTGCGTGACACGGCGCTGCGCGTGCTGCCGGTGGACGCGGCCGAGGTGCGGCGGGCGCTCGACGAGCTGCGCGGCGCCGCGCTGCTGCGGGGCGCCCGCGGCGCCGAGCCGGCCGACCTCGACGCCGTCGCCGAGGTCGTGGCCCGCGTCGCCGCCCTCGCGGAGAGCCTCGGCGACGACCTGGAGTCGCTGGAGATCAACCCCCTGCTCGTCCGCGGCTCCCACGTGGAAGCCCTGGACGCCCTCGTCACCTGGCGGAGATGAAGGCCGATCGTCCCTCCCGCGCGGCGCTCACCCGCCGCGCCCGGACGCCGGACCACGGAGATGGAGCCCCTGCGAGAGCACCGGCCATGATCGGCAAAGGCGCCCGCATGGCTCCGGTCCGCGCACCGCGTTCATGACCGCGTTCATGACCTCGTCCAGATCCACGCCTCGCTGTCCTCGTCATAGGAGGGATTGCCGCCGACCGCGAAGACCGTGTCCCGGCCGGGCACCTTGACCAGGTCGAGCACCTCCGGAGCGTTGCCGATCCTCGGTGTCTTCTCGTACGTCCAGGAGCGCCCGTCGAAGTGCAGCAGGATCCGTTTGTTCTCGGAGTGATAGTTGTCCGCGCCGAGCCACACCCCGCCGTGGCCGTCCGACGCCACCGCGTTGAACGAGACCACGTCCGCCGGAAGGCGCGAGACCGGGTTCCACCGGTCGCCGTTCCAGCGCATGAGCGTCGCGGTGGCCGAGCCGGCACCGGGCAGCAGGATCGACCCGGCGACCCAGACCTCCCGTTCCGACACCACCGCCAGGTCCGTGAACTCAACCGTGGCGCCGCCGGGCCGGGGCACCGGAACGGCCGTCCAGCGGCGCCCGTCCCAGTGTTCGACAGTCGATCCGCTGTCACCGGCGTCGCCCAGCGCCCACAGGTCTCCGGAGGCGGTGGCACCGAGGCGGCGCATGAGCCGCCGGGTCGGTCGCGGCACGACCGACCAGCCGGAAGAGGACCAACGCGCGAGCACGGGACGCCAGTCGGGTCTCCCGGCGGTGCCGTGGTCCTGGGCCGCCGCGACCCACGCGTCCGCGGGTCCGGTGACCACGGCGTCATCCAGGGCGATCGGGCGCCTCCCGGGTGGCCGGTCCCGGGCCGACCATCGCCGGCCGTCCCACCGCCACGCGTCGGCGTGATTGTCGAAGATCCACACGTTGCGGGGGGACGTCGCGGACACCACGGTCGGATACCGCAGGCCCGGCGGCAGCGGCACGGACCGCCACGCGCGCCCGTCCCAGCGCAGGACCGTGCCGGTTCGCCTGTTCTCTCCGGAAGTGCCGACCGCCCAGGCCTCGCTGCTCCCGGTCACGGCGACACTCAGCATCACGGCGCCGGCGTCGGCCGTTCTCGTCTCCGTCCAGGTGCCGCCGGACAGCGACGGGACCACCTCGGGCCGGGCCGAGGCCGTAGGCCTGCTCGATGCGGGGCCGGGGAGGTGGCGCGCGTCCACGGCGTCGCCGCCCGAGCACCCGATCGCGGTGGCGCTCAGCACAGCGACAGCGGTGAGCCGCCCGATCGCCATGATTTCCGGTCGCATCGTCCAATCATCGAGGTTGTGGGCAGGGATGTCCCCGCGAACTGCCGAGTCCAGCCTCGATACGAACGCAGTCGTCTGTCCACGCCAGTCGGCCGCGCCAGCGACGGCCGGTCTCCGGGACGGGCTCTCTCAGGGGAGCCTCGGCGTGAGTCCCGTATCCCATGGTGCCCGGACTATCAACCGACCTGGCCGTTCCAGACCTCCAGACCCCAGGTCTGTCGGGTTTCGCTCGTCAGCCTCCACGCCAGTGTGGTGTTCGTCCCGAGCGCCACGCGAGCGGATGCCATCATGTCGAATACGCACTGTCCTCGTGAGCCGTCCGCGGCGAACGCTACTCGATTCTCATCGAGGTGTTCGTTGAAAACGTCCTCCAGGGTGTGGGAGAGGTACAGAAAGGCCATGAACTCTCTGCGTAGAAGGTCGGCTTCGGAAGCGTTTCGTTCGTTGTCTTCGGGCTGTGTGGATTGAACATCGTGGAGTAGGTCGGACAGCGTCTTCTGATCATAATGACCGAGTCTGGCCTTGTGCAGCACGTAGAGCAGTCCAGCGTCGTTTCTGATCGCCTCGGCGTGGCCAAGGGAACGCGCTTTTCGGTGAACGTCTTCTCTGATCACCCGCTTGGCGATCTCGCCGAACTCGCGAGGCTTGTCACGCGGCCCGGCCGCGCGGATGACATGCCGAGCCGAACGAATGAGGTCGCGCGCCAGTCCGCCGGAGAGCGCGTGGCACAGCGCCACGTACGGCTCCGACAAGCCGATCACCCGTCTGTAAAGCATACGCCGCGACTCCGCATAGGTCAGGAGTTCCACCCGGATGATTTCATCAAAAGAACTGTCAAAGGCATCGCGAAGGCGCATGCCCCTACGCTCGAATGCCGTCAACGCGTCATCGGACACAGTTATCAGGAAGTAGACCTGAGGGACTCCAAAAATACTCTTTATCTCATTGAGGAACTTCTCCGCCTGATCGGCGGAGGCGATCTTGTCCAGTTCGTCTATACCGATCAGAACGCGGCCACCCTGTTCGCTCACGTGTGCGGACGCCATGCCGGCGAACACTCGGAACAGGCGAACGATCTCGGGATATCCCATGGGCTGTTCGGCCCGGGACAAGCCACGGGATCTCTGCCGGTCAAACCCCATGCTCAGCTTCACCCCGAGGCCCGCCTTGAGGCTGCCGCTCCACGAAGCATTGTGCGTCTGTAGGTATCTGATTTTGGCGAGATTGCGTTTTGCGGACTTCTGCAATCTTCGCTGCCTGCGGAGTGCCGGCCGGCGCCTCAAGTAAATAACCGCCAATATGCCGTACACCCAGAGCAGGGTGGATCCGCCGACCAACGTCGCGGCGACCGATAGCACCTGTGAGAGTGGCGAGGCGGAGTAGCTGTGAATTCCGAACCACACCAGGCTGCCGGGAACGGCCCCCAAGACAACGTGCACAAGCACGGCAAAGGTGAACGCGATGAGCCTCTGCGGCGGTGATGGTTTCCCCGGCCCCCTTCGTGCGTACTTGACGACGACGGACCGGCATAGCGCCGCGAACACATGAAGTACGAACTCGCGTGCAACGTAATCTACCGGCGCCGACACCATGCAGCAGATGTCGGGGGAATCGACGCGATTTCGGGCGTCACAATAGAGTCGAAGTAACGATGATTTTCCGGAGCCGCGTGGGCCGGCTATGCCGATACTCCCACCTCTGAACTGGTGGATGAGTTCGCCTGCTTCGCTTTTGATCGACGTCGGGACGTAGTACAGCGAACTGTGCAGGTCGCCGAGGCCCGGGCTCTCCTGAACAGCGAATTTCCGGCTCAGTTTGTCCTTGTGGCACTCGTTAAGTGCGAGACGTACGGTAGGGATTACCAAGTCGCGCTCGACGATGGTATTGAGCAGTCTCTGCCGCTGGAGAACGTATAGTTTTCGATGACGATTTCCTGTGATGGCGAACAGGATGCGCTGCCCAAATATCGTCCGTCGTCCGTGGAGATGAGCCTTGGCGAGCGCGGCGACCAGAAGCGCAAATGCGCCGACGATTGGGAGCATGCCGAGGAGAGTCAGCCATACGCTCAGCAGAAGGTGTGCGGATATGAGTGCACCCCCTGCTATTGCTCCATACTTGATCAGGGGCGGAAGAATATTATTCCACTCATCCTTCGAAGCGTTCTCGCGGGCGGCGCTCAAGGCATCCCTGAAACCGTCGAATGCTTGACGGTACAGCTCGTATTCGGCGGGAGCCTCCTCCGGAACACGATCGATCATTCGGGAGGCGATCTCGTAAAGATGTTGTTCCTCGGTTTCGACGTCTGCCATGGAAATGCGAACATCCTCCTGCCTCAGTGCCCTTTCCAGGAGCCGTCGCAGTCTTCGCCTGAGCGCAGTGTCCTCAAAATCGTCATCGGCCTCGAAAACGTGATTGATCGTCTCCGCGACGTCTTCGAGTCGCCTCTCGATGCTCAAGTATCGCTCCCGTATCTTCCGGCGTTTCCGGGATGTCCGTTCGGCTGGATGGACATCGGCACCGTCTGATACGTAGTCGCCGGCCTGACGTGAGCCATTACATCGATCACCCGGGGGGCCGCCTGGCGCTTCATGGCTTCCGCGCCCGGCGGGTCGCCGCAGGCCGCGCAGGTTAACAGGGCGGCCCTGTCGAACTCGGTCACGTGAACCGGGGACCGGCCGGAATGGCCGCAGTCGGCATCGAGACCGCCTCGGTGTATCCCCGACATCGACGGCCCTCCGGCCGGAGCGCCGGAGGGCCGTCGTGCCGCCGGGGTCAGGGGCGGTGGTTCGACAGGACGAGGGTGGCGGCGGAGGCGAACATGCCGCCGTTGCCGAGGACCACGCTGATCTCGGCGCCGGGCACCTGCGCCGCCGCCTCGCCGCGCAACTGCCGTACGGACTCCTGGATGGCGAACATCCCGTACATGCCGGTGTGGGTGTAGGAGAGGCCGCCGCCGTTGGTGTTGAGCGGAAGGCGGCCGCCGGGGGAGGTGTGGCCTTCGGCGATGAACGGCCCGGCCTCGCCGCGCTTGACGAAGCCGAGATCCTCAAGCCCGTAGACGGGCACGTGCGCGAAAGCGTCGTAGATCATGAGGTGGTCCACGTCGTCGTGGGAGACGCCCGCCTCGGCGAAGGCGGCCTCGCCGGAGCGGCGGAAGGCGGCGGAGGTGGTGAAGTCCTCCATCTGGGAGATGATCGGCGACTCGGCGGACTCGCCGGAGCCGAGCAGATGGACCGGTGACCTGCGGGCGCGCTCCTCGGTCGTCACGATCAGCGCCCCGCCGCCGTCGGTGACGAGGCAGCACTCCAGCAGGTGGAAGGGATAGGCGACCATCCGGGAGGCGAACACGTCCTCGACGGTGATCAGGTCCTGGAACATGGCTCGGGGGTTCAGGTGCGCCCACCGGCGCTGCGCGACCGCGACCTCCGCGAGCTGCTCGTGCGTGAGCCCGGTCTCCTTCATGTAGCGCAGCGCCGTCAGCGTGAACATCGTGGGCGGGCCGAGCACGCCGTACGGCAGTTCGAACTGGCCGATCAGCGAGTCGGGGCCGAGGGCCGGGCGGGGCGCGCCGACCCGCGACCGCCCGGACTCGCCGTGGGTGACGAGCACGGTGGTGCACAGGCCGGCCCGGATGGCCGCCGCGGCGTGCCGTACGTGGAAGAGGAAGGACGAGCCGCCCACGCCGGTGCCGTCGAGCCAGGCCGGAGCGATGCCGAGGGCGTGCGCGATCTGGATCGGGCCGGGCATGCCCACGGTGGCGACGCCGTCGATGTCGTCCTTGGTCATCCCGGCGTCGGCGAGAGCGTTGCGCGCGGCCTGGAGGTGGAGCTGCGCGGTGGACATGTGGGGGAGCTTGCCGAGCTCGTCGGTCTCGGCCGCACCCGCGATCACGATGTTCATCGGGCGGGACCTCCAGCGGGCTCGAAGAGGGGCACGTGCACGTCGCCGCGCTGTTCGAACACCACGCGCAGCTCCATGTCCAGGGGCAGGTTCTCCGGTGTGATCTCCACGCCGACGATGTTCGTCATCATCCGCACGCCCTCCTCCAGCTCCACGACCGCGATCGCGTACGGCCCGTCCTGCTCGAAGCCAGGAGCCGGGCGGTGGCTTATCACGTACGAGTAGAGGGTGGCCCTGCCGCTCGCCGTCACCCACGAGACGTCGTCCGAGCCGCAGTGCGGGCAGGCGGGCCGTGGATAGAAGTAGTGCCGCGAGCAGGCGCGGCAGCGCTGGATCCGCAGCCGTCCCTGCGCCGTGCCGTCCCAGAACGGCTGGGTCTCCGGGGTCGGTTTCGGGACGGGCTTGTGTGATGCGGTCATCGTTCTCCTGCCACCCGGGAGGTAAGTCCTAGAGGTGGATTCTAGAACTACAATCTAGATCTGGCGAGGGCCGATGTCGCGGGACGGGGATCCCGTTGCCGCGCCGGCCGAAGAACACGTGCTCACAGCCCTTGACTCCGGCCGTGAGGAGGCGGAGCATTCGTAGAAATGAATTCTAGAGCTGTCTTCTAGAACTCATCGCAGGGACGGGGGCTGACGAGAAAGGCATGTCAATGGGCCTGTCCTACGTACGCGAGCTCGACGAGTACCCCACCGGTGCGCGTCGCATGAAGATCCTCACGATGGCCGTGCTGGCCGTTCTCATCGGCTCCTATGAGGCGCAGATCGCCCCGGTGGTCCCGCTGCTGCTCAAGGACCTCGACATGTCCCTCGCGACGTACGGCGCGGTGTCCGGGGCGGCGGCGGTCGCGGGGGCCGTCGCGTCGGCGCTCGGCGGCAGGCTCACCGACCGGCTCGGCAGGGTGCGCCTGCTGGTTCCGCTGATGTTGCTGACCGCCCTGTGCTGCTTCGCCATGACACTCGTCCACAGCCCACGGGACCTGCTGATCGCCAGGATCGTGCTGGCCTTCGTCGACGGGGTGGCGATGGCGAGCACGGCGCCGCTGGTCCGCGACTTCTCGCCGCGCCTCGGCCGGGCCCAGGCGTTCGGCTTCTGGACCTGGGGCCCGGTGGGGGCGAACTTCCTCGCCGCCGCCGTGGCGGGCTGGACGCTGCCGATCTTCGACGACTCCTGGCGGTCGCAGTTCGTCATCATGGGCTGCTTCTCGCTCGTCATCTCGATCGTCATCGCCCTCAACATCGCCGATCTGTCGCCCGAGCTGCGCGCGCAGATCCAGCACACCGAGCGCCAGGCCAGCGACGTCGTCGACCTGACCAAGCCGGCCAGGGTCTCCTCGCTGTTCGCCCGGCCCAACATCTGGGCCCATGTGGTCGGCATCTCGCTGTGGCTGGTGCTCTACATCACGCTCACCCTGTTCGGTCAGACCATGCTGGTCGGCGCACTGGGCGTCACGGCCGCCGAGGCGTCCACGATCATGGCGTGCTTCTGGAGCCTCAACCTGATCACGCTGATCGTCGCCGGCCGCGTCTCCGACCGCACCCAGCTGCGTAAGCCGATCACGCTCGCCGGTACCGTCGCGGCCGTGCTGGTCACCGCCTACCTGGCGTACATCCTGGGCAGCGAAGGCGTCTCCAGCGGTCTGCTCATGGTCGTCGGCGCGCTGCTCGGCGGCTCGCTCGGCGTGGCGTACGCCCCCTGGATGGCCAACTACTCCGAGGACGCCGAGGACGTCGACCCCCGGCTGCAGGGCACGGCCTGGGGCCTGTTCGGCTTCCTGACCAAGGCGATCGCCGTGGTCGGCCTGCTGGTCATCCCGCACGTGGTCGAGGCCACGAGCTGGCAGACCTGGCTGGTGGTCTCCCTGGTGTGCCTGGCGCTGTTCGCGCCCGCCGTCTTCCTGTTCCACGGACCGTGGCGGCGCGAGCGAACCGAGGCGGCCGGCCGCGAGGCCAGGGTCGCGGTGGCGGACTAGAACCCGGGTCAGGCGGGCGGGTAGCCGCCCAGGCCCGTGCCGAGCAGGCCGAAGACCCGTTCGACGTCCGCGCGGTGGGCGCGCTCGATCTCCTCGTCGGGCCCGCCCTCCCGCACCCGCTGCCGCAGCCGCCGGTACAGCGTCCGCTGCGCGCCGACCAGCGTCGAGGCGACGACGCGCGGCAGCGGGTCGCCGGGCTCGGCGCCCGCCTCGGCCGCCAGCGCGTCGGCGAGCACCCGGACGATCCGCTCGTTGACCTCGTGCATCTTGCGCTGCAGGGAGGGGTTGCCGCTGACCAGGTCGAAGAAGCCGCGCGGCTGGACGAGGTCGCGCCGCATGCCGGGGACGAGCCTGGTCTGCGCCAGGCACAGCGCCCGGAAGGAGTCGAGGATCGAGACCCCGGCGGGACGGTCGGTGACCGCGGCCAGGGACATCGCCTCCCGGTCCTCCGCCCGGTAGAAGACCAGGTCCTCCTTGGTCGGGAAGTGGTTGAACACCGTCTTCTTCGACACCTGCGCGGCCGCCGCGATCTCGTCCACGGTGACCTCGTCGAACCCCCGGGCGCGGAAGAGCGCGTTGGCGGTGTCGGCGATGAGCTGCCGCGTCCGGTTCTTCTTCAGCTCCCGCAGCCCGCTCATGGGGCACAGCGTATCGGTCCCCTGACTTACACCTGGTGTACTGTTACACCAAGTGTAAGCAGGGGAGGCGGGATGACGTATCCGGCGGTGGTCGCCACCGGGCTGACCAAGCATTACGGCGACGTCGAGGCCGTGCGCGGCATCGACCTGACCGTGCACAGAGGGGAGATCTTCGGCTTCCTCGGCCCGAACGGCGCGGGCAAGTCCACGACGATCAGCATGCTCTGCACCCTGACCAGGCCCACGGCCGGCGAGGCGCGTGTGGCCGGACACGACGTGGTGCGCGAACGCGACGAGGTGCGGCGCTCGATCGGGCTGGTCTTCCAGGACCCGACGCTGGACGGCTACCTGACGGCCGAGCGCAACCTGCGCTTCCACGCCGAGCTGTACGGCGTGCCCCGCGCGGACGTCGGTCCGCGGCTGCGGGGCGTGCTCGAGATGGTGGGGCTGTGGGACCGGCGCAAGGCCAGGGTCGCCACGTTCTCCGGCGGTATGAGACGGCGGCTGGAGATCGCCCGCGGCCTGCTCCACTCGCCGCGGGTGCTGTTCCTCGACGAGCCCACCGTGGGCCTGGACCCGCAGACCAGGAGCTCGATCTGGTCCTACATCCGGGAGCTGAAGGAGGCCGAGGACATCACGGTCTTCCTCACCACCCACTACATGGACGAGGCCGAGCACTGCGACCGCATCGCCATCATGGACGGCGGCCGGATCATCGCGCTCGACACCCCGGACGCGCTGAAGGCCGGTGTCGGCAAGGACCGCGTCCAGATCGAGACCGACGACGGCGCGGCGGCCGTCGCCGCCCTGGACGAGCGGTTCGGCATCCGGGCCGTCGCGTCCGGGGACGTGGTGGTCTTCCAGGTGGACGAGGGGGAGCGGTTCGTCCCGGAGCTGTTCTCCCGGTCGGGACTGCCGATCCGGTCCGTCAGCGTGGCCCGGCCCAGCCTCGACGACGTGTTCATGTCGTACACCGGCCGGTCGATCCGTGACGCCGAGGCGAGCGGCGCACGCGGCCCGGGGGCGCTCGCGGCGGCGCGGGGAGGCCGGCGATGACCGTGACGCCGAAGGGGACGCCCCAGGACGCGCCTCAGGACGTGCCGGCCTCCGGCGACACGGCGGCGGGCCCGCGGGACCGGACGCCGGCGACTGTCCTGCGCGTCGCGGCGGTGCGGGTGCCGGGGCGCAGCGCGGCGAGCGAACTGCGCGCGGTCAAGGTGGTCTGGCAGCGCGAGATCATCCGGTTCTTCAACGGCCCGCTGCGGATCCTCACCTCTCTCGTGCAGCCGTTCCTGTTCCTGTTCGTCCTCGGCACCGGTCTGTCGCAGCTCACCTCGGGCGGCACCGGCGGGCTCGGCCTGCGAACCTTCCTCTACCCGGGCATCCTCGCCATGGCCGTCCTGTTCACCGCCATGTCCTCGGCGGCCTCGATCGTCTGGGACCGCGAGTTCGGCTTCCTGCGGGAGATGCTGGTCGCGCCGGTGTCCCGCGCGTCGATCGTCGTCGGCAAATGCCTGGGCGGGGCCACGGTCGCGGCCGTCCAGGGTCTCGTCGTCATCTGCATCGCCGGGGCGGCCGGCGTGCCGTACGCGCCGGGTCTGATGCTCGGCGTGTTCGGCATCCAGGTGCTGCTGGCCTTCACCATCACGGCCTTCGGGGTAGCGATGTCCGTGCGGGTGAGGCAGATGCAGTCGTTCATGGCGCTCAACCAGCTGCTGATCATGCCGCTCTACTTCATGTCGGGCGCGATGTTCCCCGCGTCGGACCTCCCCGCGTGGCTGACCGCGCTGAACCGGATCGACCCCCTGTCGTACGCCGTGGACCCCATCCGGCGGCTGGTCTTCGCCCACCTGGACCTGGCGCCCGCCGTACGCGCCCGGCTCGCGCCGGGGATGACGTGGGGCGGCTGGCACGTCCCCATCGCGGTCGAGGTGGCCGTCCTCGCGGCCCTCGGGCTCGCCCTGCTCGCGACCGCGATCGCACAATTCGGCAGAGCCGATTAGAAAGAGCAGTTCGGCAGAGCCGATTAAAGAGAGCAGTTCGGCAGAGCCGATTGAAACAGAGCAGTTCGGCGGAGCCGACTGAGCGTCCGACGGCACGGCCCGGCACGCGCGAGACCGATGGACGATATCGTGTGGGCCATGTCGAGCCCCGAGGCATCCAGGGTGGGGGCTTTCGGTCACGCCGTCAGCCCCCTGAAGCTGAACTGAACCACTGAGTTCGTGAATCCGTCGTCCCGCCGCGTCCGCGGCCGGACGAACGCGCTCCCGGGTGCTGACCGCGGTGACGAGACGTCCCCTTCTCGTGCTTCTCATCGCCTCGGAGCCACTCGATGCCTCTGTCGCTGTATTCGCTCGCCATGGCGGTCTTCGCCATGGGTACCTCGGAGTTCATGCTCGCCGGCCTCCTGCCGGACATCGCCGCGGACCTCGGCGTCACCGTCGGAACGGCGGGCACGCTCACCTCGGCCTTCGCGATCGGCATGATCGCCGGCGCCCCGCTCATGGCCGGGCTCGCCCGCAACCGGCCTCCCCGGTCCGGCCTCCTCGTCTTCCTCCTCGTCTTCGTGGCGGCCCACGTCGCGGGCGCCGCCACATCGAGCTTCCCCGTCCTGTTCGCGACCCGGATCGTCGCCGCGCTCGCGAACGCGGGGTTCCTCGCCGTGGCCGTGACGACGGCCGCCGCTCTCGTCCCCGCGAACCGCAAGGGGCGGGCTCT
This sequence comes from Microbispora sp. NPDC004025, assembly GCF_053604425.1. Taxonomy (NCBI): domain Bacteria; kingdom Bacillati; phylum Actinomycetota; class Actinomycetes; order Streptosporangiales; family Streptosporangiaceae; genus Microbispora; species Microbispora sp. NPDC004025. Next base: position 93,100 of record NZ_JBSGHN010000019.1, on the reverse strand, counting down.
CGCCGTGCTGCTGTCCGGCACGACGGTGGCGACCGTCGCGGGGGTCCCGGGAGGGGCGGTCCTCGGCACGCTGCTCGGGTGGCGGGTCACGTTCTGGGCCGTCGCCGTCCTCTGCGTGCCCGCGGCCGCCGGCGTCCTTCACGGAATCCCGGCGCGTCCCCCGGGCGAGCCCGGCGGGCGGGTCCTGCGATCGGAACTCGCGCAGCTCCGGAGCCGGCGCCTGATCCTGGTCATGCTGCTCGGGGCGCTGGTGAACGCGGCGACCTTCGCGAGCTTCACCTTCCTCGCCCCCGTCGTGACCGGCACCGCGGGGCTGGATCCGCTGTGGATCCCGGTCGTCCTGGTGCTCTTCGGTGCGGGCTCGTTCACGGGCGTCACCGTCGCGGGACGGCTGTCCGACCGGCACTCCGGGATGGTTCTCGCGGCCGGCGGTCCGCTGCTGCTCATCGGCTGGCCGGCGCTGGCCGTTCTGGCCGGAGAGCCGGTCGTCCTGCTCATCCTGGTGTTCGTCCAGGGCGCGCTGTCGTTCGCCGTGGGCAGCACCCTGATCACACGGGTCCTCTACGAGGCGGCGGGAGCGCCGACCATGGCCGGCTCGTACGCGACCGCGGCGCTGAACGTCGGCGCCGCCGCCGGGCCGCTCATCGCCGCGGCCACCCTCGGCACCGCCGCCTCCGGCGAAGGGACCGGAGACCTCGGCCCACTGTGGGTGAGCGGGCTTCTCGTCGCGATCGCACTGCTCGTCGCCCTCCCCTCCGCGGTCTTCCGGCACGGCCCTCTCGAGTGCGGTGGGGAGCAGCGGGCCGATCCGGACTGAGCCGCGCGGAGGGGCGGGAAGTTCCGATTATCGGAACGGGAGGTTCTACTTTGCGTGTTCATTAAGTAACTTTCCGCAAGGGGAACCGGCTCGTCGAGCGGAGGAGACCGACCATGACGGCGGGAATCGTGGACACGTCCATCACCGGCATGACCGGCCGGGTGCGGAGGCGGGTCGACGAACTGCTGGCCGATTTCCTCGACGCGCGGCGTCCCCCGGTCGGAGATCCGGACGTCGCCGAGGGCTACCGGCTGCTGCGCGAGTTCGTGGTCGAGGGCGGCAAGCGCATCAGGCCGCTGCTGTGCTACTGGGGCTGGCGGGGCGCGGGCGGCGACGCGCCGCACGAGGACCGGGCCGTCACCACCGGCGCGGCGCTGGAGCTCTACCACGCCGGCCTGCTGATCCATGACGACGTCATGGACGGCAGCGAGCTGCGCCGTGGACGCCCGACCATCCACAGGGGGCTCGCCCGGGCTCCGCGGTGGCCGGGAGCGGAGACCTTCGGCCGGTCCGCCGCCATCCTGCTCGGCGTGCTCGCGCAGGCGTGGGCGGACGAGCTGCTCGCGGACGCCACCGTCGGCGACGTGCGCGGGCGGGCGGCGCGTGAGTTGTTCAACCGGATGCGCACAGAGGTCGTCACCGGGCAGTACCTCGACATCCTGGCGCACACGCGCGCGGACGCGGACGTCGAACAGGCCCTGACGGTCATCCGCTACAAGACCGCCCGATACACGGTCGAGCGCCCGCTGCAGATCGGCGGGGCGCTCGCCGGGGCGCCGCCCGCCCTGCTGGAGGCCTACTCCCGGTTCGGACTGCCGCTGGGGGAGGCGTTCCAGCTGCGCGACGACGTCCTCGGCGTCTTCGGCGATCCCGCCGTCACCGGCAAACCGGTCCTCGACGACCTGCGCGAGGGCAAACGGACCGTGCTCATGGCGCACGCGTACGCGCGGGCACGGGGACCCGAACGGGACCTGCTGCGGACCTGGCACGGCGACCCGGGGCTGGACGAGCGGCGAGCCGCCGAGCTCCGGCAGGTCATCGTGGACACCGGCGCCCTCGACGAGGTCGAGGAGCTCATCGCCATGCGGGCCGGGCAGGCGATCGAGGCGCTGCGCGACCAGGCGATCGCCCCGGAGGCGGCGCGGGCGCTCGCGGTGCTCACCGAGCGGCTCACCCGCCGCGTCCGGTGAGGCGTGCGACCGGCACGCCCGCCCTTCCCACGACCTCCGCCGCCGCGGCCCCTCCGGCCTCCTCCGCGCCCGGCCGTACGGCTGCGCGCCGCACCTGGTGCCGTTGGCACGCCTGGTGCGCCCACGCGCGGCCCTAGGTGGGCCGGGGCGACCCCGGCAGGAACGACCCTGATCTTCTCTCCCCCCTCCGCCGCTCGGCGACGAGCGTGACCAGTCACCGAAACACCGGCCGCCGTGCCGACAACAGATGGGGTGAAGTGCTGTGACCGAAACCACCATGCCGAACGACAACCGGCTCAGCCTGAGCACCAGGGCCGCGCGCAACCTGGCCACGACGACCAAGACCCAGCCGCAGATGCAGGAGATCACCTCCCGTCATCTGCTGCGCGTGCTGCCGTGGATCGAGGCGGTGGGCGGCGCCTACCGGGTCAACCGGCGGCTGACCTACCAGATGGCCGACGGGCGGGTGACGTTCGTCGCGACCGGGGCGGACGTGCGGGTCATCTCCGCCGAGCTGTGCGAGCTTCCCGCCCTGCGCGGCTACGACGACGCCGACGTGCTCGCCGCGATGGCGGACCTGTTCACCCAGAGGGAGTACGAGGCCGGCCAGGTCATCGCCGAGGCCGGCACCCCGATGGACGAGGTCGTGCTCCTGGCCCACGGCAAGGTGGACAAGCTCGGCCAGGGGGCGTACGGCAACGAGACGCTGCTCGGCGTGCTGGCCGACGGCGAGTACGTCGGCGAGCAGATGCTGGTGAACACGGACGCGCGGTGGGAGTGGACGGTCAAGGCCGTGACGCCGTGCACCGTGCTCACCCTCGGCAGGGAGGAGTTCGAACGGCTGCTCACCCTGTCGGACAGCCTGCGTGAGCACGTGCAGGCCTACCACGAGGACCCGGACCGGCCGGTGAACCGGTATGGCGAGGCGGAGATCGCGCTGGCGGCGGGGCATGAGGGTGAGGCGACGCTGCCGGGGACGTTCGTGGACTACGAGCTGGGGCCGCGTGAGTACGAGCTGAGTGTGGCGCAGACGATTCTGCGGGTGCACTCGCGGGTGGCGGATCTGTACAACGAGCCGATGAACCAGACCGAGCAGCAGTTGCGGCTGACGATCGAGGCGTTGCGGGAGCGTCAGGAGCACGAGCTGGTCAACAACCGCGACTTCGGGTTGCTGCACAACGCCGATCTCAAGCAGCGCGTGCACACCCGCTCCGGCCCGCCCACCCCCGACGACCTCGACGAGCTGCTCACCATGGTGTGGAAGAACCCGAGCGTCATGTTCGCCCACCCCAAGGCGATCGCGGCCTTCGCCCGCCAGTGCAACAGCAGGGGAATCTACCCGCAGACGGTGGACATCAACGGCCAGAAGGCGCCGGCCTGGCGCGGGGTCCCGATGCTGCCGTGCAACAAGATCCCGGTCAACGACAAGGGCATCAGCTCGATCATGGTCATGCGCCTGGGCGAGAAGGACCAGGGTGTGGTCGGCCTGCGCCGCACCGGGCTGGTGGACGAGTACGAGCCCGGCCTGTCGGTGCGCTTCATGGGCATCGACGAGAAGGCGATCATCTCCTACCTGGTGACCACCTACTACTCGGCGGCCGTCCTGGTCCCCGACGCCCTCGCCATCCTGGAGAGTGTCGAGGTCCTCTGATGTCCTCCTACCGGCTGCCGGACTTCTACCTCCCCTATCCGCCGCGGCTGAACCCGCACGTGGAGACCGCCCGGGCGCACACCCGGGGGTGGGCGGCGGACATGGGCATGCTCGACGACCCGGACATCTGGACCGAGGAGTCGCTCGAGGCGATGGACTACGGCCTGATGTGCGCCTACACCCATCCCGACTGCTCCGCCCCCGAACTGGACCTGGTCACGGACTGGTACGTGTGGGTCTTCTACTTCGACGACCACTTCCTGGAGACGTTCAAGCGCAGCAGGGACCTGGACGGCGCCCAGGACTACCTGGACCGGCTGGACGCGTTCATGTCGGACGACCCGCCCGAGCCGTCCAATCCCGTCGAGCGGGGCCTGGCCGACCTGTGGCCCAGGACCGTGCCCGCCATGTCGGAGGCGTGGCGGCGCCGGTTCGTCCGGGTCACCCGTGACCTCCTGCAGGAGTCGATGTGGGAGCTGTTCCACATCGAGCGGGAGGCCGTCTCCAACCCGATCGAGTACATCGAGGAGCGCAGGAAGGTCGGCGGCGCCCCGTGGTCGGCCGCGCTGGTGGAGCACGCGGCCGGGGCGGAGCTGCCGGCCCGGCTGGCGGGCTCCCGGCCGATCCGGGTGCTGACGGAGTCGTTCGCCGACGCCGTGCACCTGCGCAACGACCTGTTCTCCTACGAGCGGGAGGTGCTGAAGGAGGGCGAGCTGTCCAACTGCGTGCTGGTCTGCGAGCGCTTCTTCGGCTGCGACACCGCGCGGGCCGTGGAGATCACCAACGATCTGCTCACCTCCCGGCTGCACCAGTTCGAGCACACCGCGCTGACCGAGCTTCCGGCCCTCTTCACCGACGAAGGGGTCCTGCCGCCCGAGCAGGCGCTGGTCCTGAGCTACGTGAAGGGACTGCAGGACTGGCAGGCGGGAGGACACGCCTGGCACACCGCCTCCAGCCGCTACACCAAGTCCGGGAGCCTCCCCGGGCCGCTCGGCGTGAACGTCTCCCGCGCCCACCTCACGGGCGCGGGCGGCCTGCGCAACCACACGCACACGCCGTACCAGCAGGTCTCGGTACGGCCGCCGAAGCCGTACATGCCGTTCGAGGTGCGCGACAACCCGCATCTGGAGGAGGCGCGAACGGCGGACGTCGAATGGTGTGCCGCCATGGGCTTCTTCGACGGGGTCCCCGGCATTCCCGCGACCGCCGTGTGGAACGAACCGCAGCTCGTCGGCTTCGACCTCGCCCTGTGCGCGTCCGGCATCAACCCGGACGCCACGGCCGCAGAGCTGATCCTGGCCACCAACTGGCTGGCCTGGGGGACGTACGGCGACGACTACTATCCCCGGGTCTACGGGCCCGCGCGCGACCTGGTCGGCGCGAAGCTCGGCAACCGGCGGCTCAAGGAGTTCATGCCGCTGGACCTCGTTCCGCGTCTGACCCCGATGACCGGGCTGGAACGCGGGCTGGCCGACCTGTGGCCGCGCACCGCCGGGCCGTTGCCCGAGAGTTCCCGCCAGGCCTTCCGCGTCGCGGTCGAAGAGATGATCGACAGCTGGGTGTGGGAGCTGGCCAACCAGGCCCAGCACCGCGTGCCCGAGCCGATCGACTACATCGAGATGCGGCGCAGGACGTTCGGCTCGCAGATGACGATGAGCCTGGCCAGGCTGGCGCCGGGCCGGGTCATCCCCATGGAGATCCACCGCACCCGCGAGTTCCTCGGCATGACCGATGCCGCGCAGGACTACGCGTGTCTGCTGAACGACCTGTTCTCCTACCAGAAGGAGGTCCAGTTCGAGGGGGAGATGCACAACGCCGTCGTGGTGCTGGGCACCTTCCTCGGCTGCGCGCCCGACGAGGCGGTGACCGTGGTGGACGCGCTCATGACCAGCCGGATGAGGCAGTTCGAGCACATCACCACCGTCGACCTGCCCGCCCTGCTCGACCGCATCGAGGCGCGGGAGGACGTGCGCGACTCGATCGCGGGATACGTGTCCGACCTGCGCAACTGGATGGCGGCGATCCTGCGCTGGCACGAGCGGTCCCGGCGCTACTTCGAGGAGGAACTGCGCAGGGGCCCGGTGGCCCGGTGGTCCCAGGGCCCGACGGGCCTCGGCACGGCCACCGCGCGAATCCTCTCCCTGGCGCCGGCGGCACACAGGGCGTCGCCCGCTCACGGGTCGCCGGCGCTCACGGCGTCGTCCGTGACGGCGCCCGCCCTCGCGCCGTCCGATCTCACGGCGCCCGCTGATCCGCTCCCGGTGGGGGCGTCATGACCGCGTCGCGTCTGACCCTGAGCACGGCCGCCGCGCGGAACCTGGCGACCACCACCAAGACGCCGCCGCAGATGCGGGAGATCACTCCCCGGCACCTGCTGAGCGTGCTGCCGTGGACGGACGTCCAGGGCGGCGTCTACCGGGTCAACCGCCGTCTCACCTGCACGGTGGGGGACGGACGGGTGAGCTTCGTCTCCACCGGAGCCCGGGTGCGGGTCGTCCCGGCCGAGCTGTGCGAGCTGCCGTCCCTGCGCGGGTTCGGCGACCTGGACACCCTCGGGGCGCTGGCCGACCGGTTCGTCCAGCACGACCTGCGCCCGGACGATCCGGTGCCGCCGGGACAGGTGGTGCTCGTCGCCCACGGCAAGATCACACGCGTCGGCGTCGGCGCGTACGGCGGCGAGGCACTGCTCCAGGTCCTGGCCGACGGAGATCACCTGGGCGACCTCACCGGTCCGGGGGCCGCGCCCGCCAGGGCCCTCACCTCCTGCATCGTTCTCGTCCTCGAGCGCCCGGCGCTGGACAATTTGACCGCCTTATCCGGTGGCCTGCGCGCGCATCTCAGCCGTCCCCCCATGGCGCGGCCGGTGAACCGGTATGGCGAGGCGGAGATCGCGCTGGCGGCGGGGCATGAGGGTGAGGCGACGCTGCCGGGGACGTTCGTCGACTACGAGCTGGGGCCGCGTGAGTACGAGCTGAGTGTGGCGCAGACGATTCTGCGGGTGCATTCGCGGGTGGCGGATCTGTACAACGAGCCGATGAACCAGACCGAGCAGCAGTTGCGGCTGACGATCGAGGCGTTGCGGGAGCGTCAGGAGCACGAGCTGGTCAACAACCGCGACTTCGGGTTGCTGCACAACGCCGATCTCAAGCAGCGCGTGCACACCCGCTCCGGCCCGCCCACCCCCGACGACCTCGACGAGCTGCTCGCCCGGCGGCGCAGCTCGCACTACTTCCTCGCCCATCCCCGGGCGATCGCCGCCTTCGGGAGGCAGTGCACCCGGCGCGGGGTGTATCCGGACGTCACCGAGGTGAACGGGGCGACGGTCATGGCGTGGCGGGGGGTGCCGATCCTGCCTTGCGACAAGATCCCGGTCACCGAGGGCGGGCTCAGCTCGATCGTGGTGATGCGCACCGGCGCCGAGAAGCAGGGCGTGGTCGGCCTGCGCCGCATCGGGCTGGCGGACGAGTACGAGCCCGGCCTGTCGGTGCGTTTCACGGGCATCGACGACAAGGCGATCATCTCCTACCTGGTGACCACCTACTATTCGGCGGCCGTCCTGGTCCCCGACGCCCTCGGCGTACTGGAGAGCGTCGAGGTGAACTGAGGCCCGGCGCCGGCCGGGGGGCTCGGTGCAGCTCCCCGGCCGGCGGTTCGAGGACGCTGCAGGCCGCCGTCGAGGGAGAGGACCGGTGAACCAGTGCGACGGAGTCGGCCGTCAGGCCGGGCTGGCGACGCCCGCGTAGTAACCGCGTTCTCCCCTCATGCGCGGCGCGGCGCGGCTAGGGTGACCGCTGGCCTGTAAGGATCTATCTCACGAGCGTCGCGGGGTGGGCTTGTTAGCAGCGTCGGATCGCGCCCGCCGGGCGGAGGCGGCCTCCGCTCTGGGCAGCCTGGAACGCGGGATCGAGATCCTCCTGTGCCTGGCCGCCGGCGTGCGGCCGATGAACCTCACGCAGGTGCACCGATCCACCGGGTTCTCCAAAACCACCACCCACCGCCTGCTCGGCACCCTGCAGCGGCGGGGCCTGGTCACGCGCACGGGCGGTGACTACACGGTCGGCGGACGCGCCGCCGACCTCGTGGCGCCGCGCGGCTGGGCGATCCAGGGGCGTCGCCTGCCCGGCTCCCGCAGGGCGGTCCTGCCGCACCTGCTCCAGCTGTACGAGGCCACCCGGCAGACGGTCAACCTTGCCGTGCCGGACGGCTTCGAGGTCGCGTACGTCGAGCGGTTGTACGGGCACAACCGGGTGAAATCGCCATCCGACGGCCTGGACCGGGCGCCGCTGTACTGCACGGCCGCGGGCAAGGTGCTCCTCGCCCACGACGCGGGCCTGCGCACGGCGTTCCTCGCCACCCCGGCCCTGCGGCGGGTGACCGGCCGCACGGTGACGGGCCGCACGGTGACCGGCCCGGCCGCGCTGGAACGCGAGCTCGCCGCCGTTCGCGGGGAGGGCGTGGGCTACGCGCGGGAGGAGTTCGCCGAGGGCGTGTGCTGCGCGGCCGCGCCCGTCTTCGGCCCGGACGGCGGGGTGTGCATGGCCGTGGCGGTCGCGGCCCCGGCGGGAGTGGTGGGGACGGCGGCGCTGCCGCGCCTGGGCGCGGCCGTACGCAGGACCGCCCGCCAGATCACCGGCGCCCTCAGCCTGTGACTCCCGATCTTCCGATTGGGGCCGCCGCGCCGGGGGAAGGCTCGACCACGTTGAGCATCGGGCCCGGGCGTCCCCGCCACGGCGGAGACAGCCCGTCGCCGGCGCCGTGGAACGGCGCAGCCGTCGCGGGGGAGAGTCATGCGTCCAGGGCCGTACGCGTCCCGCCTGGTCGGCCGGGCCGGCCTCGTCGCCGTACCGATGACCGTGCTGCTCACGGCGTGCGGGTCGCCGCAGCCTGAGGTGCAACCGCGGTCCGCTGCCACGGGTGGACCGGCGACGGCCACGTCTCCCGTGGCGGCCTCGCCCTCGCCCGCCCCTTCGGCCGTCACGGCCGCGGACGACCCGCAGGCGTGCCGGGACGCGGACTGCGAGGTGACGGTCCGCCCGGGGGACCGGCTGCGGCTCGACCGGAAGACCGGCCTCGACGCGATCACGATCGTCTCGCTCGATCGGGGCGAGCTGCGACTGCGCTTCGAAGCGGGCGGGGGCGCCTTCCACGTCGAAGGCATGAACACCGGCGTCAGCCAGGACTGCGTCAACGGCCGCTGCCGGACGGAGGGCGGGCTGACACTGGCCATGGGACGGCCCGGCAGGATCGGCGACATCCGCCTCCGGCTGGTGAGCGTGTCACCCGACCACGCGGTCCTGGTCCTGGCGCCGTCGTGATCGCGTCGCGTACTGCGTGACGCGTCGCCGACGCCGCCCCGCGTCCGGAATCCCGCCATGCGGAGATGCGGGCGTGGACTACGGTGACCGATCGTGGACATTTATGGTGCGCTCGCCTCGTTCGCGATCATCGTGGCATTCCTCACGCTCACGCCCGGCCTGGACACCGCCCTGATCCTGCGTACGTCGCTGCTCGCCGGCCGCAGGCCGGCCTGGGCCGTGGTGCTCGGCATCCAGGCCGGCACCCTGCTGTGGGGCCTGCTCACGGCCGCCGGCCTGTCCGCGCTCCTCACCGCCTCCCAGGTGGCGTACGAGGTGCTGCGGTGGGCGGGCGTCGCGTACCTGATCTGGATGGGCGGCCGGATGCTCTGGCACAGCCGCCACAGCCGGGCGGACGACGCGGCGCAGCCCGGCCCGGCGGACGCCGGGTGGGGACAGGCGTTCCGGCGGGGTCTGCTGACCAACCTGCTCAACCCGAAGGTGGGCGCCTTCTACGTCGCGGTCCTGCCCCAGTTCATGCCCGAGGGCGTGCCACACGCGGTGATGGGCGTGCTTCTGGCGGGCGTCCACGTGTGCGAGGCGCTCGTGTGGAGCGTCGTCCTCATCGGGTTCACCGGCATGATGCGGGGCTGGCTGCGCAGGCCCGCGGTCAAGCGCGCCCTGGACCGGCTCACCGGCCTCATCGTCATCGGCTTCGGCCTGCGCCTGGCGGTCCAGCAGTCCTGACCGCCCACCCTCGGATCGCCGATGACGGCCGTGCGCGCTACCCGCGGTTCCTGGCCGACTTAGGTCGGGCTCCCCGCGTACGGGCCGATGCCGCAGATCCGGGGGACCGCGGTGATCGGGACGTCCTCGGTGAGGGCGCGGACCAGCAGGGCCTCGACCCCGCGCAGCATGCCCTCGGCGACCTCCCGGGGCAGGTAGGCGGTGTCCACGATGAGGCTGAGCTTCCCGGTGTCGGGGGCCGAGACGACCGTGAAGAACGCCTTGAACCGGACACCCGGCCAGGCGTTCGTGACGTACGTCCGGGTCTGCCCGGTGAGGCGGGCCACGTCCTCGTCGGCGCCGACGGGAGGCAGTCCCGGCCAGGTGCCGACGGTCCGCCTGTCGTTGAAGAACGCGTCGAGGTCCGGCTCCCGGCCGCGGCGGCGGCCGATCTCCTCCCGCATGGCCTGCATCTCGAACGGGTCGTAGTGCGCGTTGCGGTACGCCCTGAGCGCCCCCCGTTGCGCGGCCCGGCAGGCGGCGGCGAAGTCCGTGGCGGGCAGGTCGAGCACGAACAGGCCGTCCTGTTCCACGGTGCCGACCATCGCGTGGGTGCGCGCGTCGCGGCGGTTGCTGTGCACGAGCTGCATGACCGCGCGCGGGCGGCCGCTCACCGTCGCCAGCACGGTGGCGCAGGCGGCGAGCAGCACGCTGGTCGTGCTGATCGTCCAGCGCTCCGCCAGCCGTTGCGCCGCGACGGCGAGCGCCGCCGACTCCATGCCGACCTCGATGAACCGCGGGTCGTCCGCCTCGCGCGGCGGATGGTCGAACACGTCGAGCGGCCCGTCCGCCAGCACGGAGTGCCAGTATCGGATGGACTTGGCCGAGCGTGCGGGGTAGGGCTCCTCGCGCTCCGCGGCCGCCTGGTCCATCGGCTGCCACTCGGCGGGCGGCAGTTTCTCGCCGCGCAGCAGGACTTTCCACTCCTCCGACAGCGTGTTCAGCGCCTGGAAGTCCACCGCGAGATGGGAGAAGGCGATCGCCAGCGCCATCGGGCGGCCACCTTTGACGACGAGGGCGCAGCGCAGCGGCAGGTCCCGGTCGTGGACGAAGGCCGTCCGGCCCAGCTCGCCCGCGACCCGCTCGGCGACCCGCAGCGCCCGGTCCTGTCCCGCCTCCACGACGTCCACGGTCAGCTCGCCACCGCGTGCGACCCGCTGCACCGGCCCCTCCGGAGTGAGGGCGAAGGTCGTACGCAGGCTCTCGTGGCGTTCGAGCAGCACGCGCAGCGCGTCCAGGACGCTGCCGAGGTCGCGTCTGCCGTACACCGGGAGCACCCACGGGCAGCTCAGGAACGTCTGGCTGTCGCCCATCAGGTGGACCGCCCGCCATATCAGTCGCTGTCCCCAGGTCAGCGGCGCCTCTCCGTCCCGCGCGCCGCTGAACGCCACCGTCACCATGCGCGTGTCGTCCCTCCGACGGGCGTGGCCCGGGCCACCAGGGCGGACAGGGTGCCGACGTCCTCGAAGGTGGCCAGCTCGTCGCTCAGGTCCATCTCGACGCCGAAAGCGTGCTCGATCGCGTCGATGAGCCGGATCCGCGCGAGCGAGGTGAGGCCGAGCGCCGACAGCGAGTGTCCGGCGGCGAGCACCTCCTCGACGGTGATCTCGCCATCCGACACCTCTGAGATCAACTGCGCCAGCCGGCGCGTGTACTCCTCCGCCGTCACGCCGCACCTTCCTCTCGTACGACCCCGTCCTGGCGCGGTCGGATGCACAGCCCGCGCACGCCACGGCCGGGCTGCTCCTGCGCGCGGTGGGCAAGCAGGCCGGGCAGGGTGATCCCGCCTCCACTTACCACATGTCACCGAAATTTTCGCCACGATGCCCTGTTCCGCGATGGGATATAAGTGCTGGTTAGTCCGGTTTGGGTTGCTCCGCAAATCCCGTATAGGCAACAAGAGTGGTATGAGAACCGTGAAACTTGCAAGTCCTAGTCCGAAATCTTTCGGGTGGGGTGGCGGGGTCTCGTGGCGTGCCGGCGGGGCGGGGATGGGCGGCGGTCGCACCGGGCGGCAAGATCCTTTGTCTGTCCGGGCTCGTACGATGAGGCCCATGACCAGGCATGGTTTCACGCTCACGGCACAGGGCCCGTTCGACTTCGGCGCCACGTTGCGCTTCGTCGAGGACTGGCCGGCCACCAGCGGGCTCCCTTCCGACGGGCGGGCGCTGCGCTTCGCCTACTGCGCGGAGTCCGACTGGCTGCCGATCGGCGTGGCCGTGACCGCCGCGCCCGCCGGCGTCGCCGTGGCCACGACGCGGGCCGCCGGGCCGGCGATCCGGAGCGAGGTGGCGCGCATCCTGTCCCTCGACGTGGACGGCTCCGGCTTCGCCGAGGCGGGTGAGACCGACCCGGTTCTCGGCGACCTGCAGCGCAAGAGCCCCGGACTGCGGCCGTTGTGCTTCTGGAGCCCCTGGGAGGCGGCCTGCTGGGCGGTCATCGTGCAGCGCTCGTCGATGCTCATCGCCGCCCGGATCAAGCAGCGCATCGCGGAGCGGTACGGCGCGCGGGTGATCGTGGACGGGGAGCCGTACACCGCCTTCCCCCCGCCCATGACGTTGCTGGAGGCGGGCGGTCTCGGCCTGCCCGCGCAGAAGGAGGAGTGGCTGCGCGGGCTGGCCCGCGCGGCGCTCGACGGCGTGCTCACCGCCGAGCACCTGCGCGCGCTCGACCCTCAGGAGGCGCTGGCCGAGCTTCGCGCCCTGCCCGGCGTGGGGCCGTTCTCGGCCGGCCTGATCCTGATCCGCGGCGCGGGCGCGCCGGACGCGTTCCCGGGCGACGAACCCCGCCTGTTCGCGATCCTGCGCGAGGCGTACGGCCTGCCGGAGGACGCGCCGCCAGCCGCGTACCGGAAGGTGGCCGAGGCGTGGCGGCCCTACCGCTCCTGGGCATCCTTCCTGTTCCGGGCGTCCGGGTACGGTGCCCCGGCCGACGAGCGGTGACCGGCGACTATGCCGCCAGCAGCGTGGTGACCAGCACGAAGGCGGCGAAGACGGAAACGAGGACGACGAGCCCGATCAGGAATCCGGACGCCCTCGGCGCCTTCGCGCCGGAGGCGGGCACGTCCACCACGACGGTCCCGGCGATGACGTCGTGCAGGCAGCGCCGCCCGGGGTCGCCGAAGATCCACAGGGCGTCGACGAGGTAGAGAACCGGCCCGAGATACGGGGCCGCCGAGCTCAGGAGAGGGTGGACGAGCGTCCGGATCCCCACCTGACGATGGGCCGGTGTCGCTCCGGTCGCGGCGGCCACCACTTTCAGGCGGTACAGGCGCTTGCCGGGCGTCTGGCCCCACAGGGCGTGCTGCACCCAGAAATAGGCGGCGTTCGCAGCGATGATCGCGATCTGCAGGGGCCAACCGCCCTCCGCGTAGGGGTCGAGCAGCGTGGTGAGGTAGTCCGCCTCGCCGGCCTCGGGCTGGGCGGCAGTCCCCAGCACCAGTCCGATCAGGGTGTTGGCTGCGAGAAGGATCAGGTTGTCGACCAGGAAGGCGGCGAAACGGTGGCGCCGGGCGGCGGTGGTCCACGTCGGCGCCTGGGGGGCGGTTGTCATGCCCGCAAGTGTGCCGTGACGTCCCGGCATCGGGAGCGGCGCCGCGGAGCGGGGTTCCGTCCACGGGCTCGCGTGAACGGCCCGTACGGCGTCTGAGAAGACGCTGAAGGGGCCGCGGCACCGCCTCATCGAATTCTCATGGGAACTGAACATCGGATGAGACTTTCTCGCCGGAAAGGTCACGCCGCGATAGGGAGAAATCGCGGGACAACCTCCTCTGACCTGGTGTGATGAGAATCGGATAAGCGGGCTGCGGTTGTTTGAGAATCGCCTCGGCAGCGAAAAGCGCCGATACGTTTCCGGTGTTGGCGAAATCCGGTGCGGACGCCCTCTCCAATCGTTGCGATCCGCGCCGGTGGTTCTCCCGAGGAGGAAACAAATGCGTGTGAAAGTGATCGCCGGACTGCTGACCGCCACCGTCGGCGCCGGCGTGCTCGTCCCGACGGCGTCGGCCTTCGCGGCCACCGGCAAGCAGGGCGCCCCGCGACCCGTGGCCGCGACCACCCCCCAGCAGGCCCCGAAGCAGGCCCCGGGGCAGGCTCCGCAGCAGAAGGAGGCGGAGAAGGACACCCGGCCCGCCACCGCGGCCACCTCGCTGACCATCACCGCCTCGGCGGGCGAGGAGACGGCGAAGCGGTCCCGGGACGAGAGGCGTGCCGGGCTGTTGACGCTCTCCGGGTCGCTGACCTCCGGCCGGTCGGGCCTGGACGCCCAGACGATCGCCGTCTACTTCCGCAAGGCCGGCGCCGCCCGCTACACGTATGTCGGCTCGGCGCGTACGGGGGCGCGGGGGCAGTACAGCGTGAAGGTGGACGACGGCGGCTCGGGCACCTGGAAGGCCGCCTTCGCCGGTACGCCCGCCAAGCAGCGGAGTTCGGCCACGGCGAACGTCGCCTGACATCCGCGGCTCGACCGGGGGCGTTCCAGGAGAGCCGGGAACGCCCCCAGTCGAGCGCCGGCATGCGGCCGACGCCGGAGGAGCAGGTCGAGATCGTCGGCGACGACTGGCAGCCCGCCTGGGCCGGCGAGGCCGAGGACCGCTGGGGCGACAGCGTCCGGTGTCGCGGTACTTCGACCGCACCCATTCGATGCACGCCCGCATCGGGCGGTTGTTCGCCGCCGATGCCCGGTTCGCCGCGCATCACGGGGCGGTCACGCCGGGCCTGGCGGTCTGGCCGCGGTGTATCGCGGACGTATCGAAAACCGCATACGCCACCGCAACAGCCTCGCGTCTTCGATGAGGGCGTGAATCAGCGCGCATCACTGTCAGCGCCGGATTCGTCGACCGAGGAAGGGCCGTGATCATGGACGCGAGTTCGACACGGGGCGTCGACCGGCGGAGGCTGGTCAAATGGGGCGGGCTGGCGGCCGCCGGTATGGTGACGGCCGGCGGGCCGCTGGTGAGCGCCGGGGCCGGGCACGCCGCCTCGTCTCCCCCCGGCTCGTCCCGGCGCGACCGGATCCCGCGGGACACCCTGCCCGGCGGGGCCTACGACCGGTACGTGGCGCAGCTGGCCGCCGAGGGCAAGTTCTCCGGTGTGGTGATGCTGTCGCATCGGGGCCGCACGGTGCTGTCCCGCAGCTACGGCATGGCGGACAGGGAGAAGAGGATTCCCAACCACGAGGACACCGCGTTCAGCCTCAGCTCGGCCGGCAAACCGTTCCACGCGGTGGCCATTCTGCAGCTGGCGCAGCGGGGCAAGCTGCGGCTGTCCGACCCGGTGGGCGAATACCTGAAGGGCTTCGCCAGGGACGTCGCCGCCAAGGTGACCATCCACCACCTGCTGTCCGGCTCCTCCGGGCTCGACAGCCCGGCGGAGGACGTGCATCGCGTCTTCCAGAGCCGGGAGGAGGTGCACGACTACTACGAGCGGCGGACCCGGCTGGCGAAACCGGTGGGTGTCCCGGGCGTTCCCAGCACCACCCACCAGGAGGCCGAGGCCACCATCCCCCCGCTGATCGTGGAGGCTGTGAGCGGCATGACGTACTGGGACTACGTCGAGAAGAACATCTTCAAGCGGTGCGGCATGACCGGCTCGGCGTTCTACACCAGGCCGCAGTGGCTCACCGGCAGGAACATCGCGCATCCGTACATGACGCTGGCCGACGGCAGCCAGGTGGACGCCCTCCGCAACCTCGACAAGGGCAGCCCCGCCTCGTACATGCTGGGCAAGAACCCGGGCCGTGCCTTCATCGACGCCCCCGGGGACGGCGGCTTCGCCACCGCGCCGGATCTGGTCCGGTTCGCGCGGGCGCTGGGCGACGGCACGCTGCTGGACCGGCCCTGGGCCGACGTGCTCACCGCGGCCAAGATCCCTCATGGGCCGGCGTCGTTCGGGGCGTACGGGATCGCGATCGAGATCGTCGGCGGCCAGTGGATGTTCCAGCGAGCCGGTGGCAACCCGGGTGTCGGCGCGAACTGGAGCATCTACCCGGACACCGGCTGGGTCGGCGTCATTCTCGGCAACAGCGAGGGCGTGTCGCTGCAGGACATGATCGGGCGGGAGATGCAGGCCGTCACCGGGGTTTCGCCCGATGGGGGGACGGGCGGGGGGTCGGGCGGCTGATGAACCGGAGCGCATCCCTGTCCGCACCGCCCCGCCGCACGCGCGGGGTCGTGCTCGCCGGCCTGGCGATCCTCGGCCTGGCGGGTGTGGCGTTCGTCGTACGGCGGCCGCTCCTGATGTCCGCCCCGAAGTGCTTCGCCGGGCGGTGGCACGGCTGCTACGACACGGAGAACGGCGTGCTGCTCATGACGCTGGTCGCGCTGCCGCTGGCCGCTCTGGTGGTGTGGGCGCTGGCGCGCGGGCGGCGTGCCGCCGGCGCCGCATCGGCGTGGCGGACGTCGCTGGCCGAGGTGGGCATGGTCTACGGGACGGTGCCGTTCGTATGGATCACCATGATGCCGGGCCCGGGGGCCGGCATCGTCCCCGGCCGGCTGAGTCTGATCCCGCTCCGGGACCTGCTCACGATGGGGCCGATCGGCATCGGCGGCAACCTGCTGATCTTCGCGGCGCTGGGGTTCTTCGCCCCGATGCGGTTCGCGGCGATGGCGTCCGTGCCGCGGATCCTGGCGCTCGGGGCAGGCTGCTCGGTCGCGGTAGAAATCGCCCAGTACGTCCTGCGGCTTGACCGGGTGTCCTCGGTGGACGACGTACTGGTCAACGCCGCCGGCGCCGTGCTGGCCGCGCTGGCGTCGCGCCGCTGGTGGCGCGTCACGGCGGCGCGAGCTCCGTCGGACCGGCCTCGCCCCGCGCCGGCGTCGGCAGGGTGAGCCGCGTGTCCGGTGTGCGCAGGTCTTCGCATACGTTGGCGATATGTTGTGCTGCGTAGGTTTCAGACATGCGCGTGCTGATCGTGGAAGATGAGCCCTACCTGGCCGAAGCCGTCCGTGACGGTCTGCGGCTGGAGGCGATCGCCGCCGACATCGCCGGCGACGGCGACGCCGCCCTGGAACTGCTCAGCGTCAACTCCTACGACCTCGCGGTCCTCGACCGCGACATCCCCGGCCCGTCCGGTGACGAGGTCGCCCGGCGGATCGTCGCGTCGGGCAGCGGCATCCCGATCCTCATGCTCACCGCCGCCGACCGGATCGACGACAAGGCGTCCGGGTTCGAGCTCGGCGCCGACGACTACCTCACCAAGCCGTTCGACCTTCGAGAGCTCGTGATGCGGTTGCGTGCGCTCGACCGCAGGCGCGCGCACGCCCGGCCCCCGGTCATCGAGATCGCGGGCCTGAGGCTGGACCCGTTCCGCCGGGAGGTCTTCCGCGACGGACGCTACGTCGCGCTCACCCGCAAGCAGTTCGCCGTGCTCGAAGTCCTCGTCGCCGCCGGGGGCGGCGTCGTCAGCGCCGAAGAGCTCCTCGAGCGGGCCTGGGACCAGAACGCCGACCCGTTCACCAACGCCGTCCGCATCACCGTCTCCGCGCTGCGCAAACGACTCGGCGAACCTTGGCTCATCGCCACGGTGCCCGGCGTCGGCTACCGGATCGACACCGGCACGGACACAGGCACCCATGAGCAGGCACCCATGAACACGCACCCATGATCACGCACGCATGAGCAGGCACCCATGAACAGGCACGCATGAGCAGGCCCCCAGGGCTCAGCGCCCGGTTGAAACTCACCATCAGCTACGCCGCGTTCCTCATGCTCGCCGGCGCTCTCCTGCTGGCCGTGGTGTGGGTGTTCCTGCTGCGCTACGTACCCGACGGTGTGTGGATCACCGGACTGAGGGGCGGCGGGCCCTGGGCGCCGGCCCCGCCGTTCATCCCCAACCGCACCGACCTCCAGCGCGCCTTCGTCCCCCGCGCGGCCCAAGCGCTGGCCTTTCTGCTGGCGTTCGGCCTGATGGGTGGATGGCTCCTCGCCGGCCGGATGCTCGCACCCCTCACACAGATCACCGATGCCACCCGGAAAACCGCGAGTGGATTCCTGTCCCACCGGATCCGTATGAAGGGCCGCCAGGACGAATTCCGGGAACTCGCCGACGCCTTCGACACCATGCTCGAACAGATCGAATCCCACGTCGCCGAACAGCGGAGGTTCGCCGCGAACGCCTCCCACGAACTGCGCACCCCGCTGGCGATCTCGCGGACGCTCCTCGACGTCGCCCGCAAGGACCCCACACGGGACCGGGACGAACTCATCGAACGCCTGCACACCGTCAACCAGCGGGCGATCGAGCTCACCGAGGCCCTCCTGCTGCTCAGCCGCGGCGACCGCGGAAACTTCACCCGCGAGAGCGTCGACCTCTCCCTCGTCGCCGAAGAGGCCACCGAGACACTGCTGCCCCTCGCCGAACAGCGCCGGATCACACTGGACGTCACCGGCGGGGCGGCCCGGACCAGCGGCTCCGCCGAGCTCCTGCTGCGGATGGTGACGAACCTCGTCCAGAACGCCATCGTGCACAACATCCCCACCGGCGGCACCGTGACGGTCCACACCGAGGCGTACGTGGACACCAGCGTGCTGCGGGTCGAGAACACGGGCCCTCGGCTCCCACCGGAACTGGTGCCGACCCTCACCGAGCCCTTCCGGCGCGGAACAGAACGCGTACGCACCGGCGAACACGCCGGCGTCGGCCTCGGCCTGGCCATCGTGCACAGCATCGTCCGCGCCCACGACGGGACGCTCGACCTCGTTGCCCGCCCCGACGGGGGTCTCCTCGTCACGGTCCGGCTTCCCCGCACGCCGTAGCCGCCCTCCCGCGCGGGAGCGGAGGGGCCGAGCAGCGGGAGCCGCGGCCGGCGACCTCGCCGGAGCAGGGCCGTGCCCGGCGAGGTCGCCGCGTTTCGCCGGGTCAGCCGGCGGCGACGAGCGAGGAGCCGCCGGTCGGCGACGGCGCGGCGGTCCGCGGCCGGGTGTAGCCGGCGGGCCGCAGCGGGCCGGGGTCGTCGTGCGTCACCGGCAGCAGCGGCATCACCTGCTCGCCGAACCGGTACGTCTCCTCCAAGAACGGATTGCCCGAGACGATGAACGAGTCGATCCCTGCGACCGCCGCCCCCGTCGCGGGCATGCTGCGCCCCTTTCCGCGCTGTCCCTGCCGAGACGGGGTATTCGGGGTATTCCTAGTAACTATGTAGGAATAGCAGGAGACGTCCGTGGTGGGAGCAAGTGAGCGGTCAGTCCTGTGATGGGCGTCACGACCTCCGGATGCCGGTGGCATCGGCTTTCCTCGGCATCGGCCGGAGTGCTACCTGGCCGCTGCGACGTCGTGAGTCGGGGCGAAAAAGAGGGCGTGCAGTCTGGTCCGCAGGGTGTGGGCGTCGGGATGCCCGAGCTCTGTGAGGATGGAAAGGGCGCGCAGCCAGGCTCGGTAGGCGGCCTCGTGCTCGCCCGCGGCGCGCTGCGTCTCACCGAGGCGGGTGAGGGTGTAGGCCTCTCCATACCGTTCGCCGAGCTGCTGGAAGAGTGTGAGAGCCTCCTGATAGCTCGCGACGGCCTGGGCGTGCCGGCCGAGGTGGTGCAGGGTCTGACCCAGGCTGTCCCAGGCGGCCGCCTGGCCGTAGCGGTCGCCGATCTGCAGGTACAGGGACAGGACCTCCTGACAGGCGGGCAGGGCTCGACGATGATCGCCGAGCTGACCGTGCGCCCACCACATCCCCACCAGGGCGAAGGCCTGTCCGATCTGATGGCCTGCTGCGCGGAACAGGTGAAGCGCCTGCTCGGAGTGGCGGAGCGTGTCGGAGTAGCCGGCTTGCCGGGCGAACGCCAGGGCGAGGCTTAGATGGGTCCGGCCCCTGCCGGATGACTCGGTCAGCTTCTCCCACTGCGACAGGGCGTGCCGGTAGTGGGTCAGGGTGTCGTCGCCGAGCCCTGAGGCGTTCGGGTCGTGGCGCCCACGCTGGGTCAGGAAATCGGCCAGGGTCCACACCAGTTGCCAGGCGTGGGTGTCGAACCCGGCCTCGGCCGCGTGCTGGACGGCGCCGATGACAACCGTGTGCTCGGCGGCGAACCATGCCAGCGCCTCATCGTGATCGATGAGGGGGTGGACGGTCACGCCCGGCTGTGCCGGGACGAGGGAAAGCGGATCGCGAGACGGGTCCAGCAGCAACGCCGCGCTGTGAGCGGTGTGCAGGTAGTGGTCGAACATCCGGTGCAGCGCCGCGTGCCGATCGGTGCCGCCGTCCCACCGCCGGGTCAGCTCGGCGGCGTACGCGCGCAGCAGATCATGCATGCCGTAGCGGCCCGGGGCCTGTTCGGTGAGCAGATGGGCGCGGGTCAGCTCGGCCAGCAGCCGCCGGGCCCGAGCCACCGGCACGCCGGCCAGACTGGCCGCGGCGGGCACCGTGACATCGGGGCCGGGATGCAGGCTCAGCAGCCGGAACAGTTGCGCCACCGGGGCGCCGAGGGTCCGGTAGCTCCAGGAGAACACCGCCCACAGATCGCCGCTGTCGCTCAACGCGTCGGCCACGGCCGCGAGCGGGAACGCGGGCCGGGTGGCGGCGCGCGCCGCCACGATCGCCAGTGCCAGGGGCAGTCCCGCGCACGCGGTGACGATCTCCTCCACCGCCTGGGGCTCGGCCGCCACCCGGCCGGCCCCGAGGCGACCGGCGAGCAGCTGACGGGATTCGGCGGCCGGGAGCAGGTCCACGGTGAGCGGGCAGGCGCCTTCCATCGCGACCAGACCGGTCAGCTGCTCGCGGCTGGTCACCACCGCCGCGCAACCGGACGAGCCGGGTAACAGCGGCCGCACCTGCTCGGCGTCGCGTGCGTTGTCCAGCACCACCAGCACCCGTCGACCGGCCAGCAGGCTGCGGTACAACGCCACCTGCGCGTCGAGGGCGGGCGGGATGTCGTCCGCCGGGACGCCAAGGGCGTGCAGGAAACCCCGGACCGCCTCGCCCGGCGTCATCACCGGCCCGTTCTGGTCGAAACCGCGCAGGTTGACGTACAACTGCCCGTCGGGGAACCGGGCGGCGACGCGATGTGCCCAGTGCACCGCCAGCGTCGTCTTGCCCACACCCGCGGTGCCCGACAGGAGGGGGATCGCGACCGCGCCCGCCGGAGCCGTCTCGTCGTCGGGCAGCAGCCGGTCCAGCGCGTGGAGGACGCTCGCCCGGCCGGTGAAAGCGGGCACGTCACTCGGCAACTGCCGCGGTACCGGTAAGCCCGGGCGCACCTCCACCGGTCCTGCGGCCCGCGTGGGGCCGAGGGCAGGGTCGGAGCGCAGGATCTGCTCGTTGAGAGCACGCAGCTCCGGCCCCGGCTCGATGCCGAGTTCCTCGATCAGGAGGGCACGCGTGTCGCGGAAGACCTCCAGGGCCTCGGCCTGACGACCGGAGCGGTACAACGCCAGCATCCAGTAGTAACGCAGCCGCTCCCGATACGGGTGAGCCGTGGCGAGCCGGCCCAGTTCTCCGATCAGCGCACTGTGCCGGCCCAGCTCCAAATCCACGGAAACGTTCAGTTCCTGGGCGCGCAGTCGTGCCTCTTCCAGCCGCAGGACCTCCTGCGTCACGAATGGGACATCACTGACATCCGCGTACGGCGTGCCCCGCCAGAGTTCCAACGCCTGCCGCAAAGTGGCGTCGGCCGATTCGAGATCCCCGCGGTCATAGGCGCGTTGTCCGCGGTCCACCAGATCCGCGAAACGCAGCGCGTCCACCTGGTCCACTCCGACGATGATCGCGTACCCGGCCGCGCTGTGCACGATGTGCTCCTGTCCGGCGATCGAATGCCGCAGCCGATGCACATAGCACTGGAGGTTCTTGCGCGCGCTGGCGGGCGGGCGGCCGTTCCACAGCGCCTCGATCAATGCCGGCACCTCCACCGGCTCCCCGGCCCTGCACAGCAGCAATGCCAGCAGGCGACGCCACTTCGCCGGCTTCACCGCCACGGCCACCCCGTCGCGCCGCACCTCCAGCGGTCCGAGCACGCCGAATTCGATCAACAGCCCCCGCCCTTCATCGGATGACATTCCGAATCTGACTGCGATCGGTCAAATCGTCAAGGAAGGAGACAACCGCCGCCCAACCGGCGCAGGCCGCCGCCGGCGTCTGCTCCTTCAGGTACGGTTCCTATTGGAACCTCTCAAACAACGGCTCGTACGCATTCCAGATGAGGAACTATTACACCGGGCAAATGCCCCGGCGTATCCGAGTTCGGTGACTACGTCGCCGTGCGGTAATACACCTGCGGCTCCGATGGTTACAGGCAGCGCTGGGTACTGATATTCGACCAAGGCCGGGCGAACGCATATCGGTGTGGGAGAACCTTCTACTCGACGGGATCGGCGGGCAGGAGGCCGTCTTCCAGCACCTCGACCGCGCCGAGCAGACCTCGCAGGCCGATCCGCTCGCGTTCGACGTCCGTCGGGTCGAACAGCCACTCGGCGATGGGCAGGGCGGCCGCCTCTTCTGGGAGGCCGCGCTCGGCCTCGATCATCTCCTCCTCGACTTCGATCTCGAGTTCGTGCAGGAATCCGTACTCGTCGCTCGGAGCGGTCATCGATCCTCTCTGTTCTGTGCTGTTCTGTTCTGTGCGGATGGCTCGGCCCGGGGGACGCGACGACCGCGGCGGCCCGCGGGGCGGAGGGACCACGGTCATCGCGTGCGCACCCGTGTGGATGGACTGGACTATGCGCCGGTGACGGCGCGGTCGAGCCAGTCGTGGTAGCGGATCGCGCCAAGCGCGGCGCCGTCGTCGACGGGCACCAGCGACCGCTCGCTCAGCTCGCTGCCGAAGTAGCGCGCGTGCGGGTCGGTGACCACCTCACGGGGGTCGCCCCAGGCGGCCAGCGCCTGACGGAAGAACTCGTCCATCCGGAACCGCTCGGGGCCGGCGATCTCGACCCTGCCGTTCAGAGGCGACCCCACCGCGGTCCGGCCGACCGCCTCGGCGACGTCGTCGCCCGCGATGGGCTGGAAGAGCACGGGCGCGATGTGCACCGTGCCGTCCACAGTGGCCTCGTCGGCGATGCCGCGGGCGAACTCGAAGAACTGGGTCGAGTGCACGAGCGAGAACGGGATTCCCGATTTCTCGATCAGCTGCTCCTGTGCGATCTTCGCCGCGAAGTAGCCGTTGTCCGGCATCCGCTCGGTTCCCACGATCGACACCGCGACGTGGTGACCCACGCCCGCCGCCGCCTCGGCCGCGAGCAGGTTGCGCGTGGAGGTCTCGAAGAACTCCAGCACCGCGGCCCGCTCGAACGACGGCGAGTTCGAGACGTCGACCACCACCTGCGCACCCGCCAGCACCTCGGCCAGTCCCTCGCCGGTCAGTGTGTCGACGCCGGTGTTCGGCGACGCCGCCACCGCCTCGTGCCCCTGCCCGCGCAGCTTCGTCACGAGCTTCGACCCGATCAGGCCGGTTCCGCCGACTACCGTGATCTTCATCGCGTTCCCCTCGGTCCGCCGGGCCGCCTCGTCGCCGCCCGGTCGCCAGCTAAGACCGGACAGCCCTCGGGCTTGTGACGGCTGCCGTCGGATCCTTCTCCGGCCGCTGACGGGTGCGGGCGGCTGCCGTCCGCATCGTGACGGCGGTCAGCAGCACGCAGACGGCCGCGATCGCCCCGGCCACGCCGGCCACGCCGGCCTCGCCTGTCCAGGGCGTCGCGAGCGGCAGTGTCAGGACGACGACCACGCATCCCAGCACCACGGCGGGCACGAGGACGGGCTGTGGGACGACGAGCACGTGCACGGCGCACAGCAGCGCGAGATACACGCCCACCGGAACGGCGATCGCGTAGCCGAGCGCCAGCGGCGAGGACCCGGTCTCGTGCCCGCTCCGCTCCACCGCGACCTCGAGCCCCGCACCGAGTGCCGCCAGAGCCGCGAAGATGCCGTAGTGGCCGTATCCCCACAGGTAGGACCGATGGCGGCGGCCACTGAGACCGTTCCCCGCAGGTCCGAGGAAGTACAACCACCACAGCGCGAACAGCAGGACGAGACCGGCACCGGCGATCACGACGAAGGGGCCGCCGGCCGCGTCCGCCTCCAGCGCTCTTCCGACCCCTCTGCTCACCGCCAGCACGCTCTCACCGAGCAGGATGATCGTGGACAGGCCGTAGCGCTCGGCGATGTGGTGCGGATGCCAATTGGTGGCCCCGGCCCGCTCCGCCCACCATGGCACCGCGAGTTCCAGGACGGCCAGGCAGGCGAAGTACGGCAGGCCGAGGGACGAGGGCAGGACTCCCGTCTCCACGAGGGCGAGCCGTGACAGCCAGCCCATCTGCAGGACGGCGATACCACCGGCGTAGCGAAGCGCGGTGCGGCGCCTCGCCGGGTCTTCGCGACCGGCCCGCAGCCATTGGGCCACGAGCCCGATCCTCATGACGATGTAGCCCAGTGTGATCACGGCATAGTCGGAGTGGCTCGCGGCGGCGGGCACACCGGCGGCGAGGACCAGCACGCCGGCCATCTGCACCATGGTCAGCAGCCGGTAGGCGATGTCGTCGGTGTCGAAGGACGAGGCGAACCAGGTGAAGTTCATCCACGCCCACCAGATCGCGAAGAACACCTGCAGGAACGGCACCAGCCCGGCCAGACCGTGACCGTCGGCGATGTCGCGCGCGAGCTGCGCGGTGACGGCCGCGACAGCGACCACGAAGGTGAGATCGAACAGCAGCTCGAGCTGACTCGACGTACGGTGCGGCTCGTCGACGGCCCGAGCACTCATCCGGACCCGGATCCGGATCACGGGGCCTGTTGGTGGCATGGTCTGTTCCTGTCATCTCGCGACGTACGGTCCGCCTCGAAGACAGGGCGACGTCCCGACTTGTGACAACGAGCCGCAGACCGGGCCGGCGATTGAGGTCGTACCCGGGCGACGGTGGCACAGGCCCGGCTCGACAAGCGGGACTTGGGGGCGCGCCGGCCAAGTGGCCGCCGCTCAGGCGAGGCCCACCGTCTGCCGCTCGGGTTCGATGACCGCGACGACGCGCTCCTCGTCTCGCGAGTACGGCCGGCCGATGTATTTGACGGCCAGCTGGTCGACGATCGTCCAGGCGGCGTCGCCTTCGAGCCACTCGACGACGCGGCCGCGGACGACGACCGGCTGGAACGGGTCGCCGGGCGGAGTCAGGGAGAGCGCGACCCGCGGATCGCGGCGCAGGTTGCGAGCTTTGCGCGAGCCCGGACCCGTGAGGAACACGATGTGGTCGCCGTGCGTCCCGATCCAGACCGGGACGGTGTGGGGGGCGCCATCGGGCAGGACGCTGGCGAGGTGGGCGAGAGGTGTGCCGTCGAGCACGCGGCGCACAGTGGGGTCGAGCGTCATGGTCATCTCCTGGAGTGGGTTGTGGGCGGACTTTTGCCGGTGATCGTCGGCGGACGACGAGGTCATCGTTCGACCTCGTAACGAAGGTGGGTGACACCGGGCGCCGGGACGGCCTCGACGAGGCGGAGGCGCACATGCCCGGGAAGCGGCTGGAAGAAGGGCCGGCCGCGGCCGAGCAGGATCGGCACCTGATGGAGGATCACCTCGTCGACGAGGCCCGCCTTCAGCGCCTCGGTCACGACGCCGCCGCCCATGAGGCCGACGTCCTTGCCGCCGGCCGCCTCGCGGGCCGCCGCGATCGCGTCCTGGATGCCGGTGGTGACGAGGGTCTGCCGCTCGCTCGTCTTCGGCGCCGGCCGGTGACTGAGAACGAACAACCGGGCCGTCGGGTGGGGGCTGCCGCCGCCGAAGCCGTCGGAGTCCTCATAGGTGTTGCGTCCCGCCACGACGGCGCCCACCCGCGCGGCGAGAGCGTCGAAGACCCGGGCGCTGGGCTCGCTCAGCCGGAACCCGTCGAACACCCGGCTGGGCGTGTCGCCGTCGAAGTACCAGTCGAAGAGCATCGTCCCGTCGCCGAGCCCGCGCCCGGCACGGGGATCGCGACCGGTGATGTATCCGTCGACCGACACGGCATGGGCGCCGATGACCTTGCTCATCTCGGTGAACCCTCCCTAGTTGTAGTTCCCTTAAGGAACTCCAAGACCGTAGCACTTCGAAGTTCCCTAAAGGAACCCCGATTGTTAGACTGGCTTCATGCAGCGCACGAACTTCGGCGAGATGGCGTGCTCGATCGCGCGCACGCTCGACGTCATCGGGGAGCCCTGGTCGCCGCTGATCCTGCGCGACGTGTGGGTCGGGCTCACCCGGTTCGAACAGATCCAGGCCGACCTCGGGATCTCACGTAAGGTGCTGACCGAGCGGCTGAACCACCTCGTCGACCAGGGTGTGCTGGAACGCCGTCCCTACGACCAGCGACCGCGGCACGAGTACCACCTGACGCAGAAGGGCACCGAACTCGTCGACCTGCTCATGGTCATGGCCGGCTGGGGCGACAGGTGGCTCGCGGGTGAGGCCGGCCCGCCGGTGCTCTACCGCCACCACGCGTGCGGTGAGATCAGCGGTGTCGACCTGCGCTGCGCCCACTGCGGCGAGCCGATGCACGCCGGCGACGTCGACTTGCTGCCCGGCCCTGGCGTAGCCGTGTGACAGAGCGCCGCCGTGGACAGCGCAGCCGTAGACAGCGCAGAGGTGTGACAGCGCAGCGGTGTGACGCAGGTTGACGGGCGGCGGGCGGGCTGTGAGTTCGCCGGGAGGCGCTCCGGGGCGACGGTGCGGGGCCGGGTCGTTCGGCAGGGGCGTTGGCGTGAGGCAAGCTGATGACGTGAGTGTCCATGTGCCTCCGGACGATGTCGGAGCTCCACGTGCGCAGGCCGGCCCCAACCCGCAGCACCTGCTGACGACCTTGCTCGGCGAGTACCTCGACTCCTCGGATGCCGGCCTTCCGTCGATGGCGGTGGTCGCGATGCTCGGGGAGTTCGGCATCAGCGAGTCCAGCGCGCGGGCCGCGTTGTCCCGGCTGACCAAGCGTGGCCTGATCGCCGTACGGGGATCCGGACGGCCGCCCGTATACCACCTCACGCCTGCGGCGATAGCCAAGCACCGTTCCCGGATGGATCACTTCCTGAGCTTCGGCGCACGCCCGCCGCAGTGGACCGGCGACTGGGTGACCGTCTCCTTCTCGATCCCCCAATCCGGTCAGGCACAGTCCGGTCAAGGGCAGTCCGGTCAGGCCCCGCGGCACGCGGTCCGTAAGGCTCTGGGGTCGCTGGGTTTCGCGCGGCTGTACGACAGCGTGTGGATCCGGCCCGGATCCGACGCCGGTCCGGTGACCCGGGCGCTGCACGACATCCTGGACGACGTCGAGGGTGGTCGATGGTCGGTGATGCACACCCGGTTCGACGAGGAGACCGGCCCGCACGGTCCGGCCGCCGCCTACGATCTGGCCGGCCTCGCCTCGGCCTACGAGGAATTCATCGCACAGTACGCGGACCTGCGGGTGGCCGTACGCAACGGGGAGATCGACGCGAGCCGGGCGCTGGTGGCGCGGACCTCCGTCATGGATTCCTGGCGGAAGTTCCCGGACATCGACCCGAATCTCCCCGAGCACCTCCTGCCGGCACCATGGCCCCGCCAGGCGGCCCGGGACCTCATGCTGGAGATCCATTCCGCTCTCGGCTCGCTCGCCGAGGCGCGGCTCATCGAGGTCGCGACGCCGTACTGGCCGGACGCGGCGTCCTGGATCACCCACTTCCACGCATCGGAGAACTCCCTCTCGGCCCCGGCGGGCGGGGACGGCTGAAGAAACTTTCACGCTCTCCGCACGATCGCGCGGCCGCCGGAACGCGTTTCACGGCCGCTGTGACGCGTCCGCTTCCGGCCGACCGCCGCCCACCCGGGCCCGCCGTAATCTCCGGCAGGAAAGGCACTGTGACCTGCGCCGGAGCCGCCTCCGCCCCGGTCCGTCCTCCCGGCGCCGGGCGGGGGAGCGGTGGCGACCATCCCGAGGTCGACCTGCACGCCCGGACCCGGGTGCGTCAGGGACGTGTCCTGTCCGCGGGGGCACCGCTGCACGTGCCGACCGCGGTCGCTTGACACTTTTGGTGACCGCAGTGATATTAACTGCACGCTTCTCTCATCGGCTCGTTTCGCCTGGCGCGGGCGCGATTCGCAGTCGATAGTCCGCCATATCGATCCCCAGATTCGGTCGGCGCCGACCAGCCTGTCGCGGTGGCAGTTATCAGCCGTTGCCGGGCTCCGTCGGCGTGCGCCGCGTATTCCACATCCGGCACAAAGCGCCGTCGTGACACCTATGGAGGGCGAAATGAGAAAACGCTCGATTATCAGCGCAGTACTGGCGGCCGCGATGGCCCCGGTCTGCGCCGGAATAGTGGCGCTCACGACGACACCGGCCGCCGCGGCGGTCGGTGGCTCGGGCCCCTACCCGGCTGATTACGAGACCTCGACCAGCCTGCCCAACCACACCATCTACCGGCCCGGAACCCTTCCGTCCGAGAAGCTCCCCATTTTCGTCTGGGGCAACGGAGGCTGTTCCGCCAACGGAACGGGGCAGCTGAACTTCCTCCGCGAGATCGCCTCGCACGGGTTCCTGGTCATCGCCAGCGGCAGCCCGAACGGCTCCGGTTCGACGACGTCCCAAATGCTCACGCAGTCCATCGACTGGGCGGTCGCGGAGAACAGCCGGCAGGGCAGCAAATACAACGGCAGGCTCGACACCAGCAAGATCGCTGTAGGGGGCTGGTCCTGTGGAGGGCTGGAGGCCTACGCCGTCTCCAACGACTCACGTGTCACCACGACCACCATCTTCAGCAGCGGGTTGCTGAACGACTCCGACGACTACCAGCTCCGCCGGCTGACGAAGCCGATCGCCTACTTCATCGGCGGGCCCAGTGACATCGCCTACCCGAACGCCATGGACGACTGGGGTAAGTTGCCGGCCGGGCTGCCCGCGTTCATGGGCAATCTGAACGTCGGACACGGCGGCACCTACGACCAGACCAACGGCGGCGAGTTCGGCCGCGTGGCCGTGCTCTACCTCAAGTGGCGGCTCAAGGGCGACACGACGGCCGGCGCCAACTTCGTCGGCGCCAACTGCGGCCTGTGCAGGACCCAGTGGCAGGTCCAGCAGAAGAACCTCACGCTCGACGGCGGCACCTCGTCCCCGTCCCCCAGCCCGTCCCCGGGTAGCCCGTCACCCAGTCCGACCGTGACCCCCACCTCCGGTGGTGGCAGTGGGCCGATCAAGGGGACGAGCTCCGGCCGCTGCCTGGACGTGACCGGCGCGAGCACCGCCGACGGCACCCAGGTGCAGCTGTGGGACTGCAACGGCCAGACCAACCAGACCTGGAGCTCCACCTCCGCCGGTGAGATCCGCGTGTACGGCAACAAGTGCCTGGACGCGGCCGGCACCGGCAACGGCGCCAAGGTGCAGATCTACTCCTGCTGGGGCGGCGACAACCAGAAGTGGCGCGTCAACTCCGACGGCAGCATCCAGGGCGTCCAGTCCGGGCTGTGCCTCGACGCCGTCGGCGCCGGCACCGGCAATGGCACCAAGATCCAGCTGTATTCCTGCCACGGCGGCACCAACCAGAAGTGGGCCTGGAACGGATAGCCCGCACCTGTGGCCCGCGGTGCGGAACACGCCGCCGCACCGCAGGCCACGACCCGGAAGCCCCTAGTCACTCGTCTGCTCGGTCGAGTCCCACCATCGCGCGGCCG
Source organism: Microbispora sp. NPDC004025 (assembly GCF_053604425.1). Classification (NCBI taxonomy): domain Bacteria; kingdom Bacillati; phylum Actinomycetota; class Actinomycetes; order Streptosporangiales; family Streptosporangiaceae; genus Microbispora; species Microbispora sp. NPDC004025. The sequence goes on along the minus strand of NZ_JBSGHN010000019.1, from coordinate 63,791 downwards.
AAGTCGAACTGGGGCCGATGGAACATCCCGCTCGGGGTGACCCAGACGTTCGAGCGGTAGATGTGAATCTAGGTGGAAGCCATCCCGCGCATATCCCGCAGGCGAAACATCGCGGCCAGTTCGTCGGCGAGTTCGGCGACGTTTCGAGAGCCGTCGACCCGCAGGACCGGCACGTCGAGTTCGAGGGCTTGGCGCCGTACTTCTTCATCCCAGAGTTCGTCGCGGGCCAGTCGCTTGGCGAACGCTTCGGCATGGTCGCCGCTTCCCCAGTTGGCTCGTGCTCTGGCTGGGTCGGCGAATCGGGTGCCCAATGCGTCGCGGCGGAATTCGGGTGTCGGCAGCAGAAAGGCGGCGTGCTCACGGCGCGTCAGCAGAGGCGCGACGTCTCGGGGCAGGGTACGGAAGTCGTCGACGAGTACGGGACGGTCCGTGGGCAGGGTAAGCAGGTCTTCGATGACGAATCCGAATGTCTCGCCGTGCAGGCTGGGCATGGCCTGGAAGATCTCAGCCGCGGTGCGTCCCGTCCATCTTTGCTCCAGGGGCGTTCGCAGCAATGCGAACAGGTGGGGCTGTCGCTGCGGGGTGCACCGGTTGACGTAGCCCTGTTCGGCGCGGTCGCCGTCATACACGAGCAGGTCGTGCCGTTCCGCCAAGGACTGAGTGAGGGTGCTCTTGCCGGCGCCGGTACCGCCGGCGATCCAGCGGACGTGCGCGAGCCGACGAGCGAGATCAGCAGGCGTGCGCTGGCCGAGGAGACTCATGCCCGGCAGTCTCACAAGCCTGAGCGGTCAGAAACAGTCTTGTACTTGCACCACGTGGCAGTGAGGATCGAAGGAGAGGGCCGACGTCTTAATCGCGCGATCACGCGGCCAGGACGGCCCCGGATCATGAGAACCCGGAGCGACGCCTGCACCTGCGAGCAGGTGGCCTCGCCGCTCGCGGTGCCGTGATCGGCGGCAATCGGCAGCGTACGGCTGTACGCACGATCAGATCCCGATCGTGTGAAATCCCAGGTCAGAGACCGGATGGGCTGATGAGGAGAGCGCGCCCTGAGGGATTCGAACCCCCGACCGTCGGATTAGAAGTCCGATGCTCTATCCAGCTGAGCTAAGGGCGCTCGTGCCTAATTCTGCATGATCCGGGGACCGGGTACACACCCGGTTTCCCGGACATGGGCCGGAGCACGCCTCGTGCGGGCCTCCGAGCCTGGTGGCCGTGCCCGTCAAAGAGCCGCCCGGCCTGCGCCGATGTGCTCAGGCGCTCGCCGTGTGGAGCCGGTTCAGCGCCCGTCGCCGGCACTCGCCGTGCTGTCGCGGAGGAAGGCCAGGATGGGTTCCGCGTGCCCGCGCAGGCCGTGCGGGGCGTCGGGGAGGTAGCGGACCGTGGCGTGCGGCACCAGGCGCCGCAGGCGGCGCTCGGTGTCGCGGGAGTCGAGCAGGACGTCCCGCCCGCCGACGATCACGAACATCGGCATCGCCAGGCCGCCGAGGGCCTCGTCGCCGAACACCGGCAGCCTCTCCCTGCGCGGCCTGAAGTGCCGGGCGATCTGGGCCGCGTAGTCGAGATACGCCGCGAAGCGCGGGTCGGATGGGGCATCTCCCATGACCATGCCGAGCAGCCGCCGCCGTCCCCGCTCGCCGAACAGGAACAGGAACAGCGCCCTGAACGCGAAGCCCGCCTTCTGCCGGCCGATGCCGCCCGGGCACAGCAGCGCGAGCCGTTCGACCCGGCCGGGGCGCCGGATCGCGTAGTCCACGGCGAGCCAGCCGCCCAGCGAAGCCCCCACCAGCGACACCCGCGACAGTCCCAGCCCGTCCAGCACGTCGTCCAGCCACAGCGCGTACGCCTCGGAGTCCAGCGGGGGACGTGAGGGAGCGCTCGGGCCCGGCTCGCCGATGAGGTCGACGGCGTAGACCCGGAAATGCGGCGCCCAGGTGGCGACGTCGCCCAGCCACATCACGCAGGTCGTGCTGGAGCCGTGCAGCAGGAGCAGCGGCGGGGCGTCCCGAGGGCCGGAGGCGATGACGGAGGTCTCGCCCTCCCGGGTCGGGATGCGCAGATGCTCGCTCGGGACCGGCCAGCGGGTGAGGAGTTCCTGGTACCGCTCCCGCAGTTCGCGCTCGCCTTCGCCGGTGACGTAGATGCCGGTGGCAGTCATGCCCGCCTTCCTTCCCTAAGTTTCTCCATGAGACAGTAATAGGGCATGTTGCATAACGATAGGGAGTTTCTCGAAACGTGGACGATCGTCCGGGTGGCGAGACGTTTTCCCGTACTTCGTGCCTTCGGGCGGAAATTTGATCGCCTGCGGGGCTAAAATCCAGCGCCATGTCCGTACGCGAGATCCCGCTCATCGGAGACGTCTCCGAGGGAGTCGTGCGGGTGGGGGCGACCGTACGGCGGCCGATGCGGCCCTCGTCGCCTGCCGTCCACGCGTTGCTGCGGCATCTGGAGGCCATGGGGTTCGACGGTGCGCCCCGGTTCCTCGGAACCGACGAGCGGGGCAGGGCGATCCTCACGTACGTCGAGGGCGTGGTGCCCGCGCATCCCCTGCCGGCGTACGCGGTGAGCGAGGAGGCGCTGACGGCGGTGGCCAGGCTGCTGCGGCGCTTCCACGACGCGGCGGCGTCGTTCACTCCGCCTCCCGGCGCGAGCTGGGAGGACGGCTCGGCGCCGGAGGGCCCCGCCGAGCTCGTCGGGCACTGCGACGTCACCCCCGCCAACGTCGTCTTCCGGGAGACGGCGCGGGGACTGCTGCCGTACGCGCTGATCGACTTCGACCTGGCCAGGCCGACGACGCGGCTGTTCGACGTGGTCACCACGGTGCGGCACTGGGCCCCGCTCGCCGACCCGGTGGACCGCGACCCGCTGCAGCGCTCCCTGGACGCGGCGTCCCGCGTCCGGCTGTTCTGCGACGCGTACGGCCTGTCCGCACGGGACCGGCTGATGCTGGTGGAGACGGCGAGGATCCGGTTCGGCCGCTCCTACGCGCTCATGCGGGACCGGGCCCGGACGCTCGGCGGAGGCTGGGCGCGCATGTGGGCCGGCGGCGCGGGCGGGCGGATCAGGCGCGCCGCCGCCTGGCTCGACGCCAACGAGGACGCCATCCAGGGGAGCCTGCTGCCCGGCTCCTGACGCGGCGTACGGCAGAATGCCTGCGTGATCCGGATCATGGACGGTGCCACGGCGGCGGGGCTGCTCGCCGGGGCCGCGATCGACGCCGCGGTGGGCGATCCCCGGCGGGGTCATCCCGTGGCGGTGTTCGGAAGCCGGGCCGCCGCTCTCGAAAAGCGCATATATCGGGACTCGCGGTTAGCCGGCGTGGCATACACCGCCGTCTGTGTGGGCGCCGCCACGGCCACCGGGGTCATCGCGGAGCGGCTGACCCGGTCGAGCCCGGCCGCGCGGGCCGTGGTCACCGCCGCCGCGACCTGGGCGGTGCTCGGCGGCACGACCCTGGGCAGGGAGGGCGCGCTGATGGCCCGCTCGCTGGAGGAGGGCGACCTGACCGCCGCCCGCGCGCGTCTCCCGCACCTGTGCGGGCGCGACCCGTCCGGGCTGGACGCCGCGGAGCTCGCGCGGGGCACGGTGGAGTCCATCGCGGAGAACACCTCGGACGCCGTCGTCGCCCCGCTCGTGTGGGGCGCGGTCTTCGGGGTGCCCGGTCTGCTCGGCTACCGCGCGGTCAACACGCTCGACGCGATGGTGGGCCACCGGTCGCCGCGCTACGGGAGGTTCGGCTGGGCCTCCGCCCGGCTGGACGACGTGGCCAACTACCTGCCGGCCCGGCTGACCGCCCTGCTCACGGCGGGCCTCTCCGGTCTGGCCGGCGGTTCCCCGCGCCGCGCCGCGGCCGTTCTCGCGCGGGACGGGCACCGCCATCCGAGCCCCAACTCCGGACGCTGCGAGGCGGCCTTCGCCGGCGCCCTCGGCGTACGTCTCGGCGGGGCCAACGACTACGGCGGCAGGGTGGAGCACCGCCCGGAGCTGGGCGACGGCCCCCGCCCGGCCGTCTCCGACATCCGCAGGTCCGTACGGCTGGCGCGCGCCGTGTCGTACGCGTCGGTCGGCCTGGCCGTCGCCGCCCGGCTCGCCCTCGCCCGGAACCGCCGAAGGGGCCGACGATGAGTGCACTCGTCCTGCTGCTGGTCTTCGCCGTCGTCTTCAGCGTCGGGGTCGCGGTCATCATCGTCGCGGTGCTGGCTCTGCGGGCGTCGCGACGGCCCGCGCCGCCACCTCGAGACCGGAATGATCCGCCCGAGGATTGGTAGGTTCGATGGCATGGGCGGAAAAAGCGGAGAAAGCCGGGTCCTGCTGGTCTTCGACGGCGACTGCGCCTTCTGCCAGAGCTGCGTGAACGCGGGGCACCGGTTCCTGCCGTACATGCCCGCCGTGCGGGCCTGGCAGGGCCTCGACCTCGGCGCGGCGGGCCTGACGCGCGAGGAGGTCACGACGTCCGTGCAGCTCCTCGGCCCGGACGGGCTGCGTGCCCACGGTGCGCGCGCCGTCGCGCTGCTCCTCGCCCTGCAGCCGGTCGTGGCCTGGCGCGCGGCCGGCCGGGTGATGCTGACGCCGCCGGTGAGCTGGCTCGCCGAGGCGGGCTACCGGGTGGTCTCCCGCTACCGCCACCTGCTGCCCGGCTCCACCACCTGCGGCACGTCCTGACCTCCGCTTTGCCGAAGGTGCGAACGAAGAAGACCGGCAAGTGTCCGGAAGCGGGCATACCCCGCGCCTGACGGGAGCGCCACCATTGCGGCATGACAGCAGTGGTGGAGACCGAAGGACTGACCAAGTTCTACGGTACGAGACGGGGCCTCGAGGACCTCACCCTCGAGATCCGGCCGGGCGAGGTGTTCGGCTATCTGGGGCCCAACGGCGCCGGCAAGACGACGACGATCCGGCTGCTCCTGGACGTGATCCGGCCGACGTCCGGCCGGGCGAGCGTCCTCGGCGCCGATACCCGCGATCCGCGCGTCCGCGCCCGGATCGGCTACCTCCCGGGTGAGCTGGCCCTTGAGGGCAGGGAGCGAGCGCGCGAGTACCTCCAGTTCCTCGCCGACGTACGCGGCGGCGTGAACCGCGGCAGGATCGACGAGCTGGCCGAGCGGCTGGACGCGGACCTGTCGGCCAGGATGGGCGAGCTGTCGAAGGGCAACAAGCAGAAGGTCGGCCTCATCCAGGCGTTCATGCACGAGCCCGAGCTGCTCATCCTGGACGAGCCGACGAGCGGGCTCGACCCGCTGGTGCAGCAGGAGTTCCTGGCCATGGTCAGGGAGGCGCGCACGGCGGGCCACACGGTCCTGATGTCGTCGCACGTGCTCGCCGAGGTGGAGCACGTGGCCGACCGGGTGGGCATCGTGCGCGCGGGCCGTCTCGTCGCGGTCGAGGACATCGCGGCGCTGCGCGAGCGGGCCGTACGGCACGTGGAGCTCCACTTCGACGCGCCCGTACCCGCCGAGTCGTTCGAGGGGCTCCCGGGCGTACGCGACGTGGTCGTGCGGGGTGCGAGCCTGCGCTGCACGATCGACGGCAGGCCGGACGCGCTGATCAAGGCGGCGGCCCGCCACACCGTGGTCCACATGGTCAGCGCGGAGCCGGACCTCGAGGAGATCTTCCTGACCTACTACAGCGAGGAGGAGGGCCGTCATGCCCACGCTGGTGCGTAAGAGCCTCAGGGAGTATCGCCGCGCCCTCGTCGGGTGGACGGTCGGGCTGTGCGCGTTCCTCGGGATGTACATCTCGATCTACGCGAGCATGATGAAGGATCCCGAGACGTTCAGCGCGCAGGCGATCGCCAAGTATCCCGGCGCGTTCAGGGACCTGATGGGCGGCATGTCCGACATCGCGACCGGGCGCGGCTATCTGCAGGCGGTCGCCTACCAGCTCCTCGGCCCGCTGCTGTTCACCATGTGCGCCGCGATCCTCGGCAACCGGGCGATCGCGGGCCCGGAGGAGGCCAAGACGCTGGAGCTCACGCTGACGCTGCCGGTCGACCGCAGGCGGCTGCTGCTGGAGCGCTGGGCCGCGCTGGCCCTCGGCCTGCTCGCCGTGGCGCTGGTGACGCTGGCCGTCGCCACCGGGGCGTCGTCCGCCGCCGGCATGGACGTGCCGTTCGGGAGCATCCTCGCCGCGCACACGGGACTGTTCTTGCTGGTGCTGTTCTTCGGGACGCTGACGCTGGCCGTGGGCGCGGCCTTCGGGCGCCGGCAGGTCGCGCTCGCCGTGGTCGGCGTGTGGGGCGTCGCCGGCTACGTCGTGGAGACCATGGGCAGGAACGTCGACGCGATCTCCTGGCTGCGCTGGATCTCGCCCGTCCACTACTACCTCGACGGCAGGCCGCTCTATCAGGGCTGGCCGTACGGTGACTACCTTGTGCTGCTGGGTGCGACGGCCGTCCTGCTCATGACGGCGCTGCTCGCCTTCGAACGGCGTGACGTAGGAGTCTGATGGACAGCGTTCTCGCTCGCGTGAGCGAGGCGACCGGGGTGCCCGCCGACTTACTCGGCGGGTTCCTGTCGGTCCTGGCCGCGTCGGCCGCCACCGGCAGGCTGCCCGGCCGCGCCGACGTGGACGGCCTGCGCGAGTGCGGCGCCCTCGCCGCCGAGCGCGGCATCCCGCTGCGGGTGCTCGCCGACGCCTGCCTGCACGCCGCCGAGCTCACCGCCGGCGGGGCGTTCGGCGCCGTACGCCGGGGCGTGGCCGCCTACATCGAGGGTTACGAGGAGGCCCAGCGCGCCGCCCTCCGGCAGGAGGAGGAGGCCCGCCGCCTGTTCGTCGACGACCTGCTGCAGGGCAGGGCGGACGCCGAGCGGGCCGAGCACTTCGGCCTGCGGCTCGCCGGGGCGTACGTCGTGACCGTGGCGAGGCCGGGCGTCCCGGTGGCGCCGGGCGACCCGATGGCCGCGCGGATCGAGCAGGCGCTGGTGGCCCGGTTCGGCTCGCACAACATCCTGGTCGCCGTCCGCGACGGTCTGCTGGTGTGCGTGTCCCCGGCCGCGCTGGCCGCCGCGAGCGGCGAGTTCACCCACCACGTACGCGCCGCGCTGACGGACTGGCGGGCCGGGGTGGGCCGCCCCCACCAGGGCCCCGGCGGCATCGTCACCTCCTACCGCGAGGCGGCGGGCGCCATCGACCTCGGCGAGCGCCTCGGCCTGCGCGCCCAGGTGCTGAGGGCGGCCGACCTGCTGGTCTTCCCGGTGCTGCTGCGCGACAGGGAGGCGATCGTGGACCTCGTCTCCACCGTGCTCGGGCCGCTGACCTCCGCGCGCGGCGGGCCCGAGGCGCTGCTGGAGACGCTGGAGGCCGTCTTCGCCTCCCAGGGCAACCACACGGCGGCGGCGCGCAGGCTCGGCGTCAGCACCCGGGCGATCACCTACCGGCTGGAGCGGATCCGGAGGCTGACCGGTTTCTCGCCGAGCGACCCCACCCAGCGGTTCACGCTGGAGACGGCCGTGCTCGGGGCCCGCCTCCTGGAGTGGCCGGCTCACCCTCTGGCCTGATCGGAGCATCCCCCGCCACTTTCAACGTATAGGCGACGAGGGGGCTTGCGGCAAGACCCCGGTGACGCCGCAGAATCGGAGGCCGTCAGCCGGATCGCCCGGTGCGGCACACGGCCGCGGGCAGGCTCACGTTCGCCATGCCGTCACAGGGGAGTGCACATGCGCGTGCTGTTGTCCACGATCGGAACGCGGGGGGAAGTCCAGCCGATGGTGGCGCTGGCCGTGGAGTTGCGGGCCCTCGGGCATGAGGCCCGGCTGTGCGTGCCGCCCGACTTCCGCGGCTGGATCGAGCGCCTGGGATTCCCCGTCGTGCCCATCGGGCCCGAGCTGCGCCCGGTGGCGTCGGCCGCCCCACGGGTCCAGGCTCCGCCCACGCCCGAGCAACGCCGGCGGATGATCGAGGGCACGATCGCCGTCCAGTTCGCCACGATCCCCGCGGCGGCCGAGGGCTGCGACGTCATCGTGGGCGGCGGGGCCATGTCGATGGCCGCCCGCTCGGTGGCGGAGCAGCTGGGGATCGGCTACGTCTACGTGAGCTACTGCCCGGTCACGCTGCCGTCGCCGCACCATGCGCCCGTGCCCGTCTGGGGGCAGGGGCCAGCGGACGCGACGGCCGGCAACCGCGCGCTCTGGGCCGAGGATGCGCGGCGCTGGAACGGCACCGTCGGCGCCGCGCTCAACGCCCACCGGGCGTCGGCCGGCCTGGCTCCGGTCACGGACACCAGAAGACACATGTTCACCGACCGGCCCTGGCTGGCCGCCGACCCGGCGCTGGGGCCCTGGCCCGAGCCCGCGGACATCGACGTCGTGCAGACGGGCGCCTGGATCCTGCCGGAGCGGCGCCCGCTGCCACCGGAACTGGAGAAGTTCCTCGACGACGGCGAACCGCCGATCTACGTCGGCTTCGGGAGCATCCGGGCGCCCGAGGGCATCGCCGCGGCGATGACGGACGCGGCCCGCGCGCTCGGCCGCCGCGTGGTCGTGCTCCGCGGCTGGGCCGGCCTGTCCCCGGCGGACGACGGACCCGGCTGCCTGGCGATCGACGAGGCCGACCAGCGGGCGCTGTTCCCCCGGGTCGCCGCCGTCGTCCACCACGGTGGCGCGGGCACCACGACCGCCGCCGCGCTGGCCGGGACGCCCCAGGTCGTCCTGCCGCAGCACTACGACCAGCACTACTGGGCGCGGCGGGTCGGCGAACTCGGGATCGGGACCGCGCACCCGCCCGTCGCGCCGACCGCCGAGTCGCTGACCGCGGCCCTCCGGCGGGTCCTCCACCCCGATGTGGCGGCCCGTGCCGGGGCCGTCGCGGGCGAGGTGCGCACCGACGGCGCCGAAGTCGCGGCGCGACGTCTGGCCGCCATGGCGGCCGAGGGGACGGTCAGGGGATGAGCAGCAGCTTGCCGGTCGTCCGCCTGGCTTCCAGGTCGTCGTGGGCGCGCCGGGCCTCGGCCAGCGGGTAGCGCTGGGAGACGTGCACCTTCACCGCGCCGGAGGCGACCCAGCCGAGCAGGTCGTTCGCCCGCGACAGCAGCTCCTCGCGGGTGGCCGTGTAGTGCCCGAGGGTGGGCCGGGTCAGGAACAGCGACCCGGCCGCGTTGAGCCGCTGCGGGTCGAACGGCGGGACGGGCCCGCTGGCCGCGCCGTACAACGCCATCATGCCGCGCGGCCGCAGCGACGCGAGCGATCCGTCGAACGTGGCGGCGCCGACCCCGTCGTAGACCACGTGCACCCCGGCGCCGTCGGTGAGCTCCTTCACGGCCTCGGGGAAGCCCTCGTAGCCGACGACCTCGTCGGCGCCCGCCTGCCGGGCGAGCTTCTCCTTCTCGGCGCTGGAGACCGTGCCGATCACGCGGGCGCCGCGGAGCTTGGCCATCTGCACGAGCAGCAGGCCCATGCCGCCGGCCGCCGCGTGCACGAGCACGTCGTCACCCGACCGGATCGCATACGTGGAGTGGGTCAGGTAGTGCGCGGTCAGCCCCTGGAGCAGCACCGCCGCCGCCAGGTCCGGCGACAGCCCGTCGGGGAGCCGGATCGCCTTGTCCGCCGGGACCACGGCCCTGGTGGCGTATGAGCCCATGACGCTGGCCCAGGCGACCCGGTCGCCGGGCACGATGTCGGTCACGTCGGGCCCGACGGCCGTGACCGTGCCGGCGCCCTCGTTGCCGGGCACCAGCGGCAGCGGCATCGGGTAGCGGCCCTCGCGGTGGTAGACGTCGATGAAGTTGACGCCCGTCGCCGCGACCTCGACCAGCACCTCACCGGGGCCGGGCTCGGGGTCGGGACGCTCGGCGTACTCCAGCACCGAGGAATCACCGTACGCGGGGACGACGATGGCATGCATGCGCGGCTCCTGTCTGGTCTCTCCTGAATGCCCCTAACCGGCCGCTCCCCGGAAATTGTTCCGGGGCCCCGGTACGGCGGGCCTCAGAAGCCGGTGAGGGTGATCTTGCCGATCGCGGTGCCCGATTCGAGGATGCGGTGGGCCTCGCGCAGGTTGGCGGCGTTGACCGGGCCGAGGTCCAGGTTGGCGGTGGTCGTGACGACCCCGGCGTCGACGAGCCGCGCCACCCGGTCGAGGGTGCGGTGCTGGTTCACCTGGTTCGGGGTCTTGAACAGCGAGTGGGTGAACATGAGCTCCCAGTGGAAGGCGATGCTCTTCGGCTTGAGCACGCCGATGTCGAGGGAGTCGTGGTCGTCGATGGCGACGATCCGGCCGAAGGGGGTGAGCGCCTCGGCGTAGGCCGTGAGGTTGCGGTCGGTGCCGGTCGTGCTGAAGACGAAGTCGACGCCGTCCGGCGCGACCTCGGCCAGCTGCTTGGCCAGCGGCGCGCGGTGGTCCACCAGGTGGTGGGCGCCCATCCGGCGGGCGAACTCCACGGTCTCCGGCCGGGAGGCCGTGCCGATCACGGTCAGCCCGGTCAGGGCGCGTGCGAGCTGCACGACGATGGAGCCGACGCCGCCCGCGGCCGCGGTCACCAGCAGCGTCCCCGTCTGGTCGAGAGCGTCGCCGCGCAGGCCCAGCCGCTCGAACAGGCCCTCCCAGGCCGTGAGGGAGGTCAGCGGCAGCGCGGCGGCCTCGGTGAAGGACAGCGTGGCGGGCTTGTGGCCGGCGATGCGCTCGTCGACGACGTGGAAGCGGGAGTTCGCGCCGGGCCGGTCGATCGCGCCGGCGTAGTAGACCTCGTCTCCGACCTCGAAGAGCTCCACCTCGCCGCCCACGGCGACCACGGTGCCGGCGGCGTCCCAGCCGAGCACCTTGGGCTCGCCGCCCGGATCGCTGCCCCGCCGGACCTTGTAGTCCACCGGGTTGACGGCGACGGCCTCCACCCGGACCAGCAGGTCGCGCGGGCCGGGCTCGGGCACCGGCAGCTCGACGTCCAGGAGGCTCTCCGGGTCGTCGACGGGAAGGCTGCGCCGGTAGGCGACGGCGGGCATGACGGCGGGTACGGCGGACAGGGTCGTGCTCGGGTGCTCACTCATGATGGTCCTCCCAGACACAAAGGCGGCGGGTGCGGATCGCACGGCGCCGCGGTGACTGTGGGACGGTACCCGCCGGAGCCTGGTTACCCGCAAGGGATACGAGTACCCGATGGGAACCATCGAGGTGAGGAGGGCTATTCGGAGCCGGGGAAGCGGCCGATGTTGCGCTCCACCCACGTCCGCAGGTGGGCGAGCGGGACGTTGGCGTCCCTGCCGAGCGAGGTGAGGCTGTATTCCACGCGCAGCGGCACCTCCGGATACACCTCGCGGTGGACGAGGCCGTGGTCTTCCAGGCGGCGCAGCGTCTGGGTGAGCACCTTGGGGCTGACGCCCTGGAGGCGGGCGCGCAGCGCGCCGAAACGCCGCGGCCCGTCCTCCAGGGCCCCCAGGGCCAGTGCGCTCCACTTGTTGGCCAGCAGGTCGAGCATGTCGCGGCACGGGCAGGCGGCGGAGTAGACGTCCTTGGGGTCGTCGCACACGGTGTTCATGCCGTGAAGATATCCAAAAGGAACTTATGCCCTTGGGGGAACCACCAGCCGGCGCAGCAGCGGCAGGTCGACGCTTTCCAGCGTCGGCACGGTCGTCACGCCGCTCGCCGTGACCGGGAGGCCGACCGCGATGACGGCGCACCCGGCGGCCCGGGCCGAGGCGACGCCCGTCGGGCTGTCCTCGATCGCCACGCACGCGGCGGGGTCGACGCCGAGCCGCGCGGCGGCGGCCAGGTACGGATCGGGCGCGGGTTTGTTCCTGGCGCTGTCCCCGGCGGCCACCGACAGCCGGAAGCGGTGCCCGCCGACGGTCTCCAGCACCAGGTCCACGACCGGCCGGGGGGACGCGCTGACCAGCCCGGCCGGGACCCCGGCCGCGCGCAGGGCCTCCAGCAGCGCGACCGCGCCGGGGAGCGTGGTCACCCCGCTTCCGAGCCGGGCGGTGAACGCGTCCGTCAGCATGGCCTCGACGGCCGGTGCCCCGGGACCCCCTGGACCCCCGGCGGTGTCCAGGGCGGCGGTGATGTGCAGGGCGGCGTCCTCGACCGACAGGCCGTACAACGCCTTCCGGTCGGCCTTCCCGAGAGGGGAGCCCAGGCCGCCGGCGACCTCCACGCAGGCGTCCCACCACAGGCCCTCGGTGTCCACCAGCGTGCCGTCCATGTCGAACAGGACCGCCGCCGGGCCGCACCCGCTAGACGACATCGGGTTCGGGGATCGCCGCCGCGGCTCCGGTCTCCGTACGGGCCGACACGAGCACGGGCCGCTCGACCAGCCCGACGCGTACGGCGGTGCCGGGCGCGAAGCGCGCGGAGTCGTGCCCGGGCACGTCGGCGAGCACCTCGGTGCCGTCGCCCAGGCGGACCCGCAGCCGGGCGGTGGAGCCGCGGAACGAGGAGACCATGACGATCCCGTCGCCCTCGCCGTCGGGGGTGACCAGCACGGCCTCGGGCCGCACGAGCACGTCCGCCCGCGCGGCGTCCGGGGACGGCCCCTCCACCGGCAGCGTCTGGCCGAGGACCGTGACCCGGTCGCCCGACACCAGGCCGGGCAGGTGGTTCATCGCCCCGACGAACTCGGCGACGAACGGGGTGGCCGGCCGGTCGTACAACGTGGCGGGGCCGGCGACCTGCTCCAGACGGCCGTCGCGCAGCACGGCGACGCGGTCGGCCATCGACAGCGCCTCCTCCTGGTCGTGCGTCACGAAGATCGTCGTGATGCCGAGGGAGAGCTGCAGGCGGCGGATCTCCTCGCGCAGCGTGACCCGCACCTTGGCGTCGAGCGCCGACAGCGGCTCGTCCAGCAGCAGCACCCTGGGCTCCAGGGCGAGCGCGCGGGCCAGCGCCACGCGCTGCTGCTGACCGCCGGACAGCTGGTGGGGGTAGCGGTCGCCGACCGAGGGCAGGCCGACCAGCTCCAGCAGTTCCTGCGCGCGGGCGTGCCGCCTGGCGGCGGGCACCTTGCGCACCCGCATGCCGAAGCCCACGTTGTCCCGCGCGTTGAGGTTGGGGAAGAGGCTGTAGGACTGGAAGACCATGCCGGCGTCGCGCCGGTTGGCCGGCACGCGCGTGATGTCGGCGCCGTCCACCAGGACCTCGCCCTCGTCGGGCTGCTCGAAGCCGGCCAGGCAGCGCAGCGCGGTGGTCTTGCCGCATCCCGACGGGCCGAGCAGCGCGATCAGCTCGCCGGGCTCCACCGTGAGGTCGAGCCCGTCCAGCGCGACCGTGCTGCCGAACCGCCGCCGCAGGCCGCGGAACTCGACCCGGGCGCCGTTCATGATCCACTCCTTTGCCTCGCGCCGGCGGACGACAGGGCGAGCAGCAGCAGCCAGGTGATCAGCAGGCTGAACACCGAGACGGCCACCGACACCTGCGCCTGTGAGCCGGAGATCCGGTAGATCCAGTTGGGGAAGGTCTCGAAGCTGAGCAACCGGGCGATGGTGAACTCCCCGAGCACCAGCGCCAGCGTGAGGAACGACGCGCTGGCCATCGCCGACCGCATGTTCGGGATGATCACCCGCAGTAGCACGTGGGGCCACGACGCCCCGAGGTTCCTGGCCGCCTCCGACAGCGTGCGCACGTCGATCGCGCCCAGGCCCGCGTCGAGCGAGCGGTAGGCGAACGGCAGCGCGAGCACGACGTAGGCGAGCACGAGCACCACCGGGAATCCGGGGTTCTGCAGCGCGATGATCGTCTGGTAGAAGGGCGTGCTCGCCAGGTAGTCCGGCCCCCACCGCAGCACCGTGCTGATCCCGGCCACGAACGTGATCGGGGGCACGACCAGCGGCAGCGTGCAGACCACCTCCAGCACCGGCCGCAGCCGCGGCGCGCCGAGCCGTACGGCCACCACGGCGGGCAGCGTCAGCAGCAGCACCAGCACGATCGTGGCGAGCCCGAGGCCGAGCGACAGCAGGAGGCTGCCGCCGAAGCCCTCGGCCGAGAAGATCTGGCCGTACGCGTCGAGCGAGAAGCCCTGGTCGGGAGCCTTCACCGTGAAGACGAACGACGCGATCAGCGGGACGAGGAAGTAGACGGCGGCGAGCACGAGGACCACGCCGCGCCACACCCGGGGACGGCGCGGCCGGCCGCCGCGCGCGGGCGCCGTTCCGGGGGCGACCTGTGCGGTCACCTGTGTGGAAACCTGGGGGGTCAGCGAAGCCATCGGGCGCTCCTTCGCTGCAGCGGGAGGTAGACGGCCATGACCAGCCCAGCGACCACGATCATGTCGAGGCTGAGGGCCAGCGCGACGTTCTCGTGCCCGATCAGGACGTTGCCGGTGAGCGCGTCGGCGATCTTCAGCGTGACCAGCGGGACGGTGGACCCGACCATGGCCTGCGCCGTGGCGTAGGCCGAGAACGCGCCGCCGAACAGCAGCACGACCCCGCCGAGCAGCGCCGGGGTCAGCACCGGGATCCCGACGTACCGCCAGAACTGCCAGGTGCTCGCGCCGTTGTTCTGCGCGGCCTCACGCCACTGCGGGCGCAGCCCGTCCAGCGCGGGCACGACCGTGAGCACCTGGAGGGGGATGGAGAAGTACAGATAGACCAGGGTGAGACCCCAGAAGTTGTACAGGCTCCACCCGTGCTGGCCGAGGCCGAGCGTGGTGGTGACGACGCCCGAGTTGCCGAGCGTGGCGATCCAGGCGAAGGCCAGCGGCACGCCGCCGAAGTTGGCCAGCACACCGGAGGCGGTCAGCACCGCCTCGCGCAGCGCCCGGAACCTGGAGGTCACCACGGCCTGCGCGAGGAAGGTGCCGAGCACCCCGCCCAGCACCGCCACGAGCGCCGAGATCTTGACGCTCCCGAGCAGGGCGGTCAGGTACGCGCCCTGGAGCGACTCGGTGAGGTTGGCGGTGCTGAGCGAGCCCTCCTTGGTGAACGTGCCACCGAGGAGGACCAGCATCGGCACGCCGAAGACGATGACGGCGAAGACCAGCAGCGGCGCGGCCGCCCACCGGCTCTTCGATCGCGTACGGCTGTCGCGCACGGTCTCAGCCCGAGACCGCCGCGCCCCACCCGCTCGCCAGGACCTCCTTGGCCTTGTTGACCTGGTCCGGAGTGGGGAAGGAGGGGGTGCCCTCGACCTTGGGGAGCTGGTCGACCATGGCGGCGTCCGCGCTGCCGTCCTCCTGCATGGACGGCAGCAGCACCGGGCGGGCGTAGCCCTTCAGCCACAGGTTCTGGCCCTCGGCGCTGTAGAGGAACTCCTGCCACAGGCGGGCGGCGGCGGGGTGCGGCGCCCACTTGTTGATCGCCTGGGCGTAAAAGTTGGCGTACTGCCCGTCGGAGGGGATCGCGATCTTCCAGTCCACGCCCTTGGACGCGAACTCCTTGGCGTAGCTGGCCTGCAGGTAGTCCCAGTCGAGGGTGATCGGCGTCTCGCCCTTCTCGACCGTGGCGGGGGTGGCCTCCACGGGGTTGAAGTTGCCGTTCTCCTTGAGCTTCTTGAAGAAGTCGATGCCGGGCTGGATGTCGTCGAACGAGCCCTGGTTGGCGAGCGAGGCGGCGTACACGCCGGCGAAGGCGGCGCCGGCCTTGGTCGGGTCGCCGTTCAGCGCGACCATGCCCTTGTACTCGGGCTTGAGCAGGTCGGCGAACGTCTGCGGGCAGGTCTTGACCCGCTTGGCGTCGCAGCCGATGGAGATGTAGCCGCCGTAGTCGTAGTACCAGGCGCCGCCGCTCTCCTTCTGCCCGTCGGGGATCTTGTCCCAGCTCTGCACCTTGTACGGCGCGAACAGGCCCTCCTGGGCGCCGCTGAGCGCGAAGGCGCTGCCGAGGTCGAGCACGTCGGGGGCGCGGTCCTGGCCCTTGAGGGTCTTGACCGCGTTGATCTCGTCCTGGCTGGAGCCGTCGGGGTTGTCATTGGTGATCTTGATGCCGTACTTGGCCTCGAACGCCTTGATGACCTCGCCGTAGTTGGCCCAGTCCGGCGGCAGCGCGATGGTGTTGAGCCGGCCCTCCTTCTTGGCGGCCTCCACCAGCTTGTCCATGCCGCCGAAGTCCTGGGCGGAGGTCGCGGAGGCGGCCTTGGAGTCGCCCGATCCCGAGCCGCCGCCGGCGGTCGTCGGGGCGGCGCCGCAGGCCGCGATCACTGAGGTGGTTATCGTGAGCGCGGCCACGAGGCCGGCGGTACGTGTGGACAAAGGTCCCTCCCACTATGGTGCGTGGATCGAACTTAGGCGAACTTGTACAAACAAGCCAGAGCCAGTAAGTCGCATATCGATGTCAGTCGCGTGAACGGAAGGGCTCAGCACGATGGCGCGCTACGAACAGATCGCGAGTGACCTGCGGGACGCCATCGTCAGGGGGGACTATCCGATAGGCGCTCAGCTTCCCTCCGAGGCTGAGCTGGCCTTACGGTACGCCGCCGCGCGCGGGACCGTCCGCCAGGCCGTCGCCCTGCTCGCCGCCGAGGGGCTGGTCGGGTCCCGGCAGGGCGCCCGGCGCATCGTGCTCGGCAGCGAGCGCAGCCAGAGCTTCGCCGAGTTGCACAGCTTCGCGCAGTGGGCCCGCTCGATGGGCTACCGCGCCAGCGGGACCGTGCTGTCCTCCGGGCGCCGTCCGTGCTCGCCCTCCGAGGCCGTACGGCTGTCGCTCGAGCCGGGGGAGGAGGTGCTCGCCGTGCTGCGGCTGCGGCGGCTCGACGGCGAGCCGGTGCTGGTCGAGCGCACCGTCTACGCCGGCTGGATCGCCCCCGCCGTCGAGCGGCTCGACCCCGATTGCGAGTCGGTGACCCAGGAGCTCTACGAGTCGGTCGGCCTGGTCTTCGCGTACGGCGAGCACCTGATCGACGCGGTGGCGGCCGGCAGCGAGGACGCCCGGCTGCTCGGCGTGCGGCGGGGCAGTCCTCTGCTGCGCCAGCGCCGCGTCACCACCACCCAGGAGGGCCGGCCCGTCGAGTCCTCCGACGACCGCTACCGCGCCGGGAGCGTGACCTTCAGCATCCGCAACTCCACCGCCGCCAACCCCCTCGTCCGCCGCGCCGGCGACTGACCGGCCCGGTCAGGACAGGAAGGAGAGAGCGAGTCCCACGGCTTCCCGCAGCGAGCCGGCTTCGCCCGTCGAGCCGTCCCAGGTCGCCTCGACCCGGAACCCTCCGCCGGCCAGCGGCACGAGCCGAAGCTCCCCCAGCGACGTGTCGCGAACATCCCGGTAGAGGCGCAGGGCGCCATGGCTGACGTAGGGAAACAGGGCGCGCAGCCGCTCGTCGGAATGGGCCGCGCTCACCAGCGGCCGGACGTGAACGAGGCCGGGATCTCCGAGAAGCCCGTCCCACTGCGCGGGGATCGGGTCGCCCCGTTCGAAGGCAAGCGCCAGCGCGTTCGTCCGCATGAAGGGGAAGCGGCGCACCAGCTCGTCCAGGGTCGCGCCCCTGCGCCAGGCGTCCGCGACCTCGGTGACCGCCGCCAGGTCGTCGGTGGCGCCGCTTGCCCAGACATGGCCCAGGTGCGAGATCCTGATGGAGAAGAAGCGCTTCTCGGCGCCGAGGAGAATCGCGATCCTGCCCCGATCGGAACTCATCGTGGCGGTGACGAAACGCGCCGGGCCGGGCTCGGTCTCGATCGGGCCCAGATCCCATCGGCCGCGGGAGGCCAGGCGGCGCATCGCCGGCGCGAGGCCGCCGTCCCGCAGGAGGTCCGGGTAAAGGCTCCCGTCGACGACGCCGGCTATTGCGTCGTCCGGATCTTTTCCTGTCTCCGCCACCCGGCATCGTCCCTTTCCAGCGGCGCGTCATCGTATCGTACGCGGCAGGCCCGGCCCCGACCCGTGACGGGGGCTCGGCGGCTCAGAAATAGAAATCAGGAAGCCTGCCGAAGGTCGACCAGTCGGGTTCGGGAATGTTCAGAATGTTCCCGTTCTCGTCGTAGAACCTGACGGAACTCCATTCCCTGCGGCCGTTCGCGACCGCTCTCGCGATCCAGTACATCTCCTCCTCGGTCGCCCTGGCGCCGGTGCTCTTACCCCGCATCACCATCTCACGGAAGCCGGCGTTGAAGCCGGTCGTGTTCACGTGCAGGTCCACGGTGCCGTCACCGATCGCTCTTTGGACCGGCGCCCGCCACGCGTCCCCGGAATAGCGCGGGTGCAGGAAGTGCCGCAGGCCTCTGCCCTCCGCGAACTGCTTGGTTCCGTGCACCTGGAACCCCAGTGCCACTCCGCAGCCGTCGTTGTGGACGAGAAGCGACGCCGTTCCGGCGAGCACATGGTAGGTGTGCAGGTCGGCGATCGTCAGGTTGTGGACCCGCGTGTGCACGGTCTCCCGGGCAACCGCGGTGATCTGGACGTGCGTGCCCGCGCCGGTGCGCAGCCACATGCCCGGCTTCAGCCTGCCGGCGGTGAGCCACTCGCCGAGGACCGGTTCCCAGAAGGGATGCCCGTCGGTCGCGGTGACCGTCCCGGTCGCGGTTCCGCCGGGTCCGTCCGTGTCGACGGTGATGTGAACCAGTTGTTTCTCGCCTTTCCCGGTGATCAGTGCGGTGACCTCTTCGGTGCGGGTCTCGCCGGTCTCCGGGTCGGCGGCCAGCACCTTGTCTCCGACGCGTACGGCTGAGATCGGCTTGCGGCTGCCGTCGGCCATCACCACAAGGGTGTCGGCGGTGAAGCTGTTGAGCAGGCATCGCCCGAACTTCGGCAGCTTGGCGAAGGCGCCGAACAGACCGCCCAGCAGGCAGCCGCCGAGTGCGGCGCCGCCGACGCCGCTCAGCCCCCAGTCGACCTTGCGGCCCGACAGGCGCTGGCTCAGGTAGTCGATGGCGCCGTCGGTGAGCCCTCCGACCAGGCAGCCGACGAGCATGGGATTGTTGCCTGTGGGATCGGTGTAGTTCGTCGGCGAGTTCGCCGCGTAGGCGTACAGGTTGGAGCCCCCGGCGACGCCGATGGGGTCCTCGCTGATGAAGCGCTGGAGGGTGGGGCTGTAGTAACGGGCCCGGTAGTACATCAGGCCGGTGCCGTCGTCGTCCCGGCCGGTGTAGGTCAGGGTGTTGCCCTCCGGGTCGCCGCTTGCGGAGGCGTTGCCGTACGGGTCGTAGGTGTAGGAGGCGGTGATCTGGCCGGAGGCGTCGCCGAGCGCGAGGACCGATCCGAGGGGATCGGTCAGGTACGCCCGGGTGCCGGTGGGTGAGGTACGGGCGAGCCAGCGGTCGGTGCCGGCGGAGAGCAGGGTTGTGGCGGCGCCGGCGCCTTCGGTCTCGGTGACGGGGTTGCCCTGGCCGTTCAGGTAGTTCCGGATGCTCCCCGCGACGCTGCGGCGATCCCGGTCCCCCAGGGGGTCGTAGCCGAAGGCGGCACTCAGGCCGGTGCGGTTCAGGCCGGTGAGCTCGCCGCGTGCGTTCCAACTGTAGGTGGTGGTGCCGTCGTCGGTGAGGTTGCCGTCGTTGTCGTAGGTGAGGGTCTGGCCGCCTCGGCTGGTCAGGCGGTTGGCGTCGTCGTAGGTCAGGCCGGTGACGGCCTGGGGCAGGGCGATCCTCGCGAAGTCGCCGGTGACCTCGGTCAGGTTGCCCGTCGGGCCGTACGCCTGGTTGAGCACGCCCTTGACGGTGGCGCCGTGTTCGTAGGTCACGGCCGTGATCCGGTTGCGCGTGTCGTAGGTGTAGTTCTGGCTCCAGGAGCCGGGCAGGCCGAGACGGTCGACGCGTCCGGAGCCGTCGCGGTGGACATCGGTCTGCTGCGCCCCCTGGGCGATGCGAGTGATGTCGCCGGCGTCGTCGTAGGTGTAGGTGACGGGAGCCTGACCGGTGGCGGTCATGGTGGCGAGCCGTTGCGCGGCGTCGTAGGTGTAACCGATCGCGCCGTTCGCCGTGGTCACCTGGGTCGTGCGGTCGAGGTCGTCGTAGCCGAAGGTGGCCGGGGCGGTGGTCGCGGTGTCGGTAACCTGCTGTAACCGGTCGAAGGCGTCGTAGGAGAACGTTGTGCGCGACTCGGCGGCGGCGCCGCTGACACCGTAGGAGACGCGGGTGGGCCGGTTCAGCGTGTCGTAGTCGATCTCGGTGACCGTGCCCTTGCGGCTCACGGTGGTGACGGGTCGTCCCGCGGCGTCGTACGTGGCGGAGGAGGAACGGCCGAGGGGGTCGGTGACCCCGATCACCCGGTCCGAGTCGTCGTAACTCCAGGTGATGCTGTGCTGGCGCGCGTCAGTGAGCGTACGCAGGTTGCCGGTGTCGTCGTAGCCGAAGGTCAGCGTCTGGCCGAGCGGGTCGACGGTCTGGGTGACCTGGTTGCGGGCGTCGTAGACGACACGGGAAGTCGTGCCGTCGGGAGCGGTGACCGCTGTCCGGCGCCCGGCGGCGTCGCTGAAGAAGGTCGTTCTGCCGCCCGCCGGGCCGGTGGCGCCGGCCAGTTGGCCGTGACGGTAGGTGAACGTCGTGGTCTGCCCGGTGAGATCGGTGACCGAGGTGAGCTGCCCGGCGCGGTTGTGTACGTAGGTCGCCGAGCGGCCCATCGGGTCGGTGACCGAGGCCAGGTTGCCGTTCTGGTCGTAGCCGAACTTCGTGGTCTTGCCCAGCTCGTCCACGATCTTCGTCGGCTGGCCGTACGGCCCCGCGTAGGTGACCCTGGCCGAATCGACGGCGCTCGCGGTGCCCGCCAGAGTGGTGGTGTGGGTGACGTTTCCCCGCGCGTCGTAGTGGTAGGCCCTGCGCCGTCCGAAGGGGTCGACGACGGTGTCCACCCGTTGGTCCGCGTCGCGTTCGTAGGTGACGGTGCGCGCCAGCGGCGTGCCGTACGCGGTGGTGTCGGTGTTCAACAGGCCGTCCGCGAAGGTGACGCGCCGCACCCTGCCGCCGGGTTCGGTGACGCGCGTCTCGGTGACCTGGCCGTTCCCGTCGGTGGTGTAGGCGAAGTCGTACACCTGCCCGTCGGTGAGCGTCTGCCGCCGGACCCGCCCCGCGGTGTCGTACTCGTTGGTCAGGTAGGTGATGCCGCGGCCGTCCCTGGCCGTGGCGAGGCGTCCGGAGGAGTCGTAGGTGTAGCGGGTCACCTTCCCCGCGGGGTCGGTCACGGTCTCCAGGCGTCCGGCGGCGTTGTAGGCGTATCCCACTGTGCGGCCGATGTTGTCGCGGGCCTGGACGACGCGGTGCTGGGCGTCGTAGCTCAGTTTGATCCACTTGCCACTGGGGGAGGTGATCTGCGTCAGGTCCTCGGTCGGGTTGGCGGCCCGGGTGAGCCGGATCTCGTTGCCGTGCCGGTCCCGGATCGCGCTGAGCCGTGAGTACTGCGGGAAGACGTACTCGGTGCCATCGCGGAGGGTCAGGCGCCAGTCGCCGACCCAGCTGCCGTTCCCCTTGAACCACACCTTCGAGCCCTGGAACTCCCCGGTGGTGCCACGCGCCTCAAACACCGCGTCCGTGAAGCTGATGCCGGGCGAGGTCCGCACATAGTGGACCTTGCCGCCGCCGGGGATGTACAGGTCCACCTCGGTGTACTGGTGCTCGGAGTGGAGGATCATGCCGTAGCGGGAGGTGGTCCCGATCCCGAATTCACGCGGCTCGACATCGCCCTGCCACATGACACGGGTGACGTCGATCGGCATCACGTCGTCGACGGCGAGGTCGGTCCGGGTGTCGGACATCAGGCCCGACGACAGCTCCACCGGGTCACCCGACAGCCAGTCGACGAAGTCCTTCGCCCACTTCTTCAGCCACGGCGGGATGAACTCGGTGTTGAACATGGCGCCGTGGAACGCCCACACCTTGGTGCCCGGGTCCGGGACGACCTGGCGCGCATCGGCGCTCACCCGGCCCTTGCCGTAGACGTACCAGCCGCGCCGCTCGGGGTCGTAGTTCCAGAAGTCCACCCGCGTGCCGGCCGGCAGCTTGGTGTAGTTCGGATATATGATCTGCGCCCCGTCGGGGAAAATGTACGTCCCGCCCGGCTGCACGGTGAAGTAGACCGGGACGATGCCGCGCTCGGGCAGCGGGAACGGTGGCCGGTCGACCGGGATCGGCGTGATCCCCAGCTCGGTCACGATGCGGCCGTCGCCGTCGCGGATGACCGAGCCCGCGGGGATGCGCACCTCCAGGCCCGGGATCTTGGGAGTGCGCAGCACGGTCTCCGCGGTCGCCGGCGAGGGGAAGCGCACCATGTGCTCGGTGTCGAGCTGCTGCATCCAGATGGTGTACGGCAGCGCGGTGGTCCGCCCGGCGGCCACCTCGACCCGCATCTCGTAGTGGCCGTATCTGACGCCCTTACGGCCCGCCGGGCCCCCGTCGACGACCAGGGTTCCCATGCCGGCGGGCGCTCCGGTGAGCAGGAACCTGCCCTGGGCGTCGGTCTCCCCGCGCGTCTCGCCGAGCCGTACGGCGACGCGCGGCAGCGCCCGGCCGTCCACCGTACGGACCTGGCCCGCCAGCGCGGTCTGGCCGGGCGCGGCGGTCAACGCCTGTGCCTGCTGCGCGGGGCCGCGCCGGATGTTCCAGTCGAAACCGATCAGGTTGCCGCGGTCCGGCTGCCATGACGGGCCCTTGCCCATGGCTTCGCCGGCCATGGTCTCGAGCCGCGGAGACGTGGGTTCCGAGGCAGACGGCACCGGCACCGGCGCCGGTGCAGGCGTGGGCGCAGTCCGCGCCGTCGGCGCGACGGCCGCCGTCCTGGTGGCGAGCGCGAGGGTGACGGTTCCCGTGGCCGCGTTGCCGACGTCCACTGCGATCTTGTAGGACCCGGAGACGGGCAGAGCCGGAACCGTGACCGCCCCGTCGGCGCTGAGCGTGGCGTAAGGGCTCAGCTCAGTGCCGTCGGGCTTGATCACCGTGACGAACACGTAACTGCCGCCGAACGACGCCACGCCGGACACGTTCAGCCGCAGGAGCTGCCCACTTGCGCCGGTGAAGGTGAAGATCGCGTCCTGACCCGCCCGGGTGAGCGAGGCGGGCAGCGCCGCGCCGTTCACGGCCAGCTCGCCGGGCAGGACCGACAGGGAGCCGGTCACGGTGATGCTTCCGGTCACCCCGTACGCCGGGTCGATGACGAGCTGGTAGGCGCCGGACGCCGGGAGCGACAGCAGGTCCAGATCGCTCTTGGAGTACGCGGCGACGCTCCGGTCGTTGACCACGACCGTCCCGTCGGGCGCCACGAAATCGACGTAGATCTGATCGGTGAACGTGTTGCCGGTGAACCCGAAGTTCACCGCCTGCCCTGCCGTCCCGGTGAAGGTCAGGACGGCGTTCTGGCCGAGACGGCCGATTGACACCGTCTTGGCGGGTCCCGTGGGGGTGACCTCGCCGGCCGCGAAAGGAGTGGAGAGCGTGGCGGTGACGTTGCCGGTCCCGGCGTCGGCGATGTCGAGCCGGAGCCGGTAGGTGCCGTCGGCCGGCAGCGTCAGATCGACGTTCCCCTTGGTGTAGGCCACGAGGAGCCGGCCGTCCACGAGGAGGGAGCCGTCCGGTTTGCTGACGTAGATGTAGGCGTTCTTGGACAGCGTGGTGCTCAGTCCGAGGTTGACTTTCGTGCCGGCCGTCCCGGTGAAGGTGAAGACGGCGTCCTGGCCGGGGCGGGTGATCGAAGCGGTGAGCGCGGAACCGTTCGCCGTGAGCGGTCCCGCGGTGGTGGGAGGGGAGAGCGTCAGCCGCACCCCGCCGGTGCCGGCTGACGCGGGGTCGAGCCGCACGGTGTAGGTTCCGGTCGCGGGCAGCCGCGTGAGGTCGATGTCGGAGGCGGAGTAGATCTTCAGGAAGGTCCAGTCCACCAGGACGTTCCCCGAGGGGTCCTTGACGGTGAACTTGGTGTCCTGGTTGAGAGTGCTGGAGGTGAGGCCGATGTTGGCCGTCTCGCCCTCGGCGCCGCTGAAGGTCACGACCGCGTCCTGACCGGGACGGGTGATGGAGATCTGGGTCGCGGCGCCCGAGGAGGTCAGGACGGCGGTCTGCGCGGCCGAAAGCGTGAGGGTGACGTTGCCGGTCGACGCCTGGTTGGGGTCGATGCGGACGACGTATGTGCCGGACGCGTCGAGCGCCGGAAGGTCGATGTCGGCGGTCCCCCCGGTGGTGAGCTGATAGTCGTCGACCAGGACCGACAGGTCGGGGGCCAGGATGTCGACGAAGGCGTAGCTGGTCAGCGTGTCGGCGGTGAAGCCCAGGCTGAGATCGTCGCCCTCCTGGCCCATAAAGGTGAACAGTCCGTCCTGTCCGGGCCTGGACAGTGCGGCGACCGACGCCGTGCCGTTGACGGCGAGTTGCCCGCCGGCCGGAGCGCTCAGGGTCACCTGAACCTGCCCGGTGTCCGACGCGACGTCGGGGTCCAGCAGCAACTGGTAGGTGGCGTCGGCCTCCAGACGGGTCAGCTCCAGATCACGGGCCGGAATGCCGGACAGCTCGGCGACCACCTTGCCCTTGGGACCGACCACCTGGGCCTTGATCGAGCCGCTGAAGGTCGACGCGGTCAGCCCGATGCCGACCTGGCCGTCGTCGGGGGCGCGGAACACCACCAGCGCGGCCCTGCCCGCGGTGCCGACGCTGACGGCCTGGGCCGCACCGCCGACGGTCATCGGGGTGACGCTCTCGATGAGGGCCGCGTCGATCTCCGGGTAGGGCACAGAGAACTGGCCGGGCGCCTTCGTCCCGCCCGCGGGGGTGGTGACGAGGATGTCTCCGGTGGTCGCTCCGAGGGGGACCACGAACTGCAGGCTGGTCGCGGTGACCGCCGTCACCTCGGCGAGGGTGCCGTTGACGTCCACAACGTTGTCGGCGAGCACCGGGTCGAAGCCGGAGCCGGTCAGCGTCACGGTGGTGGAGGGCGGCCCGGCCGTGGGCGAGACCGCGGTGACGGCCGGTGGCGCGGCGGCGATGGTGAACGTCTCCCCGGTGACCGTGGTGCCGCCCACCTGAACACGCACCGGGCCCGCCGTCACCGCGGCCGGCACCTCCACTTGGAGCGAGGTGGGGGTCGCCCCGGTGACCGTCGCCGTCGTGCCGTTGAAGGTCACCTGGTTCGCCGATGCGGTGGCGGAGAAGCCGGTGCCGTTGACGGTGACGGTGGCTCCCGGCCGGCCGGAGGTGGGGACCACGCTCAGCACCGACAGATCGCTGGACGGGAAACGGTCGACGCCGAGCAGGTTCCCGGTCGGGTCGTAGCGGTAACGGGCCGTCTCACCGGAGGGCTGGGTGACCCCGACCAGGCGTCCGGCGGCGTCGTAGGCGTAGGTGGCCGGGCCCGCCGGGGCCGACGCCGCAGGGGCGACCGGGCCGTGGACGCGCGAGGTGGTGGACGCCTCGGTCTCTTCCCCGGAGACCGTCTCAGCGGTAGGTCCGGCGGCGGCGGCCACCATGTCCTTTTCCGTCGCCGACCCCGCATACGCCGTCATCGATCCCGTGGGAAGGGCCGATTGGACCACGAGCATCGCCAAAGCGGCGATGAAAATCCGAGAACGTACCCGTACGCGCATCGGCCCGACTCCGCCCCTGTAAGGCCGACGGCGACGCAGGAGGTCTCGCGTGGCGACTCGGCCAGGAATTCATCCGCACGTGGAAATCGCTTCCACCCGATGTCGTGGGTGATTTCGGCCTGCCGAACTCTCCGGGATCGGCGGAACCGGCGATCGCCCTGAATCGGGTTCGAAAATGGCGCCTTCGGCAATCGACGGCGAACTCGTTTTCGCGTTGAGCGGAGCCGCCATGGCCGCCAGAAGTGCCCCTGTGTGCACGCCCCGTCCAGCCCGGAATTCTCGATCCCGGTCGGTCCGTGGCCCCTTGACAGGTTGTTGAACTATCTCGAAGATCAATATCAACAGGACGTATCCTGTTATAAGACGCAAGTTCGGTCAAGAGTTGATCCGGAAACTTATCCTTTCAGGAGATGCATGGCTGGGAAACCGTGGTCATGGGCGATCCGTCAGTAGATTTTGGTGCTCGGCGCGGCGAGCCGGGCCGGGAGCGCCACTTGTTGCCGACCGGAATTCCGAGCCGGCCGATCTCTCGCCGGAGGGCACTGGCGACGGCGGGAACGGTGGTGGGCGGTGCTCTGCTCACCGCGGGTAGCGGAGGGCACAGTCCGCGGTCTTCTCAGCCCGCCGTTCTCATGTCACCGCCACCCTCGTACGCGGTGTTCACCGCTCTCGAGGTCAACGAGGCCGAGCCGTTCTTCCGCGAACTCGGAGCGGCGACGCGGACGTCGCCCGCGTCCGCCGAAATCACGATCGGGCTCGGGGCGTCGTTGTTCGACAAGGGCATGCCCGTCGGACGTCCCCGGCAGTTGAGCCGGATGCCCTCGTTCCCGGGGGACCTGCTCGATCCCGGCTTCACCCATGGAGACGTGCTGGTCCAGATCTGCGCCGCGACCGCGCGAGAGGCGCAGAGCGCGACCAGGGACCTGCTGGACACGATTCCCGGCCACCAGGTCCGATGGTCGGTGCACGGCTTCAGGAACGAGAACCGGGAGGAGAGCGGCCGGGCGCTCACTCGTAATCTCTTCGGATTCACGGAAGGCTACGGAAATCCGGATCTCCGTGGAAGCCAGGGCGCATTGCGGGATTTGATCGAGGTGCCTGAGGCGGCGGGAGAGCCGCACTGGGCGCGCGCCGGCACTTACCAGGTGGTCCGGCTCGTCCGGCTGGCTCAGACGCTGTGGGACGCCGACCCCGTGGAGGTGCAGGAAAAGACGATCGGACGGCACCGTGACGGGACGCGCCTGGACGGGCTCGCCCCGTTCGACGACGCAGCGTTCGCCGGGGACGCGGACGGGTCGATCACGCCGTTGGACTCCCACGTTCGCCGCGCCAACCCGCGGCTGCCCGGAGTCGAACCACCTCGCATGCTCCGCCGCAGCTTCTCCTACAGCCGTGGCAGGGACGGCTCCGGCACTTTGGACGAGGGCCTGTTGTTCGTGTGCTACCAGGCGGACCTGGCGCGTGGCTTCGAGGCCGTCCAGGGACGCCTGGCGGGTGAGGCCATGAGCCGGTACACGCTCACAACGGGTGGGGGCTACTTCTTCGTACCCGCCAGGCTGGACCCCGATCGGTGGTGGAGCGGCTGAGCGCGGTCACCGCCGCACAGGTCCGCCCGCCCAGCCGCAGGCGGGCGTGACCAGTCCTCCCCGGAACAGCTCCCGCGCCTCGCGGGGAGCAAACGCGCGGGGTCGCGTTCCGTCAGGACCTCCTCGGGCCGGCAGGCCGGTGGTCGCCGGTCACGCGGAAACGGATGCGCTGCCCGGGGCGCGCCTGCGCCGCCCGGTCGACGTCGGCGTCGCGCACCACGGCTATGACGGGATATCCGCCGGTCACGGGGTGGTCGGCGAGGAAGAGCGTCGGCTGGCCGGACGGCGGCACCTGCAACGCGCCGGGGACCATGCCCTCGCTCGGCAGCTCTCCTGCGCGCGCGCGTTCCAGGCGAGGCCCGCGCAGCCGCATGCCGACCCGGTCGCTCTGCGCGGTGACCTCGTACGGCTCGGCGCACAGGGCCGCGAGCGCCCCGGGCTCGAACCAGTCGTGGCGCGGCCCCGGGATCACGTCCAGCGTGAGCACGCCGGACTCGGGCTCGGGCACCGGGGCGAGATCGGCCACGGGAAACCCCGCCGGCGCGGGCCCGACGGGCAGGACCGATCCGGGGACGGGACGTTCCGGGCCGACCCCCGAGAGCAGGTCGGTGGCCCGCGACCCCAGCACCTCCGGGACGTCGATCCCGCCGCGGACCGCGAGGTAGGTCCGCAGCCCGCGGGACGGCACGCCGAGCCGGAGCGTGGCGCCGTCCGGCAGGCGCTCGACCGACGCGTGCCCGATGCCGCGCGTGCGTCCTCCGGCGTCGGTGACGGTGGCGGGACAGGGCGCGCCGGCGAGCGTCACGAGCAGATCGCCGGTGGCGCGCACCTCCAGCCCGCCCAGCGTGATCTCCAGGCAGGCCGCGTCCTCGGGATTGGCCAGCAGGCGGTTGGCCAGCCGCAGCGCGCCGCGGTCCGCGGCGCCGGAACGCCCGACGCCGAGATGGCCGTGCCCGCGCCGCCCGAGGTCCTGCACGGTGGTGAGCGGGCCGGGAGCCAGCACCAGCAGCGCCCGCCGGGACCCGCTCACGGCCGCCCCGCTTACAGCCGCACCCGTCACGATGCCCCCGCTCGCGGCGACTCCGTGAACCGCACCCGGACCCCCGGGCGCAGCAGGGCGGGCGGGTCGGCCGCGATGTCCCACACCACGGTCTCGGTGCGCCCGATGAGCTGCCAGCCGCCCGGCGACTCGCGCGGGTAGACCCCGCTGAACTCCCCGGCGAGCCCCACGGCCCCGGCGGGCACGCGTACGCGCGACTCCGGCCGCCGCGGCACGGCCAGCCGGGGGTCGCCGCCGATCAGGTAGCCGAAGCCGGGGGCGAACCCGCAGAAGGCGACGGTCCAGGGTGTCCCGGTGTGCGCCGCCACGACCTCGCGTTCGGTGAGCCCGGTCAGCGCGGCCACGTCGCCGAGGTCGTCGCCGTCGTACACGACCGGGATCACCACCTCCTCTGCCGTCGTACGGCGGCCTCCCGCCGGCCGTACGGCCATGACGGCGGCCTCCACCGCGGCGTGGCGCGCCGGCGGCTCGAACCGGACGAGCACGGTCCGCGCCGCGGGGACGATGTCGACGACTCCCGGCGGGGTGTCGGCCGCGAGGGCGTCGTAGAGGGCGACGACCTCCTCGAGCCGGTCGAGCTCGACCAGGACCGCGTGCTCGCCGCAGCGGTGCAGCCGTGCGTTCACGGGCTCTCCCCGGCGAACGGCGCCAGGCCGATGCCGTGCGCCTTGAGCGCGTCGCGGACCTCCATGGCCATGGCGACGGCGCCGGGGCTGTCACCGTGCACGCAGATCGAGTCGGCCGTGACGGTGAGCGGCGTCCCGTCGATCGCCTCGATCGGCTCTCCCCTGGCCATGCGCACGCTGCGCTCGGCGACCCGGGCGGGGTCGTGCAGGACGGCGCCGGGCACACCGCGCGGCACCAGCGTGCCCTCGGGGGTGTAGGCGCGGTCGGCGAAGCATTCGGCGACCGTGGTGAGGCCGGCCCGGCCGGCCTGGCGCAGCCACGCCGAGCCGGGGAGACCGAGCACGGGCAGGCCGGGGTCGTAGGCCCGCACGGCCGCGACCACCGCGGCGGCCTGCGCCTCGTGGTGCACGATCGCGTTGTAGAGCGCGCCGTGCGGCTTGACGTACCTGACCTTGGCGCCCGCCACCCGGGCGAAGGCGTCCAGCGCCCCGATCTGGTAGATGACGTCGTCGGCGAGCTCGACGGGCGGCACGTCGATGAAGCGCCGCCCGAAGCCCGCCAGGTCGCGGTAGCCGACCTGGGCGCCGATCACCACGCCGCGCGCGGCCGCGGTCTCGCAGGTGCGCCGCATGATCACCGGATCGCCCGCGTGGAATCCGCAGGCGACGTTGGCGCTCGTGACGATCGACAGCAGCGCCTCGTCGTCGCCGAGCTTCCACTGGCCGAAGCCCTCGCCCAGGTCCGAGTTGAGGTCGATGCGCGTGGTTCGGTAGGACACGTCAGCTCCAGAGTGCGCTGATGCCGCTGAGAGAGTTCCAGCCGAGGTAGATGGTAAGCGCCCAGGCCAGCACGCCTACGGCGAGGAGCCAGGCCGGGTAGCGGTACCCGCCCAGGAGATCGCGGCGGCGCGCGGCGACCCAGAGGATCACCGCCAGGCCGACGGGCAGGATGAGGCCGTTGAGTGCTCCGGCGAGGATCAGGAGGTTGGCCGGAGCCTTGCCGAGGAGCAGAAAGACCGCGGTCGAGACCACGATGAAGGCCACCGTGATCCACGAGCGGTGGCGATCCGTGCGCGGCGAGAAGCTGGCGAGGAACGAGACCGACGTGTACGACGCGCCGATGACCGAGGTGATGGCCGCGGCCCACAGGACGACCCCGAACAGCCGCAGGCCCAGCTCGCCCGCCGCGCTCCGGAAGATGTCGGCGGCCGGGTTCGCCGCGTCCGGGGCAAGCCGGAAGCCCCCGGCGACCACGCCGAGCGCGGC
The DNA here is from genome assembly GCF_053604425.1 of Microbispora sp. NPDC004025. NCBI lineage: Bacteria > Bacillati > Actinomycetota > Actinomycetes > Streptosporangiales > Streptosporangiaceae > Microbispora > Microbispora sp. NPDC004025. The sequence goes on along the minus strand of NZ_JBSGHN010000019.1, from coordinate 33,918 downwards.
GAGGAAGAGGATCACCCGCATGAGCCCGGTGACGAGGATGCCGGTGACCGAGCCGCGGGCGATGCGCCGGGCGTTCTGGGGGCCGGTCAGGCCCGCGTCGATGAGCCGGTGCGCCCCCGCGTAGGTGATGTACCCCCCGACCGTGCCGCCGATCAGCGTCGTGACGGCGAGGAAGTCGACCGCGTCCGGCAGGACGGTCTGCCGCAGGGCCTCGCCCACCGGCGGGTGGGAGACGATCGCCACGTACAGCGTCAGCGCCACCATCACGATCCCGAGGACGACGACGATCCGGTCGACGGCCACACCGGCTCTCCTGCTGAGGAAGACGCCGACGGCGATCAGGGCGGACAGCGCGCCGCCGATCTTGACGTCGATCCCCGCGAGGGCGTTGAGACCGAGCGCCGCGCCGCCGACGTTGCCGATGTTGAACACCAGGCCGCCGAAGGCCACCAGGCCGGCCAGGACGTAGCCGGAGCCGGGCAGCACCCGGTTGCCCAGTGTCTGGGCGCGCATCCCGGAGACCGCGATCACGCGCCAGACGTTCAGCTGGACGGCGATGTCGACGAGGATCGACGCGATGATCGCGAACGCGAACGCCGCCCCGAGGCGCGCGGTGAACGTCGTCGTCTGAGTGATGAAGCCGGGGCCGATGGCGCTGGTGGCCATGAGGAACATCGCGCCGAGCAGGGCCGCGCGCCGTCCTCCGCCCGTGGCTTCCGCGGGTGAGGCCGCCTGGGTGGTGGGGGGTGTGTCCATGGAGACTCCTTCGCTCGCCTCTGCGCCGAAGTTAGAGGATTGTTCAACGATCCGGCAATACTTTTGTGGTTGCTTCCGCGTTACACTCGTCCTGCCCGAGCCCGCGCCCCGGCCTCTCGCGCGGCCGGACCGGCGTGTCCGGCCTAAGCTGAGGTGATCTGGCGACCAAGAAGGGATCACGGAATGACGGCCATGGCTGACTGGGCGGCACGGTTGAGCGCGGCTCGGCCGCTGCTCGATCGGGCCAGCGCCGCCGAACTGGTCGCCGACGTCCTGCGGGAGAACGTGATCGACGGTTCCCTGCCGCCGGGCACCCGCCTGTCGGAGGAGACGATCGGCAACCTGCTCGGCGTCTCCCGCAACACCCTCCGGGAGGCGTTCAGACTGCTGTCGCACGAGAACCTGCTCGTGCACGAGCTGCACCGCGGCGTCTTCGTGCGCAAGCTCGCGGCGGCCGACGTGGCGGACATCTACGCGATGCGGCGCATCCTGGAGACGGCGGGCGTGCGCGCCGCCGCCGCGGCCCCGCCCGAAGCCGTACGGGAGGTGGGGCGCCATGTCGAGGAGGGCCGGACCGCCGCGGAGGCCGGCGACTGGGTAGCCGTCGGCACCGCCAACATGCGATTCCACCGGGCCATCGCCGCGCTGCTGTCCAGCCCGCGCGTGGACGAGAGCATGGCGCGCCTGCTCGCCGAGCTGCGGCTGGCCTTCCACGTCATGGGCGAGCTCAGGACCTTCCACGAGCCCTACCTGGAAGACAACGCGCGCATCGCCGCGCTGCTGGCAGAGGGTGACCACGAGCGGGCCGAGCGGGAGCTGCTCGCGTACTTCGACGCCGCGCAGGCCCAGCTGCTGGCCGCCTACGCGGAACACACCGGCTGAGCCCGCCGGGCTGGGCTCGCCGGGCTGGGCCCGCCGATCCGGGCCCGCCGATCCGGCTTGCGGTTTCGGCAGAACCGGATGACCGGCCGCCGCGTCCTACGGATATGCGGACGCGGATTCTCGGAGTGACGGCGGCGCTGGCCGCGGTGATCCTGCCGGCGGCATGCGCGTCGCCCACGCCCCGCGATCTCGAGACCTGGAACGAGTCCGACGCCGTGAGCGGCGAGCCCGCCGTGCGGGAGCGCCCGTCGCCCTCCTGCCTGACCGGGTCGCCGACGCCGGAGCCGGGCGGGGAGGACGGGCGGGCCGGAGCGTGGCGCGCGGCGTACTACGACTACCGCGACCGGCTCAGGGGCCTGGCCGTGACCCGCGAGGGGACCGTGTGGGCGGCAGGCACCCGGGTGCCCCGCGCCTGCGGGCCTGAGACGGGGACGCCGCTGCTGCTGCGCGGGGACGGCGGGCGGTGGCAGGAGGTCGCGGCCCCGCCGATGGTGCCCGAGCCGAGAGCCATGGCCGCGTCGTCCGACCGCGACGTGTGGCTGTTCGGCGGGGAGAACGCCGCGCGCTGGAACGGGCGGAGATGGACCGCGGCGCCCGGCCTGGGCGCCGACCTGAAACGGGTGCACGCGGCGGGCCCCGGCGACGTCTGGGCGATCGTGAAGGCGAACTTCCTGGACGGGGCCGGGGGAGCAGAGGGCGCCTGGAGCTCCTGGTCGGATCTGCGGCACTGGGACGGCGCCGCCTGGCGCAAGGCGCGGCCGCCGCTGGTCGCCAAGGACGTCGGCGGCCTGCCCGGCGGCGAGGTCTGGGCCGCCGGTTCCAGCCGCGGCCGGGCCGCCGTCGCCCGGTGGAACGGCTGGTCCTGGAGCATGGTCCCGCTGCCCGCGGTCCCGGTGCTGCACCGGAACCAGCTCTCCGAGCTCGTCGACCTCGCCGTGGACGAGTCGGGCCGGGTGGCGGCCGTCGGCTGGATCGCGTGGGTCTGCGGCGTCCAGGAGGAAGACGTGACCTACTGCGGCCGCACGCTGCTGCTGCGGCGGGAGAACGGGCGGTGGAGTCACAGCCTGCCGTCCGAGCCCGGGCTCGACCCGCACGTGCGGCTGGAGGCCGACGGCCGGGGCGGGTTCTGGCTGTTCTACTCCAAAACCGAGTGGAACACGGCGGTCGGTCACCTGTCGGGCGGCAAATGGACGTACGGGACGTTTCCGGCCGGGCCGCTCGGGCACACCCGGGTGGCGGCCGTCGTGAGGCAGCCGGGGGCGGCCCGCGTCTGGGCGGTGGCGGCCGACGACACCGAGCGCGAGGAGCCGCCCTACCAGGGCAGCGGCGTCTGGCTCGCCGACTGAACACGCGGCCCGCCGACTTGCGTTCACCCTCCTGGGAACGTATGTTCGAAGTAGCGGCGATTCTGCCCGAATCATCCGCCCGTCTTCCCCCGGGTGGCCAGAAAGCCACAGGGAGAAGGAGTCTTGAGCAGACTTTACGGCGATCCGATCGAGGTGTGGGTCCGGGACGGGCACCCTGCTCAGTTCGTCTGGCGTGACCGGCTCTACACCGTCCGCGAGATCCAGGACCACTGGGTGGTCGCCAGGGAATGGTGGAAGACCTCGGACGCCGATCCCGGCGAGCGGCGCTTCTGGCGACTGGGGGCCGCGGCCGGCAAGGAGGTCGGGACCTATGAACTGCGCTTCGACACCGCCAGCGGCGGATGGCTCCTGCTGAGGGCCTGGGACTGATGGGAACGCTCCAGCCACCCACGACGACCGGGGGACGGGCCGCTGGAGGACGGACCGGGGGACGGACGGGGGCGCGCCGGTGACGCACGCCTTCGCCCACCTGCACGTGGCGTCCGCCTTCTCGCTGCGGTACGGCACCGCGTTCCCCGCCGCCCTCGTCCGGCGGGCCGCCGAGCACGGCATGGACACGCTGGCGCTGACCGACCGCGACGGCCTCTACGGCGCGATCAAGCACGTCATCGCGTGCCACGAGCGGGGTGTCCGCCCGGTCGCCGGCGTGGATCTGGCCCTCGGTCCGGACTCCACGCCGGACGACCTGTTCGGCGGCGGTCTTCCGCCGTCCGGCCGCCGTACGGCGCGGAGGAGGCCGGCGGCCGAGCCCGCGCGGGTCGTCGTGCTCGCGCGCTCGCACGGCTGGGCCGCGCTGTGCCACCTGGTCACCGCCGCCCACCACGCGGGGGAACGCGGCGAGCCGCACGTCACGCCGGGGATGGTGGCCGAGCACGCGACCGGCCCGGACGGGGAGCCGCGGCTGACCGTGCTGCTCGGGCCCCGCTCCGGGGTCGGCCGCGCGGTGGCCGAACGGCGCGACGACCAGGCCCGCGCCCTGCTGGCCGCCTGGCGCGCGGTCGTCCCCGACCTGGTCGTCGAGGTGTCCGACCTGTACGGCTACCGCGACGCGAACACCGCCGCGCGCATGATCGGGCTGGCCGACTCGATGGGCGTGCCGGTCGTGCTGACCAACGCGGTCCGCTACCTGGACGCCGCCGACCACCAGGTCGGCAACGTGCTCGACGCGGCGCGCAAGCTGGTGCCCCTCGACGGGCGGCATCTGGACGACCCCACGGCCCACGCGTACCTGAAGGACGGCGCCGAGATGACGCGGGTGGCCGCGCGGATCTGCGGCGGCGATCCCGGCCGGGCCGGGCGGCTACTCGCCGAGACGCGCCGCGTGGCCGACCGGTGCGTGCTCGACCCCGTAGAGATCGTGCCGCTGCTCGAACCCGAGCGGCCCCGGCTCCACCTGCCGGAGGTCGGCGAGGACCCGGTGCCCCTGCTGCGGAACCGCTGCGAGGAGGGGCTGGCCCGGCGGGGGCTGGAGCGTTCGGCCGAGGCCCGCGACCGGCTCGCCGCCGAGCTAGGCGTGATCGAGAAGAAGCGGCTGTCGGGCTACTTCACCTCCGTCGCCGGCATTACGGACATGATCCGGGCGATGGGCGTGCGGTGCGCGATCCGCGGCTCGGGGGCGGGCAGCCTGGTCAACTACCTGATCGGCATCGGCGAGGTGAACCCGCTCGAACACGGCCTGCTGATGGAGCGCTTCCTGTCGGAGGGCCGCAAGGGCCTGCCCGACATCGACATCGACGTGGAGTCGGCCCGCCGCCTCGACTGCTACCGCGCGATCCTCGGCCGGTACGGCGAGGACCGGGTGGCCTGCGTGTCGATGATGGAGACCTACCGCGCCCGCAGCGCGATCAGGGACGTCGGCGCCGCGATGGGCCTGCCGCCGCACGAGATCGACGTCATCGCCAAGGCGTTCCCGCAGGTGCGGGCCAGGCAGATCAGGGCCGCGCTGTCCGACCTGCCGGAGCTGCGCGACAGCGGGCTGAACGACCGGTCGCTGGAGACCGTGTTCCGCCTGGCCGAGCGGCTCGACGGGCTGCCCCGGCACATCGCGCTGCACCCCTGCGGCGTGCTGATCGGCAACTCCACGCTGCGCGACCGCACGCCGGTCGAGCGCAGCCTGCTGGAGTTCCCGATGTCGCAGTTCGACAAGGACGACGTCGAGGAGGCGGGCCTGCTCAAGCTCGACGTGCTCGGGGTGCGCATGCAGTCGGCGCTCGCCTACGCCCTGCAGGAGGTCGAACGGGTCGAGAACCGGAAGATCGACCTGGACGCCGTGCCACGCGACGACACCGAAACCTACGACATGATCCGCCTCAGCCGCACGATCGGCTGCTTCCAGATCGAGTCGCCGGGACAGCGCGAGCTGGTCGCCAAGCTGGAGCCGCGGACGATGCACGACCTGATCGTGGACATCTCGCTGTTCCGCCCGGGACCGGTCAACTCCGACATGGTCACGCCCTACCTGGAGACCAGGCACGGCTTCCGCGAGCCGCGCTACCCGCACGAGTCGCTGCGCGAGGCGCTCACGGAGACCAACGGGGTGGTCGTCTTCCACGAGCAGGTCATGAAGGTCATCGACGTCATGACCGGGTCGGGGCTGTCGGAGGCCGACCGGGCCCGCCGCGCCCTCGGGACGCCGGAGGGCCGTGCCGCCGTACGCGCCTGGTTCGTGCCGCTCGCCAGGGAGAACGGCTACGCGCCCGACGTCGTCGAACGGGCGTGGAAGGTGCTCGACGCGTTCGGCGGGTTCGGGTTCTGCAAGGCCCACGCGGCGGCGTTCGCGCTGCCCACCTATCAGTCGGCCTGGCTGAAGCGGCACCACACCGCCGCGTTCCTCGCGGGTGTGCTCACCCATGACCCCGGCATGTACCCCAGCCGGGTCATCCTCGACGAGGCCCGCCAGTGCGGGGTGGACGTCCTGCCCCTCGACGTCAACCGTTCGGGGAAGACCTGGCTGGTGGAGCGTACGGGACCGGCGGAGGAGAGCCCCGGCGGGTACGGCCGCGGGTACGGCCTGCGGGTGCCGTTCTCGGCCGTCCGGGGGGTGAGCGAGGCCGAGGTGGACCGCATGGTCGCCGGCCGGCCGTACACCTCGCTGGCCGACTTCTGGGAGCGGGCCCGGCCCTCGCGTCCGGTCGCCGAGCGGATCGTGGAGGTCGGCGGGTTCGACGCGCTGCACGGCCTGCGGCCGGGGGAGCCGCGCTGGCGGCCCGGACGGCTGACCAGGCGCGACCTGGTCGCCCAGGTCCGCGCGCTCGACCGCGGCTCTCCCGGGGGCGCGGAGGGACAGCTCCCGATGGGGTTCACCGAACATGTCACGCCCGGAGAGCTGCCGGAGATGACCGAGGCCGAGGCCGTCGAGGCCGAGCTGGAGATCCTCGGCATGGACGTGAGCCGCCATGTCATGGACTTCTACCGCGACCTGCTCGACGCGCTCGGCGTGACGCGGGCCAGGGATCTGCTCCGGCAGCGCAACGGCGCGGAGGTCCTGGTCGCGGGGGTCAAGGTCGCCACCCAGACGCCCGCCGTGCGGTCGGGGCAGCGGGTGATCTTCACTACCGTCGACGACTCCACCGGCCCGATCGACCTGACGTTCTTCGAGTCGGTGCAGGCGCACACGGCCGCGACCGTGTTCGGGTCGTGGCTGCTGGCGGCCAGGGGGGTGGTGCGGCGCACCGGAGGCCGGGCGGTCTCGCTGCGCGCCGTGAACTGCTGGAACCTCGCCGACCTCGACCGGGTGTGGCGCACCGAAGGGCTCGACGCCGTACGCGCCGTGATCAACGAGGTGCCCGCGCCCGGCGCCGGGGTGGGCGGACGGCCCATCGAGTACGGCAACGGCTTCCGGGTGTCGCCCTACTCCGACAACGGCGCTCCGCCGGCCGTGCGGGAGGGGCGGTTCCTCGGCCACTCGGGGGAGCCCCAGCGGCGGCTCTGGCACGCCAGCTCCGGCAGCTCGGGGCCGTCGCCCGGCCGGTGATCCTCCCCGCCGTCCGCGCGCCCGGCCCGTGCCGCACGAGCGGCCGGCGCCGCCGCGACGGGCCTGCCGGACGGCCGTTCGGCCTGGTCGAGTGCCTGGTCGAGAGCATGGTCGTGGGCAGGGGTGCCGGCGGAGCTGAGGTGGACCTGCGGCCGGATCGCGGGCCGCGCCGGGCGCCCGTGCCCCGCACCCGTGTGCCGGGCGGTGACCTCGCGGACGGCCGAGGCGCACAGGAGCGCCGCGACGGCGGCCGCGGCGGCCTGCGGCGTGCCGAGGCCGGTCAGCCCCTCCCGCGCCGGGCCGGCGAACACCAGCCCGAGCGCCGCAAGCCAGCTCACCCCCCAGCAGGCGAGGAGCACCAGCCATCGGGTGCGCTCCGCGGGCCCGGCGGCGCCGCCCGCGGTCCCCGAGCCGTTCGCCCGCCGCGTACGGCCCGCCGGGCGGCCGCGGGGTTTCGCGGGGGCCTCACGCCAGGCGAGGTCCGTCAGGAACAGCGGGACCACCAGGTTCACCCCGGGCACGAGGCACGCCGCCGCGAGCGCGACGGGCGGCGTGGCCGGGCGCACCTGCCGCAGCCAGGACAAATAGGCGAGCGCGGCGGTCACGGTGGCGGTGAGGAGCGCGAGGACCAGCACGGCGAACGTCGTCGCCGCGCCGCTGACGGCCCGTGCGGCCGGAGAGGCGGGATCTCCGCCGAAGGCCGCGATCTGCGAGGCCAGCCGGTTGCCCCGGGACTCCTCGAACACGGCCAGCGCGGCCACCGAGACGACCTGGGCGGCGAGGGCCGCGTACACGCCGGCCGCCGCCCGGCTCACCGCTGACGACGTGGACCGCATGTGTTCTCCCCCCGCGCCGGGTGTGTGACCTGCCTCACTCTTATCCCGTCCGCGCCGCCGCTAATCCGATCTTCGTACGCCCGTGGAAAAGGGCCTCACCCGACCTTCGCGGCGTGCCGCCGGGACGTTTCGGCGGGCGTCGAAACAGCCTGGCCCTAGCCTGCGCGCAGACCCGTTCACACCCCTGGAGGCCGCACATGACGGACGCCCCGCTGACCGACGACCGCGTGCCCGCGCTGGTCGTGACCGGGATGATCGACCACGTTCTCCGCCTGGCGGAGACCTGGACCGCCTGGGACGGCCGTCCGGTGCCCTCGGGCGACCGGATCTACACCCCGCACAAGGCGATCCGCCGGGTGGCCGACCACCTCGTGGACCACCTGGCGGAGGTCGAGGACCGGCTGGCCGGTCGCGTGCCCCTGCCCGACCATTGGCACGCGTCGATGATCACTACCGCGGCCGACCTCGCCCCGTTCACCGGGCAGGACCTCGACGAGGCCCGCAGCAGGCTCACCCGCCTCGCCAGGATCTGGACGGCCCGCCTGGAGGCGCTGACCCCGGACCAGCTCGACCACTCGCCCGGCGAGGGCTGGACGCTCCGCCAGATCGCCTTCCACCTCGGCGAATCGGTCTACTACGCGGACGCCGTGGGCGATCTGTCGCTCACGAGGTGAGCGCGCGGACGACCCCGGCGGCGGGGCCGGGCGGCAGGGCCGCGTGCACCAGCTCGACCCGGTGCACGATCCGCGGCGCGACCAGCGGCACCCGCACCCCGCACGGCGCGGCGGACGCGGGCAGCAGAGTCAGGCCGTGCCCGGCCGCGGCCAGGCGCGCCGCGACCGCCGGGTCGTGGCCCTCGTAGCGGATGCCGGGTCGCAGCCCGTCGAGCCCCGCCACGGCGCGCAGCCGGTCGAGCGGCATCACCTCCGCGGCGTCGACCCAGACGGCGTCCGCCAGGTCGTCCAGCCGCACACCGGCGCGGCCCGCCAGCGGATGCCCCTCCGGCAGCACGACGACGAGCTTCTCCTCCCGCACGCCTACGGTGGTGAGCGGCCCCGCCTCGGGAAGAGTCAGCGGGTCGGAGGGCGCCGCCGGGCCGTCGACGAGCGCGAGATCGGCCTCGCCCGAGGCCACCAGCGCCACGGCCGCCGCCGCGCCCGCGACGCGCACCGTCGTCACCCCGGCCAGCGCCGCCGCCGTGCCCGCCGTGAGGGTGAGCGGGCCGGCGGCGACGGTCAGCGTCCGCGGTTCGGCGGACAGCCGTGCCACGTCCGCCCGCGCGGCCCGCAGCCGCAGCAGCAGCGGCCCGGCGTGCTCCAGCAGGCGTTCGCCCGCCCGGGTCGGCCGTACGGGGCGGCGGCCGAGCAGCGGCACCCCGAGGTCGGCCTCCAGCGCGGCGATCTGCTGGGACACCGCGGGCTGGGTGTAGCCGAGCCGGTCGGCCGCCGCCGAGAACGACCCTTCGGCGACCACGGTCACGAACGTGCGCAGCAGATGAGGATCCATGGGCATCAGCATCTCTTATGGGAACCCTATGAATCATCATTTGTCATTAAGTTCGCACGTCGCCAGCATGGACGCCATGAGACCCCGCATCGCGCTGGTCGGCGACCGGTCGCCCACCGTCCGCTCCCACACCCGCATCCCACTCATCCTCGGCGCGCTGCGCGAGCGCGAGGGGCTGGACCTCGACGCCTACTGGATCAGGACCGACGAGGTCGCCGGCCTCGGCGGGTTCGACGGCGTCTGGATCCTGCCCGGCAGCCCGTACCGCAGCGAGCAGGGGGCGATCACGGCCGCCCGGACCGCGCGCGAGCACGCGATCCCGCTGCTCGGCACCTGTGCCGGCTTCCAGCACGCGCTGCTGGAGTACGCCCGTCACGTATGCGGGCTGACCGTCAGCCATGCCGAAAACGACCCCGATGCCCCGAACCCGCTGATCAGGCAGCTGTCCTGCTCCCTCGCCGGACACGAGGCGGCCGTGCGGCTCACCCCCGGCTCGCTCGCCGAGCGCGTCGTCGGCGCGGACCGCACCGTGGAGCGCTACTTCTGCTCCTACGGCCCCGACCCCGCCTACCTGGAGACCCTGGAGGCCCACGGCCTGCGCTTCACCGGGCACGACGACGAGGGCGAGGCGCGGGTGGCCGAGCTGCCCGGTCACCCCTTCTATCTGGTCACGCTGTTCCAGCCCGAGCTGGCCGAACGGCAGCCGCACCCGCTGGTCCGGGCCTTCGCCGCCGCTGCCGCCGACCGGGCGGCGCTCAGCCGAGAACCAGATCCCGTACGGCTCTGAGTGTGGGCTCGTCGCGGGGGCCCATGACGAGCAGCGTGGTGACCGGGCTGCGGCGCCACAGCTCCAGCCGCTCCCGGATGCGGCCGAGCGGGCCGAGGAGCGCGATGCCGTCGGCCAGCTCGTCGGGGATGGCGGCGAACGCCTCGTCACGCCGGCCGGCCAGGTACAGCTCCTGGATGCGGCCGGCCTGCTCGGCGTAGCCCATCCTGCCGATGATGTCGGCGTGGAAGTTGCGGGTCTTCGCCCCCATGCCGCCGATGTAGAGGGTCAGCATCATCTTCACGCCGTCGAGCGCGGCCCGCAGGTCGCCGGTCACGACCACCATGACCATGGCGGCGATGTCGAACCCCGGTTTCGCGCCGGCCAGCGCGTCGCCGTACATCGCCTCGATCTTCTCGGGGAAGGCGAACAGCGGCAGCCAGCCCTGCCCGATCTCGGCCGCGAGCGCGACGTTCTTCGGGCCCTCGGCCCCCAGGTAGACCGGGATGTCGGGGCGGAGCGGATGGGTGATCAGCTTGAGCGGCTTGCCGAGGCCGCCGGGCAGCGGCAGCGGATAGTGCGGGCCGGGGCTGGTCACCGGCTCCTCCCGCCGCCACACCTTCCGCATGATCTCGACGTACTCGCGGGTGCGGGCGAGCGGCGCGGCGAACGGCCGGCCGTACCAGCCCTCCACGACCTGCGGGCCCGAGGCGCCGACGCCGAGCAGCAGCCGCCCGCCGGTGAGGTGGTCGAGCGTCATCGCGGTCATCGCCGTGGTCACCGGGGGACGGGCGGACAGCTGGGCCACGCTGGTGCCGAGCTTGATCCGGCTGGTCCTGGCGCCGTACCAGGCCAGGGGGGTGAACGCGTCGCTGCCGTACGCCTCGGCGGTCCACACCGACTCGTAGCCGAGGCGCTCGGCGGCCAGCACCACCTCGGTCGCGTCGTCGGCGCTCCGCTGCCAGTACCCGAGGTTCAGCCCGAGTCTCAGATCATCGGCCACACGCGTGATTAGAACACGTTCTATGAATCCGGGCCAGACTCCGGATAGGCGCGGGCGAGGTGCCCGGCGACCGCGGCCGCCGCCGCGGCGGCGTCGCCGTCCTCGATCGCCCGGTGGATGCGCCGGTGGTCGTCCTGAAGCCCGCCGGTGTCGCCGAGCCGTACGACGGCGTCCACGGCGTAGCGGCGCACGGCGTCGCGCAGCGCCCGCATGACCGCCACGATCAGCCGGTTGCCCGACGCCTCGGCGAGGGCCAGGTGGAACGCGATGTCGTGCTCGACGAACTCGGCGGGGTCGCGGGCCGCGTCCATGGCCGCGATCGCCTCCGCCATCCGCGCCGTCGCGGTTCCCGCCGGAACCGCCGCCGCCCGGGCCGCGGCCCACTGCTCGATCATCAGCCGGGTGTCGATCACCTCGCGCATCGAGAGCGTGGCGAGGCCGAGATGCAGCCGGAGGAGGTCGGTGAGCGCGCTTCCCGGGCGGGAGGTGAGCACCGCCCCGGCGTCCGGGCCCCGGCCCGCCTGCGGCGTGACCACGCCGAGGGTCTCCAGCACGCGCAGCGCCTCGCGGACCGACGACCGCCCGACGCCGAGCTGCTCGGCGAGCTGGCGTTCGCCCGGCAGCCGGTCGCCGACGGTCAGGCCGTCGGCCGCGATGCGCTCCTCGATCCGGGCCAGCACCTCCTCGAAGGCGCGCGGGCGGGCGTCCGTACGCCGGCGTTCTCCGGTGGTCACCGCGGCTCCTCACTCGGGTGTCGCCGGGGGCGAACCAGGATGTATGGTCTGACCATATTTGGTCTGACCATACACGCCGGGAGGGCATGTGCGGGTAGCCCTGTTCGTCACCTGCGTCAACGACACGCTCTTCCCGGACACCGGACGGGCGGTCGTGCGCCTGCTGCGCCGTCTCGGCGTGGAGGCCGACTTCCCCCGCGCCCAGACCTGCTGCGGGCAGATGCACGCCAACACCGGCTACCGGGACGAGGCCGTACGGCTGGCCCGGCGCAGTGTGGCGGCGCTGCGCGGCTACGACGCCGTCGTCGTCCCCTCGGGCTCGTGCGCCGCCATGATCCGCGAGCAGTACCCGAAGCTGGCCGGGTCGTCCGGTCCTTTCGCCGACGCGGCGGCGCGGGTCGTGCCCAGGACCTACGAGCTGACCGAGTTCCTGGTCGACGTGCTGGGGGTGACCGACGTGGGGGCGTACTTCCCGCACCGGGTCACCTACCACCCGACGTGCCACTCGCTGCGCGGCATCCACCTGGGCGACCGCCCGCTGACGCTGTTACGCCAGGTCAAGGGGCTGGAACTGGTGCCACTGGCGGGCGCCGAGGAGTGCTGCGGCTTCGGCGGCACCTTCGCGCTCAAGAACGCCGACGTGTCGGCGGCGATGTGCGCCGACAAGGTGCGCGCCGTCCTCGACACCGGCGCCGAGGTGCTGTGCGCGGCCGACAACTCCTGCCTGATGCACATCGGCGGCATGCTCGGCCGGCAGAAGGCGGGCGTACGCGTGATGCACCTGGCCGAGATCCTCTGCGCGACCGAGACGGCGGGGGTCCGATGAGCGTCACCTTCCTCGGCATGCCGGCGGACCGCCCCTTCCCCCGCAACGCCGCGAGAGCCGTACGGGACTCGCAGCTGCGGTTCAACCTGCGCAAGGCGACCAGGACCATCAGGGCCAGGCGGGCGAGCGTCGTGGCGGAGGCGCCCGACTGGGCCGAGCTGCGCGAGGCCGGCCGGGCGATCAAGGAGCACACGCTCCGCAACCTCGACCGATACCTGATCCAGCTGGAGGAGGCCGTCACGGCGGCCGGAGGCCAGGTGCACTGGGCCGCCGACGCGGCGGAGGCCAACCGGATCGTCGCCGACCTGGTGAAGGCCACGGGCGAGACGGAGGTCGTCAAGGTCAAGTCGATGGCCACCCAGGAGATCGGCCTCAACGAGGCGCTGCTGGAGCGGGGCATCACCGCCTACGAGACCGACCTCGCCGAGCTGATCGTGCAGCTGGGCGACGACCGGCCCTCGCACATCCTCGTCCCGGCGATCCACCGCAACCGCGCGGAGATCCGGGAGATCTTCGCCGAGCACATGTCCGGCTGGGGCCGCCCCGCCCCGGAGGACCTGACCGACGACCCCGCCGCGCTGGCCGAGGCGGCCCGGCTCCACCTGCGCGAGCGCTTCCTGAGGACGAAGGTGGCGATCTCCGGGGCCAACTTCGCGATCGCCGAGACCGGCACCCTGGTCGTGCTGGAGTCCGAGGGCAACGGCCGCATGTGCCTCACGCTGCCGCGCACGCTGATCAGCGTGGTCGGCATCGAGAAGGTGCTGCCGGCCTGGCGCGACCTGGAGGTCTTCCTCCAGCTCCTGCCGCGCAGCTCCACCGGGGAGCGGATGAACCCCTACACCTCGACGTGGACAGGCGCCGCCGAGGGCCAGGAGTTCCACCTCGTGCTGCTCGACAACGGCCGCACCCGCGTCCTCGCCGACGAGGTGGGACGGCAGGCGCTGCGCTGCATCCGCTGCTCGGCCTGCCTCAACGTCTGCCCCGTGTACGAACGGACCGGCGGCCACGCGTACGGCTCGGTCTATCCCGGGCCGATCGGGGCCATCCTGACGCCGCAGCTGCGCGGCATGGGCTCGGAGCTGGACCGCTCGCTGCCCTACGCCTCCTCGCTGTGCGGAGCCTGTTACGAGGTCTGCCCGGTGGCCATCGACATCCCGTCCGTACTGGTGGACCTGCGTTCCCGGGCCCGCCACCCCTGGCCGGAGCGCGCCGGGATGGCGGCGGCCGGATGGGTGTTCGAGCGTTCGGGACGGCTGGCGCGTCTGCAGCGGGCGGGGGGACGGCTGCGCCGGCTCGTGCCCCGCAGACTGCCGGGGCCGCTCGGCGGCTGGACCGACACCAGGGACCTCCCGGAGGTGCCCCGCGAGTCGTTCCGCGAATGGTGGGACCGTACGGACGGAGGACGCCGATGAGCTCCCGCGACCTGATCCTCGCCCGGGTCCGCCGCGCGCTGGAGGGCGTGCCCGACGCCGGGATCACCCGCGCCTACCGCGGGCCGTCCCCGGCCCCGGGCGAGATCCGCCTGTTCGAGGAGCGGATCCGCGACTACCGCGCCCTGGTCCACGTGGTGGACGAGGCGGGCGCGGCCGGGCGCGTCGCGCGGTCCCTCGCCGGGCGCGGGGCGCGCCGGGTCGTCGTGCCCGGCGGGTTCCCCCCACGGTGGTCGCCCGCCGAAGGTGTGGAAGCGGTCGCCGACGACCCGCCGCTGAGCGCCGCCGACCTCGACGCGGTGGACGGTGTGCTCACGACCTGCGCGGTCGCGATCGCCGAGACCGGCACGATCGTCCTCGACACCGGGCCGGGCCAGGGCCGGCGGGCGCTCACGCTGGTGCCCGATTATCACCTGTGCGTGGTGCGCGCCGCGCAGATCGTCGCGGCGGTGCCGGACGCCGTCGCCCGGCTCGACCCCGCGCGGCCCCAGACCTGGATCAGCGGTCCCTCGGCGACCAGCGACATCGAGCTGAACCGGGTCGAGGGCGTCCACGGCCCCCGCACGCTCGAAGTGCTGATCGTGACCTGAGATTCGCCCGGACCAGAAGCCCGGATCAGAATCCCGGATCAGAAGCGCAGCAGCGCCCCGATGCCGTCCGGCGACTCGATGCGCGGGACGAACCACAGCTCGGCGTCGGTCGCGGCCACCGCCCGCGCGAGGGCGGCGTCCGCGCGCTCCCGTACGGGCCGCTCGACCCCCCAGGCGGTCAGCTCCGTGGGATCGGTGGACAGCTGCGTGGGCTCGGGCCCGATCCACATCGTGGCCGTGGACGACGGGTCGTCGTGCATCAGCACCGCGCCCACCCGCCGGTCGCGCAGCGCCCGTGCCGTCTCCGTGAGTCCCGCCACGGCGTTGCCCGCCGCGTACGTGTTCAGCAGCTCCTCGTAGCGCCGGTCGGTCCAGGCCCGGCAGGCGCTCTCGACCTCCCGCCGGAAGTGGTCCAGGTCGGCGCCCGGGGCCCGGCTGCCGTGCTCGGCCACCGTCAGCCGCCGTACGACGTCCTTGGCGAGGTAGTCGGTCACGAGCGAGCGGGCCTTGGGATCACCGGCCAGCACCACGACCTCCGCGCCGATGCCGTGCGCCTCCTTCTCGACGACCTCGGCGACGGCGACGGCGTTGCGGCGCCAGGTCTCCTCGACCTCCCGCTCGAAGTTGCCCTGCGACCAGCCGCCCGCCCCGGTCTTCTGGAGCGGCCCCTCCGCCACCTCCACGGTCAGCTCCCGCCGCCGCCCGTCGGCCACGACGACCACCTCGCCGCCGGCGCGGTCGGCCAGCACCTCGATGTGCGGCACGTGCTCGCCGCGCTGCGCGAGCCACGGCACCACGTGGGGGAGCGGCGACCACCGCGCGGTCTGCCGGCGCGGACGGTGGGCGAGCGCCTCGGTGAGCACGACCTCGCCCTCCCTGGCGAAGACCGCGCGCCCCGGCGCGGCCCACACCGGATCGAGCATCAGCTCGCCGATGGGCTCGAGGGCCGAGGCCGGGGCTCCCTCCTCGGCGAGCCGGTCCCTGAGCTGGGCCCACCGGCGCTGGACCACGTTGGCCGCGCCTTCGGACGACCGGTCGGTGTCCACGTATACCGAGGCGTACGGGCCGCTCCGCTCGTACAGCCCGCGGATGAAGTCCAGTCTCACGGGCCCTCCCTACCAGCGCTGACGTTCCACTCCGAGTCCGAGTGCCTCCGCCACCTCCGCGATGTTGTGGAACGTCATCTCGGGTAGCCGCCGTACGGCGTCGATCACGGCGTCGGGAGCGTTCTTGTGCTCGGCGTGGGCGAGCAGCTTGGCCGGGTCGGCGGGGAAGCCGGCGTCGCTGAGCCAGGTGGCGAGATGGCTGCGGCGCTCCACGTCGGCGGGGGTGATGCCGAGCGGCGTCCCGGGCTCGCGGCCGGGCGGGTGCCGGCGAGGCGGCGACATGTCCTCCTCGGGCTGCTGCGTCGGCTCGGGCTCGCGCCACTCCTCGACCCGGGTGCGTCCGGCGCCCTGCACGAGGCCTTGCGTCTCGTGCTTCTGCTCCTCGTCGAGCCGGCGGCCGTGTTTGTCGCTGCCGCGCTGGATACTCATGACCTCACCTCCCGATTAGGGTCACTGTCGTGCCTCGTACCCGGACCGCCTGCCCCAAACATCGGGAGCGGTGAGGCCGTGTCCCACATAATCTGCGGCGAGCGGAAAATCCACTCGTGTGATGGAGTGACGCATTGTTCGACGAGCGGCTGACGGTCAACACCGAACGGCTGATCCTGCGGCCGTTCGGCCCCGGAGACGCGGGCCAGGTGCGGGCGATCATCGAGGACGGCGCGCACCTCACCGCGCTGCCGCCGGGCGCGCCCGGGCACGCCTCGGGCATCGCGCAGTGGCTGTCGTACGGCGTGCACGAGTTGTGGCGCTCGGGTCAGGGCATCCACCTCGCGATGCACGCGCGGGAGGGTGTGGCCGGGTCGATCAGCGTCTTCAAGACCCAGTGGGGCGCGGGCACCGCGGAGGTGGGATACGGCGTGCATCCCGCCCACCGCGGCCGGGGATACGCGACCGAGGCGGTCCGCGGGCTCGTCGGCCGCCTGCTCGGGGAGGGCCCGCTGCGCCGGATCGAACTGCGGGCCGACGCCGGCAACCTCGCGTCGATCAGGGTCGCGGAGAAGGCCGGCTTCACCCGTGAGGGACTGCTGCGCGGCGCCGGATTCGAGGACGACGGCCCGTACGACCTCGTGGTCTTCGGCCGGCTGCGCGGCGACGAGCGGGCCGTGCCGCGCCGCAGGATCGAGAGCGAGCGGCTGGTCCTGCGGCCGTTCGCCCGGCACGACGCCTTCGACGTCGTCGACGCGGTCAAGGGCGATCCCGAGATCGCCCGCTGGATGACGTGGGCCGAGGGCTACACGCTGGAGCGCGCGCTGGAGTGGTGCACCCGGCTCGCGCACGCGAACGGCCCCGGCTATGGTGGCAACTTCGCGATACAGCCGAAGGACGGGGAACGGCTCGCCGGAGCCATCGGCGTGCAGCGCGAGGACCACGAGCGCGGCGACGCCGAGCTGGGATACTGGATCGCCCCGTGGGCCCGCCGCAGGGGGTACGCGGTGGAGGCCGCCCAACTGGCCACGGCCCACCTGTTCGACCTCGGATTCCACCGGGTCCATCTGCTGGTCGCGACGGGAAACCGCGCCAGCCAGGCGGTCGCGAGGAAGGCCGGGTTCATCGAGGAGGGCATCATGCGGCAGGCGCTGCCGGTCCCGGGTGGCTGGGCCGACGCCGTACTCTTCGGCATGCTCAACGGGGAAATTTCATGGCAATAGGTAAAGAATCGCCCTAGTCGCTGGGCCGCTCGGTCAAGCGGCCACCATGATTGAGGGCCGGAAGGCTATCCTCGCCAGCCGTGAGCCTCCCGCCGGCCGGCGAGCGCGCGTCCCGACGCGGGAGACCCGGTCCGGCGCGCTCGGGCGAAACCGGCCCGGACGGCGAGCGGGGATTGTGAACGGACGCAGGTCAACTGCAGGGGAGATCGACCAGATGAAACCGCCGCTGCTGCTCATCGGCCACGGCACTCACGATGAGACCGGCGTCGCCGAGTTCGGCAGGTTCGTTCACCGCCTCCGCTGCCGCCTCGACGGGCTCCCCGCCGAAGTGAGCGGCGGCTTCATCACGAACGCCCGCCCCCCGCTCGGCGACTCCATCGCCTCTCTCGTGGCCCGGGGGCACCACCACCTGATCGCGGTGCCGCTCAGCCTGACCGGCGACCGGCGCGCGCTCGGGGACATCCCCGGCACCATGGCCCTGGAACAGGAGCGGCACCCGACGCTCGAATACGACCTCGGCCGCCCGCTCGGGCCCGATCCGCGCGTGCTCAAGCTGCTCGCGGAGCGGCTCGCCGACGCCCGCGCGGAGATGCCGCGGTTCGTGAGCGACGAGCCGCCCGCCGAGATCGCGCCCGGTGAGACCGCGGTCGTCCTGGTCGGGCACGGCTCCACCGACCCCGCCGTCAACGCCGAGGTCCACCGGGTCTCGCGGCTGTTCTGGGAGACCCACGCCGCCGACCTGCTGACCGTGGAGACGGCCTACGTCTCGCACACCCGCCCGGGCGTGCCCGGCGGCCTGGAGCGCTGCCGCAGGCTCGGCGCCAAGCGCGTGATCGTCCTGCCGTACGTCCTGTTCGCCGGCGCGGTCCTCGAACGCATCTGGGCGCAGGCGCTGGCGTACGGCGCCAACCACGAGGGCCTCGACATCCGCTGCGCCGAGGTGATCGGCGACTGCGAGGGCCTCGCCGACGTGGTGATCGAGAGGTACGAGGAGGCGCTCGCCGGGGGCGGGCAGTCCTCGTCGCCGGCCGCGAGCCGCCCGTCCACCGTGCTGCCGCTGACCCGGCCGTTCCCCACGAGGCGCGCGGAGCCGGACGTGAGCCCGGCCGCCGGGGCCGACGCCGGCCTCGTGACCGCCATCGGCGCGCGCCTGACCATGGCCAGGGACGCCGATCCCGAGCCGCTGGATCTGGAGCAGCTCGACCTGGACGTCCTCGACGTGGAGACGCTCGAGGCCGAGATGCCCGAACCGGAAGCGGAGGGCGAGATCGAGACGGATAGCATGATCGGCGTGGCCGGCCGTGGCGAGGCGGGGGAGGAGCCCCGCGACGACGCGCCGGACGGGCCCCTCGCCCAGCCCGGAGTCGCCAGCGCCGTCTGACGCGCCCGCCGGTCCGTGTTCCGGCGGCCGCCCGGCCGGAGCAGGTGGCCGGCATCAGGGGCGCCGCGGCCGGACCAGGTGGCGACAGAAGGAGAGAGCATGACGTCCCTCGGCGAGACGATCGGCGCCATCCGCCCGGTCGACCCCGGCCCCATGGCGGAGGCCAGGGCCCACCAGGACAGGCTCACCAAGCCGAGCGGCTCGCTCGGGGTCCTCGAGGACGTCGCGGTGCGGCTCGCGGGCATCGCCGGGACCTGCCCGCCGCCGCTCCCGTCCCCGGCCGCTCTGGCGATCTTCGCCGCCGACCACGGCGTGCACGCGCAGGGGGTGAGCCCCTGGCCGCAGGAGGTCACCGCGCAGATGGTGGCCAACTTCACCGCGGGAGGAGCCGTCGCCAACGCCTTCGCCGCCGAGGTGGGCGCGTCGGTGACGGTGGTGGACGTGGGAGTCGCGGCCGACCTGCCGCCCGCGCCCCGGCTGCTCGCCCGCAAGGTCGCGTACGGCACGGCCGACCTGTCGCAGGGGCCCGCGATGACGCCGGAGCAGGCCGGCGCCGCCCTGGCCGTCGGCATCGAGATCGCCCGCGACCTGGTGGGCGCGGGCGCGCGCTGCCTGGTCACGGGCGACATGGGCATCGCGAACACCACCGCGTCGGCCGCCCTGATCTGCGCGTTCACCGGCAGGCCCGCCGCCGGGGTCACGGGGCGGGGGACCGGCGTCGACGACGCCACCTACGAGCACAAGATCGAGATCGTACGGCGGGGCCTGCGGGCCAACGGCATCGCCGAGACGGGGGCCGTACCGGACGGGCCGGACGCGGCGCTGCGCGTGCTCGCGGCGGTCGGCGGCCTGGAGCACGCGGCGATCGCCGGTTTCGTGCTCGGCGCCGCCGCGGCCCGGGTGCCCGTCATCCTGGACGGGGTGATCGCCGGAGCGGCGGCCCTGGTGGCCGGCGGGATCGCGCCCGACGCGATCGGCTACTGCCTGGCCGGGCACCGGTCGGCCGAGCCGGGCCACGCGGCGGCGCTGGCCCACCTGGGCCTCGACCCGCTCGTCGACCTGCGGCTGCGTCTCGGCGAGGGAACGGGCGGGCTGCTCGCCCACCCTCTGGTCAGCGCGGCGGCGCGGGTCATGCACGAGGTCGCCACCTTCGACTCCGCGGGCGTGGCGGACAAGGGACAGTGAGCCCGCCTGGGCCCGCGGGGCGACCGACCCGTGGACTCACAAGTCTCAACCGGTGAATGTCGCCCGAGCCCAGCGGGTAGGTTTGCCTCCTAACAATGCACGCTTTACGCGATAGGGAGACTGGGGTCATGGCGCCCTACCTGCTCGGCCTCCGCCTCGATGGGCGGCGTGTTCTCGTGGTCGGCGGCGGACGCGTCGCACAGCGGCGGGTCCCCGCGCTGCTCGACGCCGGAGCCTCCGTCACCCTGATCTCGCCCACCGTCACCCCGGCGCTGGACGACCTCATCGCCACCGGGCGGGTGATCTGGGAACGGCGGCCGTACCAGGTCGGCGACTGCGACGGCGCCTGGCTCGTGCACGCCTGCACCGACCACCGCGACGTCAACACCGCGGTCGCCGGCGAGGCCGAGGCCAAGCGCATCTGGTGCGTGCGGGCCGACGACAAGGACGCCTCCGCGGCCTGGACCCCCGCCAGCGGGCGGGTGGACGAGGTCAGCGTGGCGGTCACCGCCGGCGGCGACCCCCGCCGCGCGGCAGGCATCCGCGACGCGATCGTCGGCGCGCTGCGCGACGGCACCGTGGACGCCAGGCGGCACCGCACCAAGCCGGTCGGCGTCGCGCTGGTGGGCGGCGGCCCCGGCGACCCCGGCCTGATCACCGTGCGGGGACGCCAGCTCCTGGCCCAGGCCGACGTGGTCGTGGCCGATCGTCTCGCGCCGCGCGCGCTCCTGGACGAGCTGTCGCCCGACGTCGAGCTGATCGACGCGGCGAAGGTGCCGTACGGCCGGTCGCTGTCCCAGGAGAAGATCAACGAACTGCTCGTCGAGCACGCCCGCGCGGGCAAGTTCGTCGTACGGCTGAAGGGCGGCGACCCGTTCGTCTTCGGCCGCGGCGGCGAGGAGATGATCGCCTGTGCCCGGGCGGGCATCCCGGTGACCGTGGTGCCCGGGATCACCAGCGCGGTCGCGGTCCCCGGGTCCGCCGGGGTCCCGGTCACCCACCGCGGGGTCAGCCAGGAGTTCCACGTCATCTCCGTGCACGTCCCGCCCGGCGACCCAAGGTCGACCGTCGACTGGCCCGGATTGGCGCGATCGACCGGAACCCTGATACTCCTCATGGCGGTCGAACGGATCAAGGAGATCGCCGAAACGCTGGTTCGAGACGGACGTTCACCGGAAACTCCCGTGATGGTGGTACAGGACGGTACTCTTCCGACCCAGCGAGCCGTTGCCGCCACGTTGTCGACCGTGGCGGAACGGGTGACCGCGGCCGGAGTGCGGCCTCCGGCGATCGTGATCGTCGGCGAGGTCGTCAAGGTCGGCCAGGAGATCGAGATGGTGCGAGCGGAGCGGGTCCCGTGAGATCGGCAGCCAGGAACACGCCCGACCACGGGACCGGTGCGAGTTCCGGCGACGCCGTGACCGAGGAGCCGGACATCGAGGAGCACCCGGAGTCGCCGGGGGCGCGGACCGTCGCGTTCCGCCCGATCCGCGACGACGAGCCCGATCCGGAGCCCGCTTCGCGTCCCTCGGACTCGCGCGGGCCGCTGCCCGCCCCGTCCGCGCCCGCTCCGCCCGAGCCGGTAGTGGAGACCGCGCAGGAGACCGTTCCGGCCTCCCCAGAGGAGACCGTTCCGGCCTCCCCAGAGGAGACCGCCGCGGCCTCCCCAGAGGAGGACGCCCGCGCCCCCGAGGTGGACGCCGGCGTCGTACGGCCCGCCGAGACCGGCGCAGCCTCGGACGACACGGCTCCGGATCACACGGCCCCGGACGATGCGGCTCCGGATGACGCGGCTCCGGACGACACTGTTGTGAAGGACACGGCGGCCGACGACCCCGGCGACGGCGCGCCCGGAGGATCCTCCGCGGCCGCGGAAGCCGACGGGGAGGAGACCGGGGAGGAAGAGGCTGCCTGGCCGGAGGGCGGCGACGGCGAGCAGGACGCCGAGGACGTCACCGACGCGGAGACCGTGGAGGAGACGGGCGCGGCGACCGCGGAGGAGGACGCGTCCGACGACGACCGGGTCCGCTCGTTCCCGATGCCGGAGCCGGTCTCCGCGGCGCTGACCGAGGCGCTCAACCAGCTCCGTACGGCGGTGAAGGGCCTGCATTTCGGTCTCGACGTGCCCGGCTCCGAGGAGGCGCGCAAGGCGCAGGCGGCGGTCCTGGCGCAGCTCGACGACTACGTCATCCCGCGCATCCACATGAGCACCGCGCCCGCGCTCATCGTCGTGGCCGGTTCGACCGGGGCGGGCAAGTCCACCATCGTCAACTCGCTCGCCGGGCGGAAGGTCTCGGCCACGGGCGTGCGCCGGCCGACGACGGCGACGCCGGTGCTCGCCTGTCACCCCGACGACCATGAGTGGTACGCGCGGGGCGACCTCCTCGGCGACCTGCACAGGCTCGGCGAACCCACGCGGGACGCCCCGGCCGGCAGCGTGGTGCTGACGTCGAGCCCGTCCCTGCCCCGGGGACTCGCGCTGCTCGACACACCCGACATCGACTCGGTCGTGGAGGAGCACCACGAGATCGCGCATCGCATGCTGGACGCCGCCGACCTGTGGGTGTTCGTCACCACGGCGTCCCGCTACGCCGACGCGCCGTCCTGGGGGCTGCTGCGCCGGGCCAAGGAACGCGGGGCGCGCCTGGTCATCGTGCTGTCCCGCGTGCCGCCGAAATCCCGCGACGTCGTCGTCAAGCACTTCGGCCGCATGCTGAAGGAGTACGGCCTGGGCGAGGTCGAGTGCTTCGTCATCAACGAGACGGCCGTACGGGAGGGGCGGCTGCCCGAGATCGAGATCGCCGACCTGCGCATGTGGCTGTCCGCGCTGTCCGTCGACGACGAGCGGCGGGAGGCGGCGGTCAAGACCACGCTGAACGGCGTGCTGAACAGCTTCCGCACCCGGCTGCCCGCCCTCGCCCGGCACCTGGAGACCCAGGTCGCCCTGCGCGCCGATCTGCGCTCCGACGTCGACGCGGCGTACATGGGGGCTCTGGCGGGGATCGACGAGGCCACCAGGGACGGCTCGCTGCTGCGCGGGGAGGTGCTCGCGCGGTGGCAGGACTTCGCCGGCTCCGGCGACCTCATGCGCACTCTGCAGTTGCGGCGCGGTGGCAAGGGCCACCAGCAGGGCCCGGAGCGCGTGCGCGGACTGAGGACCGCCCTGCGGACCGGCCTCGAAGCGCTGGTCAACTCGGCCGTCCAGCAGGCCGCCGAGGAGGTCGTGGCGCGGTGGCGGCAGCGGGCGGGCGCGGGCGACCGGCTTGCCGCGACCCCGGGGCTCGGCCGCCCGTCGGAGGAGATCGGACGCAGGACCACCAGGACCGTCACCGCCTGGCAGGACCACGTCACCGAACTGATCCGCACCGAGGGCGTGACCAAGCGGTCGGTGGCCAAGCTGATCTCGTTCGACGTGGAGTCGCTCGCACTGATCTTCATGATCGGCCTGCTCGGCTACGGCGCCACGGACGCCCCGGCGGGCGCGGGCGCCGGCGCGCTGCCCCAGCGGCTGCTGCGCGGCCTGCTCGGCGCGGAGTCGCTCCGCAACATCAGCGCCAAGGCCCGCAGCGACCTGCGTGCCCGCGTCGGCCTGCTCTTCGACGAGGAGACCCTCCGGTACGTCGACGCGCTCGACAGCGCCGGCATCCCGGACGAGGCCGCGGCGACGCGGCTGTACCAGGCAACGTACAACCTCGAGGTCGCACGATGACGGAGCCGATCCGGCAGCTCACACCCGAGTACGCCTCCGGCACCACGGTGAGGAATCCATGACGGCTCTCAGCACCGCCGAAACGCAGCACGGGCTCGGCTCCAGGCTCGCCGCCCTGGCCAAGATCGTCGAGCTGGGGCAGGGACGGCTCGACCCGGCGCTGGTCACGGAGGCGGCCCAGCTCCTGCTGCGCGCGGGCGACCGGCTCAAGCTGTCGTCCGACCACACGGTCGTGGCGCTCGCGGGCGGCACGGGCAGCGGGAAGTCCTCCCTGTTCAACGCCGTCTCCGGGCTGGAGCTCTCGCCCATCGGCGTACGCCGGCCGACCACCGCGCGCACCCACGCCTGCGTGTGGGGCATCGACGGCGCGGGCCCGCTGCTCGACTGGCTGCAGATCCAGTGGCGGCACCGGTTCGCCCGCGCCAGCGCCCTCGACAAGGGCGAGAGCCAGCTGCACGGGCTGATCCTGCTCGACCTGCCCGACCACGACTCGATCCGCGCGCTCACCGACCACGAGGCCCACCGGCTGATCCAGGTGGCCGACCTCATCGTCTGGGTGCTCGACCCGCAGAAGTACGCCGACGCCTCGGTGCACCGGCGCTACGTGACCGAGCTGACCGGTCACGACGCGGTGACGGTCTTCGTGCTGAACCAGTCCGACCGGCTCACCCCCGAGGAGCAGGCGGAGTGCGTGGCCGACCTGGAGGATCTTCTCCGGCGTGAGGGCGTGGCCCATCCCCGCGTGGTCGCGACGTCCGCCACCACCGGCAAGGGCGTGGACAGCCTTAAGGCCGTCCTGGCCGAGTCCGTGGCCGCCCGGCGGGCGGCCTACCAGCGTCTCGAAGCCGATCTCGACCGGCTCGTGCAGCGGCTGGTGAAGGACATGCCGGAACTGCTGCGGGTGGAGCCCACGGTGGACGGAGCGCGGCGTGCCGGGCTGGTCGACGCGCTGTGCGACGCGATCGGTGTCTCCGCCCTGGGCGAGGCTCTCGAGAACGTGCACGCCGTCCGCTCGGGCGACTGGGTCGGCTGGCCGTACGCGCGCTGGACGGCCCGGCTGCGGCCCGACCCGCTCAAGAGCCTGCGTCTCGGGGCGGTGAAGGACGACATCCGCGGCCTGGTCGCGAGTGCGGTCACCGCCCAGCCCGCCGAGGTGGACAACGCGGTGCTGGCGCTCGCCGACGGGCTGACGGCCGGCATGCCCGAGGTGTGGCGCGACGGCGTCCGCGAGGCCGCCCGCTCGCGGGTGGACGAGCTTCCCGAGGCGCTGTCGAACGATCTGGCGGAGGAGGCTCCGCCGCTCGACCGGGTGCCCGCCTGGTGGTGGCTGCTGAAGATCTGGCAGTACCTCCTGGTGGTCATGTTCGTCGCGAGCCTCGCCTGGGCGGGTGCGATCCTCGCGTACGGCGTGTTCAAGGCGGGCCGCCCGCCTGCCGAGGTCCTCGGCGACGTGGGCGTGCTGCCCTGGGTGGGGCTGATGATGATCAGTGTCCTCGGGCTCGGGCTGTTCTCGGCCATGGCGAGCAGGAACTTCGTGGTGCTCGCGGCGGGCAAGGAACGCGACCGGCTGGAGCGCGACATGCGACGCCGGGTGGGCGTCCTGGCGCAGGACATGGTCGTCGAGCCGGTCGAGCGCGAGCTGGACCGGTACAACGAGTTCTTCGGCGCGATGGCGGCCACCAGGCGCTGACGCGCGACGTGGTCGCGGAGGCGGCCGTCAGCGGGGCTGTCCGTTCATAGGCTGCCGGTCCGGCAGTCTGCCGGCTCACGGGCTGCCGGTCCGCAGGCTGTCCACAGGTGCCGCGTCATCCACAGAACCCGGTTCTGGCCGGTGGCGCGGTGATGTCCCAGGCCAGTGTGGTCACCCGAGCCCGGCGAGTGACCGGGCCGGGGAGGCACATCGATGAACGACATCTTCGTCACGCTGAGCGGGAACGTCACCGACGACCCCCGGCAGTACCAGTTCCGCGACGGCTCTCGCGTTACCTCGATGCGGATGGCCGTCAACAGGCGCGTCCTCGACCAGCAGACCAACACCTGGCAGACCAGGGACACCACCTACTACACCGTGCGCTGTTACCGGGGACTGGCGGACAACGTCCAGCAGTCGGTCCGCAAGGGCCACCCGGTCGTTGTGTACGGCAAGCTGCGCATCAAGCAGTTCGAGCGCGACGGCGAGCAGCGGTTCTGGGCGGAGATCGAGGCCAGCTCCGTGGGTCACGACCTGAAGTGGGGCATCGCCACGTTCGAGAAGCCGATCCGGGCCTACTCGGCGGGCGCGCCGAGCGACGGCGAGCGCCAGGCGATGGAGGACGCGACGCGGGAGTGGGAGCTCACCGGCACGGCCGCCCTCGCCGGGGGAGTCGCCGGAGGCGGTGACGAGGCCTTCGACGCCCTCGTTGGCGGGCGGGGCACGGACGACGAGGCCCTGCGGGCCGCCGGGGCGGGGGAGACCGCCGGCGCCCGCGACGCCTGGCGGGCCGCCGACACGGTACGGACCGCCGGGCCGGCGGAGATCGACGCGGGAGACGCACCGGAGACTACGTCCGCCGTGACCGGCCCGGGCGGCGCGTCCGACGCGGGCGACGCGTCTGATCCGGAGACCGCGGAGAGCGACCATCGGAGCGGCGAGGACGCCTGGCTCCCACCCGCTCTGGCCGCCTGATCACGCCGTCGCCCCGCGCCGGAGAACCCGCTGTGCCGGGCGCCGGGCGCGGGTCGCGGTGTGCAGCCAGAGCACCTGCATCCGCCGGCCGTTCAGCGGCCGAACTCCTCCACCATGCGGCGGACCGGCACGCCCACCGCACAGCGGGGCGGAGCGGCGTACGCAGGTGATACCGGTGGCAGCGCGGTGGAGGGGCCAGGCCGGCCGGGGAGGGCGTGTGGGACGCCGTGGGTCGGCTCCGCAGGGCCCGATCAGGTCCAGATGACGCCTCGCAGCATGGCTGCTCCTTCCGGCGGTGGCCCGCTTCCGCTCGCTATCCCCCGCACCCGACATGTCCGTCCGCATGTCCGTCCGCTAGGGCCGCAGGAGTCCGCGGCCAAACCGCCGCAGATGCGTCCTTAGCCCATCAGAAGCAGATGGCCACCGTGCCAAGGTAGCGGTTCCCGTCGCGCTTCGCACACTCCGCAATTATTGTGTTACTCATCGTGAGATGGAGCTTCTGGCTACTGGTTCGGCTACTGGGGGGCGGGATGACGGTGACCGGTCAGACCTCGGCCAGGCCGCGAAGCGCGATCTGCTCGCGAAGTCGCTGGCCGCTGCTGGCCCAGCCGCCCGCCCTCGTGTCATACGTGTGCGCGATCGTGGCGTTCGACGCGGTCCTGATCGCCGTGCTGGCGAGGTCCACCGCGTTCCACGCTCCCCACCTGGTCATGTTCTCGGCGCTCACCGTGTGCGGGGCGGTGTGCATCGAGGCGACCCGTCGTCTCGGCATGCCGGCCGGTGTGTCCCGCGACCTGCTGTCCGCCTGGTGGCTGCCGGTGGCGTTCCTGCTTCCGCCGGTCTACGCCCTGCTCGCGCCCATACCGATGCAGATCCTGCTGCAACTCAGGGTCCGGGCGACCGTGCTGTACCGCCGCGTGTTCAGCGCGGCGGCGATCGGGCTCGCGGCGGCCTCCGCCTCGGCCGTCTTCCATCGCACGGTCCCCATTCCCGCGCACCTGTCGTCGGGGGAAGGCGGGCCGATCGCGGTCGCGGCGGCCTGCGCTGTGCTGTTCACGGTGCTCAACACCGCGCTGATCGCGGTCGCGGCGCACGCGTCGGACCCCGAAGGCCGCTGGGGCGAGGTCCTCTGGGACCGCGAACGCGTCCTCCTCGACGCGGTCGAGCTCTGCCTCGGCGTGCTCGTCGCGGCCGTCTGCGGGCTCAACCTGGCACTGCTGCTGCTCGTGCTGCCGCCCGTCGTGCTGCTCCAGCGGAGTCTGCTGCACGCCCAGTTGCAGGCCGCGGCTCGTACGGACCCGAAGACGGGCCTGCTGAACGCGGCCGCCTGGCAGCGGGAGGCGGACACGGAGATTGTCAGGGCGCAGCGCACCGGGGACACCCTCGCGCTGGTCCTGGTGGACATCGACCACTTCAAGAAGGTCAACGACACCTACGGCCACCTGGTCGGGGACCAGGTCCTCGCCCAGGTGGCGGCCACCCTCCGCACCCAGCTGCGCGAGTACGACGTGGTCGGGCGGTTCGGCGGTGAGGAGTTCGTCGTGCTGCTCCCCGGCGCCGACGTGCACGAGGCGCGGCGGGTGGCCGAGCGGCTGCGCGCCCGGGTGGGCCGGATGGTGGTCCCGTCCGAGCAGGCGACGGTCACGGTCACGGTCTCCGCCGGGGTGGCCATCATGAACGTGCACGGTGAGGATCTCATCGAGTTGCTGGCCGCCGCCGACCTCGCCCTCTACCGCGCCAAGGAGCTCGGCAGGGACAGGGTCTGTCTCCCCGCCGCCCCCGTGGCCCCGCCTCCCCGCAGCGCGGACGGCGCTGCCGGTGCTATCCCCTAGGCTTGAAGGTATGCCGGAGTACATCTACACGTTGCAGCGCGTGCGCAAGGCGCACGGTGACAAGGTGGTCCTCGACGACGTCACGCTGTCGTTCCTGCCGGGGGCCAAGATCGGCGTCCTGGGCCCGAACGGCACGGGCAAGTCCACGCTGCTCAAGATGATGACGGGGCTGGAGCAGCCGTCCAACGGCGAGGCCCGGCTGATGCCCGGCTTCACGGTCGGCATCCTGCTGCAGGAGCCGTCGCTCAACGAGTCGAAGACCGTGCTCGGGAACGTCGAGGAGGGCGTCGCCGAGACCAAGGCGATGCTCGACCGGTTCAACGAGATCGCCGAGCAGATGGCCACCGACTACAGCGACGAGCTGCTGGAGGAGATGGGCCGCCTGCAGGACGCGCTCGACCACCGCAACGCGTGGGACCTCGACAGCCAGCTCGAACAGGCCATGGACGCGCTGCGCTGCCCGCCGCCCGACGCCGAGGTGACCACGCTCAGCGGTGGCGAGCGGCGCCGGGTCGCGCTGTGCAAGCTGCTGCTGGAGCAGCCCGACCTGCTGCTGCTCGACGAGCCCACCAACCACCTCGACGCCGAGAGCGTCCAGTGGCTGGAGCAGCACCTGGAGAAGTACCCCGGCACCGTCCTGGCCGTCACCCACGACCGTTACTTCCTCGACAACGTGGCCGGCTGGATCCTGGAGCTCGACCGCGGCCGGTGCTTCGCCTACGAGGGCAACTACTCCACCTACCTGGAGGCCAAGGCCGCGCGTCTGAAGGTCGAGGGCCAGAAGGACGTCAAGCGCAAGAAGCGCCTGGAGGAGGAGCTGGAGTGGGTGCGCTCCAACGCGCGCGCCCGCCAGACCAAGAGCCGCGCCCGTCTCCAGCGCTACGAGGAGATGGCCGCCGAAGCCGACAAGTACCGCAAGCTCGACTTCGAGGAGATCCAGATCCCGCCGGGCCCGCGCCTCGGCACGACGGTCATCCGGGCCGAGAAGCTGAGCAAGGGCTTCGGCGACCGGCTCCTCATGGACGAGCTGTCCTTCGACCTGCCGCGCAACGGCATCGTCGGCATCATCGGCCCGAACGGCGTCGGCAAGACCACGCTGTTCCGGATGATCACCGGGGGTGAGACTCCGGACACCGGGTCCATCACGGTCGGCGAGACCGTCAAGATCTCCTACGTCGACCAGGGCAGGGCCGGCATCGACCCGAGCAAGAACGTCTGGCAGGTCGTCTCCGACGGGCTCGACCACATCAAGGTCGGCAACGTCGAGATGCCCTCGCGGGCGTACGTCGCGGCGTTCGGCTTCAAGGGCCCGGACCAGCAGAAGCTCGCGGGCGTCCTGTCCGGCGGCGAGCGCAACCGGCTCAACCTCGCGCTCACCCTCAAGCAGGGTGGCAACGTGCTGCTCCTGGACGAGCCCACCAACGACCTCGACACCGAGACGCTGTCCAGCCTGGAGAACGCGCTGCTCGACTTCCCGGGCTGCGCCGTGATCACCTCGCACGACCGGTGGTTCCTCGACCGCATCGCCACTCACATCCTGGCGTGGGAAGAGGGCTCGAACTGGTTCTGGTTCGAGGGCAACTTCGCCGACTACGAGAAGAACAAGGTCGAGCGGCTGGGTGCGGACGCCGCCCGCCCGCACCGCGTCACCTACCGCAAGCTCACCCGCGACTGAGCGGACTCACGGCCCGCGTCCCCCGCCGCCTGGCGGGGGACGCGGGCCCGTTAGTTTTGACCGGTGGCCGAGCTGCGTAATCACCCGGATCAGATGACCCGCTACGTTTTCGAGCGCAAGGTGCGCTTCGCCGACATCGACAGCTTGGGACACGTCAACAACGTCCGCTTCTTCGACTACCTCGAGGACGCGCGGGTGTCCATGCTGTGGGACCGGCCGCGCGAGGACGCCGGCCGCCGTCAGGACCTCGTGGTGGCCCGGCACGAGATCGACTACCGTCGGCCACTGACCTTCCGTACCGACCCCGTACGTGTCGAGGTGTGGGTGACCGAGATCTCCAGAGTCCGCTTCACCCTGGCGTACGAGATCCGCGACGACGAGACGCTCTACGTCGAGGCGCGCACGGTCATGGTCGCCTACGACGCCGGGGCCGCCCGTCCCCGCAGGCTCGACGGGGACGAACTCGCCTACCTCAAGCGGTTCTCCGCCCTGTCCTGAGGCCGGCGCCCCCGACGCCGATCACGCTCCGGGACAGGACCCCGCACCCGCAAGCACGGCGTCCGGCATCGGAACGCCGGCGACCGGCCGCGACGGCGAGGGCCCGCGGCCGGCCCCGGAACGTGGCGAGGTCAGCCCGCGAGCAGCCAGGCCGCGGTGTCGGCGGGCAGGGAGGTGCCGTCGAGCGGGCCGCTGGTGATCAGCACCCGGTCGTGGGGCGGCAGCGCGACCGCGCCCTCACCGCAGTTGATCACGCAGATGAGACGGCCTCGCCGGAACAACAGCGTGTCCTCCGGCGACTCCAGCCAGGTGATGGCGTCGGGCAGGGTGCCGCGCAGTTCCCGCCGCGTCTGCAGCGCCCGCCGGTAGAACCACAGCGTCGAGGACGGGTCGGCCGCCTGCCGCTCGGCGGTCAGGTCGGCCCAGTCCGCCGGCTGCGGCAGCCACGAGCCGCCCGGCCCGAATCCGTACGGCGGCTCGGTGCCCGACCAGGGCAGCGGCACGCGGCAGCCGTCGCGGCCCGGCACCTCGCCGTTCGACCGCGCGAAGATCGGGTCCTGCCGTGACTCGGGTGGGAGATCGGTGACCTCGGGCAGCCCGAGTTCCTCACCCTGGTACAGGTAGGCCGACCCCGGCAGGGCGAGCATGGCGAGCAGCGCCGCGCGAGCCCGTGCCAGGCCGGCCCCCGGGTCGAGCGACCCCTGGCCGTAGCGGGTGACGTGCCGTACGACGTCGTGGTTGGACAGCACCCAGGTCGGCGAGGTGACGGCCTTCAGCGTGTCGTCGATGACCTTGCGGAAGGCCGTGGCCGACCAGGGGGCCTCCAGCCAGGCGAAGTTGAAGCTCTGGTGCAGCTCGTCCGGGCGCACGTACAACGCCAGGTCCTCGGCCGAGTCGGTCCAGACCTCGCCGATGGCGACGCGGGTGCCGGGGTAGGCGTCGAGCACCCGCCGCCACTCGCGGTAGATGTCGTGCACCTCCGGCCGGCTCCAGATGGGCGACTTCGCCCCGAAGCCCGGGTCCGTGTCGGGCAGCCCCTCCTCCTTGATCAGGCCCATCGCGACGTCGATCCGGAAGCCGTCCACTCCCCGGTCGAGCCAGAAGCGGAGGATGTCGAGGAACTCCTCCCGCACCTCGGGGTTGCGCCAGTTGAAGTCGGGCTGCTCGGGCGCGAACAGGTGGAGGTACCACTGCCCGTCGGGCGCCTGGGTCCAGGCCGGCCCGCCGAAGGTGGACAGCCAGTTGTTCGGCTCTCCGTGGCCGCTTCCGCCGCCCTCGGGGCCGCCGTCCCGGAACATGTACCGTTCGCGCTCCTGCGAGCCTCTGGGGGACGCCAGGGCCTTCTGGAACCAGGGGTGGGCCGACGAGCTGTGGTTCGGCACGATGTCCACCATCAGCCGCAGGCCGTGCGCGTGCGCGTCGGCGACCAGGTCGTCGAAGTCGGCCAGCGATCCGAACAACGGGTCCACGTCGCGGTAGTCGGCGACGTCGTAGCCGCCGTCGGCCATGGGGGAGGGGTAGAAGGGGGTCAGCCAAACAGCGTCGACGCCGAGCTCGGCGAGGTACGGCAGGCGGTCCCTGATTCCCGCCAGGTCGCCCGTACCGTCGCCGGAGGCGTCGGCGAAGCTGCGGACATAGATCTCATAGACAACGGCATCACGCCACCAGGGGGTTGTTTCCATGTGTCTTTGGCTGCCCGCTGCTTCCGTTGCTTAAGCGTTGACCATGCTGTGGGCGGCGTAGACGAGGTAGTCCCACAGCTGCTTCTCCAGCTCGGCCGGCAGCTCGAGGGAGCGCACGGCGTCGCCCATGTGCCTCAGCCAGGCGTCGCGTGCCGCGTCGTCGACGACGAACGGCACGTGCCGCATCCGCAGCCGGGGGTGGCCGCGCTGCTCGCTGTAGGTCCTCGGGCCGCCCCAGTACTGCATGAGGAACAGGCGCAGCCGCTCCTCCGCGCCGGTCAGGTCCTCCTCGGGGTACATCGGGCGCAGCAGGGGGTCGTCCGCGACGCCCTGGTAGAACCGGTGGACGAGCCGCTGAAAGGTTTCCTCGCCGCCGACTGCCTCGTAGAAGGACAAGGTCTGCTCGCTGGTCACGAATTCAGCCTAGGCCAGCTACCGATCGGTAATGTCAGGCGGCGAAGGTGAGGCTCTTGTCGTCGAAGGCGCGCTTCACCCGCAGGCGCAGCTCACGGGCGACCTCCAGGTGCCGCGCGGGCACGGTCTTCGCGGTGACGCGGAAGATGACGGACGAGCCCGACACCGACTCCAGGCCGAAGACCTGCGGCTCCTCGACGATGACCGTGTCCCGGTACTCCGGGTCCTCCCACATGTCGTGGACGATGTTCGTCAGCAGGTCGCGGACCGTCGCCACGTCGCTGTCGTACGGAACCGGGACGTCCACCAGGGCCCTCGACCAGCCCTGCGACTCGTTGCCGATGCGGGTGATCGTGCCGTTGCGCACGTACCAGACCTTGCCGTCCGCGTCGCGCAGGCGGGTGATGCGGAGCGTGACGGCCTCCACCGTGCCGACGGCCACGCCGGTGTCGATCACGTCGCCCACGCCGTACTGGTCCTCCAGCAGCATGAACATGCCCGCGATGAAGTCCTTGACCAGCTCCTGGGCGCCGAAGCCGACCGCCACACCGATGATTCCGACACTCGTGAGCAGCGGCGCCAGTTCGACTCCGAGCTTCGCGAAGATCATCAGCGCCGCGGTGCCCAGGATCACGACGGACGCGAGGCTCCGCAGCACCGAGCCCATCGTCTCGGCGCGTGCCCGACGGCGCTCCGTCATGATCGCCGCGGCGGCCTCCGTGCTGGTCAGCACGGCCCTGCCGCGCAGCCGCTCCGGCAGCACGCCGACGCTGGCCCGCACGGTGAGCCGGGTGATCAGCCGGTGCACGACCTTCCGGATGACCAGCGCTCCGGCCAGGATGAGGGCGATCAGCAGCAGCACGTCCACGATGCCCGCCACGAGCTGCACCCAGGCGGGGAAGTCCTTCTCGGGGAAGGCGCTGTTCAGGACGGTGCAGAAGATGCCGTCGTTGTTGTCACACGCCTTCGCCACCTTCTGGCCGATCACATCGAGATCCGGCACGGTCGGCTCTGGACTGGGTGTCGCGGGTGACAGCGGCAACACGAGGTGGATCCCCCCCGGATCGGATCATCGGCAGTTATTGAACGTAGCCAATACTGCCGACTGATCCGGCCTCCGTCACATCGCCGGGGAAGACGGAAGCGCGTCCCGTCCGGGGCCGCGGAGGGCGGACCGGACACGCTCCAGTGACGGTGTGGCAGGACGCGGGCGCGCACCCGGAAGCGTGCCCGTCGCCGTTCTCCAAGTGGGGGATCCCCCCCGATCACCGCCCGGCCCCACCTGCTCGACGGGGCCGGACGGCGGTCCATGATGCCGGCGGGCCGGTCGGCCCGCCGGTCGTGCCGGAATGCGGACGGGTCGGGGCGGGCGGGACGCCGCAGCGTCGCCGGGGCGCCGGGGGGGCGGGCCGGGGTGGCTGCGCCCACGGCGGGCGGGCGGCCGCCAGAG
>NZ_JBSGHN010000018.1:30470-183655 GCF_053604425.1 Microbispora sp. NPDC004025 | reverse complement strand
TCCGGTAGGCGCCCGCGCTGGGCGCCGCGTTGGAGACGCCGGTGAAGACGCCGCCGACCAGGGCGGCGACCCCGATGAGGGTGCCGATCACCCCGGCTCCGGTTCTGATTGTGGTTCTCAAAGCCGAGCTCCTTGCATGTCGTGCAGGACCCCTGACCGAGGGGGTTACTCCTGATCCCGCAGGGGGGGCGTTCAAGAATGCGAACGGCATTCATGAGGAGGAACAACAGGCTTCAAATTACGGACCTGTTGACCACCGGTCAACGACTTCGCCCGCCCGGGTCCGCAGGCTGCCTGGACGCTCACCCCGCTTGGGCAGGTGGAGGCGGACGCGAGTCCTTTGAGATCATCGTGAAACGTTCACGCCGGGACACGGGGAGAGATCACGAATGACCGAGGGATCGAGGACGCCGTTCAGCGAGTGGCTGCGGTCGGAGAGCGAGCCGGACTGGACGGCGGTGATCACCCACCCCTTCGCCG
This sequence comes from Microbispora sp. NPDC004025, assembly GCF_053604425.1. Classification (NCBI taxonomy): domain Bacteria; kingdom Bacillati; phylum Actinomycetota; class Actinomycetes; order Streptosporangiales; family Streptosporangiaceae; genus Microbispora; species Microbispora sp. NPDC004025. The sequence continues at coordinate 183,175 of NZ_JBSGHN010000018.1, read as the reverse complement.
CGGCGATCCGTCGCGGCACCGCCGACATGCGCCGCTACCTGGAGCAGGACTTCCAGTTCGTGGACGCCTTCACGGCGCTGCTCGGCGCGGCGGTCGCCGCTGCGGACGGCTTCGAGTCACGGGTGGCCGTGGGCCGCTTCCTCGGGCAGACCGTCGCCGACACCGAGCGGGGCTACTTCCACCGCGCGCTCGCCGCTCTCGAAGGTGATCCGAACCCGCCCGCCCTGGAGCCGGTGACGGCCGAGTTCCGGGCGCTGATGGACGAGGTGCGCCGCGGCCAGGACTACGCGGGGATCCTGGCGGTGCTGTGCGTGGCGGAGTGGACCTACCTCGGCTGGGCCTCGCAGACCACCGAGCCGCCCGAGGGCTTCGTCCACCGGGAGTGGATCGAGCTGCACAGCGGGCCGGAGTTCGAGGCGTGGGTGGGCTTCCTGCGCGGCGAGCTCGACCGGCTCGGCCCCGGCCTCGACGAGAACGGGCGGGCCCGGGTGCTCGACGTCTTCCGCCGGGCGACGGCCCTGGAGCGCCGGTTCTTCGACATGGCGCTCGGCTAGGCACGCAGGGCGAGCGCGGCGAGGCGGCGCAGGGACAGACGCAGGAAGATCGCGCTCACCGGCCCGGCGACCCGCCAGCCGATCCGTCCCGCGCGGCCGAAGGGCACGTGGAGCTGCTCCTCCCAGATGATCCTGCTCCCGCCGCCGGGACGGGGGAGCACGTGGAACCGGCCGACGCCGCGCACGACACGGCCCGTGTGGCGGACCTCCACCTCGTGCGGGGGCCGCCAGCCGGTGACGTCCATCGTGTCCACGAACGACAGCGGGCCGACCCCGGTGGCCGCCGCGAGCCGGCTCCCCCTGCTGCGGCCGTCACCGGCGACCACCCATGCCCGGGTCAGCACCATCCACTCGTGGTGCCGGGGCCAGTCGGTCAGTACGGCGAACACCCGATCCGGGCTCGCCTGCGCGTCCACCGCCACCGAGAGGGTCTCCACTCCGTGGGTTCTACCCCAGGAAGGTGATGTCGTGCGTGGGGGCGTCGCCGGCCGCGAACTCCAGCAGCCGCGCGCCCTCGGCGGCCAGCGCGTCGCGGGTGGCGGCGCCCAGCGGCCCGAACGGCTCGATCTCCAGGACGGCGGTCTGCCCGGCCCGCCCGATCCGCCACAATCCGGCGACGAAACCGTCGACCAGGATGGTCGCGCGGATGATCCCGTTGACCGTGAAGACCCGCGAGCGGTGCTCCTCGGTCATCACCCGCGTCCGGTCGGCGTGCGAGAGCAGCAGGTTGTCGAACTCCCCGAGGAACCGCACCGGCGCCTCGGCGTCCGCGCCGGGCAGCGACGCCCCGGGCAGGTCGAACAGCTCCACCCCGTGCTCGTCCCGGTACGTGACCAGGTCGAGCCCTTTGACCACGGAACGCAGCCCGGTCAGGCCCGACCAGGTCTGCATGTCCTTCACCGACGCCGGCCCGAAGGCGCGCAGGTAACGCAGCACCATGTCGCCGGCGGCCGAGCCGTCGCCGAGCGGGCGGCCCAGCCACGACTCGGCGGGGACGTGCCGGGCCTGGCCCGATGAGCCCCAGACCCCGCGCGGCGGGACCTGCACCAGCGGCACGACCGCGCGTACGGCCTGGGCCAGCGCGTCGAGGCCCGGCCACCGCTCGCCGAGCAGCTCCTCCAGCTCGGCGAAGCTCAGCGGCCGCTCCTCCATCAGGGCGCGGGCGGCGCTCGCCACCTCGCCGAGGTCCACCCCGTCCAGCCGTCTGCCGTACGACGTGCGCAGCAACCGATCGAGGAGCGGCTGCATGACCGGGCGCAGGGCCAGGCAGTCGTCGGCGCTGACGAGGTGGATGGTGCCGCGCATCAACGCGATCCGTACGGCGGCGCGACCGGTGAGCAGATCGGACAGGTCCTCGTGCCGGAAGTCCAGCAGGCGGTTCCACAGGCCGACGTAGGCTGAGAGAGGAGCCTGCGACTGCATGCCCACCAGGTGCTCGATCGCGGTGAGAGCCTTCGCGTCGTGGCGGCGCAGCAGCATCTGGCGGTCGAGCAGGGCGCGGTTGAGCTCGCGGCGGGTCAGCACGCCGCAAACATAACGCCCGGCACCGACAGAACCGGGGGGTGCCGCTGATGATCACTATTGACGTCCCGCTGTGGTCCGCACGGCTGCGCGCGCTGCGCCGCGGCCGGCTGTGGAGCCGCCGCGATCTGGGACGACGGCTGACCGAAGCCGCCGGGGAGGCCGGACCTCGGCTGCCCGCGGACGCGGTCCACGCGTGGGAGGAGGGAGAGCGGCGGCCGGACGCCCGCCATGCGGAGCTGCTGTGCCGGGTGTTCGGCGTGGACGAGGCGGACCTGTTCGTCGGCGCGTCCTCGGGCACGATCCGGTGGCACCACGTCACCGGCATCCCGCTGCTGCCCGGCCTCTTCCCCGAGGAGGAGGAGGAACGCGTCGGGCGGGCCGTCGAGTGGCCGTCCCGCGCCGACACCGGCACGGTCCGCTACTTCGAGACGCTGACCGGCGCCTGTGCCGCGCCTGACGGCAGGCCCGCCGACCTCGCCGCCGCGCTGGGGCCGGTCTTCGCGGGGGTCGAGACGTTCCGCGGGGAGGCCGCGCCGCGCGTACGGCGGGCGCTGCAGACGCTCGCGACGCGGGACGCGGAGCTGATCAGCCGCATGGAGCACGAGGCGGGCGACGCGCCCGGCGCGCGGGCCTGGTCGGACCGCGCGATCCGCGAGGCGCGCGAGACCGGCGACACGCTCACCGAGGTCCTGGCACTGGTCCAGCGGGCGGAGCTGATCGACGCCGCCGAGCCGGGCGAGATCGTCGAGGCGGCCGTGGCCGCCCGTGCGCGTACGGGTGTCCCGGCCGAGGTGGGGACGCTGTCCCGGCGGCAGGAGGCCCGCGCGCACGCGCTGACGGGTGAGGTGGAGCTGTGCCACCGCTGCCTCGAAGAGTGTCTTGAGGAATGCCCGGAGGAGCGCCTGGAGGAGCCGGGCGAGACGCGGGCGGAGCTGTGCGCGGGCTGCCTGGTCGACCTCGGCCGGCCGGGCGGCGCGATCGAGCTGCTGGAGGGGGAGCCCGCGCCGGCCGCGCCCGCCTACTTCGCGGCGTACGTGCTGGCCCGCCAGGCGCACGCGTACGCGCAGGCACACGAGCGGGAACGGGCGGCCGACCTCGCGCGGCGGTCCCTCGCCCTGGCCCGCCGCGTGGGGGCCGCCCGCGCGCTGCGCGAACTGGCCCGCGTTCATCTGCCGCCGCCCGCCGGGACGCGCAGGCGCGTCCTCGTGTGACGACACGCCGCTGTTAGGTTGTGGGCGTTTCGCCTGAATCCTGTGAAGGGACGCCCATGCCGGCCGGATCCTCGCTGCCGCCTTCCCTGCTCCGGGCGCTGGCCCGTCCGGTCCCGCCGGGGAGCCTGGCCGACGTCGAGCATGTCGTCTTCGTCATGCTGGAGAACCGCTCGTTCGACCACTATTTCGGCCGGATGCGCGGGGTGCGGGGGTTCGGGGACCGCAACGCGGTGTCCACCCGGGCCTGGCGGCCGATCTTCGAGCAGGACGGCGTGCTGCCCTTCTCCGTGCGGGAGGCGGCCGAGCGGGCCGGGGCGGACCCGATGCTGCTCGACACGCACGACCACACCTGGCTCGGCACCCAGAACGCCTGGGCCATGGGCTGGAACGACGCCTGGGTGCCCAACAAGGGGCCCGGCTCGATGGCCTACTACGACCGGCTCGACCTGCCCTTCCACTACGAGCTGGCCGACACGTTCACGATCTGCGACGCCTACCACTGCTCGCTGCTGACCTCGACCACGCCCAACCGCAACTACCACGTCACGGGTCACACCGGGTACGAGCCGGGCACCCGGCAGCGCGCGCTGGACAACGTCGCGTCCGAGGGGGCGGAGGGGCATCCGGGCTACGACTGGGTCACCGTGCCCGAACTGCTGACGGGGGCCGGGCACACCTGGCAGGTGTACCAGGAGTGGGACAACTACGAGTGCAACAACCTCGAGTTCTTCCGGCCGTATATGGCCGTGATGGACCGTATCGGGCTGGGGAGCATGCGCTCCTTCTACGAGAAGGTCCGGGCGGCGGAGGACCCGGCGCCGCTGCTCGCGGAGCTGGACAGGCGGGTGGCAGCCCTGGAGCCCGCCGACCGCGACCTCTACGACCGGGCGCTGCGCCGCGCCCCCGCGGGCGGCCTCGGAGACTGGTTCGCCGCCGACGTGGCCGCCGGACGCCTGCCCGCGGTGTCGTACGTCGTGCCCTCGTTGGCCGACTGCGAGCACCCCGAGGGGTCGTCGCCCGTGGAGGGCGGGCAGGTCCTCTACCGGCTGCTCGACGCGCTGGGGTCGCATCCCGAGGTCTGGGCGCGGACCGCCCTGTTCGTCACCTATGACGAGAACGACGGTTTCTTCGACCACGTGCCGCCGCCGGTCCCGCCCGACGGCACCCCGGAGGAGTTCGCCGGCGGGCGGCCGCTGGGCCTCGGCATCCGCGTTCCCATGATCGTCGTGTCGCCGTGGAGCGTGGGCGGCAATGTCTGCTCTGAGACGTTCGACCACACCTCGACCGTGCGGTTCCTGGAGCGCCGCTTCGGGATCACGGCTCCGATCGGGGAGTGGCGGCGCCGGGTGGCGGGCGACCTCACCTCGGCGTTCGACTTCGCCACGCCGGTGGCCGCGCCTCCCGTGGCGGCCGTCGCCGCGCCGCGGCCGGTCCCGGCGGGGGACCGATGGTATCCCCGGGTCCCCGACGAGCAGCGGATGCCGGTCCAGGAGCCGGGGGTCAGGCCCGCCCGCGCGCTGCCGTACCAGCCGGACGCCGAAGCCGTCGTGCGCGCGCGGTCCGTGGAGATCACGCTGCGGAACTCCGGCACGGCCTCCGCCCACTTCATCCTGTACGGCCACCTGGGCGAGCTGGCCAAGCCGGCGCACTTCGACGTCCTCGGCACGGCCGAGGAGGTGGTCTACTTCCCCGGCCCGGGCTACGACCTGCTGGTCGTCGGGCCCAACGGGTTCCGCCGGGAGTTCCGCGGTGGAACGGCCGACCCGGTGGAGGTGACCGGCGCGATCGACGCCGGCGCCCGCGCCGTGTCGATCGCGGTGACGAACCGGAGCGCCGTCCCCGCCGAGGTGTCGTTCGCCCCGATGGCCTACGGCGGAGCGGCGCGTACGGTCCCGATCGCGCCGGGCGGCACCGCGCACGTGGAGTGGCCCGCGCCGACGGGGTGGTACGACCTGATGGTCGGCGTGACCGGGCACGACGGGTTCGCCCGGCGCCTGATGGGACACATCGAGAACGGCCGCCCGAGCGTCACGGGGTGACGCCCGGGCGGGAACGCGGGTCAGGCGCGGATGAGCGGCGTGTCCACGAGGTGCTCGGCGAGGAACCACGCCTGCAGCTCGCCCGTCCGGATGACCTCGGAGACGAGCAGGTCGTTGGTGCCGTCGTCGCCCATCTCGGCCGCACGGGAGGCGGCGTCGTGCGCCGCGACCAGGATCGTCTCGTGCGCCTCCAGGAGCCTGGAGAGCATGGCGGGCACCTCCTCCACGCCGTCCGGCGGCCGCGGGATCACGGTCATCTCGGCCACCTGACGCGGATCGCCGACCGCGACGCCGCCGAGCGTCTGGATGCGTTCGGCGATCGCGTCGATGATCGGCAGCTGCTCGCCCGCGTGCTTGTCGAGGAGCAGGTGAAGCTGGTAGAAGGTCGGCCCTCGCATGAGCCAGTGGTGCTTCTTGTACAGGTTGTAGAGGATCTGCGTGTCGGCCAGGATCTGGTTGAGCCGCTGACAGGAGTATTCGCGGGTCTCCCTCGGCATCCCGACCGGGAAGTCGCGCACCGTCCCGAACGCCTGTATCTCGGTGCCCCTCTGGTGGAGCCAGGGCTGGCTGCTCTCCCGCATCTTGGAGGAAGGGTTGACGCTCAAGGTGTCTCTCCTCGCTCGGTCGGTTTTATGTCCGATAGAGAGTCTTTCGCCAGGTATGACCTTTAAACGCCTACTTAGGGCTGGTTTCACCCTTGTGACAGAGTGACCTGCGGATTCTCCGACAGCCGGGCGGCGGTGAGCTCCGCCGTACGCCTGGCCCAGCGGCCGGTCGTCGCCAGGGCGACCGACAGCACGATCAGCCCGTACAGCGCGTTGACGCGGAATGCCGCGTGCGCGGCCGGGACGAACGCGGCGTTCGCACCGGAGACGGCGCCGGAGACCATGGACCCCGCGATGGCCACGCCGAGGGACTGGCCGACCTGCCTGCTGGTCGAGGCGACCGCCGCGGCCACCCCCGCCTGCGCGAGCGGCATCCCGGAGACCGCCGTGTTGGTGATCGGGGGGTTGAGCATGCCGAACCCGACGCCGAAGACCGCGTAGATCCCGAGCAGCAGGGGGAGGGGCGTGGTGAGGGTCACCAGGGACAGCAGCGTCCCGGCGGCCGTCAGGCACACGCCCGCGACGACGAGCGGAAAGCGCGGGCCGCGGGTGCCGACGAGCCGGCCGGAAAGCGGCCCCACGATCATCGTGATCACCGCGACCGGCAGCGTGCACAACCCCGCGGCGAGGGCGGACAGCCCGCGATTGCTCTGCAGGTAGAGCGTGTTGAGGAACAGGAAGGCCCCCAGGCCGGCGAACCCCGACACCGCCATGACGGCCGCGCCGGAGAACGGCGCGCTGCGGAAGAAGCGCATGTCGATGAGCGGTTCCGGCCTGCGCAGTTCGCAGACGACCAGCGCGGCGAGGGCCGCCGCCGCGACGGCGAAGCAGGCCGCGCTCACGGCGGCGCCCGCGGCCGGGCCCTCGATGATCCCGTACGTGAGCGTGCCGAGCAGGACGATGACCAGCACCTGCCCGACGGGGTCGAGCCTCCGGGCCGAGGGCGCCTTGGACTCGGGGACGTACCGCCAGGTCAGGAACAGCGCGAGCAGGCCGATGGGCACGTTGATCCAGAAGATCGCCCGCCAGTCCACCGTGTCGGTGAGCAGGCCGCCGGCCACCGGTCCGAGCGCCATGCTGACGCCGACCACGCCGCCCCACACGCCGATGGCCTGCGCGCGCTCCCTGCGGTCGGTGAACGTGTTCGTGATGATCGACATGGCCACCGGGTTGAGCATCGAGCCGCCCACTGCCTGGAGGATCCGGGCGGCCACCAGCCAGCCCAGGCTCGGGGCGAGGCTGCACAGCAGCGACGCGACCGTGAAGATCACCAGGCCGGTCTGGAACGTGCGGCGGCGGCCCACCCGGTCTGCCGTCGACCCGGCGAGCATGAGCAGGCTCGCGAGCGTCAGCGTGTAGGCGTCCACCGTCCACTGCAGGCCGGAGACCGGCGCGTGCAGGTCGCGTCCGAGCGCCGGCAGGGCGACGTTGACGATCGTGTTGTCGAGCGACACGATCAGCAGGCTCATGCAGCAGATGAGAAGGACGAGTATCCGCCGTCGGCGAGTCATTTGCGACACCACACCACACAACCGTACATATCCGGTCATGCATCGCTTGCGGCAGGGCAAACCGAATGTAATTCTGCTCGCATGCGTGCGACGGCGAACGGTATCGAGATCTGCTACGAGGTGTTCGGCGAGCCCGGAGGACGCCCCGTCGTCCTCATCATGGGGCTCGGGGCACAGATGATCAGCTGGCCGGAGGAGCTGATCGGGCTGCTGGTGGAGTCGGGCCACCGGGTCGTCCGGTTCGACAACCGGGACGTGGGCCTGTCCACCCACTTCACCCCGGCGGACGACTCCACGCCCCCGGCGTCGTACACGCTGGACGACATGGCCGACGACACGGCCGGCCTGATGGACGTGCTGGGCTGGGAGAGCGCCCACGTGGTGGGCGCGTCGATGGGCGGCATGATCGCGCAGACTCTCGCCATCCGCCACCCCGCCCGGGTGCGCACGCTGACCTCGATCATGTCCACGCCCGGGCCCCGGGTGGGGCGTGCGACCGAGGAGGCCATGGCGGCGCTGACGGCGCCCGCCCCGCAGGACCGCGAGGAGGCGCTCGCCCGCGCCGTCGAGACCGCGCGGGTCATCGGCTCTCCCGGCTACGAGATGGACGTCGAGCGCGTCACCCGGGTGGCCGCCGAGGCCTACGACCGGGCCTTCGACCCCGCGGGCACCACCCGGCAGTTCATCGCGATCCGGAGGTCGGGGGACCGTACGGAGGGGCTGCGCGGGCTCTCGGCGCCGGCGCTGGTGATCCACGGCGAGGACGACCCGCTGATCACGCTCGAAGGCGGGACCGCGACCGCGGACGCCATCCCCGGCGCGAAGCTGCTGACCTTCCCGGGGATGGGCCACGACCTGCCCCGCCCGCTCTGGCCGGTCATCGCGGAGGCGATCACGGAACTGACCGGGCGGGGCTGACAGGGCTTCAGATCTCGAGCTTGTCCTCGATCGCGCGGAGCTGGTGCCGGGCCATCGCGAGGTTGGCCCGGTTGCGGTCGAGGGCGAGGTAGAGGAACAAGCCCTTGCCGCCGCGGCCGGTGAGCGGCCGGATGATGTGATACTGCGTGCCCAGCGTGATGAGGATGTCCTCGATCCCGTCGTTGAGCTTGAGCGCGTCCATCGCGCGGAGCTTGGCCTTGACCACCTCGGTGTTGGCCGCGGCGGCCACCTGGAGGTCGAGGTCCTTGGAGCCGCCGAGCGTGCCCAGCGCCATCCCGCTCCCGTAGTCGGCCACCGCCGCGCCGACCGCGCCGTCGATGGTCAGCATCTCCTTCAGCGAGACGTCCATGTTCGCCATGTCTCTTCTCCTGTCCTGGGTTGTCATCCGCGTTCGACGATGGCGGCGATCTTGTTCGCCGCCCTGCGTCCCTCGATCCGGAGCAGGCCGAGATTGGCTCCCTGACCCGCGAGAACGGTGAGGACGAGCGTGGGGCCCGCGGCGTAGCACGCGGTGTGCCCCTGGGTGCCGGAGATCAGCGTCTCCTCCAGCCGCCCGATCCTGGCGAGCTCGGTCATCTTCCGGCTCAGCGACAGCAGCGCCGACGTGAGCGCCGCGGTCTGCTCGGTGTCGGCGGCCAGGTCCGTGGTCACGAGCATGCCGTCGACCGTGCAGGTGAGCGCTCCGGTGATCTCGGGCGCCCGTTCGCGCAGGACGACCAGTTCCTCGTGTACGTCGTGGCGCAGATCCACCGAGACACCCCTTCCGGCCCGCTTGAGCCACCCGATCACTACAGCGCCTCCAGCGCGTCACGCAGTCTGAGCAGCAGGTTCACGTCGGTCGCGTCGGCGTTCACCTGCGGTAGCCCCGAGCCGGTCCGCTGGGGCTCCTCCCGGGGGGCCGGCGGTTTGGGCGTGCGCTTGGGCAGCGCCGCGGTCTCGGCCGTCACCACCAGGCCGGCCGCCGCGAGCTCCCGTACGGCCAGCAGCGTGGAGTAGGCCGGGCGCCCGAGGCGGCGGGCGAGCTCGACCGGCGTGGCGGTGGAGTCGGCGGCGAGCAGCAGCTCCCACTGCAGCCGGGTGAGCAGCGCGTGCGAGCCGGGGATCCGCCGCAGGGGCGTCACCGGCCGCGCGTCCATCTCGGCCGACGGCCAGGCTCGCTCGAGGCGGGCCCGGCGCCTGGCGCACTCGCGCAGCAGCCCCGGCACGTCGAAGAACCAGTGGACCCCGAGCCAGTGGGCCTCGCCCTCCCTGAACCTGGTCCTCACCGTCTTCGACGACCCGACCAGGAAGAACGCCGCGTCGAGTGTGGCGGACAGCACGCAGAACTCCAGCTCGCCCCGGCTGAGCACCCCTCGGTCCACGAGCAGCGCGCCGCCGTCGCCGCCGGGACCGGCCTCCTGCCGCGCGTGCCGGACCCCGTTCGCGCTGATCCGGCCCGACGCGCCGAGCAGGCCCTCCACGCCGGGCGTGGCCGCGCACTCCACGTACGACACCCGGCCGTGGTCGTAGTAGACCGTGCCCTCCTTGCCCACCCGCAGTGAGCCGGTGGCCTCGTCCTGGGCGAGGCCGGTGAGCACGGCGTCGAGAGTCGGAGCGGCCACCGGTCAGGCTCCCATCAGGAGGCGACCAGCTCGTCGGTGATCGTGCGCAGCCGCCGCCGGGCCAGGGCGAGGTTCGACCGCTCCACGTCCAGGCGCAGGCACAACAGCAGCGGACCGTCGAACATCATCTCCATGGGCCGCACCAGGTGGTACGCCGTGCCCGTGGTGACGATCACGTCCTCGATCCGGAAGCCCGTCTCCTGGGACGCCAGCGCGATGCCGTCGAGCGTGGCGCGGTACGCCTCGCTGAGCCCCGCGGCCGCCCGCCCGGGATCGGGGATCCCCTTTCCGGCGACGGCCATGCCGCTGGTGTGGTCCACGAGAATGGCGCCGAGCGCCCCCGGGATCGACATGGCCTCGGAGAGGCAGTCCTCTATCCCGATCAACCCGTAACTCCTCGCCTCGCCGATACAGCGCGGCCAACACTAGAGGAGCAGGTGAACGGGCTTCCCGAGCCGAAAACGACTCGGATAAACGGATTAGTCCGGAAGAATAAGAATTCTTCCTCTCGGAATGGTAATCCCGATTTTCGTGAAATTTCCTCATGTCGCCGGGGATGGCGCACCCACCCCGGTGCGGCGGCCAGAATGGGAGGCGTGGAACGCATTCTGGTCAGCGCCTGCCTGCTCGGCAGCAGGGTGAGGTACGACGGCGAGGCGAAGACGAGCGACGACGAACTGCTGGCCCGCTGGCGCGCGGAGGGGCGGCTGGTGCGGTTCTGTCCCGAGGTCGAGGGCGGGCTGCCCATCCCCCGGCCGCCCGCCGAGATCGAGGGCGGCGCGGGCGGCGCGGCCGTCCTGGCGGGCGCGGCGCGCATCCTGACGCCGGAGGGCGACGACGTGACCCCCGCGTTCCTGTCCGGCGCGCAGCAGGCCCTCGCCGTCGCCCGGTCCTTCGGCGTACGGATCGCGATCCTCAAGGAGGGCAGCCCGTCGTGCGGGTCGCTGCGGATCTACGACGGCGGCCACCGGGGGAGGACCACCCCCGGGCAGGGCGTTACGACCGCGCTGCTGGAGCTGAACGGCGTCCGCGTCTTCGGCGAGGACCGGATCCCGGACGCCGCCCGCTATCTGGAATCGCTCACGGGGACAGGGGATCGGACGTGACGATGACGGCCTTCTCGTCGGGCTTGTGCACCAGGACGTTGTCCACGTAGGACCGCACCGCCGCCTCCAGGCCGACGTCCTTGCCGGCGGCCTCCGACATGTACCAGCGATGGTCGAGCACCTCGTGGAAGAGCTGGGCCGGCTCCAGCTTGCGCCGTAGATCGGCGGGGGTGGCGTTCACCACCGGCTGGAACACCTCGGCCAGCCAGCGGTGGGCCACGATCGCCTCGTCCTCGTGCCGCAGCCCGTTCGACACCCGGAACGAGTCGAGGTCGTTGAGCAGCCGCCTGGCCTGGTTCTCCTCCACGTCGAGGCCGGTCAGGCGCAGCAGACGGCGCTGGTGGTGCCCGGCGTCCACGACCTTGGGCCGGACGATCAGCCGGGAGGTGCCCGCCTTGCGGCGCACCATCATCTCGGCGACGTCGAAGCCGAGGGAGTTGAGCCGCCGTACGCGCTGGTCCACCCGGTGCCAGTCGACCTCCTCGATGATCTCGTCCTCGGTCAGCTCGTCCCACAGCCGGTGGTAGCGCTCGACGAGCTGCTCGGCGAAGGCCAGCGGGTCGATGGTCGGGTGGAGCAGGCCGCCCGCCTCCAGGTCGAGCATCTCGCCGTAGATGTTGACGTGCGCCACGTCGATGTCGTGTGACCGCTGGCCCTCGCTGATCGCCGGATGGAGCTCGCCGGTCTCGGCGTCGACCAGGTAGGCCGCGAAAGCCCCGGCGTCCCGGCGGAACAGCGTGTTCGACAGCGAGCAGTCGCCCCAGTAGAAGCCGGTCAGGTGGAGCCGTACGAGCAGGACCGCGAGCGCGTCGAGCAGGCGGGTCAGCGTGTCGGGCCGCACCGAGCCCGACAGCACCGCGCGGTACGGCAGCGAGAACTGCAGGTGCCGCGTGATCAGGGCGGAGTCCAGTTCGGAGCCGTCCGGGGCGGTCCGCCCGGTGACGACGGCGACCGGCTCGACGGCGGGCGCGTCGTGCCGTGCCAGGTCCCACAGCAGCTGGTACTCCCGCTTGGCGTACCGCGTGCTGATCTCCTTGATCGCGTACACCCGGCCGCTGAGCCGGGCGAAGCGCACCACGTGCCGGGAGATGCCGCGGGGCAGCGTCACCAGGTGGTGGACGGGCCACTCCTCCAGGGGGACGTCCCACGGCAGGCGGATCAGGTCGGGGTCGCTGGGGGCGCCGGTGATCTGCAGGGGCACCAATCGCTCCTTATCTGGGGGCTTCCACACAAGTGTCGCGGATAGAGTCGGGCGCTATGACGCTGGTGGACGAGTTCATCGACTGGTACCTGGCCGAGAACCCGGTCAGGGCGGCCCTCCTCGGGGCCGACGGATACGACCGCACGCTGGGCGACCTCAGCGCCGCCGCCTTCACCGCACGGGAGCGGGCGGCCGAGGAATGGCTGCGCAAGCTGTCGGAGGCGACGCCCGAGAGCCCCGAAGACGAGATCGACAGGGACCTGGTCGCCGCGCATCTGCGCGGGCAGATCGCGCAGGCCCGCTGGCCCGAGTGGCGGCGCGAACCGGCCGCCTACCTCGGGGTGATCTTCGGGTCGATGTTCACGCCGTTCCAGCAGCGCCTCAAGCCGGAGGCCGAGCTGGTCGACGCCGCCGTCGCGCGGCTGGCCGAGGTGCCCGCCGTGCTCGCCGCCTGCCAGGCCAACCTGGACCCCGATCTCGCCGCCGACCTGCTGGTCAAGCGCGGCCTCGACCAGGCCCGTACGGGACGCCGCTTCCTGACCGAGACGCTGCCCGCGCTGGTCGGCGACCCGGACCTGCGGGCGCGGCTGGCCGCGGCCGCCGAGCCCGCGGCCGACGCGTTCGACGGGCTGGTGCGCTTCCTGGAGGGCTTCGAGGCCCGCGGCACCTGGCGGATGGGCGAGGAGCTCTACTCCGCGCTGCTGCGCGAGCAGGAGATGCTCGGGTACGGCGCGGCGGAACTGCACGAGAAGGGCCGCCAGGCCTGGGCCGAGCTGGACACGCGGATGACCGAGGTCGCCGCCCGCCTCGGCTCCGGCAGCTGGCGGGAGGCGATGGAGTCGCTCATGGACGACCACCCGCCGACCCTGGAGGCGATGCGCGCCGAGTACGAGGCCGAGACGCTGCGGGCGCGCGAGTTCGTCCGCGAGCGCGGACTGGTGACCTTCCCCGAGGGGGAGGTGTGCCGGGTCGAGCCGTCGCCGGAGTTCCAGCGGCCCATCATCGCCGTGGCCAGCTACCTCGCCCCGCCGCCGCTGTCGTCCTCGCGGGACGGCGTCTTCTTCGTGCCGTACACGCCGGACGGCTTCACCGAGGAGCAGGTGCGGCAGCGGCTGCGGACCAACTCGCGCCCCCAGATGCCGTCGATCAGCGTGCACGAGGCCTACCCCGGCCACCACTGGCACCTGTCCTGGATGGCCGGCAACCCGCACCGCGCCCGCAAGATCTTCCGTACGCCCTACTTCGTGGAGGGCTGGGGGCTCTACGTCGAGAAGCTCATGCACGAGCAGGGCTACTTCGACACGCCCGAGACCGAGCTCGCCCACCTCGACTGCCGCATCTGGCGGGCCGCCCGGATCGTGGTCGACACCGCGCTGCACTGCGACGACATGTCGATCGAGCAGGCGGAGGAGTTCCTCACCACGAAGGCGTCGCTGTCGCCGGGCACCGCCGCCGGTGAGGTCAGCCGCTACTGCGCCTGGCCCACCCAGGCGCCCTCGTACCTCACGGGGGCCCTGGAGATCGAGCGGATCAGGGCCGACTACCCCGGCGACCTGCGGACCTTCCACGACACGATCGCGGGCTCCGGCGGGCTTCCGCTGGGCCTCGCCAGGAAGGTCGTGCTGGGTTAGCCGGTTTCGTCAGCCGTTGAGGGCGCGTTCGATGACGGCGGTGAGCTGGTCCTCGGTGAGCACCGAGGGCCGGCCCACGCCGAGAGCGCGGACGTAGACCTCGCACAGCCACTCCAGCAGGCGCGTCGCCTCGAACGCCTGCTCCAGGCCGCCGCCGATCGTCACCGCGCCGTGGCTGGCCATCAGGGCGGCCTGCCTGTCCCTGATCGCGGCGATCACGTTGTCCGCCAGCTCGGGCGTGCCGTACGTCGCGTACGCGGCGACCCGGACGGCGCCGCCGAGCAACAGGGCGTTGTAGTGGATCGGCGGCAGCTCGGTCATGGTCGAGGCGACCACGGTCGCGAAAACCGAGTGGGTGTGCACCACCGCGCGGGCATCGGTCGCCTTGTACAGCGCGAGATGCATCGGGGTCTCCGAGGACGGCTTGCGCTCCCCGTCCACGACCCGCCCTCCGAGGTCGACCACGGGGCAGTCCTCCGGGCGCAGCCGGTCGAGCGCCACGCCGGAAGGTGTGACGGCGACCAGATCACCGTCCCGGGCGCTCAGGTTCCCCGATGTGCCGATGACCAGGCCGAGGGCCGCCGCCCGACGGCCGTACTCGCACAGCTCACGCCGCAGCTCATCCACCCGTTCATCCACGCGGGCGAATCTACACAATCGGCGGTGTTTCGTGATGTCCTGATCTCATGTACGAGGCTTCCGAATGGCGCCGCGAGGGGGACACGATCCGCAGGACCGTGGTCGCCCGAGACTTCCGTACGGCCATCGCGATCGTGAACGACATCGCCGAACAGGCCGAGGCGCTGAACCACCATCCCGACATCGACATCCGGTGGCGGACCCTGCACCTGGCGCTGACCACCCACGACGCCGGCGGTCTGACCGACCTCGACTACAGGCTCGCCGCGCGCATCGACGCCATCGTGGCCGACCACGAGGCCGGATCGCCGCAGTAGGCGCTCATTCTCTCGCCGGGTAGAGGGCCACGACGGGGATGACGCGGGAGGTGCGTGCCTGGTAGTCGGCGAAGACCGGGACCAGCTCGGCCTGGCGGGCGTACATGCGGTCGCGCTCCTCCCCGGCCAGCGGCACCGCCGTGGCGGTGAACGTCTCGATCGCCGTCCCGTCGCCCGCCTCGACGGTCACGGTGGGATTCGCCAGCAGGTTGTGATACCAGTCAGGATGGCGCGGAGCCCCCGCGTAGGAGGCGAAGACGAGCAGCCTGTCCCCGTCACGCAGGCACGCGACGGGGTTCGTCCGGGCGGCGCCCGTTCTGGCGCCCGTGGTCGTCAGCAAGATCAGCGACTTACCCTCGAACGGCCCGCCGACCTTGCCGCCGTTCGCCCGGAACTCCTCGATGATCTTGTCATTCCACTCGGACATGCTGCGACGGCTCCTGAACCTCGATGTGTCCGCCCCGATAGCGAAGCTTCTCGGAGATCAACATAGCCAACGGGTGACGGCCTGAGCCCGCAGGAGGGGGGGTCCATGCCCTCCTGCTGCTCACGAGGAACCGGGGTGGTGTGAACCGGCGCCAGGCAATTCGCCCCAATTCTTTCAGCCTGTGATTCCACCTTATTGGCTTGCCGACTTGCCGAGCCCTTGTGCTGGCTGGAAGAATTAATACAGGTTTTCGAATTCGACTGAGGAGGTGTGATGGATCTGTTTGACTCTGATCCTGTTCCTCCTCGTCGTTCGAAAGATGGCGATGACGGCTGGTGGGATCGGCTGACCGCTGATTCTCCTTTGTGGTCGACGGAGGGTTCGCTCGCCCGCGACGACACTGTGGATAACGACGTGGCCGCTGACACCGAGAGCATGGGCGGTGACGCCGCCGATGGCTGTGCCGCCGATGACTCTGGGGCGGATACCGCTGGCGCGGGTGATCGCCGGGGCCGGTCGTCGTGGGTGCTGGTGGGTTCTGTTCGTGAGTCGGCGCAGGCGTTGGCGTTGGCGCCGGTTCCGGACGATGTGGATATCTGCCTGGCCGAGGCCGAGGACCTGATGTTCGCCCGGGATCGGATCACCTCGGCGTTGGCGGATCGGGTGGGGCGGGTGCATCGGGCGGGGCAGGCCAAGCGGCACGGGCATGCCTCCACCCGCAGCTGGCTGCGCACCACCGGCGGGATGACGGTCGCGGGAGCGGGCCGCCTGCTGACCCTGGGCATCGAGCTGGCCCGCCTGCCCCGGGTGCGGGAGATGTTCGCCGCCGGAGGATTGGCGGCGGGAGTGGCCGAGGCCATCTGCGCGGCGGTTGCCGGTCTGTCGGATGAGCAGGCCGGCTTGGCCGAGCCGATCCTTTTGGAGCTGGCGGGCAGGGCGGGTGCGGCGGAGGTGGCCAAGGCGGGCCGTTATCTGCGGGCGGTGCTGGACCCCGATGGTGAAGACCGCGATGAGCGGGCCGACTACGGGCGGCGGTTCCTGCGCGTCCGCCCGGGCAAGGGCGGCGGTCTGGAGGGGGAGTTCTACCTCCCCCGTGAGCATGCCGCCCGGTTGCAGGCGTTGCTGGACGCTTATGCCAGGCCCAGGGCGGAGGGTGATGACCGGCCGCTGCGGGTGCGTCAGGCGGATGCGTTCATGGCGTTGCTGGAGGAGAAGATCGCCGCCGAGCTCCTGGTCCTGGTCAACGCCGAATCCCTCCCCACCGACCCCACCTCCACCGACACCGCCCCCGAGCACGCTGGAAGTGCCGGCCACCCCGCGAGCGCCGACCACCCCGAGACCTCTGAGGCCTCTGAAGAGCCCGGGCCCCGCGACGTGCGGTCCGGCGATGACGCGACCGGACGCGCGCAGGCGAAGAGCAGCCAGCGCAGCGAATCGCAGCAAGAGCCACAGCACAGCGCGCCACAGCAGGGCGAGTCACAGCAGGGCGAGTCACAGCAGAGCAGCTCGCCGAAGCGGCGGGAGTCTCAGCAGAGCGCGCCACAGCAGAGGGAGTCACAGGGAAGCACTCCACAGCGGCAGGAGACGCCCTCGTGGGAGTCACGGTGGGGCGAGTGGCACTCGCCTGATCCTCCCGGAGATACCTCCGACTCTCACACCCACGCCGGGCCTCGGCCTGCGGGGGACTGCCGCCATGCGCGAGGCGTGCGGGGACCAGAGCCGGGGGCGTCACCGGGACCAGAACCGGGGGCGTCACCGGGAGCAGCGGCGGGAGGGCTGCCGGGAGGGCTGTCGGGGGCGCGGCTGGGCGCGGCGTGGGGGACGGTGTTGGGTCCACTGTTGGGTCCACTGCTGGGGACGGCGCCGGGGTTGTTGCTGGCGACCGGGCAGGTGCTGCCCATCGCCGGCGTGCACCGGCTGGCCCGCACCTCCACCCTCATGCGCCTGGTCATGGACGCCGACGGGCAGGTGCTGGACATGGGCCGCAAGGTCCGCCTGGCGACCCCGGCCCAGCGGCGGGCGATCTTCGCCCGCTACGCCACCTGCTGGATCGACGGCTGCCCCCTGCCCGCCACCAAATGCCAGATCGACCACGCCGACAACTGGAGCACCGGCGGCCTGACCGACCTCAAGCTGCTGGGCCCGGCCTGCCAGTTCCACAACCGCGACCGCTACCAACACCCCGACCACTACACCCGCCGCAAGGTCGGCACAGACCGTTGGTCCTTCACCTACCACCCGGCCCGGACCAGACGGGTGCGGGGATGACGACCACGAGGCGAGAGGGCGGATGCTGTGACCACAGCCAACCCTCCGGGATGGAGTCAGCGGTAGCCGGTCAGGCCGTCCGCCAGTTGTGCGTCGTCGCCGTCCCGCTGCGCGGACAGGGCCTGCTGCAGGGCGAAGGTGGCGCGAATCGTGGCGATGCGGGTGGTCATCGTGCTGTCCGACCAGCCGCCCAGCGCGAGCACCCGATGCAGGAAACGCGTGCCGTAGCTGGCGTCGACGGCCGCCAGGTCCTGGGCAGGATCACCGATCGCGACCTCATCCCAGTCGATCACCGCGGTGAGCACCGGCGCTCCGTCGCGGCACTCCCACAGGACGTTCTCGGCGCCGAGATCACCGTGCACCACCGCGTGGGCGATGTGAGGAAGGCGGTCGAGTGCCGCGAGTTCCTGCTCGGCTCGGTGGCGCCCCTCGCCGGACATGAGCCCGAACAGTTCGGCGCGGACGTCCGCCGCGAACCGTCGCCACCGATCCTCCTGGGGCGTCGGCAGGGCCGCTCGCACCTTCTTGCCCGCGCCGTCTGCCTCAGCGCCGATCCTGGCCAGCTCGGTCAGGAGCGTGACGTACTGCGCCGCCGCGGCCTCGGCCACCCGGGGATCGTCGAGCGCGGCGCCGTCCAGCGGGGCTCCGGGCACGCGGCTGAGAACGAGAAACGGCGGTTCGTCGGCGCCGTGCCTGCCGCCCTCCGCCAGCGGCCGAGGCGTGGCGAAGCCGAGGTCGAGCCCGGCGAGCAGGCGCAGGACAGCGGCTCTGTGCGGCAGCCGGGCGGCCGCAGCTGCGGTGCGAGGCAGGCACACGACACGGTCTGGGCCGATCACCACCTGATGGAACTGTCCGTGGCGGACGGTGAGATCGTCTGGGTCGACGCCCGGCAGCAGGCGGCCCAGCAGAGCGCGATTCGCCAGGGTGATCTCCACGAGGCGCCGGCTACTCGAACAGGCCGGGCGGGGGGACGGGGGCGAGGACGGCGTCGCCGTCGCGGATGGGAGCGGCCCCCGCGACCAGCCGGGTGAGGTCCTCGTCCGCCACGCACCGGGCCTGCGTGAGGCCGCCGGCCGCCTTCCTGGTCAGTCCCTCGATCGGCAGGTCGCCGGGCGAGGCCGCCAGGATGACGTTGCCGAACCTGCGCCCGCGCAGGATGCCGGGCTCGGCAAGCAGCGCGACGTGGGGGAAGACGCGGCTCACCGTGGAGGCGACCCGCTTGACGAAGGGCAGGCCCTTGCCGTCCGCCACGTTGATCAGCGCCGTGCCGGAGGGGCGCAGTACGCGCGCGATCTCCGCCATGTACTGGACGGTCGCCAGCTCGACCGGCATCGTCGCGCCCGAGAACGCGTCGAGCACGAACAGGTCGGCCGAGTCGTCCCCGAGGTCCGCCGTCGCAGCGCGGCCGTCCACGACCCGGACTTTCAGCCGGGGCACCGACTTGAGGCTGAGCTGGTCGCGCACGAGTTGGACCAGCGCGGCGTCCGGCTCCGCGACGATGTGCCGGGAACCGGGCCGCCGGGCGGAGACGTAGCGCGGGATCGTGCAGGCCCCGCCACCGATGTGGACGGCGTCGAGCGGGCCTTCGGGCAGGCAATCGATCACGCTCGCCATGAGCTGGGTGTAGGAGAAGTCCAGATAGGTGGGATCGGTCAGGTCCACGTACGACTGGGGGACGCCGTCCCTGATCAACATCCAGCCGTCCGGCCGGTCGAGGTCACGCAGGAGCTCCACCTCGCCGAAGGTCACCGGGTAGCGGCCTGGCAACGGTTCTCTGCTCCTTGCCACCTATGACTCCTTTCGCGTGATATGAGAACCGTATGCGGAACAGGGCCCTGCTCGCCCTCGTCATGGTCGCCGCGGCCATCTTCGTCTTCGGCGTTGTCGGACTCATTGTGTCCGGCAGGCAGGGGACGGGCTCGGACTTCGTCGCCGCGCCGCGGGGGACACTCGCACCCGCAGGCCCGCAGACGCTCCAGCTCCGCCCCGAGTCATCTCCCGAGCCGTCCCCCGCGGGCTCACCGGAAGGCTCTCCGGACGAGACGGCCGCCGCCTATTTCCAGGCCTGGGTCAAGGGCGACTACGACGCCATGCGCGACCTGGTCGACGAGCCCCCCGGCGACTTCGCGGACCAGCACCGCGCGTTCGAGGACGCCGCTCTGTCCCGCTCGCTGCGGATCGCGGTCGGCGACATGGTCCGCACCGGGGACGAGACGGCCGAGATCCCGTTCACGCAGGAGCGGGACGAGCAGGACGCCGGCACCTGGCGCTTCGACTCCAGCCTGCACCTCGCCGTACGGGACCTCACCTGGAAGGTGCTCTGGACGCCGGCCGTCCTGCATCCGGAGATCCAGCCGGGCGGCAGTCTGGTCAGGACCGCGCCGGAGGTGGGACCGCTGCAGCCGGTGACCAGGAGCGGGCGGGAGTTCCCACGCAACTCGGGCGCCGAGGCGTACCTCCAGAACCTGGTGAACCAGGGAGTGGCGCCCGCGACGGGCGTGGCCGTGGGGTGGACGCTGGAGGTAGACAATCCGGGCCTGCCGACGAAGACCGTCCTGTCCTACAAGCCGGACAAGCGGCCGGCCGGCGTACGGACCACGATCGACTACGCGACGCAGGCCGCGGCGGCCCGAGCGCTCGACGGCGTGCAGCGCGGCGCCATCGTGGCCGTGCGGTCGTCGACGGGGGAGATCCTCGCGGTCGCCGACCGGCTGGGCGGGCGGGCGGCGTTCGAGCGCAAGTACGCCCCCGGCTCGACGTTCAAGACGATCACGGCGGCGGCGCTGCTCGGCAACGGGCTGTCCCCGGACAGCACGGTGGACTGCCCGGCGGCCTACCAGATCCCGATGCACCGGTCGATCCCCAACTACCGCAACGAGAGCCACGGGACGGTGACGCTGCGGCAGGCGTTCGCGCTGTCGTGCAACACCACGTTCGCCCGGCTGACGATCGAGCGGCTGAGCGGCGACACGCTGGTCGACCAGGCCAGGGCGTTCGGCTTCGGGGTGCCGGGGGAGAGCGCCGGCACGAGCACGTGCGGCAGTCTGCGGCGGCCGGAGAACCCGGACGCGCTCGCCGAGGACTCCTTCGGTCAGGGCACGGTCGAGGCGACCCCGCTGTGCATGGCGCTGGTCGCCGCCGCCGTGGAGAGCGGCGAGTGGCGGCCGGCCCGCCCGCTGGCGGACGACGCGTCGCAGGGTGAGTTGCCGCAGAGCGTGCCCCTGCCGTCGAACGTGGCGGAGGGACTGCGTTCGCTGATGGGCGCGGTCACGGTCGACGGGACCGCCGCCGGGTCGGAGCTGCCCCAGGGGGTCGCGGGCAAGACCGGCACCGCCGAGGACTGGCAGGGCGGGCAGGACCACGCCTGGTTCATCGGTTATCGGGGTGACCTCGCCTTCGCCGTGTTCGTCGAGCACGGCGGCACCGGCCGTGGCGCCGCCGTGCCCATCGCCGCGCGGTTCCTGAGGGCCCTGTGAACCCTCACACGCCGGGCCAGGCGAACCGGTGGGTGTGGATCCCGAAATAGGTGAACGCCTCGGCCCGGGTGACGCCCGGCACCCGCTTGACGTGGTCGTTCAGCACGGTGAGAAGTTCGGCCGGCTCCCGGCACACCACCTCGGCGAACAGGTCGAACGAGCCCGCCGTGAGCACCACGTAGATCACGCCGGACAGCTCGCTGATCCGGTCGGCGACCTCGTGCACGTCGCTGTCCACGCGGACGCCGATCAGCGCCATGACCGGCAGGCCCAGCGCCATCGGGTCGGTCACGCCGACGATCTGCACGACGCCCTCGTCGCGCAGCCGCTGCACGCGTTGCCGTACGGCGGGCGCCGACAGGCCGGTGGCCTCGGCGAGCGCGGTGTAGGAGGCCCGGCCGTCCCGCTGCAGCTCGCGCAGCAGGACCCTGTCGACCTCGTCGAGAGTCATGAGACGAGGTCCGCCACGGCCGCGGCGAACACCTCGTGGTGGAGATCCACGTCGGCCTCGGTGGTGGCGGGCGACATCAGCGCCATGTTGTGGAACGGCGTGAGCAGCACGCCCCGGTTGGCCAGGTAGACGTGCAGGTAGTCGTCCAGGTCGGGGTCGCCGGCCGCGTTCGACTCGCCGCCGTTGCGGGGCGCCGGGCTGGCGAATCGATACTCGGCGCGCGCACCGAGCTGGGTGACCGACCACGGCAGGCCGTGCGTGTCGATCACCTCCTGGACGCCCTTGGCGAAGCGGGTCGCCAGTTCGGTCATGGCGGCGAACGCGTCGTCGGTGAGCACGTGCTCCAGCGTCGCGCGCATCGCGGCGACCGACAGGGCGTTGCCGGCCAGCGTGCCGCCGACGCCGCCCATGTCGACCAGGTCGAGGCCTTCCATCGCCTCGATGCGCGCCGCGACCTCGGCGGACAGGCCGTACCCGCCGCTGGGGATGCCGCCGCCGATCGCCTTGCCGATCGTGACGATGTCGGGGTGCAGGTCCCAGGCCTTCGTGCAGCCGCCCGGGCCCGCCGAGAGGGTGTGCGTCTCGTCGTTGATCAGCAGGCTGCCGTATCGCCGGGTCAGCTCCCGCACGCCCTCCAGGTAACCCGGTTCGGGCAGCACGATCCCGATGTTGGTGAGGGCGGGCTCCATGAGGACCGCGGCGACGTCGCCGTAGGCCAGTTCGCGCTCCAGCGAGGGCAGGTCGTTGAACTCGACGACGCGCGAGGTGACGGTGGGGTCGACCGGCGCGCCGACGTTGCCCTCCCGCGAGACCTGCTCGCCGTCCGGGCCGACCACGATCAGCACCTCGTCGACGCTGCCGTGGTAGCAGTAGCTGTTCACGAGGATCTTGGGCCTGCCGGTGATCGCCCTGGCCAGCCGGATCGCCCACCGGTTGGCGTCCGTGGCCGTCAGCGAGAAGCTCCAGTAGGGCAGGCCGAACCGCCGGCCCAGCTCGGCGCCGACCCAGGCGGCGTCCTCGGTCGGCATCATGACCGTGGCCCCGCCCAGCCGGCCGAACCGGTCGGCCACCGCCTCCGCGGTGGCCCGGGGCGAGTGTCCCGCCATCGCGCCCGTGTCGCCGAGGCAGAGGTCGACGTACTCGTGGCCGTCCAGGTCGGTGACGCGGGCGCCGCGGGCCTCGGCCAGGTAGAGCGGGAAGCCCGCCGCCGTCTTGTTCATCCACGTCATCGGCACGCCGCCGAACAGGTGGCCTCTCGCCTGCTCGTACGCGGCGGCCGAGCGCGGGTTGCGCTCCCGGAACGCGTCGCGCTCGCGGTCGAGGAGCCGGGCCAGGCGAGTACGGTCGATCATCATCCCTGCCTCAGAAAAGATCGTTGAATCCGTGTAGGGCCACGGAATCTGAAGCAAAGGTACACAAACGGTTCCGAATCGTCATCCCATGGCTGCGAGCGTCCGTCGCAGTCCGTCCACCATGGCGGCCAGTCCGACCTCGAAGGACAGGTCCGCCGGTGGGCGTCCGTTCGCAGCCGCGGCCTCGTCGCGGGCGCGCACCGTGGCCGCGAAGACCGGGACCTGCTCGGCCAGCGGCCCGGCGTCGAACATGTCGGGCGGCGCCACCAGGTCGAGCGCCGAGCCGAGGATGAAGGACTCCACGGCCACCATCACGGGGATGACCATCGCGTCGGGCCAGCCCCCGCGTCGCAGGCCGGCGACGACCTCCTCGTACATCCGCAGCGTGCGCAGGGCGCCGGTGATCGGCTGCGTGGCCAGCAACGAGATCGCGGGCGGATGCGCGGCGAACGCGTCGCGGTAGCCGTGGGCCCACCGCACCAGCGCCTCGTCCCAGGGCAGTTCGGCGAACATCGAGGCGTCGATGGCATCGGAGACGATCTCGCGGACCGCCGCCAGGATGTCGTCCTTGCCTGCCACGTGGTTGTAGAGCGAGGACGGCCGGACGCCCAGCCGTCCGGCGAGGGCGGCCATGGAGAAGCCATCGGCTCCGGCCTCGTCGACGAGGGCCAGCGCGGCCCGCGCGATGGCCTGTCTGCTCAGCACCGGCGTCGCCGGCCGTCCCACCCGCCGTCGCATTCGGCCCGCAGCCCCCTTCCGCTTCGCCCCTCGACAACCTATCCTCATCCCACTAAACGAACGTCATTCGATTTATCGGGGACGCCCATGTCGCGCATCCTCTTCTCAAACGGCACGATCTGGACGGGTACCGGGACGACCACCGACGCCCTGTCCGTACGGCACGGCCGGATCGAGGCATTCGGAGCCGCCGCCCTGGCCCGCGACCACGACGAACGCGTGGACCTGGGCGGCGGAATGCTCCTGCCGGCCTTCGGCGACGGGCACTGCCACCCCGACCACGCCGGGTTCGAGGCGATGGGCCCGCAAGTCAGGGGACTCGGCACGGTCGAGGAGATCGTCGAGGAGGTGCGCCGCCACGCCGCCGCCCACCCCGGCGCCGAATGGATCGTCGGCGGTGGCTACGACGCGACGATCGTCCCGGACGGCCTGTTCGACGCCCACTGGCTGGACGAGGCGGTGCCCGACCGGCCGGTCGCGCTGCGGGCCTGGGACTACCACACGTTGTGGTGCAACTCCGAGGCCATGCGGCGGGCCGGGCTGGACGCCTCGACGCCCGACACCCCGCGAGGCCGCTTCGCCCGCCGCGCGGACGGCGAACTGCTCGGCACCATGATCGAGTGGGACGCCGTCGACGCCGTCCTCGCCGCCGCCCCCGCCCGTACCACCGAAGACGTCGTCACCGCGCTCGCCGCGGCCACCGCCGCGTACGCCGCGGCCGGCGTCACCTGGATCCAGGACGCGTGGGTGGAGCACGGCACGGTCGAGGCCTACCTGGAGGCGGCCCGCCGGGGACTGCTGGCGACCCGGGTCAACCTCGCCTTCCGCGCCGACCCGGCCCGGTGGCGTGCGCAGCTCGCCGAGTTCGCCGCCGACCGGCAGAGGGTGCGGGCGCTCGGCCACGACCGCCTCACCGCTCACACGGTGAAGTTCTTCGTCGACGGCATCCTGGAGAACCGCACGGCGTCGCTGCTCACGCCGTACAGCGACGATCCCTGCACCCGGGGCATGCCCGTCTGGCCGTACGGCGACCTGCTCGAAGCTCTGACGGCGGTGGACGCGATGGGCCTGCAGGCGCACCTGCACGCGATCGGCGACGCCGGCATCCGCACCGCACTCGACGCGATCGAGCACGTGACCCGGGTGAACGGCCCGCGCGACCGCAGGCCGGTGATCGCCCACGTGCAGGTGCTGGCGGAGGAGGACCTGCCGCGGTTCGCCCGGCTCGGCGTCATCGCCAACTTCCAGCCCCTGTGGGCGCGCACCGACCCCCCGATGACGAAGCTGACCTTCCCCAGGATCGGGCCGGAGCGGGCCCGGCGGCAGTACCTCATCGGCTCGCTGCTGCGCGCCGGGGCGCACGTCTCGTTCGGCAGCGACTGGCCGGTGAGCGACCACCGCCCGCTGGCCGGGCTGCCGGTCGCGGTGACGCGGGAGAACGCCGAGCGCGAGCCGTCCGGCGGCTGGCTGCCCGGGGAGCGCATCGGCATCGAGGAGGCGCTGTCGGCCTACACGGCCGGGGTGGCCTACCAGGCGTTCGCCGAGGACGAGCGCGGCACTCTGGCCCCGGGAAAGGCGGCCGACCTGGTCTGGCTGGACCGCGACGTCCGGCGGCCGGACCCCCATGACATCGCGGACCGGACGGCCGTCCTCGGCACGTGGACGGCCGGCGTGAGAACCTTCCCCCCAGCCCACAGGAGTGGCGTATGACCGAACCCGCCGGACTGAAGCGCGTCCTCGGCGTTCCCGGACTGACCTTGTTCGGGCTGACCTATCTCGCCCCGGTGGCCGTCTTCACGACGTACGGAGCCGTCACCCAGGTCACCGAGGGCCACCTGCCCGCGGCCTACGTGGTCGCCCTCGTGGTCATGCTGTTCACGGCGTTCAGCTACGGCAGGATGGCCAGGGCGTACCCCACCGCCGGGTCCGCCTACACCTACACCCAGCAGACCTTCGGCGGCCACGTCGGCTTCATGACCGGCTGGACGCTCATGCTGGACTACCTGTTCCTGCCGATGGTCAACTTCCTGCTCATCGGGATCTACCTGAACAGCCAGTTCCCCGGGGTGCCCCAGTGGATCTTCACTCTGGGGGCGCTGCTGCTGGTGCTCGTGCTCAACATCCTCGGCATCACCGTGATGAACCGGGTCAGCGTCCTGGTCGTCGGGTTGTCGGTGGTGCTGGTCGCGGTGTTCGTCGCGCTGTCGCTGAGGCACCTCGCTGGTCACCCCGCGGCGTCGCCCTTCGCCTCCTTCACCCCGGGGCAGGGCGTGTTCGCGGGCGCGGCGATCCTGGCGCTGAGCTTCCTCGGGTTCGACGCCGTCTCCACCCTGTCGGAGGAGGCGAGGGAGCCCCGCCGGGCGATCCCGCGCGCCATCGTGCTCACCACACTCCTCGGCGGCCTGCTGTTCGTCCTGGTCGCGTGGATGGGCAGCCTCGTCCACCCCGGCTACGACGACTTCGCCAACGCCGACACGGCGGGTGTGGACATCATGTCGGCGCTCGGCGGCGCCGCGTTCGAGACGATCTTCGTGGGGATCTACGTGGTCGGCGCCTTCGGGTCGGCCATGGCCACGCAGGCGAGCGTCTCGCGGATCCTCTACTCCATGGGCCGCGACGGCGTGCTGCCCCGGGCGGCGTTCGCCCGGCTGCACCCGCGCTTCCGCACTCCGGCCGTCGCCACCGCCGTGGTGTCGGCGGTCTCGCTCGTCGCGCTGTTCATCAGCCTGGACAACGCCGTCGTGATGGTCAACTTCGGCGCGCTCATCGCCTTCTCCATGGTGAACCTCACGGTCCTCAAGCACTATCTGGTCGACGAGCGGCGCCGGTCGGCCGCCGACCTGGTCCGGTACGGCCTGGTCCCGCTGGTGGGCTTCGCGCTGACGATCTGGTTGTGGACCAGCCTCTCGGGAATCACGTTCACGGTGGGGCTGATCTGGATGGCGGCGGGCCTCGTCTACCTCCTCGTGCTGACGAGGATGTTCACCCGCAGGCCGCCCGTGATGAGCTTCTCGGACGCCGAACCTACCCTTACGGACTGAAAGATGTCCTCCGTAGGTGCTATCTGAGCGAAAACTATTCACATAGATGGCCGTGTGTGAGGGAATCATCTCGTTTCCCAGTATGACGCGGAGGCGAAATGGACCCCACCGCCGTACACGACGCCCTCGCCCGGCACCTGCTCGTCGACGGTTACCGTCTGGTGCTCGACCTGGACAGAAGCGCGGGCTCCTGGCTGGTCGACGCCCGCGACGACCGGAGGTATCTGGACTTCTACACGTTCTTCGCGTCGTCACCGCTCGGGGTGAACCCGTTCGCCGGCGACCCGGAGTTCGTGGCACTGCTCGGCCGGGTGGCGGCCAACAAGCCGGCCAACTCCGACATGTACACCGTCCACCTCGCCGAGTTCGTGGAGACGTTCCGGCGCGTGCTCGGCGACCCCGAACTGCCGCACCTGTTCTTCGTCGAAGGCGGGTCGGCGGCCGTGGAGAACGCGCTCAAGTGCGCCTTCGACTGGAAGAGCCGCTGGAATGAGGCCCACGGCCGCCACCCCGGCCTCGGCACCCGCGTCCTCCATCTCACCCGGGCCTTCCACGGCCGCGGCGGCTACACGCTCTCGCTCACCAACACCGACCCGGTCAAGACCGACAGGTTCCCCCGGTTCTGCTGGCCGCGCATCGACGTTCCCGCCATCCACCTCGGGAACGTCGAACGGGCCGAGAGGCGCGCGCTGGCGCAGGCCAGAGAGGCGTTCGAACGGTTCCGCCACGACATCGCCTGCTTCATCGCCGAGCCGATCCAGGGCGAGGGCGGCGACAACCACATGCGCCCCGAGTTCCTCCAGGCGATGCAGGCGCTCTGCCACGAGTACGAGGCCCTGTTCGTCGTGGACGAGGTGCAGACCGGCGTCGGCCTGACCGGCACCCCTTGGGCCTACCAGCAGCTGGGGCTGGCCCCCGACATCGTGGCCTTCGCGAAGAAGGTTCAGGTCGGCGGCATCATGGCGGGCCGCAGGGTGGACCTCGTGCCCGACAACGTGTTCCGGGTGAGCGGCAGGATCAACTCCACCTGGGGCGGCGGCCTGGTCGACATGGTCCGCTCCCGCCGCCTGCTGGAGATCATCGAACGGGACGGCCTGATCCCCAGGGCGGCCATCCTGGGCGAGAAGCTGCTGGGCGCCCTGCGGGGACTGGAGGCCGACGGCCTGGTCGCCAACGCCCGCGGACGCGGGCTCATGTGCGCCTTCGACGTCCCCGACCCCGGGGGGCTGGTCGCCCGGCTCAGGGAGGAGCACGCGATCCTGGTGCTGCGCTGCGGCGAACGGTCGGTGCGGCTGCGCCCCGCCCTGTCCGTCCAGCCCGACGAGCTCGAGTACGGGCTCGCCGGACTGCGCGCCGCTCTGCTCGGAGCCGGCCGGTCACTGTCCTGAGGAGGGCTCGGCCTCGCCGCGCCAGCGGCAGATCGCCGTGACCCGCGACTCCACCCCGAGCTTGGCGTAGATGCGGTTCACGTGGTTCTTCACGGTCTTCTCGCTCAGGAACAGCCGCTGGGCGATCTCGCCATTGGAGTGACCGGTCGCGATCAACTCCATGACCTCGCTCTCGCGCTTGCTCAGCCCCATTGCGGTGCGGTCGTCGATTCTCATCCGGCCTCCGTCGAAGACGTCAGAGATCGCCGAGGCCCCCGCACGGCGGTTGTGAGCGAGAGCATAACCCGCAATATCCACCTTTGGGGCAAAGAGTGCTTACTTGCCCGCGTCAACGCCTCCACGGACCGTGACGGTCGTGAGACGCGGATCGGCGGCGATCTCCTCGGCGGTGAAGCGCTCGGTGACCCAACCGCCGCGCGAGAACAGGGCCGTCTGGTCGGTGTGATGCGGCGAGGCGGGGTTGGCGGACAGGGAGTAGGTGAGGACGGTGCGCGTACGCGGCCCGCCGGGGGTGAGTTCGACGGCCATCATGAAGCTGGAGCCGGTGTCCACCTCCGGGTAGCGTCCGTCCGCGCTCAGCGGTCCGCGCATGCGCACCCGGTCGAAGCAGCCCTCGCCTTCGGTGCAGCCGGGGATCGGGATGGAGGCGTACCGCTGCGCCTGCCCGGGGGTGAGCGTCAGCGGGATCCGGTTCGACCGGAAGAAGAGCACGGCGTCGGCGAGGGCCTGCCGCACGGCCGGGTCGTCGATCTTGAGCCCGCGCGGAGTGGTCAGCGGGCGCGCGGGATCGAACGGCACCCGCCATGGGCTGAAGACCGGCTCTCCTGGCCTGGTGGGACGGCCCAGCCGGGTGAAGAACTCGCGCCAGAGGATCGCGCCCTCGCCGTCCAGGGTGGCGCGCCCGTCCCACTTCCCCAGCGTCCGGCAGGCCTCGCGCACGTCCGCCCGGGAGTCGGTACGGCACATCTTCAGCAGGTCGTCGCGCATCAGCTCGAAGGTGAGGTTGCGCTTGCCGTGCACCGTGGCCTGCAGCGTCTCCAGCGTGAAGCCGGGCGCGCCGAGCCCGTCGGTCCCGGACAGCCGCCGGGCGATCATGTCGAGGCCGACCCGGGGGCGTGGCTCCAGGTCCGTGCCCGTCTCGCCGTACGCCTTGGGATAACCGGTGAGCGGCTTCGCCGGGTTCGTCATCCAGTAGGTGTTGTTGGAGTTGGCCACGTAGTCGGCGCGGATCAGTTTCGGCTGGTTGCCGGGCCCGAAGATGCCCGGCACGACGGCGTCGCCGTCCCTGCCCCACAGGCACGCGGAGGTCGATCCGTCCAGCACGTACGCGTCCAGGCCCGGAACGGGCGAGGGCTTGGCGCAGCGCTTCGCCGAGGCGTCGCTGACGTGGGGGACGACCGAGGCGTCGGCGAAGTAGGCGGTCCCGCTCACGTCGGTGGCGAGGGTGTGGACGAACGGCATCCCCTGGTGGGTCCGCTGGGCCGCGCGCAGTTCGTCGACACTGCCCGCCCTGGCCATCGCCAGCCATTCGTCGGCCGCCCGCAGGTTGGCGGCGTTCGCGTCGGCCAGCGCGTACGCGGCCTCGTCGGTGCGCCCGACCGCGAGCACCGGGCCGTAGCGCGAGGTGAGGAGCGTGTGTGCGGAGACGGCGCCGTCCGGCAGGGTGACCTCCACCTCCTGCTCGCCCATCGGCTCCGCCCGGCCGTCCACCATGTAGCTGCGGCCGTCCGCGAGTGCCAGCCGGTAGACGGTGAAGCGCTGGGCGTGGGAGACGGTATGGGTCCAGGCGACCCTGGCGTTGTGGCCGATCTGGACGACCGGCGTGCCGTACAGGCTGCCGCCGGAGACGTCGAGCACGCCGGGGATGGTGAGCTGGACCTGGTAGAAGCGGCGGATGCCCTGCCAGGGGAAGTGCGGGTCGGCCAGCACCATCCCGCCGCCCCCGCGGGTGGCCTGACGGCCCAGGGCCCAGCCGTTGCTGCCCGCCGCCGGCTTGGGCTGCGGCGGCCTGTCCCCCGGAGGTCCCTCGTCCTCGGGTCCGGCGATCCCGGTGATGGCCTCCTTGAGGGCGGTGCTGGAGACCATCCGGGTGAAGTCGAGGAGGTTGTGCCACATGTCGGTGGCGGTGATCGGGCCGACCCACGCCTTGCCTCGGCATCTGGGGTCGGGCAGGTTCGCCACGCCGGTGTCCGCGAGGTAGCGGTTGTATCCGGCGACGTAGCCGTCGACCAGGCGGCGCAGCTCGTCGCTCGGGCCGACCGGTGCGGGCCGGGCCAGCAGCCGCCGTACGACGCCGGAGTCGGCGACGCTCTTGTAGTAGACGTCGCTGGCGAGGTTGACGACCGGCTTGGCCGGGTCATCGGACTCCGCCTTCGGGCCGAAGTAGCGGGACCGTTCGCCGCGCAGTGTCACCACCCAGGAGGCGAGCGTGCAGAGGTTGTCCTGGGCGAAGGCGTAGCCGTACCCGAATCCGAGGCCGCCGTAGTCGCCGGCGGTGATGTGCGGGATGCCGTATTCGGTGCGCCGGATCGTGGCCGTGTAACTCCCGCCGGCCGCCTCCGCCGCGGGTACGGCCGCGCCGGTGGGGGCGAGTAACGCCAGCGCGATCACGAGTGGTCTGAGCTTCATCGGGGGCTCCTATTCGAAACGCGCGCTGTCGGGCGCGGTCATGCGCCGCAGCAGCGGCAGCGTCGTGAGGATCAGCAGGAGGGAGGCGGCCAGGCCGCCGCCGAGGGAGGCGAAGTAGACGGGTCCCGGCATCGCGGAGGCCGCGCTCTTCATCGCGAGGGCGTCGAGGAGCGGCTCGGCCACGCCGAAACCGGCGGCGGCCGCGAGGGCGGCGGCCAGCACGAGCGGCAGCGCCGACTCCAGCAGCACCACCGCGGCCAGGGTGCGCGTGGGCGTGCCCGCCAGCCGCAGCAGCGTGAACGGCCGCCTGCGCTCCACCAGCCCGCCGCCGGCCGCCACCACCAGACCGCAGGCGCCGGCCACCAGGGTGAGCCCGATCACGGCCAGTGCGATGTTCTCCGCCCGGACGTACAGGTCCGCCCTGACCCGGGCGACCTCGGCGAAGGTCATCGGCGCTTCGACGGTGTAACCGGCCAGCAGGGTGCGCAGCCGCTCCAGTGCCGCCGGATCGCGCGTACTGATCATGACGGCCGCCAGGTCGAGCCCGTCGACGGAGGAGACGGGCGGGCTGGCCGGGCCCGCCAGCGGAAGGAGCCTGTCGACGGTGAGGGGGTTGTCGGCGCCGATGATGCGGGCGAAGTTGCCCGCCACGGCGCGAGCGTCCCTGCCGTCGGCGTCCACCGGGCAGCGGCCGAGCACGGGGAAGAGGGCCAGCCCGGCGCACTCGACGACGTACGGCGCGGGTGGCGGGCCGTCGGGCCGCGGGGGGACCTTCTCCATGTCCCCCCGGGCGTATATCGGCAGCACCTCCACGCCGGGGTGGGCGCGCAGCCGGGCGAGCAGCGCCGTTCCCGCCGCCGGGGACAGGCCGGAGACGCCCGGCCGGGTGTCCGTGCCCGCCTGCGGGGACAGGCCGGAGACGCCCGGCCGGATGAACGTGGCGCCCAGCACGTCGTTGAGCGTGCCTCCGGCGACCTTCTGCTGGCCGGCCACGACCGCCGGCACGAGAGCCGCGATCGTCGTCCCGATGAAGACCGCCAGCACCAGCCCGCTCACCGACCTGAAGGCGGTCTTCGGATCGGCCGCCAGGCGCCGCGTGGCAAGCAGCGTCGCCCCGCCCCGGGTCAGCCGGGCGGCCAGGCGCGCGGCGACCATGGTCAGCCAGGGGCCGGCCAGCATCAACCCGATCATGATCAGCGCGAGCGCGACGACGGCGAGCAGTTCGTCGGGCTTGCCGTTCCGGTACACCGGGCCCGCGAACAGCCCCAGCCCCGCCAGCAGGGGGATCACCCGCCACGCTCTCGGCGGGGACGCGGCGGTCTTCCTCGCGACGCCGAGCGGCGAGATCCGCACCCGGCGCAGCGACCACAACGCGGCGCAGGCCGCCGCGACCGGCACGCCGCCGAGCACGGCCGCGTACTGCCAGAGGTGCGGGGCGACCAGCTCGGGGAAGAACCGGGCGCCGGTGATCCGCAGGTCGGCCACGGCCGGCCGTACGAGCTGGAAGATCGCGAGACCGGCCAGCGCACCGGCCAGCGCGCCCAGCGCGGCGTCCACCGCCGCGAGCACGTTGATCTGCCGTGTGGTGGCGCCGACCAGGCGGATCGCGGCGAAGCGGGCCTCTCGGCGAGCCGCGGCCAGCCGGGTGGCGGTGCCCACGAGCACCAGCAGCGGGACGATCAGCCCGACGGCGGCGACGGCGAAGCCGAACCGGTAGACGTCCGCGCCGTCGTCGGCCGCGGGCTCCGCGTCGATCACGTCGATCTGCCTGGCGCCGGGCATGGCGGCGACCTCGTCCGGTGTCCGGCCCAGCACGATGACCAGCTCGTCGGGCCCGGACAGCGCCGCGTCGCCGATCAGCCCGGCGCGCGTGCCGGGGAAGCGGGTGGCCAGTTCCTCGCGCGGTGCCGAGTCGAGCAGCGCGGCCAGCGCGGGCGAGGCGTAGTACTGCCCCGGGCCGGGCATGCGGGACAGGCCGGGCATGACCGGCGCCCTGGCGCCGAGCGCGGCGGCGTCGAGCCTCTTGATCGTCCGGCTCCTGTAGAAGTCCTCGTGGTAGCTCCACAGCGCGCCGTCGGTCGTCGCGTCGAGGGCCCAGCCGCTGGGCGCCGAGCCGTTCACGCACTCCCAGCAGGGACGGTCGCCGGTGGCCTGGAAGGCGTTGAACAGCGACAGCGTGGCCAGCAGCACCGCTACACCGGCCGCCACCCCGGCGACGATCAGCCCCAGCCTGGCCGCCGCCTCCCTGCCGCTGCTCAGCGACAGCCGCAGGCCCAGCCGGATCATCGGACGGCCCCGGTGACGTACGGATCGGAGACCCGGCCGTCGCGCACCATGACCTCCCGGTCGGCGCAGGCGGCCACCCGGGCGTCGTGGGTCACCACGATCACGGTGGCGCCCTCCTCGCGGGCCAGGCCCACCAGCAGGTCCATCACGTGCTCGCCGGTGAGCGAGTCCAGCGCGCCCGTCGGCTCGTCGGCGAAGACCACCCGCGGCCGGGTGACCAGCGCCCTGGCGATCGCCACGCGCTGCGCCTGCCCGCCGGACAGCTCCCCGGTACGCCGGCCGCCCAGGTCGCCCAGCTCCAGCCGCTCCAGCCATTCGGCCGCCCGCCGCTCGGCGTGCTTCCTCCTGGTGCGGCCCAGCAACAGCGGCAGCATCACGTTGTCGGCGGCGGTCAGCTCAGGCACGAGCTGGCCGAACTGGAAGACGAATCCGAAGGCGGTGCGCCGTAGCTCGCTGCGGCGGGCGTCGTCCAGCGTGTCCAGGCGGCGGCCGTCGAACCAGACCTCGCCGCTGTCCGGCGTGAAGATGCCGGCCAGGCAGTGCAGCAGCGTCGACTTGCCCGAGCCGCTGGGCCCCATGACGGCCAGCACCTCGCCCGCGGCCACCGACAGGTTCGCCTCCCGCAACGCGGGCGTGCTGCCGTAGGAGCGGCTGACCCCCCGAGCCTCGATGATCACGACGCACGCACCGTCTCGGCCAGCGCCCCCAGGCGAGCCTGGGTGACGTCGATCCACCGCAGGTCCGCCTCCAGGTGGAACATGGCGTGGTCGGCCAGCAGGGCGTCGGTCAGGGAGCCGCCACGCTTGACCTCCGCCAGCTCCCGCATGCGCCGCATGTGCGTGGCGCGCTGCGCGTCCAGGTAGCCGGCCGCGTCACGGCCCAGCATCAACGCCAGCACGACCTTGGTGAACAGCACCGTCTGCAGGTACGGCTCGGCCGCGACCGGCTCGGCCAGCCAGGTGGCGACCTCCTGCCGGCCCAGCGGGGTGATGGCGTAGCGCTTGCGCTCCGGCCCGTCGCCCGGCTCACTCTGCCCCATGACCTTGCCGTCCCTGGCCAGGCGGCCGAGCGTGGAGTACACCTGCCCGAAGGGCAGCGGTTTGCCCCGGCCGAAGAAGGTGTCGTAGTCGCGTTTCAGGTCGTATCCGTGGCTCGGCTCCCGCTCCAGCAGGCCGAGCAACGCGAGGGGAACAGTCATGATCCGAGACTATACGCTGAAGGTATACACCCGGAGGATACGAAGATACGAAAACGGGCATGAAAAAACGAGCGGCCGGTCCGTTGGACCGGCCGCTCGCCGTCTGGGGTGAGTGATGGGACTTGAACCCACGACATCCAGGACCACAACCTGGCGCTCTGCCAGCTGAGCTACACCCACCATGTCCGCCGTTCGAGGCGTACGAAGAAAGTGTAGCGGCATTTTGGAGTCCTCCGCGCCCCAATAACGCCGCGTGCGGAGGTCAGGGCCCGGAGACGGCCTCCGCGACCTCGCGGGCGGTGGCGGAGTCGGGGCCGGGCTGCGGCACGAAGACCGCGGCGCGGTAGTAGCGCAGCTCCCGGATGCTCTCGGTGATGTCGGCGAGCGCGCGGTGCCCGCCCTGCTTCTCCGGCGAGGCGAAGTAGACCCGGGGGTACCAGCGGCGGGCCAGCTCCTTGATCGACGAAACGTCGACCATCCGGTAGTGCAGGAACGCGTCCACCAGCGGCATGTCCCTGGCGATGAAGGAGCGGTCGGTCGCGATGGAGTTGCCGCACAGCGGCGCCCTCTTGGCCTCGGGCACGTGGGAGCGGATGTAGTCGAGCACGACGGCCTCGGCCTCCGCCAGGGTCACCCCGGTCGCGAGGGCCCGCAGCAGGCCCGAGGCCGTGTGCATCTCCCGCACGACCTCGGACATCTGCTCCAGCGTCTCGGCGGGGGGCTTGATGACGACGTCCACGCCCTCATCCAGCTGGTTCAGCTCGCTGTCGGTGACTATGCAGGCCACCTCGATCAGCGCGTCGCGGCCGAGGTCGAGCCCGGTCATCTCACAGTCGATCCAGACCAGCGGGTCAGTCATGGCTCAAGAGTAATGCTCATGCCTAATGGGGCGTCACTGAGATTGGAGCGAGTCCTGTACACGCTTGATGACCGACTGGTCCAGGTTGTCCGGCACCGAGATGTACAGCATCGCGGGGCGGGCGTTCTGGCCGCGGTCCACGAGGACGATCGCGCCCTTCTCCTTCTTCCACTTCAGGCCGTTGGCCTCGGAGACCTTGCTGAAGTCCATCTCGAACTCGATCACCCAGCCCTGCTTGCCGCTCACGGTCGTCGCCTCGCTGCGCAGGACCTTGCGCTCGTGCTGGATGCCGTAGAAGAGCGGGTCGTAGGCGAGCAGCAGCGTCTGGGAGAGCTGCCCGAAGCTCTGCGGGCCGCTGTAGGGGAAGATCTGGGGCACCTCGGCGGTATAGATGCTGCCCACCCAGTCGCCGCCCCTGCCGTCGTAGTTCGCCTGGGAGGTCATCTGGCAGCCGCTCGTCCACAGCGGCATCCTCGGGTCGGACGGGTCGTTGACGCTCTTCGACTCCGGCACCTGCCACTCGTCGCCCGGGTACGCGTACGACAGCCCGGTCGCCGGGTCCTGGATGCGGTCGCCGGACGGCTGGGGGAGCTGGGGAAGCGGCGGCGTGGACTGCTGCGGCTCCTGCTGCGGCGGCACGGTCTGGTCGAGCTGCGGCGCCGTCGCGGTGATCTCGGGCCGGGCGACGATCGAGCCGGCGCGGTCGCGCAGGAAGATGACCGCGCCGCCGATGACGAGCGCGAGCACGACGACCGCGGCGACGCCGCCCACGATCCACGGCCAGACCGGCGTTTGACGTCGCGGTGCCCCGAAGTCGGGCGTGGGAAGCTGCGCCGTCTGGTTCGGGGGACCCCACGGTCCCCCCGGCTGCTGGAACTGAGTTTGCTGAGACTGGGCCTGCTGGAACTGGGCCTGCTGGAACTGCGGCTGTGCCTGTGACTGGGGCTGTAACTGCGGCTGGGGCGGGGCCCCGGCCTCCTGCTCGGGCGCGTGGGTGGCGTCGGTCCACTGGCTGCCGTCCCACCAACGGAGGAGAGGGGAGCCGTACGGGTCCGGATACCAGCCGGCGGGAGTCGTCGTCATGCGCGCCACACTAATGAAATCAGCATTTGTAGGTGAAACTTGCCTTGTCCTGGATCGGCTTCCCGGTCGTCGTGGGGGACAGGACCCGCAGCGTGGCCGTGCCCTTGAACGAGCCCGATCCGGTCACCTTCCAGTGCAGGGGAAGGTTCACCGAGGTGTCTCCCGAGGAGATCCGCTGCTCCTGCTCCAGCGGCTTGCGGTCGTCGCTGCGGATCCAGAGGTAGCGGATCGTCCCGGCCTCGCCGTTCGTCGTGACGACGCCCGTGAAGTCGGCTCTGCCGTCGCAGCGCACCGTCTTCTTGGGCGCCTTGACGTCGACGTCGCTCACCGCGAGCGACGCGGCGGGCGATTGACGCAGCCACAGGATCACCGCGGCGATCAGGATCGCCAGCAGCGCGGTGCCCGCCCACGCCGTCGAACGCCTCCGGCGCCTGCGGGGAGCCGCCTCACGGGCCTGGGTGGCCGTGACGGCGGCGGCGGTCTGCCCGGACCGCCAGATCTGCGCCGCCGTGGTCTCGGTGGGCACTCCCGGCCCGAACCGCATCATCACGTCGCCGGGGTCGTCCACCGTGCCGGACAGGTCGAGCAGGGTCACGGCCTCCCCGCCGCCGGGAGAGCCGGCCACCGCGGCGCCGACGGGGAGCTCGGGGGACACGGGCGCGTGGAGGCCGCGTGTGGCATGGGCCAGTCCGTCCCGTCCCATCCCCGGGAACGCCTCACGCTCGGCGAGCAAAGTGTCCCGCATGGCGGCGAGCCCCTGGGCCGGGGCGGCGGCGGACGCCCACCGCAGCACCGCCGCGGCACGGTCCTGGGCGCACGCGGCGGCCAGCGTGCCGGCGAGGGCGGCCCAGGCCGCGACGTCCTGCTCCG
Organism: Microbispora sp. NPDC004025; assembly: GCF_053604425.1. Lineage (NCBI taxonomy): Bacteria > Bacillati > Actinomycetota > Actinomycetes > Streptosporangiales > Streptosporangiaceae > Microbispora > Microbispora sp. NPDC004025. Next base: position 146,232 of record NZ_JBSGHN010000018.1, on the reverse strand, counting down.
CGGACGCGTGCTCGCCCCGGATCGCCCGCAGCAGGCCGCGCTCGGCCAGCAGCACCGCGCCGTCCTCCCCGACGACGACGGTCCCGGGGTGCAGCGCGCCGTGGGCCAGCCCGGCGGCGTGTACGGCGAGCAGGGCCTGCGCGGTCTCCAGGAGAACGGTCGCCGCGCCGCCCGCGTCCAGCCGGCCGGCGGCCATCACGTCGGCGACGGCCGTCGCCCCGGCCGTGAGCAGCCAGACCTCGTCGCGCGCGGCCACCAGGTCGATCACGGGCAGCAGGCCGATCGGGCCGCCCTGCTGGAGACGCACGTCGGCGCCGACGGCCGCGACGATCCGTTCGCGCGCCTGGGCCGTCGCGACGGCCCGCGGATCGAATCGCAGCACACCGGACGGCCGTCCGCCGGGGGCGATCGCGTCCGCCCAGGTGCCGACCTCGCTGCTCCGGGTGCGGCCGGTGAGCCGGTGCCCCGCGACCGTCACGCCTTCACGCATCTACCGCCGCCTTCGGTGTCGTCCGCGCATGCGCCCACGGCCAGTGTGGCGGGAACGAGGCGTCGTCACCACCCACCCGAGCGTCACGTGAGTGTGGGCAGATCAACCGGAGTCGCGGTCGGCTCGGAGTTGCTCTGCGTCGGCGAGGGCTGGGTGGTCGGCTGCGTGGGCGGCTTGCTGGTCGGGGTGGAGTCGGGCCGCTTGGTCGGGGTGTTCTTGGGCGGGTCCACCGTGACCGTGGGCTCCTCCGAGGGCACGGGCTCGGGCGAGGGCTTCGGCTTCTGCGTGGGCTTCGCGGTCGGCTTCGGCTTGGGCTTCGGCGAGGGGCTGGGCCTGCGGGTCGGCCGCTGGGTCGCGGTGGGCACGGCCGGCGGCTGCGACGCGCGCGGCCTGGGCCGGCTGGTCGTCGGCGTCGCGGTCGGCTTCTCCGGCTCCTCGGTGGGCTCCTCGGAGGGTTCCTCCGCCGGGGGCTCGTCCGAATCGTCCTCGACCTCGATCGACGAGGGGTCGACCGCGGGCGAACTCGGCGTCTCGATCGTCGTCCCCGCCTGCAGGGTGGTGCCGCTCACGGTCTGCACCAGCGCCACCGTCCCGCCCGCGATCACGACCATCCCGGCCAGGGTCAGGCCGATCTTCATGCGGGTCTGGGCCAGCAGGCCGCCGAGCTTCGTCTCGGCCACTGCGGTGCCGGTCTCCGGAGCCTTCTCCTTGAGCGGGAAGAACGGCACGAGCAGCCCGGCGAGCGCGGCGAGCCGCCGCCGTCCGCGCTCCTCCCACGCCGGGCCGTACGCGCCGGCGGCGACGGTCTCGAGCTCCCGCAGGAACTCCTCGGCCGACGCGTACCGGTCCTCGGGCCGCTTGGCCATGCCGCGCTCGACGAGGTCGCGCAGCGGGGGCGGCACCTCGTCGACCGGCGGAGGGGTCGCCTGGTGCTGGCGGGCCAGCGCGGCCATGTTCTGCGCGCGGAAGGGCCGGCCGCCGGTGAGGCACTCGAAGAAGACGACGGTGGCGGCGTAGACGTCGGTCGCCGGTCCGGCCTTTCCGCCCGCCCACTGCTCCGGGGCCATGTACGGCGGCGTCCCCGCCGCCCTGACCCCTTCGCCGGCCTGCGCCGCGATGCCGAAGTCGACGAGCTTGCTGATGCCGTCGGCCTCGACCATGACGTTCTCGGGCTTGTAGTCCCGGTGGACGATGCCGATGGAGTGCGCCGCGGCCAGGGCGAGCAGCGAGCCCTTCAGCACGGTGAGCGCGGCCTCGGGACCGGTCGGGCCCTCCGAGCGGAGCATCGCGCGCAGCGAGACGCCGTCGACGAGTTCCATGACGATGGCCGCCCCGCGCGCGGTCTCGACGTACTCGTAGAAGCGCACCGCGTGCGGGTGGGGGTCCATCGCCGCGAGCAGCCGCGCCTCGTGCCGGAACCGGGCGACGAAGTGGAGGTCCGCCATCATCTCGTCGGACAGGTACTTGATCGCCACCGGGAGGTCGTCGGCATCGTGCCGCGCGAGCACCACGCGCCCGGCGCCCCCCGTGCCGAGCTCACGAATCTCCGTGTAGCCGGGGACGCGCCAGGCGCCCGTCTGGCCGTGCATCACGGTCTGTCTCCTCATCGCCTGGGCCCCCGCCGAATGACGAGACCGTAGCTTAGTGATGACCTCACGATTACGATGAAAAGTCACTATTTAGTCAGAGGGGATTGTCAGGATTGTCCGCGTCATTTGATGCAGGAATCCGTGTTCCTGGTGAGCGTGGAGGCGCCGCCCGCCGCGGCCGGTGAGGTCGACGCGGTGACCGCGTAGGAGTCGCAGGGCCAGCGGGAGTAGGTGTACAAGGCGGTGACCGTGTAGCTGGTCTTGCCCGAGAGGCTGTAGGTCGTGGTGGCCGCCCTGGAGCCGCCCGTCATCCAGGCGACGTCCAGCCGTACGGCGGAGGTGTTGCCCGTGGTGACGGCGATGGTGGCCGTGGCCGTCGTCCCGCTGATGGACAGGCTCTGCACACGTACCTGGCTGACCGAGGCGGGGCAGGTCACCGTGACCGAACTCGACGCCGCGCCGTTCGGGGCCGCTGGGTCGGTCGAGGCGCCGAAGGTGACCTTCTCACCGCAGGGGCGGCGGGAGAAGGTGTACGAAAGCGTCCGCGTGTAGGTCCTCGCTCCGGACAGGTGGACCGTCGTCGTGCCGCCGCCCGCCGAGGGCGCGGAGAACCGGCCGGTGAGGTCGACCGGGCCGGTGCCGTCGGTGGCGACCGTCACGGTCGCCGTCGCGACCCCGGCCGAGGACACGGCCGGTGTGCCGACCTTCACCGAGGTGACGGAGGTCGGGCACGCCGGCGCCTTGGCCGTGGCGACCTGGGCGCCGCCCGGCGCGGCCGGGCCGGTGGTCACGCTCATGCCCCAGGTACCCGAGCAGACGCGGCCGAGGTCGCCGGAGACGGTGCGGGTGTAGGAGGTCGCGCCGCTGAGGGTGAGCGTGCGGGTGGCGGTCACCGTGCCGTTCGCGGTGAAGCGCACGGTCAGCGTCACCTTGCCCGGTCCGCTGGTCCTGACGGTGACCGTTCCGGTGCCGGTCGCCTCGTCCTTGCCGGCCCCGGCCTTGTACGAGAGCCCGCCGACGTCCAGGTCCGAGACCTTGAGCGGCGCGGGAGAGGGCGACGGCTTGGGTGACGGTTTGGGCGAGGGGGCCGGAGACGGCTTCGGCGAGGTCTTGGGAGACGCCAGGGGAGACGGCTTGGCCGAGGGCGTCTGCGTAGTCGCCTGCTCGGGCGCCGCCGACGGGGATTGCGAGGGGGACTCCGAAGAGGTCTCGTCCGGGCTCTCCTGCGGCGTCTCCTCCGGCGCCGCGGAGGGAGCCTCGGAAGGGCTCTCCTGCGGGGCGACCGGCGACGCGGACGCCCCGGCGGGCACGCCCGTGTCCCCCGGGCCCGTGTCCTGCGACGCCGCGACGGTGCGGGTCCCGGCCGAGCCGAGGGCGTACGCGCCGATGCCGCCGGCCGCGACCACCATGAGCACGGCCCCGGCGGTGAGCAGGACGCCCCTGCTCCGCACCGACCGCAGCGCCGTGGTGAACAGCGAGGTGCCGGTCTCGGTGGACCGTACCCGGTTCAGCGGGAACGCCGCGGCCAGGGCGGCGGCGAGCGCGGCGAGCCTGCGGCGGCCACGCTCCTCCCACGCCGGGCCGTACGTCTCCGTGGCGGCCTCCTCCAGCTCGGCGACGAACGCGGCGGCGCTCTCCGGCCGCAGCGCGGGGTCCTTCGCCATGCCGCGCGCGACCAGCTGCCGCAGCGGCTCGGGGATCTCCTCGACCGGCACGGGCGCGGTCATGTGCATGTGCCGCAGCACGACGTGCTCGGTCGCCCGGTACGGCCGGTGCCCGGTCAGGCACTCGAAGAAGACCGCTGTGGCGGCGTACACGTCGGACGCCGGTGAGGCGGCCGCGCCCGTCCACTGCTCGGGGGCCATGTACGGCGGGGTGCCGGCGGGGGCGGGGGCCCCGCCGGCCCGCACGGCGATGCCGAAGTCGGCGAGCTTGCTCGTCCCGTCGGTGGCGACCAGCACGTTCTCGGGCTTGTAGTCGCGGTGGACGACGCCGGTCCCGTGCGCGGCGGCCAGGCCGAGAAGGGAGCCCTTGAGGACGGCGAGCGCGGCCTCGGGACCGGTCGGGCCCTGCTCGCGCAGCAGCGCGCGCAGGGTGGGGCCCTCGACCAGTTCCATGACGATGGCGGCGCCCTGCCCGGTCTCCAGGTATTCGTAGAGCCGCACCACGTGCGGGTCGTCCAGCTCGACGAGCAGGCGGGCCTCCTGCCGGAAGCGGGCGACGAACCCCTCGTCCCGGCGCAGGTCCTCCGACAGGTACTTGATCGCGACCGTCGCGCCCGACTGCTCGTGAACGGCGAGGACGACGCGGCCGCCGCCTCCCGCGCCCAGCTCCCGCGTCACCCTGTAACCGGGCACATTCCAGTGCTCGGCGGAACTCATGAGGCCTCCCAGATCGATAAGGTCGGCCACAGTCTCGTTGAAACCGCTTGCAATCCGCTTACAAATGCGGCTTATCGGTCTAGGACGTGAGCGGGAACGGGGATGCCGGGGGCGAGGCGCGGGTCGGGCTCCGGGGCGCCCCAGGTCACGGTGAGCGGCAGCACGCCCGCCCAGACCGGCAGGTCGTAGTCCTCCTCGTCGTCCTTCGGCGGTCCCTGGCGCACCTTCACCGACGCCTCCTCCAGCGACAGGGCGACGACGGCGGTGGCGGCCATCTCCTTGCGGTCCGGCAGGCGTACGGCGTCCCACTGTCCGGGCGCGAGCTGCTCGGTGATGGCCCGCAGGCCGGCGAGTTGCTCCTCGGGGTCGTCCACCAGCCGGGCGAGGCCGTAGACCATGGCGGAGCGGTAGTTCACCGAGTGATGGAACGCGGAGCGCGCCAGCACGATGCCGTCGAGGTGGGTCACGGTCACGCAGACCGGGCTGCCGAGCGCGGCGCGCAGCGAGGTCGCGCCGGTGGAGCCGTGGAGGTAGAGCGTGTCGCCGATCCGCCCGTAGCCGGTGGGGACGACCATCGGGGACCCGCCGGCCAGCACGCCGAAGTGACAGATCAGGCCGGCGTCCAGGATCGCGTACAGGTCGGCGCGGTCGGTCCGCGCCCGTTCCTTCGAGCGGTTGAGGGTGGTACGGGCGGTTGTGGAGAGCATGTCCGTTACGTTAGGGCGAAGTGGACTGGCGGAACACGTCCACTCACGACCCATACGGGGAGACCACTTGCGTCCGACAATCGACGTGCCGCTGACGGTGGACCGCGACTCCGGGGTGCCGCTCGCCGTCCAGGTGGCCGCCCAGTTGCGGGAGGCGATGCGCACCGGCGGGCTCAGGGCGGGGGAGCGGCTGCCGTCGACCCGGGGGCTCGCCACCCTGCTCGGTGTCAGCAGGACCGTCGTCACCGACGCGTACCAGCAGTTGTACGCCGAGGGATGGCTGGACGGGCGGCACGGCTCGGGCACGTACGTGGCCGACGAGGCGCTGCCGTACGAGAAGGCCGAGGGCCGGGCCGTCGACGCGGGCCGGGGCGCCCACCGGGAGGAGGCGCCACCGGGGGTGGTGGACCTGCGGCCGGGGCGGCCGTGGGTGCTGGGGTACGACACGGCGGCCTGGCGGCGGGCGTGGCGCTCGGCGGGCGAGCTCCCGTTGAACGCGTTCCCCGACCCTTACGGCCATCCGGAGCTGCGCGAGCTGCTGGCCGAGCACCTGCGCAGGGCCAGGGCCGTGCCGGTGGGCGCCGGGAACGTCATGGTCACCAGGGGCACCGGCAACGGCCTGGACCTGATCGCGGCCACGCTGCTCGGCCCGGGGACCCGGGCCGGAGTGGAGGAGCCCGGCTGGCGGGCGGCCCGGCGGATCTTCGCCTCCCGGGGCGCCGAGGTCGTGCCCTGCCCCGTGGACGAGCAGGGCGTGATCGTCGAGGCGCTCCCCGACGACCTGCGCGTGCTCTACACCACGCCCGCGCACCAGTTCCCGGTGGGCGGCAGGCTGCCGATCCCGCGCAGGGAGAAGCTGCTCGCCTGGGCGCGCAGGACCGGCGCGGTCGTCGTCGAGGACGACTACGACGCCGAGTTCCGCTACGACGTCGCGCCGCTGCCCGCGCTCTACGGGCTCGACCCCGGGCGGGTGGTGCTGCTCGGCACGCTGTCGAAGTCGCTCGGGCCCGACGTCGGGCTCGGCTGGCTGGTCGCCCCCGCCGGCCTGCTCGACGCCGTCGCCGAACGCCGGGTGCGCCTGGCCGACCGCACGTCCGGGCCGGTGCAGCGGGCCGTGGCGACCCTGCTGGAACGCGGCGACCTCGACCGGCACCTGCGCAGGATGCGGCTGGAGTACGCCCGCAGGAGGGCGGCCATCGTCGAGGCGCTCGGGCCGTACGTGCGGGGTGACACGGCCGGGCTCCACGTCATGGTCGCCCTGCCCTCCGGCGTGGTCCCCGGCCTCGTGCGGCGGGCCGGGGAACGCGGCGTGCTCCTGGACACGACCGAACCGCACCACCACGGGCCGCCTCGGGTGCACGGCCTCGTGCTGGGCTACGGCTCGGCCTCCCGCGCCGACGTGCGGCGCGGGTGCGCGGTGATACGGGAGCTCATACCTCCTGAAGGAGCCTGAACTCGCGTGCGGGCAGGGGGACTTCCAGGTTGAGCGCCTCCTCGCCGATGATGCGGGCGATGTCGATCGACCCCGGGTCGCCCTCCCTGCTGCCGGGCACCTGGGAGTGGCCGAAGTGCCCGCCCCGCGCCCACAGCCGCTTGCTGCGCTCGGCGGCCACGGAGTGCGGGTAGGGCAGCGGAGGCCCGGCCGGCCAGCGGCGCGGCACCTCCCAGGAGTCGAGCCAGGCCAGGATGTCGTCCAGGCCGTCGAGCTTTGTGTCGGTGAACGGTTCCCTCGCCGAGCCGATGACTTGGATCTGCACGCAGACCCGTCCGTTCCTGCCGCGGTCCGCGGTGAGCCCGCCGGCCGCCCTGGTGGGCGGCAACGACTGGACGATCTCCCCGGTCACCGGGTTCCACACCAGGTGGGAGGGCCGGTGGAGCTGGATCAGCCGCTGGGCGACGGACCTGGCCGAGACCCCTTGGGGATCGGCGGGCCAGATGAACCAGACGGTCCTCGGGGCTCCTCCGAGCATCGCTCCGGAGTCCCCGGGGGAGGGAAGTCGGCTTGCGCCGGGCAGCCATGCTTGGGCCACAGTGCCCCCTCAAATCCTCGGTCGCGTCGTTTTTCCCCTTTCGAACTTCCGCTGACACCTGGCTACTCCGGATTGTTACTGGCGGGTGCCAATCTTCCATCAAAGGTGTAACAAGTGGTGACCCTGTGACGGATGCGTCACGGTGAAGGGCTCGCCGCGGTGTCGACCGCCGGAGGCGGGCTGCCGTCGGACCTGCCCGGTGGGTCGGCCGTGGGACCGGTAGGGGGGCCCGAGGTCGGGTCGGGCACCGGGTCGGCCTCGCCGGTCCCCTCCTGGCCGTCCCAGGTGATCCGGCAGGAGGGCCGGCCCGCCGAGGACTGGAAGGTCACCACGCCCGTGCCCGCGACCCCCGGATCGGCGACGGTGAGCACGACCCGGCCGCTCGCCCCCGCGCGGAGCCTGCCGTGCCGGGGCGAGACCGCGATCCCGCCCGAGGCGCCGGCCGTCCATTCGATCACGGCGTTGTGCGCGGCCAGCGTGATCGACGTGCCCGCGGCCGTGCCCAGGTCTCCGGGGCACAGCGCCGTCAGGGCCGGCCTGGGCGCGCGCGGCGTACGGGTGGGAGACGGCCGCGACCGCCCCGAGGGTGCGGTGGTGTGGGGCGGGGCGGTCGCGGCCGATCGGGGGGGATCGTCCTGTGGGGCCGTCATGTCGTCGGAGGGCGCCGGGGTGGCCTGGCCGTCGGGGGGCGGATCGCTCTCCTCGGGACCGAGCACCAGGTCGCCGGGGGCCGGATCGCCGGGGGTCAGGTTCCCGGGGGCCGCCGTCGGGGGTACGCGTATCGCCTCCAGGCGCTCGGCCGGCGCCTGCCCGGAGACCAGCGCGAGCCCGCCCGCCGTGCCGAACACGCAGACGGCGGCGAGCATGACGGGCGCGGTCCGCAGCGGACGGGAGCGGGCCCGTCCGCGCCGTGCCCGCGTCGGCGGCTGCGCGGCCGCGGGAAAGCCACGCCGGTCGAGGACAGCGGTGGCGCCGTCGCGCGGGTCGGCGCGGAGCGCGGACTCGATCACCCGGTTGCGCAGCGAGAGCGGGGGGAAGGCGACGGGGATCATGTCGAGCAGCCGCCCGGCCGCCACGTGCCTGCCCCGGCCCTCGCGGCAGATCTCGCAGCCCGCGATGTGCCTGCTCAGGCGCTTGCGCAGGGGAGCGGGGAGGGGGCCGTCCTGCCAGCTGGCGCCCACGCCGTGGTCGACCAGGGCGGACAGCCCGGGGCAGTGGGCCCGGCCGGTCCTGGCCAGCACGAGGGCCGCGGCGGCGTTCTCCAGGTGGTCGCGGGCCCGGGTGAGCCGGGCCGACACCTGCCGGGCGGCGAGCCCGAGGACCGAACCGATCTCGGCCGCCGTCAGGCCGTGCCGCAGGGCGAGTTCGAGCGCCTCGCGCTCGTGGTCGCCGAGCTCCCCCAGCGCCTCCACGACCAGCGCGGCGAGCGGGGGATCCGCGGACTCCTCCACGGTGACGACCGGTCCGGTGCCGCCTTTTCCTCTACGGGTGGCCCCTCTGCGGGTGGCGCTGTGAAACCGGGCCAGCGCGTACAGCCACGCCCGCAGCCGGGCCGGCTCCTTCAACCGGTCCGCGGAGCAGGAGGCGGCGACCAGCGCGTCGTGCACCGCCCGGGCCGCGGCGTCCAGGTCGCCCAGCAGCGCGTACGCGTAGTCGCTCAGCCGGTCGGCGTACGCGTCGTACAGCGCGGCCGGGGCCTGGGCGTCGGTGCCGCCCCCGCGCCGCAGCGCCTCCAGCAGTCGGTGGTCGTCGGCTCGCCCGACGCCGGGCCATACGGGCAACGAACATTCCTCCCCGTGTGACGGAACCTGGTCTCGCCGGTCCCCACACGAGTGGGACGCCGTCCCCGCTGGCGTCGTTTACGGGCCGCGCGGTCATGCCCAACGGGCATGACCTGCGAAAACAGGTGCCTGAGCGACTCCTGCTACTGGAGTCGCCGGGCGATGCCCTTGAGGAAGATGTTGCGGATCTCCAGGACCGTCTGCGGGAAGTAGGCGGCGCCGCCGGTCGCCTTCGCGATGGAGGTCATCTGCGTCCGGTCCTCGTCCTTCTGCGTGTTGAACGAGATGATCAGGAGGCTCACCGGCCGCTTCGGGTCGTAGGCGCCCTTCAGCTTCTGCAGGATCTCGCTGTTGGACAGGCCGCCGTTCGGGTCGTCGTTGCCGACCCCGTCGGTGAACAGCAGGATCGTGTTGACCTTGTCGGGCTCGTACTCCTTGGTCATCTTCTGGTACGCGGCCCACAGGGTGTCGTTGAGGCCGGTGTTGCCCGTGGGGATGGCCTTCACCTGCCGCAGCGCCTGAGCGATCGTCTCGCGACGGGTCACCCCGTTGATCTGCTGGGCCAGCGGCCCGATCTGCACGACGGGCTTCCAGTCGACGCCCGGGCCGCGCAGGTTGTCGGAGAAGGTCCACAGGCCCATCTCGGCCTTGTCCGGGAAGAGCTTCAGGCCCTCGACGGTGAGGTCGCTGATGGCGCGCATCCGGGTGACGCCGGTCTTGTCGGCGGGCAGCGCCATGGTCCCGGAGATGTCGATGAGGGAGAGCAGCCTGGTGCCGAGCTTGATCTGGTGCCACGCCTGGGACAGGCGGGTGACGGTCGCGGCGTCCGGCAGCGGGATCGCCGCCGGCTTCTTGGCGTTCACGCCGTTGTCGGGCTTCAGCAGGCCGCCGCCCGTGCCGTCGGGCGCGCGGAAGCCGTAGTCCTGGACCGTCTTCCTGCCGCTGGGCGAGGTCATCTCGGTCGCCAGGGCCTGGGCGGCCTTGCGCGTCGCGGAGTCCTTCGCCGTGACGATGATCGGGTAGTCGAGGCTGATCGTGCCCTCGGCGGGATACAGCGCGACCGCCGGGTTCGAGGGGGTCGTCGTCGTGTTGTACGACCACACGGCCTGCTCGGACGTCACGCCCACCGGGATGCGGGCGGCGGCCTTGGTCAGCGTGGCGAACATGCTGTCGGGCGTGGACACGGTCGACTCCGACAGCCGGCGCAGCACGCCGACGAGCGTCTCCTCGCCGCCGCCTCCCTGCTTGAGCACGGCGGCCCCGGCCAGCAGCGCGCCGAGGCCGGCGGCGTTCTGCGTGGGGTCGAGCGCGAGCACGCGCACCTTCCGCGCCAGGCCGTCGGGGTTGGCGGCGTTCGCCGCGCTCATCAGGCCGGTCCAGCTCGGGCTGAAGGCCGACTGGAGCTTGTCCGCGCCGGCTTTGGACGCGGCCAGCACGACGGGCGTGCTGGCGGCGTTGCCGGCGGGCTCGGGCGCGTTCTTGACGCCGCTCAGCCACAGGCTGGAGTCGGGGATCCACAGGTCGGGGTCCAGCTTGCCGCTGGTGGGGCCGGTGCCCGCCATCGCGTTGGCGACGTCGGCGGGCTCGGCGGCCTTGACCGTGACGGCGACGCACTTGCCGTCGACGGCCCGGCCCGACTTGCCGAACCTGGTGGCGATCTTCTGGACGGCCGGGTGGATGTCGGGGGAGGCGACGACGGAGAGTTTGACCCTCTCACCCGCGCAGCCCGGGCCCTTGTTCACCACCACGTACGCCGCGACGCCGAGGAGCACGGCCAGGGCGACCGCGCCGGCCAGCGGGACGAGCACCGTCCCCCGCCCGGCCCGCCGCCGCGGCGGGGGCTCGAACTGGGGGTCTGAGCCGCCATCGAGTTCGTCTGTGCGGTGCCGTCCGCCCACGGTGCCCTCTCCGGTGTCCACTGGCCGTAACAGGTTTCTGGCCGTAACAGGTTTACGGAACGATACTGGCAAAAGTCACAACATGCGCCTGGTAGGTGCGGGAGGGTCCGGCGCAGGCCGTACCCTTGGCCCGTGGTCATCCCGGTCGAGGACGCCGCCGATCCGCGCCTGGCGGACTACGTGCGGCTGCGCGACGTCGATCTGCGCAAGAGCGTCGAGAGCGAGCGCGGTCTGTTCGTCGCCGAAGGCGAGAAGGTCATCAGGCGGGCGATCGGCGCGGGCCATCCGGTGCGCTCGGTGCTGACCACGGCCAAGTGGCTCGACGTGCTCGCCGACGTCATCGGGGAGGCCACCGTCTACCTGGTCACCGACGAGGTGATGGAGGGAGTCACCGGTTTCCAGGTCCACCGGGGCGCGCTCGCCGCGATGGAGCGCACCCCGCTTCCGCCGGTCGGTGAGCTCCTCGCGGACGCGGGGCCGCGGATCCTCGTCCTGGAGGACCTCGTCGACCACGGCAACGTCGGGGCGATCTTCCGTTGCGCGGCGGCGCTCGGCGTCGGCGCCATCGTGCTGTCGCCGCGCTGCGCCGACCCCCTCTACCGCAGGGCCGTCAAGGTGTCGATGGGGGCGGTGTTCGCGATCCCGTACGCCCGGATGACCGACTGGCACGGCGGCCTGGCGGAGCTCAGGACGGCAGGGTTCCGCCTGCTGGCGCTGACGCCGGACCAGTCGGCCGTGCCGCTGGACAAGGCCCCGCTGTCCGGCCGGGTCGCGCTGATACTCGGTTCGGAGGGCGACGGGCTGTCGTCCCACTGGCTGCACGAGGCCGACCAGCCCGTGTGCATCCCGATGAGCACGCGGGCGATGGACCTCGGCGTCGACTCCCTGAACGTGGTGGCCGCCGCGGCCATCGCCTGCCACGGCCTGCTCAGGGGAGCGTGACCCCCGCCCCCGCGACCGCTTCGTCGCCGGCTCCCCCGCCGGCTCCTCCGGTGGCCCAGTCGAGCAGCTTGCGCGCGGTGGCGAACCTGGCCTTGTCGCTGCGCTCGCCCAGCACGACCCCCACGTACGTGCGCCCGTCCCGGACGGCGGCGAACGACAGGCAGTAGCCCGCCTGGTCGGTGAAGCCGGTCTTCAGCCCCACCGCGCCGTCGTCGAGCAGGTCGTTGGTGTTGCGCCACACGTGCCCGCGGTGGAGGGCGGACTTGCGGACCACCCGCCTGGGCGTCCTGGCGACGGTCGCGATCACGGGGTCGCGCAGCGCGGCCATGGTCAGCGCCGCCTGGTCGCGGGCCGTGGAGTATCCCTTCGACGGCAGCCCGTCGGGGTTGGCGTAGCGGGTGTCGCGCAGGCCGAGGCGGCGTGCCGCGTCGTTCATCTTGGCGACGAACTTCGCCGTCCCCGGGCCGTACCGCTCGGCGAGGGCGTGGGCGGCGTCCGCCCCTGAGGGGAGCATGAGCCCGTAGAGCAGGTCGCGCACCGTGAGCCGCTCGCCCGCCCGCAGCCCCGCCGTCGCGGCCCCGCCGGACAGCGCGTGCTTCACGTCGGCCTTGGTGATTGTCACTACGTCGTCCAGCCGGGCCTGCCGCCGGACCACGTAGGCGGTCATGACCTTGGTCAGGCTCGCGACCGGCACCCGGCGCGTCTCGCGCTTGGCGAACTGGACCGTTCCGTCCGTGGTGTCCACCAGGTAGGCCTCCCGGGCCGTGACCGAGGGCCCCCGGCCGGACGCGGCGGCCGTCGCGGCGCGCGCGGGCGCGGCGGTGGCGGTGGCGGTCCCTGCCGTGACGAGGGCGGCGGCCAGCGCGATCAGTACCCCGTTACGCATCCCGTCATGATCGCACGGCTTCGGACGCGGCGGGTGCGTCACCGCTCCGGCCCCTCCTGCGGCGGCGCCGCAGGAGGAGGAGGGCGACGGCCACGGCCACGACGGCGGCGACGGCGGCGGCCAGCGCGGGGGACCGGGCCGCCAGCGACAGCCAGGCCCACAGGAGCGAGTAGAGGCCGAACGAGGTCACCGGCACCCAGGTCAGGCAGCCGAGGGCGCTCGCCACCAGGTACCAGCGGTAGTCCACCCGCAGGGCCCCGGCCACCCACGGCAGCGTGTGCCGCAGGCCCGGCACCCAGAAGCAGCCGTACACGGCGAGCGCGCCCCACCGGCGCACCACGTTCTCCACGCGCTCGATCCGCTCCCGGCCGATCCTGCGGCCGACGCGCGAGCGGTAGAGCGCCTCGCCGAGCCTGCGGCCGACCCAGTAGTACACCTGGAACGCGCCGAAGAGGGCGACCGCGCCGACCGTGACGACCAGCCACAGAGGCAGGCCGAACACGGAGGCCGCCGTAGGGTCAGGGATCCGCACGTGCTCTCACCCCCGGTCGTCGCCATCGATTAGGCAAGCCTCACCTTAACGCGCCCGACCGCGCCATTTGCAAGCGGATGTCAACCGGTGGTCAATCCGTCCGCCGTACATAAGAGGGGACGAGAGGCGACGGGTTCGCGATGCTACAGGGGCCTTCGCGGACTCTGCCTCTTGATCACACGGCCTCCCATTCGTCACACGCCGGCGAGAGCCTCGCGGGCCTCGGCGACCCAGCGGGGGACACCGACCCGTTCGGCCACCGCCAGCGCCTTCTCGTAGTGGTCGCGGGCCGGCAGACCGAGCCGTACGGCGAGGTCGCCGAGCGTCCTGGCCACCGGCCACAGGGCGACCACGCCGGTGCCGGCCCCGGCGATCCGGTCGCGGAACGGCGCCAGCTTCTCGTACGCCTCCCGCATCCGGTCCTCGTCGTCCAGGAGCATCCCGGCGAGGGCCCGCCAGATGAGGGCGAGCTCGTAGAGGAAGTCGGTGCGGACCGGTTCCCTGCTCGCGGCCACCACCCGCGCGTCCCGGACGTGGCCGGCCGAGGCGAGCGCCACGGCGTAGGCGTCGAGGGTCCACTTGGCGCCGCGCTGATGGGCCTCGCCCAGCGGCTCGGTCATCTCGGCGGCCCGGCCGTCCACCAGGTGCAGGCAGAACGTGGCGATCAGCGGCAGGTCCTGGCGGCCTTCGAGCATGCCGGCCCGCGCGGTCAGCCGCGCGGCGTTCCGGTAGGCCCGCTCGGCCCCCGCGTAGTCACCGGTGATCATCAGGCGCTGCCCGGCGTACCACGCGCCGACGGCCGCGGGAGCGGGCAGGTCGTACCGCCGGCCGAGGCTCTCGGCCTGGGCGAGGTGCTCGTCGGCCTCGGCGAAGTCGCCGCGGGCCGCCGAGCATTCCAGCAGCACGAGGTGCGCCAGCGTCTGCACCGCGATCTGGCCCGACTCCGTCCCGACCCGCAGCAGCTCACGGCCGATGATCTCGCGCTCGTCGACCTGCGTCAGCGTGTACGACTGCCGCAGCCGGCCGCTCAGCGCCATCGCCAGCAGGGCGGGGTCGCCGCTCGCCCTGGCCAGCTCCTCCGCCTCCAGCGACGCCTGGTAACCACGCTCGGTGGCCGACCCCTCCAGTTCGAGGGCCAGCGTGGCGAGCAGGCTGGCCCGCAGGGACTGCTCGCCCTCCGGCAGCTCGACGAGCGCCTTCTCGGTGACGTCGACGATCTCCCAGGCCGTGCGCGTGAAGTCGCGGGCGATGCCCTTGTGCGGCACCGCGAGCGCCGCCGCGACCCGGGCGGTCAGCTCCAGGTCGCCGAGCGGCAGCGCGACCGACATCGCCTCGCCCCGGTGCGCGCGCGCGGCGGTCATGTCCCCGCACAGCGCCAGCGCCCTGATCAGCCGCAGCTGAAGCTCCAGCCGGTCGCGTACCGGCCCCCGGTCCGCGGAAGCACGGCCTGTGTGAGCACGGTTCGTGTGAGCACGGTCGAAGGCGGCGATGGCCTGCTGCCAGAGCGTGGCGGCCTCGCGGTGGGCGAACCTGCGCTCGGCCTGCTCGGCCGCCAGCCCCGCGTACCGTACGGCTTTCGCCGCCGTCTCCACCGTGCCCGCCGCGTCGTAGTGGTGGGCCAGCGCGGCCACGTCGTTCGGGCTGCGCTGCTCGATCACCGAGGCCACCGCCGCGTGCAGGCGCGAACGGCGCAGCCGTGAGGCGTCGGAGTAGAGCGTGTCCCTGACCAGGTCGTGGTCGAACCTCAGCAGGCCGGGCCCCGGCTCGGTCACCAGCCCGGCCAGCAGCGCCGCCTCCACCGCGTCCACCACGGCGTCCTCGTCGCCGGACACGTCGACCAGCACGTCGACGTCCACGTCCCGGCCGATCACGGCGGCCTGCAGCAGCACCTGCTGGGCCCGCTCCGGCAGCCGGGCGATCCGCCGCCGCAACACGTCGCGCACGCCCGAGGGCACCTCGGAGATGTCGGCCTCGGCCTCGAACAGGCGGGCCGTCTCCTTCACGAAGAACGGGTTGCCCCCGGCCCGCTCGACGATCGTGGTGACGACCTCGTCGTCGACCTCGCGCACGCAGGTCGCCCGGACGAGCTCCGCCACCGCGGCGTCGTCGAGGCCGCCGAGCCCGACGCGTACGGGGTCGAGGCGGGCCAGTGCGGCCAGCACGTCCTGCTGCTGGTCGTTCAGCTCGCCGTCCCGGCAGGTCACCACGACCAGCACGCGGCTGGCCGCGAGCAGGCTCGGCAGCGCGCGCAGCAGCGCCAGCGTCTGGTCGTCGGCCCAGTGCAGGTCCTCGACGAGGATCAGCAGCGGGGCCTCGCGCGCCACGGCCGACAGGTAGCCGCCGACGGCCCGGTGCAGCCGGAAGCCGCCCGACGCCTCGTCGTCGGCGGTGTCGGGGGCGGCGTCGTCGAGCAGCGGCGCCAGCAGCGCGGCGTACTCGCCCGCGCCCCTGCGGGCCACGAGGGCGCGCAGCACCTCGACCCAGGCCCAGCCGGGCGGGGTCGCCGTGCTGTCGGGGCAGCCGCCGGTCGCCCCGATCCAGCCCTCGCGCTCCAGCCGTTCGAACAGCCGCCGCACCAGCGTCGTCTTCCCCGCGCCGGGATCGCCGCTGATGACGGCGACGGTGAACCGGCCCCCCTGGGCGCGCGGCGCGGCGGCGGCGAGCGCGGCCAGTTCGGCGTCGCGGCCGACGAACGGCTCGGGCTCCAGCGGCGGCGCGTCGCCGGTCGCGACCGGTCTCGGCGGCCAGGTGGCGCTGATCTCGACGGGCCGCCGGGGCGCGGGGAGCACGAGGTCGAGCCCGGGGTCCTGGGCGAGGATGTCCGACTCCAGCTTGCGCAGTGCCGGACCGGGGTCGATGCCGAGCTCGTCGGACAGGATCGTGCGGGCGCGGCGCAGCGCGGCGAGCGCGTCGCCCTGCCGCCCGCACCGGTACAGGCCGAGGGCGAGCAGCCGCCAGCCCTCCTCGCGCAGGGCGTGCTCGGTGGTCAGCGCCTCGAGGTCGGGCACGGTCTCGGCGTGCAGGCCCATCCGCAGCCCGGCGTCGGCGTGCCGCTCCCTGGCGACCAGGCGCAGCTCGCTGAGCCGCGCCACCTCCGCCTCCGCCCAGTGCTGGTCGGCGAAGTCCGAGTAGGGCGTGCCGTGCCACAGCGCGAGCGCCGCGTCCAGCCGGGCCCGGGCGGCCTGGGGGCTCTCGTCCAGCCGCTCGCCGGCCGAGCGGACCATGGCCTCGAAGCTCAGCGCGTCCACCTGTTCGGGAGCGGCGCGCAGGGCGTACCCCGACGCGACGGTCACGAGCAGCCGGTTGGGCCCGCCGCGCGGGCGGTTCGGCTCCAGCACCCGGCGCAGCCGGGAGATGTAGACCTGTAACCCCGACTGGGCGCCCTTGCCGGCGTCGTCGTCCCACAGGTCGAAAAGCAGGGTGTCCACGGGCACGACCTGACCACGCGCCACGAGCAGGCGGGCCAGCACCGCACGCTGCCGCAGCCCGCCGAGGTCGAGCTCGTCGGTGTCGTCGTGCGCCCCCACCGGCCCGAGGACCCGGAACGTCACCGGGCTCATCGGGCGCTCCTCCGCTGTCGTGCGCCGTGCCCGCAGGCCGCCGCAGGTTGCCGTCGTGTCTCGGGTTGCCGTCGCATGTCAGGCGCCACCGTATGCGCGTCCGCGAAGCGGGCACAAGGTTTTAACCGACCCGGACACCCTCACCTTCCGCCCGTGAGTTTAGGAGATCACGAGGGGGATCCGCAGACAGTCAGGGGACGCGCGTGCGGCGCGCAGAGGGCGCCGGTCCGGCACCCTCGGTGCGGGCGTCCCGCCGGCGCAGCAGCGCCCATCCGCCGAGCGCGAGCCCGCCCCACGGGATCTCGATGGTGTAGGTCCAGAAGCCGAACAGCACCGCCGCGGCGGTGGCCCCGCCGGCGGGCTGGCCGAACGCCCCGATCAGCAGCGTGGCGACGCCGCCCTCCATGATCCCCGCCCCGCTGGGCGTGACGAGGGCGGTGGTGAGGACGCGGCTCAGCGCGAAGACGGCGACGGTCTCGGCGGGTCCCGGGTACGAGCCGGTGGCCACCAGGCAGGCGGCCATGATCAGGCACTGGAGGACGAGGAAGGCGACCATCCCGAGCGACAGGCCCGCCCACCGGCTGTGGATGATGTCGGCCGTGTCCCGGCGCAGCCGTTCGATCGCCGCCGACGCGGCGTGCTCCGCCGGGCGGAACCGCCGGGGCGCGAGCCGTACGAGCCCGTCCAGGGCGCGGCCGAGCACGGCGGCGGCGCGGTCCCAGTAGAGGGCGGCGGCCACCACGGCCACCAGCGCGAGGATCGACACCGCGCCGGCCCAGCCCGCCTTGGCGACCGTGGGGTTGGTGGCCTTGCCCGCGATCAGCAGGCCCAGGATCCCCACGGCGGGCAGGATGAAGCGGAACAGCGAGTTCCAGATACCGGTGACCAGCGTGTAGACGACGATCGGCCGGTTGGCGAAACCCCAGCCGCGGGTCATGCCGAACGTCAGGGCCACGCCCGCCGCCCCGCCGAACGGCAGCAGGTTGCTGACCGCGCTCCCGGCCGCGTTGAGCGTGAGCGCCTGAGTGTGCGTCAGGCCGGGCAGCGCGGAGGTCATCACGAACGTGTACGCCCACAGGCTCGCCAGCCACAAGGCGCTCATCAGCGCGATCGTCTGCCATCCGAGACCGCCGAACTGGTGGCCGATCTCCCGCCAGCTCACGGTGGCGCCGGTCAGCGTGTGCACGATCTGCGGGAGATAGAGCACCAGCGCCCCGGCCAGCCCGAGCGACACCGCGGACAGCGCGATCTGCAGCCACTTCCTGTTCACCCGCGTATGCCCCCAGTCCGGTGTCGGTCCTTCCCAGTCTGCCGGTCCGTGCGGGCGGTCGGCTCCTCCTGACGGAGGATCACCACCCTTAGGGGTTGTCGAACGGGTGCCGCAGGCGGGTGCCCCTGGGCAGGCCGCGGCGCACGTACCACTCGGTGCCGAAGACGTAGCGGTAGGCGAATCCGGGGATCCTCAGCATCGCGCCCAGCGTGCGGTCTCCGTCGCCGCCGGTGGCCTGGCTGGCGTGGGCCGCCATCGCCGCCCGCTTGGCCTTGGCGTGTCCGCGCACGTTCACCCGGTGGGTGATCGCGTCCCGGGGCGAGTAGGCCCTTTCGAAGCTCCGGACGTCGATCGCCGGGTAGAACCGGGAGGCCAGCCGTACGCCCTTGAGCAGCAGGTCGCGGTCGACCGTCGCCTCCAGCACGATGGGCGTCCCGGCGATCTCGGCGGCCCGGCTGCCGACCCGGTAGACCTGTACGTGGTCGGGGTGGCCGTAGCCGCCCGCCGGGTCGTAGATGGTGAGCAGGTCGGCCGTCTCCTCCTTGAGCACCGAGGCCAGCCGCTGGGCCGCCTCCTCGATGTCGGCGTCGATGAACGCGTTGTCCGGGCGGTCGTCGGCGACGCCGCCGTCGATCGCCAGGCCGGAGTCGCCGTAGCCGAGCAGCACGACCCGGGCGCAGCCCAGGGCGGCGGCCGAGCGGTGCAGTTCCTCCGTCCGGGCTCTGCCCAGTTCCTCGCCGTGGGGGAGCTCGGCGAGGCCGCGCTCGCCGGCCGTGGCGACGACGAGCACCACGCGGTGCCCCTCGTTCGCCAGCATCGCCATGGTCCCGGCGGTCAGCAGCGCCTCGTCGTCGGGATGGGCGTGGAAGAACACCGCCGTCCTCATCGCGCCCCACGGAACGTCGTCATCGCGTGCTCCACTCGTCCGTGCCGTCGCGGCTGCCACCGCGGCTGCCGTAGCGGCCAGTTCCCGACATGATCCCACGTGGCCCGGCCCGGACCGCGCCGCCCTCCCCGTGAGCGGTTTGATGGGCGTGGCGCACTCTGCCAGGCTGGCCCGGTGAGGATTCTTCACGTCAGCGACTGCTACCTGCCGCGGCTCGGGGGAATCGAGGTGCAGGTCGCCGACCTCGTCAGGGCCCAGCGCGAGGCGGGCCACACGGTCGAGGTGGTGACGGCGACGCCGGGGGAGCGGCTGCCCGGCGTGCACCGCGTGGTCGCGAACCTCCCGTTCGACCTGCCGGTCCACCCGCGCGGCACGGCCCACCTGCTCCGGCTCATGACGAGCGGGCGGTTCGACGTGGTGCACGTCCACACGGGGGCGGTCTCGCCGTTCGCGTGGATGGGGGTGCGCGCGGCGGTCCGGGCCGGGCTCCCGGTGGTCGCGACCGTGCACAGCATGTGGGATCCGGTCACGCGGGGGGTGTACCGGGCGCTGCAGGCGGCCTTCGAGTGGCGGCGCTGGGGCCTGGTCCTCACCGCCGTGAGCGAGGCCGCCGCGCGCCCCATCCGCGCCGTGGCCGGGCCGCGCGTGCCGGTGCAGGTCGTCTCCAACGGGCTGGACGTGGCCTCGTGGCGGCCCGAGCCCGGCGCCGTACGGGACGCCCATGACGAGCCGGCGAAAAAGACGGTGCACGTGGTGGCGGTGGGCAGGCTGGCGCCGCGCAAGCAGCCGTTGCGCCTGCTCAAGCTGCTGGAGACGGCGCGCGACAGGGTGCCGGGCAACGTCGCGATGCGCGCGACGATCGTGGGCGACGGCCCGGCCCGCGGGCGCATGGAGCGCTACCTGCGGGCGCACCGGATGGGCTGGGTGTCACTGCCCGGCAGGTACAGCCGGGAGCAGATCAAGGACTTGCTGGCCGAGGCCGACGTGTTCGTGGCCCCGGCGCCGCGCGAGTCGTTCGGCCTGGCCGCGCTGGAGGCCCGCGCGGCCGGGGTGCCGGTGGTCGCGCGGGCGCAGAGCGGCGTGGCCGACTTCGTCAGGCCGGGCAAGGAGGGCCTGCTGGGCCGCACGTTCGACGACCTCGTCGCCTCGGTCGTACGGCTGGCCCGGGATTCCGGCCTGCGTCAGTCGATCGCCGAGCACAACCGGGAGACCGAGCCGGTCCGGTGCTCCTGGCCCGCGGTGCTGGAGGGCTTCGCCCGCTGCTACGAGCTGGCCGGGAGCTGACCCGGGGACACCGGCGGACTAGTAGGGGAGGACCCTTCCCGAGGGGGTGCGCAGGTCGATCGGGGCGGGAGTTCTCGGTGGCCGCGGTCGCGGCACGATCTGCACCTTCTTCATCGGGGCCCTCCTTTCGGCGGTGTCCGTCAGCTGGTGCCGTCATGATTCCCACGAATTGGCCAGAATTATCCTCCGGACGTCAGTTCTTGTTCTTGTAACGTGCGCTTCTCGGTCACCCGTGCGTCGCAGGCGGCCGTGGGAGCTACTCGCAGGCCGTGGTCCTGTCCGCGCCGGGGCCGCCGTTGCAGTCGTCGGTGCCCGCCCCGCCGTCGAGGTCGTCGCCGCCGCTGCCCCCGTTCAGCTCGTCGTTGCCGGCGTTGCCGCTCAGGTCGTCGGCGCCGGCGCCGCCGTTGAGCTCGTCGTCGCCCGTGCCCCCGCGCAGTTCGTCGTCTCCGGGGCCGCCGTCGACCTCGTCGGTTCCGGCGTCGCCGCGTACATCGTCGGCGCCCTTGCCGCCGTCGAGGGTGTCGTCGTTGTTTCCGCCGCGCAACACGTCGTCGCCGGCCTCGCCGCGCAGGCGGTCGTTGCCGTCCCCGCCGCGCAGGTCGTCGTCGCCCGTGCCCCCGCGCAGGTCGTCCCTGCCGCGCCCGCCCCTGAGCTCGTCGTCGCCGTCGCCGCCGTACACCACGGTGGGCAGGGGGACGTTTATGTCCGCCGCGATGACGACGACGTCGTCCCCGTCGCCGGCCACGACCTTGATCTTCTTGATCACGTTGCCCACCAGGACGGCCTCGCCGTCGCGGGGATCGGGGCTGCAGCCCTTGATCGGGCCCGCCTCGTCCCGGACCCCCAGGGAGTAGCCGGTGAGCCCGGGCGCCTGGACGGTCACCTCGTTGGCCACCCCCGGCGTCGCCGTGTAGACGAGCGTCGTCTGGGAGACCGTGCACGTGCCGGCGTAGGCGGGCTCGGCCGCCGCGGCGCCGGCCGGGGGAAATGCGAGCGCCAGCACGGCCGCCGGCGCCACGAGCAGACGTCGGCGTGCGAACAGATGGTTGGTCATCGGAGAGTCCCTTCACACGAACCGGGGCAAAGTGAGCCCCAGGGTTGTACGCATCGTGAGACGGGTCAATAGACGGCACGAGGGGAAGGGGAACGGTCCAAGCCGCGAGGGCCGGGCCCGGCCGGGATGTGAGCGCTCACCCGCCGGCCGGGCCATCAAGATCTATCTGATAAGCGCGGGGTGCTCGATTTGGCGTCGTTTGGCGAGCGCCATCTCAATGTGCTGCTCCATGACCCGTGCGCGCTCGTGATCCCCCTGCCGGGCGCTGGCGGCGGCGAGATTACGGACCACCCGGAGTACGGCCCCCGCGACCTCCTGCAGATGTGTTTCCCGGTGCCAGGTATCGCTGAGCGGATCGAGGCCGAGGACATTCAGCATGGCCCGGACCGACCGGCATTTGCCGGCCGCCCGTTCGCGATCTCCGGCTGCCAGCGCGGCGTTGCCCTCGGCCACCGAGCCGTGGACGGCCGCCAGGGCCTGCGGCACGTTCAGGTCGTTGTCCATCGCCTCGCTGAACTGCGGGGGGAGGGGTGCGGCGGCGTCGGAGCCCACCCGCAGCACGAACCGCTCGACGCGCCGGTAGGCCGCCGCCGCCTCGTCCAGGGCGTCCGGGCTGAATTCCATCGGCGACCGGTAATGGGCCGCCGCCAGGTAATAGCGGAGTTCGACCGGCCGTACGCGGTCGAGCAGGGCCGGGACGGCCAGCGGGTTGCGCGGGTGTTTGCGTATCTTCTCGCCCCGGTGCGTGACCGGCCCGTTGTGCAGCCAGAAACGCGCGAAGGAATCCCCGGCGGCTCGCGACTGCGCCATCTCGTTCTCGTGGTGCGGAAATATGAGATTGGCTCCGCCGCCGTGGATGTCGAATTCCGTGCCCAGATATCTGCGAGCCATCGCGGAACATTCCAGATGCCACCCCGGGCGCCCCTCGCCCCAGGGTGAGTGCCACACCGGCTCGCCGGATTTCGCGCTCTTCCACAGTGCGAAATCGCGCGGGTCCCGTTTTCCCCGCTCGTTCTCCTCGGCCGTCCGCAGGCGCTCGGCCTGCTGCCGGGAAAGGGACCCGTAGTTCGGGTAGGAGCCGACCGAGAAATACACGTCGCCGTCGGACTCGTAGGCGTGCCCGGACGCGACGAGCTGCTCGACCATCTCGATCATCTCGGGGATGTGTCCCGTCGCCCGCGGCTCCACGCTGGGCGGAAGGCATCCCAGAGCGGTGTACGTACGGACGAAGGCGCGGTGGACGGGATCGGTGATCCGCCACCAGGGGACCCCCTCGGCGATGGACCTGTGAATTATCTTGTCCTCGATGTCGGTGACGTTCCGGCAGAGCAGGACCTCATATCCGCTGCATTTCAGCCAGCGGTGCAGGATGTCGAAATTGACCTGCGATCTGAGCTGTCCCACATGGGGCGGCACGACGACGGTGGGACCGCAGAGATAAATCGACACCATTCCGGGAATTCGAGGGACGAAATCGCGGACGGCGCGGCGATGCGTATCGTAAAGGCGAAGACCCACCCAGCCGAGGGTAAGCGACCTGTTCGCTCGCTGTCGATAGCGTGGGCCGACCCGGGCCCGCACACCCGGAAATGGCGATTGTGAGGCCGGGGAATAAGGACGATCCGCCCCTTGGTTGGCGCAGGCATGGAGCCGACGAAACGGGGCCGCGTCCGGGTGGAGACGACGGCCAAGCGCGTGCGTGTCTACGCCGAGGGCCGCCCGGTGGCCGACACCACCCGGGCCCTGCTGGTCTGGGAGGCGCCCTACTACCCGACGTACTACTTCCCGGCGGACGACGTCCGCGTGGAGGAGCTGAAGGCCACCGGAGAGACGCGGCACTCGCCCAGCAGGGGAGACGCGGTGGTCCACGACGTGGCCGGCCGGCCCGGCGCGGCCCTGGTGTACGGGGACGACGCCCCGCTGGAGGAGATCCGGGGCCACGTCCGCTTCGACTGGAACGCGATGGACAACTGGTTCGAGGAGGACGAGGAGGTCTTCGTCCACGCCCGCGACCCGTACACCCGCGTGGACGTCCTGGCCAGTTCGCGCCACGTCCGGGTGGAGGTGGACGGCGTCACCGTCGCCGACTCGCGCGGCCCGCGCATCCTGTTCGAGACCGGCCTGCCGCCGCGCTACTACCTGCCCAAGACCGATGTGCGGCTCGACCTGCTGCGCCCGTCCGAGACCGTGACCCACTGCCCGTACAAGGGCCGCGCGGTGTACTGGTCGGTCGGCGAGGACGAGTCCGGCAGGGACTTGGTCTGGTCCTATCCCACGCCGCTCGCGGAGTCCCAGAAGATCGCCGGACTGGTCGCCTTCTACGACGAGAAGGTGGACGTGTACGTCGACGGCGTCCTCCAGGACCGCCCGAGGTCGAAGTTCGCCTGACCCTCGCCGCGACGGTCAGCGGCGGATGACGTGGAGGACGCTGGCGATGCGCTCGGCGGCGGTGACCACGTCGGAGGCGTGCCCGATCCGGCCGGCCCACGACAGCCAGTACCACCACTCGCCGTCGCTGGCGTTGGACGCCAGCACGTCCTCGGCCATCGTGGGTTCCATGGGGTTGATGACACGCAGTCGCGGATAGAGGCCGGCCGGCGCCGTCAGGCGCACCTGGAAGGAGTGGGCCTCGAGTTGGGCGGCGAGCCGCTCCAGGTGGTCCATCGCCTCGCTGCGGTCTACCGTCGTCATCCTCAGCCTCCGGGGAACGTCAGGACCTATCACCGGAAAGGGTGAACCCGCAACGACCTACCGGCAATCGTGTGCATTCCCCGAAATCGTGCAATAACCAGGGAACTCACCCGGATTCCGTGGAACACACACGGGTTCCCGAACACGAAGGCATAACAGTCGCGGGAGGTTGTGTGCCTGCGCGTTTACCGTGGGGAAACAACCGTAAACGGGGACCGCTTCACCAGTGGAGGGCGTGCACATGGCCCGCGGAGAGCACTCACCCGCTTGCGCGCGTCGCTGGCGCGAACAGGCACAGGCACGGCAGTGGACGCTCTGGCAGACCGTCCAGGCGATCCACGGGTGCTGCGGCGTCAGCCTGCTGAAGGCCCACCGGCTCGGCCGCGGGTGGTCGGCCCGGCAGGCCATCGAGGAGCTGGAGCACCTGTGTGAGCAGCAGGACCTCGGTCACCCGCGGGCGAGCATCGACCTGCTGAACGCCTGGGAGAACAACCGGGCCCGTCCGCGTCCCCAGACCATCGACCTGCTGGCCCGGCTCTACCGGGCCAACGCCGTACGGCTCGGCCTGGCCGCCGACTACTGCGAGGACGCGGGCGCACAGAAGATCGTCGTTGTCGGGCCCGGTCAGGGCGGCGAGCAGGCCCGGGCCGAGGACCCGGTCCCCGACGACCCGGAGCGCCGGGCGCTGTTCCACCAGGCGATGCTGATGGGCACGCCCAACGGCAGGTTCTTCGCGGAGGTCGAGGGCCTGCGCCACGACCTCGACCGCACGCTGGCCACGGGCACGGTGAGCGAGGACCAGCTCGACCGGCTGGACGAGCAGGTGCTGCGCTACCGCAGGGAGTACATGACGACCCCGCCGACGCCGATGCTCTGCCGGGTCATGCTGGAGATCTCCGACGTGCGCCGGCTGAGCGCCGCCCGCCAGCCGTCCTCGGTGCAGCGCCGCCTGCTCACCGCGACCACGATGCTCACGCTGCTCGCCGCCGACGCGCTGATGAAGCTGGGCGACACCCGCCAGGCCCACGCGTGGTACGGCACCGCCCGCGCCGCCTCCGACGACGTCGGCGACCTGCGGCTGCGGGCGCTGGTGCGGGCCCAGCAGACCATGCTCCTGTACTACTACGGCGACCTGAACGAGACCGTGCGGCTGGCCCGCGAGGCGCGGATGCTGGCGGGATCGGCCCCCAGCTCGCCGGCGGCGCTGGCGGCGGCGGCCGAGGCCCGCGCGCTCGCCAGGATGGGGGACGGCAAGGCCGCCAGGATCGCGCTCGCCGAGGCGGAGCAGATCTTCGCCCGCATGCGCGGCATGAGCCAGGACGACCTGGCCTTCGTCTTCACGGAAAAGCGGATGAAGTTCTACCGCACCGGCACGCTGATCGAGCTGGGGGACGCCCAGCAGGTGCAGGGCATCGACGGGTTCCCTCCGGGCTTCCAGACCATCGACCCGGCGCTGATCCTGCTCGACCAGGCGAGCCACCTGGCCAGGAACGGCGACCACGAGGAGGCCTGCCGGATCGCCGAGGACGCGCTGCGGCAGGTCCCCGCCGAGCACCGCACCTCGATCGTCGTCACGCGGGCCAGGGCCCTGCTGGCGGACGCCGACCCCGCGTTGCCCGCCGTACGGCGTCTGCGGCGGGTGCTGGCGGAGTCGGTGCCCACGCTCGCCCTCAGCGGGCTGTTCCCCGCGACGGACTCCTCTGCCGCCGAGAACGCGTGAAGCCGCCATGAGGACGATGGAGCCGGCGCCGCTGGCCGAGGAGGCGTTCAGGGTCCTGCGCGAGGTCTGCGCGACGATCGGGGTGGACGCGCGGGGCGCGCAGCTCCTGCGGCTGCGCAGCAACGCGGTCTTCAAGCTGCGCGCGGACGCGCGCGGCGGGGAGATGGTGGTGCGGATCGCGACCGCGCCGGACGCGCTGACCCGGCTGCCGGTGGTCGTGGCGGTCGCCCGCTGGCTCGCCGACCGGGGCTTTCCCACCGTGCGGCCGGCCGACGAGATCGCCCACCAGCCGATCGTCCACGACGGCCGGGCGGTCACCTTCTGGCGGTACGTCCCCTCCCGCGGCCGCCCGACGACCCGGCAGCTCGGCCGGGTGCTGCGCAGCCTGCACCGGGAGCCGGTGCCGCCGGTGGGGCTGCGGACGCTCACCGATCCGCTCGCGGAGGTGCGGCACGCGGTGGAGCACCGGGCCGAGGTGCTCACCGCCGGTCAGCGGTCGTGGCTGAGCGACCGCATCGAGGAGCTCACCGGACGCTGGCGCGACCTCGACACCGGTTCGCCGGTGCTGCTGCACGGCGACGCCTGGATCGACAACCTGCTGCGGTGCCAGGACGGGCATGTCGTGCTGTGCGACTGGGACGGCGTGGCCGTCGGCCCGCGCGAGTGGGACCTGGTGCACACCTACCACGGGCAGCGCCGCTTCGGCCTGTCGACGGCCGACGTGGACGAGTTCGCCCGCGCGTACGGCTCGGACCTGCGGCTGTGGCCCGGCTACAGCACGCTGATGGAGGTGCGGGACATGTACGCCGTGGGCATCCACATCCGTAACGCCTCCGGCGACCCGTTCTCCCGGCAGGAGTTGCCCCGGCGGCTCGACTCGCTCACGCGCGGTGACGGGCACGCGCGGTGGTATATGGCGGCACCGGCATAGCTCCGGGTAATCGTGGGTACTCTCCCGACAGGCTGCGAGTGTCGCAGTGGACAATTCCTGAAAACATGGTTTGTAAAAAGCGCACCCGGGTCAGCCCGGCGGCGGATATGCGCGCGTTTCCAGCGTCTCACGCGGTCGCGCAACGATTCCGCCACGCAGCCTCATGCTCCCGACCTGGGAACATGGTGTGGCTTCCAAGAAGGAGAAGCAGTTGTCTGAAGGCACTGTCAAGTGGTTCAACGCCGAAAAGGGCTTCGGTTTCATCGCTCCGGACGACGGCACCGCTGACGTGTTCGTTCATTATTCGGCGATCACCTCGAACGGTTACCGGACGCTGGACCAGAATCAGCGAGTCAGCTACGTGACCGTTCAGGGCAACAAGGGACCGCAGGCCGAACAGGTCACGCCGCTCTAAGACGTGACTCATGGTGACATCGCGGTCGTGACCGGCCGCGCCTGCGGTACCACGTCGGCCCGCGCCGCTGCGGCGGCGCGGGCCCGATGTTTTGCCGTTCCTTTACCGGGCATCGGGAACGGTCATGAGATTGAGCATGACCTCCGACCTGTGGTGGAAGAACGCGGTCGTGTACTGCCTCGACATCGAGACCTTCGCCGACGGCAACGGCGACGGGATCGGTGACTTCAGAGGGGCGATCCAGCGCATCGACCATCTGGACCGGATGGGCGTGACATGCATCTGGCTCATGCCGTTCTTCCCGACGCCCGACAAGGACGACGGCTACGACATCACCGACTTCTACAGCGTCGATCCGCGCCTGGGCACGCTCGGCGACTTCGTCGAGTTCATGCGCGTCGCCCGGGACCGCGGCATCAGGGTCATCGCCGATCTCGTGGTCAACCACACCTCCGACCAGCATCCCTGGTTCAAGGACGCGCGCTCCAGCCGGGACTCCCGCTACCGGGACTGGTACATCTGGTCGGACAAGCCGGAGCCCGACGATCCCAACGGCATCGTGTTCCCCGACGAGGAGGACAGCCTCTGGGAGTACGACGAGAAGACCGAGCAGTACTACTTCCACCGGTTCTACCGGTTCCAGCCCGACCTGAACACCGCCAACCCCGAGGTGCAGGACGAGATCTCCCGGATCCTCGGCTTCTGGATGGAGCTGGGCCTGTCGGGCTTCCGGGTGGACGCCGTGCCGTTC
The DNA here is from genome assembly GCF_053604425.1 of Microbispora sp. NPDC004025. NCBI lineage: Bacteria > Bacillati > Actinomycetota > Actinomycetes > Streptosporangiales > Streptosporangiaceae > Microbispora > Microbispora sp. NPDC004025. The sequence continues at coordinate 118,434 of NZ_JBSGHN010000018.1, read as the reverse complement.
CTCGTCGAGCAGGTAACCGACAGCGACGACCTGCCCGACCCGCACGAGTTCTTCGCCTGCCTGCGGGCCTTCCTCAGCCGCCGCGACGGCAGCGCCATCCTCCTCGGCGAGGTGAACCTGCCCTACGACGACCTGGTGCGGTACTTCGGCAACGATCTCGGCGACGAGATCACCATGTGCTTCGACTTCATCACCATGCAGCGGACGTACCTGTCGCTGGCCCGCCAGGACGCCGGTCCGCTGGCCGCCGCCCTGCGGGAGCGGCCGGCCCCGCCCAAGGACTCGCAGTGGGCCACGTTCGTCCGCAACCACGACGAGCTCACGCTCGACAAGCTGAACGACGCCGAGCGCGAGGAGGTCTTCGCGGCCTTCGGCCCCGACAAGGACATGCAGCTGTTCGGCCGGGGGCTGCGCCGGCGCGTGCCCACGATGCTGGGCGGCGACATCGACCGGATCAAGATGGTCTACAGCCTGCTGTTCTCCCTGCCGGGCACCCCGGTGCTCTTCTACGGCGAGGAGATCGGCATGGGGGAGAACCTGGAGCTGGAGGGCCGCCAGTCCGTCCGCACGCCGATGCAGTGGACCCCCCATCGCAACGGCGGCTTCAGCGACGCCGACCCCTCCAAGGTGCGGATTCCCATGCCCACCGGGGACTTCGGCCCCGAGAAGGTCAACGTCAGCGCGCAGGAGCGCGACCCCGACTCGCTGCTGTCCTGGATCACCCGGCTGATCCGGCACTACCGCGACTGCCCGGAGTTCGCGTGGGGCGACTACACGGTGCTGGACACCGGCGTGGCCGCCGTGTTCGCCCACCGGGCCGACTGCGACGGCGAGACGGTCGTGGCCGTGCACAACCTCGGCGAGACCGAGACGGAGGTGGAGATCACGCTGGACGGGCTCGACTCGTCCAAGGTGCTGACCGACCTCCTGGTGGACGGCACGGTCGAGATCTCCGATGACGGCCGGGCCCGTTTCCCCATGGGCCGGTACGGCTGCCGCTGGTTCCGCGCCTCCACCCCCGAGACGGCCCCCGCGGATTCCGCCGACGTCTCCTAGGGGTTCCCTCAGGGGCGGCTCGGGTGGATCTCCGATGGGCCGCCGCCCTCCCCGCGGCCACAGTGAAGTGCCATGGGGATGGTCTTGGGATACGTGCTGGTGGCGATCGGCGCCGCGGCGATGTTCGCGTTACATCTGGTGGCGGGGCTCGACCCGCTGACCGACATGATCAGCGAGTACGCCTTCGCGCCGCACGGATGGCTGCTGCCGGTCGCGCTGACGGCGATCGCCCTGGGCTCGGCCGTCCTCGCCGTACGGCTGTCGCGGCTGGACCGGCGGGCGGCGCTGCTGGTGGGCGTGTGGGGCGCCTGCCTGCTGCTGGTCGCCGGGTTCCCGACCGACCGGCCGGGGCTGTCGCTGTCCCTGTCCGGCGGCATCCACCGCTATGCCGCCTTCGCGGCCTTTGTGAGCTTGCCGGTGGCCGGGCTGCTCGTCGCCCGGGCCACCCGCTCGCGTCTGGTGCGCGTGCTGTGCGCCGTCGCGCTCGGCTCGCTGCTCCTCGTGGTCCTGCCGTACGCCTTCCGGATGCTGCACCTCGACCCCGGCACGGTGCCCGCCGGGCTCACCCAGCGCCTGACCGTCGTCTCCGAGGTGGCGGCGCTGGTGGCGATGGCGGCCAGTGCGGCGGGGACACTGGGCTCACAGGCCCGGCACCTGGCCGTCGAGCGTCTCGAGCGCGTCCTCGATGGCCCGGTGGAAGGTCGGATAGGCGTACATCATGTGCCGCAGCCGCGTCGTGGGGATCTCGTTCTGCACGGCCACCACCAGCGCGCCGAGCACCTCCCCGCCGGCCGGCCCGGCGCTCGTGGCGCCGACCAGCACGCCGCTTCGCGCGTCCTCGACCAGCTTGACGAAGCCCTCGTGCCCGGCCCCGTGGATCCAGCCGCGGGCCGACTCGTCGACGTGGGCGAAGCCCACCCGTACGTCGAGCCCGGCCTCCCGGGCCTCCCGCTCCGTGAGGCCCACCGAGCCCACCTCCGGGTCGGTGAACGTGACCCGGGGCACCGCCCGGTAGTCGGCCGCGGGGCCGCCCTCCCCGAGGATGTCGCGGGCCGCGATCCTGCCCTGGTAGACGGCGACGTGCGTGTAGGCTCCCCGGCCGGTCACGTCGCCCACCGCCCACACGCCGTCGGCGGCGCGCATCCGATCGTCCACGGCGACGAAAGGGGCGCTCTCGTCGAGGCCGGCCTCCGCGGCGCCAATCGCGGCCAGGTCGGTTCTGCGGCCGGTGGCGACCAGTAGACGCGCGGCGCGGAGGGTCCGGCCGTCCTCCAGCGTCAGTGTGAAGCCGTCGTCGTCGTGCCGTACCCTCTCGGCCCCGACGCCGGTGTAGGTCGCGAGGCCCTCACCGGCGAACACCCTGGCCAGCAGCACGCCCGCCTCGGGCTCCGCCTGCGGCAGCAGGCGGTCGGCGGGCTCCACGACCGACACCCGCGTGCCGAACCGGGCGAACACCTGGGCGAGTTCGCAGCCGACCGCCCCGCCGCCCAGCACGATCAGCGACTCGGGCGCCTGCCGGGCGGTGACGGCGTTGCGGTTCGTCCAGTACGGCGTGCCCTCCAGGCCCTCGATCGGGGGGATGTCGGGGCTGGTCCCGGTGGCGAGGACGATCCCGCGCCGGGCCCGCAGCACCCGGCCGTCCACGGTCACCTCGCGCGGCCCGGTGATCCGGCCGCGGCCCCGGACGAGGTGGACGCCCGCGCTCTCGAAGTGCTCCGCCTTGGCCTCGTCGCTCCAGCCGTCCGTGGCCTCACCGGTGATCCGGTCGATCACCGGAGCCCATTTCGGGGACACCCTGACCGAACCGGCCATGCCGGGCACCCGGCGTGCCTCGGCCAGCAGCCCCGCGGCCCGCACCATCATCTTGGAGGGGACGCAGCCCCAGTAGGCGCATTCGCCCCCGATCAGGCGGGCCTCCACCCCGGCCACGCTGAGGCCGGCCTCCGCCAGCCGTCCCGCGACGCCCTCCCCGCCCGGTCCCAGGCCGAGCACCACCACGTCGTACATCCCGTCCATGCCCGTCAACTGCCCAGACGGAGCCGTGGCGCACGGGAAACCCGCGGAAAACGCGAGGGGCGGGCCGGTGACCGGCCCGCCCCTCGCGTGACAGCTACCGGATAAGGCCGAGCGCCCGCACGGCGTCCCGCTCTTCGACCAGCTCGCCGACCGAGGCGTCGATCCGCTCGCGCGAGAACGCGTCGATCTCCAGGCCCTGGACGATCTCCCAGCGGCCGTTCCTGGACACCACGGGGAAGGAGGAGATGAGGCCCTCCGGCACGCCGTACGAGCCGTCGGAGGGGATGGCGGCCGAGGTCCAGTCGCCCTCGGGCGTGCCGTTCACCCAGTCGTACACGTGGTCGATCGCCGCGTTGGCCGCGGACGCGGCCGAGGACGCGCCGCGCGCCTCGATGATGGCGGCGCCACGCTTGGCGACGGTCGGGATGAAGGTGTCGCGCAGCCACTCCTGCTCGACCTGCTCGGCCGCGATCTTGCCGCCGACCTCGGCGTGGAAGAGGTCCGGGTACTGCGTGGCGGAGTGGTTGCCCCAGATCGTCATCTTCTTGACCTCGGCCACCGGCACGTTCAGCTTGGTCGCGAGCTGCGAGAGCGCGCGGTTGTGGTCGAGCCGGGTCATCGCGGTGAACCGCTCGGCCGGCACGTCGGGAGCCGCCGACTGCGCGATGAGCGCGTTGGTGTTGGCCGGGTTGCCCACGACCAGCACACGGATGTCGTCGGCGGCGTGGTCGTTGATGGCCTTGCCCTGCGGGCCGAAGATACCGCCGTTGGCCTCCAGGAGGTCGCCGCGCTCCATGCCCTTCGTACGCGGGCGGGCGCCGACGAGCAGCGCGATGTTGGCGCCGTCGAAGGCCTTGGCCGGGTCGTCGGAGATCTCGATGCCGCGCAGCAGCGGGAACGCGCAGTCGTCGAGCTCCATCGCCGTGCCCTCGGCGGCCTTCACGGCCTGCGGGATCTCCAGAAGGCTGAGCTTCACCGGGGTGTCGGCCCCGAGGAGCTGGCCCGAGGCGACGCGGAAGAGCAGCGCGTAACCGATCTGGCCGGCCGCGCCGGTGACGGTCACTTTGACGGTCATGACGTTCCCCATTCGCGATATGTGTGACTCACGGATGCTACCCGTCGACCCTCGTCCCCTCGCATCGGCCCTCTGGCCATGCGTTTCACCTGCGAAATGGTGAAACTTTCACGAAACACGCAAGTGCCTTCAGATGTAACACCGTGACGGAATCCCTGCTCGGACGTAGGGCACACATCGGGCCGCGACCTCACCGCCCGGCGGCCCTTGACGGGTCTCTGTACGGCGCCGGAGGTGGTGCCTATGGTTCGTGGGAGCGCTCCCAAGCGCAGCAATCATCGCCAGGAGGACCTTCCCAATGAGATCCACCCCCCGACCGGGAGCCGTGGGCTCCACGGTGCGCCGCGGCCTGGTCGCGGCGGCCGTGCTCGCCCTCGGTTCCACGGCGGCCGTAGCCACCGCCACATCGGCGAGTGCCGCGGTCGCGTGCAAGGTCAACTACACCGCCAGTCAGTGGCAGGGCGGCATGTCCGCCAACCTGAGCATCCAGAACCTGGGCGACGCGCTCAACGGATGGACGCTCACCTTCACCTTCCCCAACAGCGGCCAGAAGGTCGGCCAGGGCTGGTCCGGCAACTGGACCCAGTCGGGCAGCACCGTGACGGTGACGCCGATGGACTGGAACAAGCAGCTGTCCAGCGGCGGCTCGACGAGCATCGGCTTCAACGGCACCTGGACCAGCAGCAACCCGACGCCGACCGACTTCAAGATCAACGGCGTCAGCTGCAACGGCACCCAGCAGTCGCCGACTCCGCCGGTCTCCCCCTCTCCGCCGGTCTCCCCCTCTCCGCCGGTGTCGCCGAGCCCGCAGGTCTCCCCCTCCCCGCAGGTGTCGCCGAGCCCGCAGGTGTCGCCGTCGGCCTCTCCGTCGACCTCGCCGCCGCCGCCCGGGACCCATGTGGACAACCCGTACGTCGGCGCCACGGGGTACGTGAACCCCGACTGGTCGGCGAGCGCGAAGTCCGAGCCGGGCGGTTCGCGCGTGGCCAACATCTCCACGGCGGTCTGGCTGGACCGCATCGCCGCGATCACCTCCGGCTCGGCCGGCAACAACAGCAAGGGCCTGCGTGACCACCTCGATGAGGCGGTCAAGCAGGACGCGGCCAACGGCGACACGCCTCTCACGATCCAGGTCGTCATCTACGACCTGCCGAACCGCGACTGCTCGGCGCTGGCCTCGAACGGCGAGCTGAAGATCGCGCAGAACGGTCTCGCGCGGTACAAGAGCGAGTACATCGACGTGATCGCCGGGATCATGGCGGACTCGAAGTACTCCAACCTCCGCATCGTGACGATCATCGAGCCCGACTCGCTGCCGAACCTGATCACCAACGTGAGCGCGTTCCAGGCGTGTCAGGAGGCCGAGTCCTCGGGCGCCTACGTCCAGGGTGTGCAGTACGCGCTGAACAAGCTGCACGCGATCAAGAACGTCTACACCTACGTGGACGCGGCGCACCACGCCTGGCTCGGCTGGGACAACAACTTCCAGCCGATGGTGAACCTCTTCCACCAGGTCGCCACCGGCACCACCGCCGGCGTGAACAGCATCGACGGTTTCATCGTGAACACCGCCAACTTCGGCGCGACGATCGAGCCGTACTTCACCATCAACACCCAGGTGAACGGCCAGTCGGTGCGCCAGTCCAAGTGGGTCGACTGGAACTGGTACGTGGACGAGCAGTCCTTCGCGGTCGCTCTCCGCAACGCTCTGGTGGCGAAGGGCTTCCCGAACACGCTGGGCATGCTGATCGACACCTCCCGCAACGGCTGGGGCGGCTCGGCCCGGCCGACCGGGCCGAGCACGTCCACCAGCGTGGACACGTTCGTCAACCAGTCCCGTATCGACCGCCGCATCCACGCCGGCAACTGGTGTAACCAGTCCGGCGCCGGTATGGGTGAGCGGCCGAGGGCCACCCCCGCCGCCGGTCTCGACGCCTACGTCTGGATCAAGCCTCCGGGTGAGTCCGACGGCTCCAGCTCTCAGATCCCGAACGACGAGGGCAAGGGCTTCGACCGGATGTGTGACCCGACCTACGGCGGTAACAACCTGAACGGCAACAACCCGTCCGGTGCTCTCGCCGGCGCCCCGGTCTCGGGCCACTGGTTCTCGGCCCAGTTCCAGCAGCTCATGCAGAACGCCTACCCGCCCCTCTCGTAACACGAGGCGCGAGTGACAGCGGGCCCCGCCGCATCCGCGGCGGGGCCCGCCCCTTTTTCCGTACGGTCACGAGACCGGTCAGCTGTAGTGACCGGACCTGCTGCTCCGGGTGAGCTTCAGCACCACCGACACGATCAGCGCGATCGCGCCGATGATCAGAACCCACTTCAGCGCGCCGAAGATGAGCCCGATGACGGAACCGAGAAGGAAGAACCCGACGATGACGGCTGCGGCGATGAGGAGAATGCGTCCCATGCCTTCACCGTACGGGCCGCCCTCCCGCCGGTCACAGGGCCGAAGGCCAAGTTCAGGGCAGACTCAGGGTCAATTCAGGGTCTGGTCGCGGCCTAGTCGTTGGCGTGCAGAGCGGCGTTGAGCTCGATGCCTCTGCTGTCGCGGGACACCGCCTCGACCGCGCCGGTCGTCGAGTTGCGGCGCAGCAGCAGACCCGACTTACCCGAAAGCTCCCTGGCCTTCACGACCGTCCCGTCCGGCAGCGTGACCTTGGTGCCCGCCGTGACGTACAGCCCGGCCTCAACCACGCAGTCGTCGCCCAGCGAGATGCCGACGCCGGCGTTGGCCCCGAGCAGGCAGCGCTCGCCGATCGAGATGACCTCCTTGCCGCCGCCGGACAGCGTGCCCATGATCGAGGCGCCGCCGCCCACGTCGGACCCGTCGCCCACGATCACCCCGGCGGAGACGCGGCCCTCCACCATCGAGGCGCCGAGCGTGCCGGCGTTGTAGTTGACGAAGCCCTCGTGCATGACGGTGGTGCCGCTCGCGAGGTGGGCGCCGAGCCGTACGCGGTCGGCGTCGGCGACCCGCACGCCGGAGGGCAGCACGTAGTCGACCATCCGGGGGAACTTGTCCACGCCGTAGACGGTCACCGGGCCCCGGGCCCGCAGGCGCAGCCGCACCTCCTCGAAGCCCTCCACCCTGCACGGGCCGTGGTTGGTCCACACCACGTTGGCGAGCAGCCCGAAGATCCCGTCGAGGTTGATCGAACGCGGCCGGACCAGGCGGTGGGACAGCAGGTGCAGCCGCAGGTACACGTCGTGCGCGTCGGCCGGCGGGGCCGACAGGTCGGCGATGCCGGTGCGCACGGCCACGACCTCGACGCCCCGGGCGGGGTCGGGGCCGACCAGGTCCGCCATGCCCTCGCCGAGGTCCTCGCCCGCGATCGGCTCGGTGCCCACGGCCGGGGGCTCGCCCAGCGCCGGGAAGGGGAACCAGGTGTCCAGCACGGTGCCGTCCGCGGCGATCGTGGCGAGGCCGATCCCGTACGCACCCGAGGTGGTGGAGTCGATAGCTGTCATGTGCACCAACGCTACCGGTTCAGGACGAGGGGTCTCCTGGGCGGACGACGCCCGACTCGTAGGCGTACCGGACGGCCTGGGCGCGGTCGCGCAGGCCGAGCTTGGCCAGCAGGCGGTTCATGTGCGTGCTCACCGTCGCCTCGCTGATCGACAGCGTGCTGGCGATCTCGCCGTTGGACAGCCCTCGCGCGACCAGGCGCAGCACCTCCTCCTCCCGGGGCGTCAGCCCGGTCTCCGGCGGTGGCGCGGCGGGCTGTGCGCGGCGGTAGGCGTCCACGACCCTGCCCGTGACGGCGGGGTCGAGCAGCAGCTCGCCGCGGGCGGCGCTGCGGATCGCCGCGAACAGGTGCTCGGGGGGCGAGACCTTGAGCAGGAAGCCGCTGACCCCGGCGTGCAGGGCGTGGTCGAGGTTCTCGTCGGTGTCGTAGGTCGTCAGCATGATCACGCGCGGCGGCTCGGGCGCGGACAGGATCCGCCGGGCCGCCTCCAGGCCGTCGAGGCGGGGCATCGCGATGTCGAGCAGCACGACCTCGGGCCGCAGGCTGCGGGCCAGTTCCACGGCGCGTTCGCCGTCGGACGCCTCGCCCAGCACGGCGAGGTCCGGCTGGGTGCCGATGACCAGGCGCAGCCCGGCCCGGATCATCGCCTGGTCGTCGGCGATGAGAATGCCGATGTGACTCACAGGGGCAGCACCGCCCGGACGCCGAACCCGCCCGAGGCGAGCGGTCCCGCGGTGAGCGTGCCGTGGAACAGCGCGGCACGCTCCCGCATGCCGATCAGCCCGTGCCCGCCCTCCGGCCCGCTTTCCTGCCTGGGGCCGCGCGCCCGCGTCCTGCCCTGGCGCGGGCCGTGGTCGACGACCTCCAGGTGCAGCTCCCCGGGGCGGTAGTCCACCGTGACCGCCGCCCGGGTCGGGCCCGCGTGCTTGAGCGCGTTGGTCAGCGCCTCCTGCACGATGCGGTAGGCCGAGAGGTCGAGCCCGGCGGGCAGTGGCACCGGGTCTCCCCGCATCTCCAGGGCCACCTCGAGCCCCGCCGCCCTGACCTGGTCGAGCAGGTCGTCCAGCCGGTCGAGGCCGGCCTGGTGGCCCGCGTCCGCCTGCGGCCCGCGCAGCAGGCCGAGCATCCGGCGCAGTTCCTCCACCGCGCCGCGGCCCGTCTCCTCGATCGACGCGAGCACCTGCCGCTCGCGTTCCTGGTCCTCGCGCAGCATGAGCCGTACGCCGCCGGTCTGCATGGTCATCACGCTGACGCTGTGGGCGACGATGTCGTGCAGTTCGCGGGCGATGCGGGCGCGCTCCTCCGACACCGCCTCGCGGGCCAGCAGTTCGCCGCGTTCGGCGGCCTGCGCGGCGAGCGCGCGATGCCGCCGCACGGCCAGACCGGCTCCGGCCGCGATCGCGGACATCACCACCGCCACGGCGATGTCGCCCCACCCGGCCGGCGGGGACGAGGCCGCCAGCATGGAGACGACGTACGCACCACTCGCGACCAGGCCGGTCACGGCCTTCACACTGTCCGGCCGCACCTCCGACAGCAGGGTGAACAGCAGCACGAGCTCGGTGTAGAACTGCCAGGCCGCCGCCATCTGGGGGGCGAGGGCGAACAGCAGGACGTTGACGAGGGAGTAGACGCACAGGATCACGAAGGGGACGCGGCGCCGGAACAGCACGCCGGCGGCGGTGACGACCCCGGCGGCGATCCAGATGGGGAGGTCCTCGCGGGAGGGGCCCATGGAGCGTCCGCCGATCTCCTCGGCGATCGCGAACAGGCCCACGGCCACCGCGACGAGCCAGTCGACGAGAGTGGGGGGACGGCGGTGGAGCATGACGCAGAGGGTAACGGTTGTCCGGAATGTACCGTTCCGTAAATCCTCCTCTAGGTGGACATGTCGTCAAAACGTGCTTTGACGACACCGCGGGGGACCGATCCGTACGGTCCTCCGCATGATTGCCAACGCGAACTCCTTCCGCCGCGTCGCGGCGGGCACGAGCCTCATCCTCGCCCCGCTCTGCCTGCTCCTCGGCATGGCCGCCGACCCGTCCGAGCCCGGGGTCGAGGACCCTCTCGTGTACGCGCACAACCCGGGCGCCGTGGGCGTCAGCGCGACGCTCCTCCACTACGCGTGGATCCTGTGGGTCCCCGGCGTGATCGGCCTCGTCCACCTCGTCCGCAAGAAGGGCGTGGTGCTCGCCAACATCGCGGGCGTGGTCGCGATCCTCGGCCTCATCAACTTCTCGGCACTGATGATCTCGGACTTCTTCGACATCGTGGCGTTCCGGATGCTGCCGGTCGACCAGGCGGAGAAGCTCATGCAGGACGCGGCGCAGCCCGCGATGATCATCGCCTGGCAGATGCCCGGGATGATCGGGTCGTTCCTCGGCCTCGTGCTCGTGGCCGTCGCGTACGCGTGGGGAGGCCGGGCCGGATGGTGGTTCCCGGCCGGCGTGCTCGTCGGCATCCTCGTCTGGCTGTTCGGCGCGAGCGCGTGGAACCTCGTGCTGGGCCTCGGCGGCCCCGTCATCCTGCTCGTGGTCTTCGGCGTCGTCGGCGTCTCGATGATCCGGATGCGTGACGAGGACTGGGCCACGGCCGCGTGACCTGGGTGAACGCCCTGTTTCAGTGGGTTTCAGGTTGAAGGGGGTGATTACGGGGAAAGTTGACTCGGCATCACCGAGTCGGCAAACCTCGGCCCGATGGGGGGCGAATGACCGACGTGCAGAACTACGCCCGGGACTGCTTCCGCGGAGTCACCTCCGACCGGCTGGGCGTCGAGCTGGAGTTCCTGGTTTTCGACGCCGCTGACCCCGCGCTCCACGTCCCCGTCGCCCGGATCGCGGACGCGCTCCCCATGCTCCCCGGCGGCAGCCGCGTGACGTTCGAACCGGGCGGGCAGCTCGAACTGTCCGCCCCGCCGGACGTCCTGCCCGCCGCGATCGCGAAGCTCACCGCCGACGTCGGCGCCGTACGGCTCGCGCTCGCCCGGGCCGGGCTGCGGCTGGGCGGCCGGGGCCTGGACACGCTCCGCCCGCCCCTGCGCCAGTTACGAGAGCCCCGGTATGAGGCGATGGCCGCCTTCCTCGGCCGCCCGCACGGCCTCACGATGATGTGCTCGACCGCGTCCGTCCAGATCAACCTGGACTTCGGCGAGGATCCCCGGGTCCGCTGGGAACGCGCCCACGTGCTCGGCCCGGTGCTGGTGGCGGCCTTCGCCAACTCGCCCGCGGGCGGATGGGCCTCGGGCCGCCAGGCCGTGTGGAGCAGGCTCGACCCGAGCAGGACCGCGCCGGTCCCGCGCGGAGGCGATCCGGTGGACGACTGGGCGCGTTACCTCCTCGACGCCCGGCTCATGCTGGTCCGTGGGGACGGCGGCTTCCTGCCGGTCCTCGACGGCTCGGTGTTCCGCGACTTCGCCCGCGTGGCCGGGCGTCCCCCCAGTGAGGACGATCTCGCCTACCACGCCACCACGCTCTTCCCGCCCGTGCGCCCGCGGGGCTGGCTGGAGGTGCGCTACCTCGACGCGCAGGGGGCCGCCGAGTGGCCCGTGTGCGTGGCCGTCGTCCACGCGCTCGTCACCGACGACCGGGCCGCCACCGCGGCTCTCGAAGCGGCCCGGCCGGTGGCGCACCGGTGGATGGAGGCCGCCCGGCTCGGTCTCGCCGACCCGGAGCTGCGCCGGTCCGCCTCCGTCTGCTTCCGCGCCGCCGCCGAGGCCCTGCCCCGCCTCGGGGCCGAGCCCCGGCTGGTCGCCCGGGTCCGTGCGTTCGCCTCCCGGCACATCGAATCCGGCCGATCACCGGCCGCCGACCAGATGGAGGAGATGTACGCGTGACCGATCTCGACGCCGTCCTGGGCGACGCCGGCCCGACCGGCCTGAAGGAGCGGATCGCGGCCGAGCTCGAGGCCGTACGCGAGCGGTCGCTCGCCTACACCGACACCGACGACGACATGCTCGTGCGCCAGCACTCGCCCCTGATGTCACCGCTGGTCTGGGACCTCGCGCACGTCGGGAACTACGAGGAGCTGTGGGTGCTGCGGGAGGTGGGCGGCATCGAGCCGCTGCGCCCGGAGATCGACCATCTCTACGACGCGTTCAAGTACCCGCGCAAGGACCGGCCCTCGCTGCCGCTGCTCGGCCCGGCCGAGGCCAGGAAGTACATCTCCGGCGTACGCGGCCGGGTGCTCGACGTCCTCGACCTGGTGGACCTGACCGATCCCGCCCCGTTGCGGTCCGGCGGCTACGTCTTCGGGCTGGTGCTCCAGCACGAGCACCAGCACGACGAGACGATGCTCGCCACGCTCCAGCTGTCCCGGCGGCCCGGCCTGGTCCGCGACGGGGAACTGCCGCCGGGCCGGCCGGCCGGTGACCCTGAGGTGCACATCCCCGCAGGGGTCTTCACGATGGGCACCGACACCGTGGCCTGGGCGTACGACAACGAGCGGCCGGCTCACCGGATCTACCTGCCGGGCTACTGGATCGACCGCCATCCCGTCACCAACGGGGCGTACATGGAGTTCGTCGAGGACGGCGGCTACCGCGACCCGCGCTGGTGGCTGCCGCAGGGCTGGGAGTGGGTCGAGCGGACCGGCGTGGAGGCCCCGCTGTTCTGGACCCGGGACGGGGACACCTGGTGGCGGATCCGCTTCGGCCGGGAGGAGCCCGTGCCGCCGGACGAGCCGGTGCAGCACGTCTCGTGGTACGAGGCCGACGCGTACGCCCGGTGGGCGGGCAAGCGCCTGCCGACCGAGGCCGAGTGGGAGAAGGCGTGCGGGGGCCGCACGTACCCCTGGGGCGAGGCCGACCCCGGCCACCTCGGGCGCTGGGCCAACCTCGGCCACCGCGCCGCCCGGCCCGCGCCCGCCGGGGCGTTCCCGGACGGCGCGAGTCCATACGGCGTGGAGCAGCTGGTGGGGGACGTGTGGGAGTGGACGGACTCCTGGTTCCAGCCCTATCCCGGCTACCGCTGCTTCCCCTACGAGGAGTACAGCAAGGTCTTCTTCGGGGAGACCTACCGGGTGCTGCGCGGCGGGTCGTGGGCCACCCATCCCTCCGCCGTGCGCACGACCTTCCGCAACTGGGACTACCCGATCCGGCGGCAGATCTTCGCCGGGTTCCGCTGCGCGCGCTCGGAGGACTGAGGGAATGTGCCGCCACGCGGCGTGGCTGGGCCCGGTGCGGCCGGTGACCTCGTTGATCAGCGACCCCGGGCACGGGCTGCTGCGCCAGTCGTACGCGCCGCGCATGCAGAAGTACGGCACGGTGAACGCCGACGGGTTCGGCTTCGGCTGGTACGACGGCCCCCGGCCCGTGCGGTACCGCCGTACGGTGCCCATCTGGGCCGACGCCAACATGCCCGGCCTCGCCGCGGTGGCGCGGTCGTCCTGCCTCATCGCGGCGGTCAGGTCCGCCACGGCCGGCATGCCGATCGAGGAGAGCGCCACCGCGCCGTTCGCCGACGGGCCCTGGCTGCTCAGCCACAACGGCCGGGTCCGGCGCGAGGCGGTCAGGCCCCTCGCGGCCGACGCGGAGAGCGTGTGCGACTCGGCGTGGCTCGCCGCGGCCGTGTTCACCCGGTTGCGGGACGGCCTGCCGCTCGCCGGCGTCCTGGCCGACGTCGTCCGCGCGGCGGCGGAGGGCGACGGCGAGGCCCGGCTGAACCTGCTCGTCACGGGAGGTACGCACCTGGCCGCCGTCGCGTGGGGCGACACGTTGTTCACGCACCTGGAGCAGGGGGTGCTCGTCGCCAGCGAACCGCTGGACGATCGGCCGGGCTGGCGGGCCGTGCCCGACCGGAGCCTGCTGCTCGCGTCCCCCGACGGCGTCTCGGTGACACCCATCGATTGAGAGGCGACCATGGTTACCGATCATCTCGGCGGCGACTACCTGCGCCAGGCTCTGGAGAACGACGTACGCGCCGGGCTCACCTCGTCACCCAAGTGGCTGCCCCCCAAGTGGTTCTACGACGAGGCGGGCAGCGAGCTGTTCTCCCGGATCACCCGGCTGGCGGAGTACTACCCCACCCGGCGGGAGCTGGAGATCCTGCGCCGCCGCGCGGTCGACGTCGCGGGCCTCAGCCGCGCCGACACACTCGTCGAGCTGGGTTCGGGCACCAGCGAGAAGACCGTGCTCCTGCTCGACGCGATGGCCAACGCCGGGACGCTGCGGGCCTACACGCCGGTCGACGTCGACGCCGTCACGCTGGCGGCCGCGGCCGAGCGGCTCGCCGTACGCTATCCGGGCCTGGACGTGCGGCCGGTGCGCGCCGACTTCGAGCAGCACCTGGCGCTGCTGCCCAGGACGGGCAGGCGGCTGGTGGCCTTCCTCGGCGGCACGATCGGCAACCTCCCGCCCGCCGCGCGGGAGGTGTTCCTCAAGGAACTGCGCGCCACGCTGCGGCCGGGCGACACCCTGCTGCTCGGCACCGACCTGGTGAAGGACCCCGTCCGCCTGGTCAGGGCGTACGACGACCCTCAGGCAGTGACGGCCGCCTTCAACCGCAACGTGCTGCACGTGCTCAACCGGGAGTTGGACGCCGGCTTCGAGCCGGAGGCGTTCGAGCACGTCGCGCTGTGGGACGAGGACCACGACTGGATCGAGATGCGGCTGCGGGCCACCCGGCCGATGGAGGTCCCGATCAGGGCGCTCGGCCTCACGGTGGCCTTCGCCGAGGGCGAGGAGATGCGGACGGAGATCAGCGCCAAGTTCCGCAGGGAGGGAGTGCTCGACGAGCTGTCCCGGGCCGGTTTCACGGTCTGCCGCTGGTACACCGACAGCGCCGGCGACTTCGCGCTGACCCTCGCCGCCGTGCCGGTGCCGGGGAGGCTCGCCGGCTGACGACGCCCGGCCCGCCGGGCCGGGGGCCGGGTCAGGAGCCCGCGGGCAGCGGCAGGCGCAGGACGAAGCGGGCGCCGCGCGGGGAGTCCTCGACCCGCAGCGTCCCGTGATGGGCGTCCGCCGTGACGCGGCACAGGGCGAGGCCCAGCCCGGTGCCCTTCGGGTCGCGGCGGCGCCCGTCCTTCAGCCGGACGAACGGTTCGAAGACCCGCTCGCGGTCCTCCGGCGCGATGCCGTCGCCGTCGTCGAGCACGGTGACGACCGCCTCGTCGCCGGCCCGCTCGACCGTGACCGCCACCTCGCTGTACGCGTGCCGCTGGGCGTTGACCAGCAGGTTGGTCAGCACGCCGCACAGCTGGACCCGGTTGCCGAGCACGGTCACCTCGTCCTTGACCTCGGTCCGCACGGGCACGCCGCCGGTGCGGGCGGCGGCCTCCTCCCGCACGAGCGTCCCGAGGTCGATCGGCTCGGGTTCGGCGGTCGCGGCCGTGCGGACGCGGGCGACCGTGAGCATCTCGTCGATGATTGCCTGGCACCGCTCGGTGGTCCGCACCGCCGTCCGGATCGTCTCGTACGGATCGGTCTCCTCGCGGTAGAGCAGGGCCTCCTCCAGCTGCGTGCGCAGCCCGGCGAGCGGCGTCCGCAGCTCGTGGGAGACCATCGAGGCGAAGTGCCGCTGCTGGCGCACGGAGGTGTCGAGGCGTTCGAGGAAGTTGTTGGAGGCCCGGGCGAGCTCGGCGATCTCGTCACGCCCGGGCGGCTGGGGGACCCGCAGGCTGAGGTCGCGCACGCTGATTTCCGTCACCTTCTCGCGAATCTCTCTGACCGGGCGCAGCGTGCGCCCCGCGGCACGCCAGCTCGCCCAGGTCCATCCGGCGGTCATCAACAGCACTCCGATCGCGGTGAACAGTTCCAGCCGCCGCGTGGCCAGGAGACCGGGCTCGGCCCTGCCCGCGTACACGGCGTGCGGCTCGCCGTTCCAGAACAGCCGGGACTGCACCGGCAGAACCCGCACGGCGGTGAGCGCGACGCACCGCCCCTTGTCCGGGCACTCGATGCGGTACTGCAGGCGGTCCTCCCCTGTGGGGAAGGGGGAGGTCAGCGGGGGCCTGCCACTCGCCGCCCGGCTGGCGGTGATCACCCGGTTGCCGGAGTCGACGAGCTGGACGAGATCGTCGCGCGTCGCCGACGGCGCGGGGATGCCGTTGGGACCCATCGAGGCGATCCAGTCGGTGGCCACCCGCTGCGTGTCCATGAAGAGGTGGCTGTGGATCCGGTTCCGGATGGCGATGTCCAGACCGGTCCCGATCACCGTCAGGACGACCAGGGAGACGATCGCGCTCATCAGGGCGGTCCGCGCCTGGATCGAGCGCGGGCGTAAAAAGTTGGGCATGCGCCCGCCCGCCATGAACCCTCCCTTGTCGACCGTAATGCAATGCTCAGGAAAAAAAGGTTAATAAGCGATGTCCGGAATTAGAGTCGCCCAGGCGCTTTGGATCACAACCCTTGCGATTTCACGGTGAAGGGTTGACGGTCTCTTTGCCTGATCATGCGTCTTCCCTGGTAGACGGCCTTTGATCCGCTCTTGCCTGCGTTTTACGTTTAGTGGCATAAGTGCTAAATGTGAAAATTGTGCTGGATGTGGTCGCCAAGATGAGACATAGGGCGACGATCGCCGCCACGGCCGGCCAGGGGACGACCAGGGGAACCTCGCCCCCGGCCATCTCCGCCAGTCCGGCGCGCATTCCCAGCAGTGCGGGAAAGGCCACCGCGAAGCCGAGCACGGTGCCCGTCCCCGTGACCAGAGCCGCCTCGGCGGCGGTCGCCGCGATCGCCTGCCGTCGTGTCGCGCCGGTCAGGCGCAGGACCACGACGTCGCGGACCCGCGCCGACGCCGCCATGACCTGCGTGTTGACGATCGCGAGACCGGCGTAGCCGGCCGAGACCCCGACCAGCAGGAGCGTGAACAGCCAGACGAGCCGGTCCTCCTCCGCCTGCTCGCCGGCCGCGCGGTCGGCGACGCTCACCGTCTTCGCCCCCAGGCCGGGGAAGGTGCGCCCGGGCGGCCCGGACACGTACGCCTCGGGAGTCAGCGCCGACGGGTCGTGGGCGCGGACCGTGTCCCGCGAGACCAGCACCTCCGCCGGAGCTTCGGCCAGGACCGCCGCGACCCGCAGGCGCACGGTCCGGCCGTCCTCGAAGGTGATCGGCACGCGGTCTCCCGCCCGCCAGCCGTGCTCCCGCGCGGCCCACCCGGCGACCGCCATCACGTCGCCGTCGAGGCCACCGAGGTCGCCGCCCAGATCAAGGCCGCCCAGATCAAGGCCGCGCAGATCAGCGCCGCCGAGCGCGGCGAGCGGCCTGTCGCCCCACACGGTGGCGGGAAGCGGGGCCGAGGCGGCCGAGGCGGCCCGCAGCGCCGCGTCCGGGAGGCCCGGAGCGGCGTCGGGCACGAGCACCGCCGTCGCACCGCCGCCCGCGGCCCCCTCCACGGTGTACGCCGCGGCGGTCGTGCGCACCATGCCGGTGACGAGCACGGCGAAGCCGACCGTCAGCAGCACCGGGGCCGCGGTGGCGGCGGTGCGCCGCACGGCCGTCGCCGCGCCGCGCCCCGCCAGCATGCCCACCGCCGACCTGGCCATCGGCCACGCCAGGGCCCGCACGAGCGGCGGGAGGACGACCGGCGCGAGCAGCGTGAGCCCGGCGATCAACGCCATCGCGGCGAGCAGGACGTCGTTCACCAGCGCGTCCTCCCGGGCGGAACCGCTCGCCACCGCCATGGCCAGGCCCCCGGCCACGGCCACCGTCCCCGCGATCCACCGCGTCCGCGTCATCGGCCCGCCCCCCGCCGCGTGCTCGCGCAGCGCCTCCAGGGGCCGGACCCGGGCGGCCCGGCGTGCCGCCGACCACGCGCCGAGCAGGGCCGCCGCGATCCCGGCCGCGACCGCCCCCGCGGGCGGCCACGGCGTGAACCGCACGTCGAACGAGGGGGGCTCGACGCCCGCCGTGACGAGCATCCCGCCCACCGCGGGCGCGACGGCCGCGCCCAGCAGGGTCCCGGCCGTGGCCGCGACCACGCCGACGGCGAGCGCCTCGCCGTACACGACCAGGCGGATCTGACGCGGGGTCGCGCCGGCCGCCCGCAGCAGACCGAACTCACGGCGCCGCTGGTTCACCCGGAACGCGAAGGTGGACGCCACCAGGAACACGGACACGAAGCCGCCGAGCACCGCCATCGCGGTGAGCACCTGCATGCCGATCCAGCGCGTCCGGGCGTCGGCGGCGGGTTCGGCCGCCGCCCGGCCCGGTCCCGCGAGCACCTGGCCGGATTCGCCGGCGACCCCGCGTACGGCACGCGACACGGCGCTCCGCACCACGGCGAGATCGGCCCCCGGCCGGACGAGCAGCCCGACGACCCGGACACCGCCCCCGAGCCGTTCGGCCTCGCCCTCCGACACGTACGGCCCGGGGCCGTCGGTGAGGCCCGTGACCGTGTACGGCGCCGGTCCGCGCGCCGTCAGCAGCGTGACGGGCGAGCCCGGTGCGAGCCCGAGCGCGCGGTCGAGCACCACCTCTCCGGCGTGGACCGGCGCCCGGCCGGTCACCAGCCGGTACGGCGCCAGCGCGGCGACGCTCCAGCTCCGGGCCTCGTGCCCGCCCGCCGGCCTGCCGCCGACGACGGCCTGGGCGTAGAAGGCGCGGTCGGGCACGGCCGCCGCGACGCCGGGCACGGACGTCAGCGCGCGGACCAGCGACCCGGCGGTCTCGGGGGACCAGGGCCGGCTCTCCCTGAAGGCGTTCTCCTCGCCGGGCGTGCCGGGAACGCGGACGAGCAGGGGCGCGGCGGCGTACCGCTCGGGCACGCGCGGGCCGGCGGAGGCCAGCAGCAGCGTGGTCGCGGAGAGGATCACGGTGCCGAGGCACAGCGCGACGAGACTGCCGACGAGCCCCGTCCACCGGCCACGCAGCAGGGAGCGCAGCAGGTCGAGGCTCAGCACGCCTCCTCCAGCAGGGTCGTGCGCGCGGCGATCTCGGCGGCGCTCGACCGGCCCAGCTCCCCGGCGAGCCTGCCGTCCGCCAGCAGCACGACCCGGTCCGCGTACGCCGCGGCGGCGGGGTCGTGGGTGACCATGACGACGGTCTGCCCGCGGGTGTCCACGAGCCCGCGCAGGAGTTCCATGACCGCACGCGACGCGGCGCTGTCGAGCGCGCCGGTCGGCTCGTCGGCGAAGAGCACGACGGGCTCTGTTCCCTGCGACCGGGCGATCAGCGTGCGGGCGATCGCGACCCGCTGCCGCTCGCCGCCGGACAGCTCGGCGGGCCGATGCCCGGCCCGGTGGGCCAGGCCGACCTCACCCAGCGCGGCGCGCACCGAGGCGGGGGCGGGGCGGCGGCCGGCCAGGCGCAGGGGCAGCGCCACGTTCTCCTCGGCCGTGAGCGCGTCGACCAGGTTGTACTCCTGGAAGACGAAGCCGACCCGGTCCCGGCGCAGCAGGGTGAGCGCCCTCTCGTCCAGCGAACCGAGGTCGGTGCCGTCGATCAGCACGGTCCCGGCCGCCGGACGGTCGAGCCCGGCGGCGCAGTGCAGCAGCGTGGACTTGCCGGAGCCCGACGGCCCCATCACGGCCGTGAAGGTCCCCCGGCCGAAGCCGAGGGTCACGCCGTCGAGAGCGGTCACCGCGCCCGGCCCGGTGCCGTGAACCATGCGGACCGAGTCGAGCAGGACCACGTGCCCGGTCGTCCGTGTCGTGCCGGATGGTGTCATGCCGGGCGGTGTCGTGTCGGGCGGTGTCGTGTCGGACGGTGTCATGTCGGACGGTGTCATGTCGGGTGGTGTCATGTCGCTCAGCCAACCGGCGGCGGACCCGCCGGGCATTGGCGCTGGGGCGAGAACCGGAGGTATTCCCAGCACTACCGACACCGGCGCGTCGAGCGGTTAACGTCGGTGCCGTGGCCGCCCCCATCCTCGTTTCCGCCGCTCCCGCCGTCGCCCCCGCAGCCCTCGCGCCCCGGACCGCTCTGGAGGCGCTCGCCGGGCCGCCGGGCCGCTTCCTGACCTCCGTCTGGCCCTGGCGCTCCCTGGCGTACCTGCTGACCGGTGCCGTTCCGGGGTTCGCGTTCGCCACCGTGCTGTCGTCGGCGCGGGCGGTGGACGGCGCCGCGGGCGCGATGACCGCCGTGCTGGTGGCCGTCCTGGTGGCCGCCGCGCTGCTGGTGCCCGTGGCCTGGTTCGAGCGGTGGCGGCTGCGGCTCGCGGACCGGCAGCCGGTGCGCGGGCTGCCGGGTGGCCTGTGGCCGGGGTGGCGGGAGGCGGGGCACGCCCTCGTGGCGCTGGTCGTGCTCGGCTGGGTGGACCTGCTGGTGGCGGTGGTCGCGATCGCCGGACCGGCCGTGCTGATCCTTTCCCCGGTCGTGCAGCCGATCAGCCCCGAGGGTGAGGCCACGCTGGGGGAGACCTTCATCGGCTCGGCGGCCGGACTGCTGCTGGTGCCCGTGGCCGCGTACACGGTCAGCGCCTGGGCGGGCGCCCGGGCGGCGATGGCGCGGGCCATGCTGGTGCCGGAAGGGGCCGAGACGCGCGAGGTCGCGCGGTCCCGGGCACGCCTCGTGGACGCCTTCGAGGCCGAGCGCCGCCGCATCGAGCGCGACCTGCACGACGGCGCGCAGCAGCGGCTGGTGGCCCTGTCGATGAAGCTGGGCCTGGCCGGGCTCGACCTTCCGCCGGGCTCGCCCGCGGCCCTGCGGCTGGAGGAGGCCCGCGAGCTGGCGGGACAGGCGCTCGCGGAGCTGCGCGAGCTGATCCGCGGGGTCCATCCGCAGGTGCTCGCCGACCGCGGGCTGCCGGCCGCCGTGCGCGACGTCGCCGGAAGATCGCCGGTGCCCGTCCGCGTGGACATCGCGCTGGACGGGCGGCTGCCCGCCAGGGTGGAGGCGGCGGCCTACTACGTCGTCTGCGAGACGCTGGCGAACGTGGCCAAGCACAGCGGCGCGGGTTCCTGCACGGTGCGCGGCCGGCTGCGCCGGGGCGTGCTCGTGCTGGAGGTCGCCGACGACGGGCGCGGGGGAGCGGACCCCGCGCGCGGCACGGGCCTGACCGGGCTCGCCGACCGGGTGGCGGCCGTCGAGGGCACGCTCGGCGTCGAGAGCCCACACGGCGGCCCGACCACGGTCAGGGCGGAGATCCCGTGCGCGTGGTGATCGCCGAAGACTCGGTACTGCTCCGGGAGGGCCTGGCCGGTCTGCTGGAGCGCTTCGGGCACGACGTCGTGGCCGCGGTGGGCGACGCGCCCGCGCTGATCGCGGCCGTCGCCGAGCGGGACCCGGACGTCGTGATCGCGGATGTGCGCATGCCCCCCGGCTTCAGCGACGAAGGGCTGCGGGCCGTGCTGGAGCTACGGGCGGCGCGGCCGTCCCTACCGGTGCTCGTGCTCAGCCAGTACGTCGAGCAGACCTACGCGGCCGAGCTGCTCGACGAGGCGGGCGCCGGGGGCGTCGGCTACCTGCTCAAGGACCGGATCGGCGACGTCGCGCAGTTCGCCGGCGCGGTGACGACGGTCGCGGGCGGCGGCACCGTTATCGACCCGGAGGTGGTCAGGCAGCTGCTGCGCGGGCGCGCCGACCCGCTCGCCCGGCTCACTGCGCGCGAGCGGGAGGTGCTCGCCCTGGTCGCGGAGGGCCGCTCCAACGCCGCGACCGCCCGCGCGCTGTTCGTCTCCGAGGCGGCCGTCGCCAAGCACATCGCGAGCATCCTGGCCAAGCTCGACCTCCCCCCGGACGCCGACGACCACCGCCGGGTGCTCGCCGTCCTCGCCTACCTGCGCGCCGCCGTGTGAGCGGGGGCCGGTGCCCGGGTGTGAGCCGTGACGACAGGGTCAGGCGGACGTGCCCGCGGGAAGACGCTCCGGGGAGAGCCGGACGGCGCGTCGTTTCCTGAGCCACCTCACCAGCTCGACGACCATGGCGATCGACAGCGCGATGCCGAGACCGAGGAGCAGGCCCTTGATCGGGTCGTTCTCGAACGCCATCCCGCCGAAGAAGCCGATCAGACCGGAGTACACCCCCCACGAGCCCGCCGCGATCGCGTCGAAGAGCGTGAACGAGCGCAACGGGTGCCGTACGGCGCCCATGGTGAGCGTGGTCGCGGTGCGCCCGCCGGGGATGTACCTGGCCACGACCAGGACGAGACCGCCCCGCTCGGCCAGCGCGTTCCGCGCCCAGACGAACGCCTTCTTCTCCCGCAACCTGCCCCCCGACCTGTTTCCGATCAGATAGGAGATGTGGTCACCGGCGAAGGCCCCGAGAGCCGCGACCAGGATGACCAGGGCCAGGTTGGTCTCGCCCGACGCGGCGAACACCGCGGCGGTGATCACCGAGGTCTCGGCCGGCACGACAGGGAAGAACCCGTCGAGCAGCGCCAGGGCGAAAAGCGCCACATATAACCAGGGCGACGACATCACCTGCTGCACCAGGTCGAGGAGGGCGTGCGACATCAGCGTGACTCCGATCGTTGGGACCCATACACCGTGTCGGCCAGGGAGCACCGGGGACATCCGGGAGATCCCGGATAGGACGCGGGCCCATCCCCTACAGAGATCAGGGCCGAGGGTCAGGGCCGACACCCCATGAAGTTAGGCACTCCGCAGGTCACGGCACATCGGACGATCGGCGGGCGGCACCCCCACTTTCGTATGGCGAAGCCCGGGCCGGGCGGCGGACGCCGGCGTCAGGCGAGGTCGGCGTCGTGCACGAGGATCGCCAACTGCACCCTGTTGGCCAGGCCCAGCTTGGCGAGCAGCCGGCTCACGTGCGCCTTCACGGTCGGTTCCGACAGCTTCAGCTCCCGGCCGATCTCGGCGTTGGACAGGCCGCGTGCCAGCGCCCTGACCACGTCCTCCTCCCTCGCCGTGAGCGCGGCGAGCCGCTCGCGTGCGACCTCGGCGCGCGAGGGCGCCCTGCGCACGAACGAGCCGAGAAGCCTCTTCAGCACGGCGGGGGAGAGCATCGCGTTGCCCTCGGCGACCGTGTGGACCGCGGCGATCAGTTCACGTGGCGGGGTGTCCTTGAGCAGGAACCCCACGGCGCCGAGGCGCAGCGCCTCGTGGACGTACTCGTCCAGGTCGAAGGTGGTCAGCATGACCACCTTCGGGGCGCCGGCGCCGCGCAGGAGCCGTCCCGCGGCGGTGAGGCCGTCCATGCCGGGCATCCGGACGTCCATGAGCACGACCTCGGGCCTGAGCCGGGCGGCCGCGCCGATCGCCTCCTCGCCGTCGCGTGCCTCGCCGACGACCACCACGTCGCCCGCCGATTCCAGGATCATCCGCAGTCCCGACCTGACCAGCGCCTCGTCGTCGGCGATCAGTACGCGGATCATGTGGCGGGGATCCTCGCCAGCACCCGGAAACCGCCTTCGTGCGGGCCGGCTTCCAGGCTGCCCCCGAGCAGTTCGACACGTTCGCGCAGGCCGACCAGGCCCCAGCCGGACCCGGGAAGCACCTGGCTCGCGGCGGACGGCGCGTTGCGGACGACGACCTCCAGTCCGGCGGGCAGGTACCGGACGAGCACGTCGGTCTCGGCGCCGCCGGCGTGCTTGTGCGCGTTGGTCAGCGCCTCCTGCACTACCCGGTAGGCGGTGCGTTCCGCGGACTGCCCGAGCGGGCGGGCCGGGCCCTCGTCGCGCCGGTTGACCACGAGGCCGAGAGCGCGGGACTGCGCGAGCAGCCGGTCGAGGTCGGCCAGTGTGGGCTGCGGGTCGCGGGAGGTGCCCTGCGCGCGCAGCACGCCGAGCACCTCGCGCAGGTTGCCCAAAGCCTCCCTGCCGACGTCGCCGATCAGGGCGGCCGCCCGGGCCGTACGCTCGTCCGGCGCGCCGACCTCCAAGGCACCGGCGTGCAGGACCATCAGCGACACCCGGTGCGCGACCACGTCGTGCATCTCCCGCGCGATGCGGGCGCGTTCCTGGGCGCGTGCCTGATCCGCGCGCAGGACCTGTTCCCGCACCAGCTGTTCGGCTTGTTCGCGCATGGCCACGAGCACCTGCCGCCTGGCGTGGCTCCATAGGCCGGCCACCAGCGGAAGCCCGACCAGCGCACCACCCAGGATGAGCACGTTGGGCGAGGAGCCCATCGTCAGCGCCCGGTGGCCGCCGCTCAGGCAGGAAACGACTCCGCCCAGCGCCCACACGGCGGACGCACCGGCCGCGTAGAGCCACAGGGTCCGACGGCGCCCCAGGTGCAGGCCCGCGTAGTAGGAGGCCACCACCGCCGGCGGCCACATGGCCGGCCAGATGTAGGCGACGGCCGCCACCACGGTCACCGGCCACACCGAACGCCTGGCGACGACGGCGGCCGCCGCCGCGGCAGCGGCGATCGCCAGGGCCACCGGGGCGGGCAGCGTCGTCGCGACACCGGCCCAGCCGTACGCGGAGCCCGCGCAGAGCAGGAACACCACGCCGCCGAGCGCCCACGGCAGGGCCCGATCCAGGATGTTCACGGTCAGAGGCTATTGGTGCGTCCGGCGGAGCGACCCCCTACGAAAGTCGCACACGTCGCGTGACCTTCGCCGGGGACGGTACGGCGGCACCACCTTGCAGGGTGACGGGCATGAAGAACCTCCTCATCGCCGGCACGATCGCCCTGTCGCCCCTCACCAGCGGCGCCTCCGCCGCTCCCGAGCCCGCCCTGCCCGCTCCGACCGGGCGCTACGCGGTCGGACGGTCCGACGTCCACCTGGTCGACTCCCGCCGGCCCGACCCCTGGGTGGACGGCAGGCCACGAGAGCTGATGGTCTCCCTCTGGTATCCGGCCGTGAGGGCGAAGGGCACGGCCGCGCCGTATGTCACCCCGCAGGAGTCAGCGCTGATCCTCGGGGGATTCCCCCCAGCTGAAGGACCTCCCGCCGGGCACGCTCACGAAGACGAAGACGCACTCCCGAGCCGACGCGCCCGCGCTCACGAAGAGAGGCGGATGGCCGCTGGTGGTCATGTCGCCCGGGATGACCATGCCACGGGCCACGCTGACCTCGCTGGCCGAGGAGTTCGCGAGCCGGGGTTACGTGGTCGCGGGCATCGAGCACACCCACGAGTCGGTCGCCACCACGTTCCCCGACGGCAGGACCGTCACGTTCGAGGCCGGTGCGGGTGGTCAGACCCCGGAGCTGGGGGAGAAGGTCGCCCGGGTGCGGGCGGCCGACACGACCTTCGTGCTGGACCGGCTGGAGCGGACGAGGCGCTGGAACCGGCTGATCGACGAGCGCAGGATCGCGATGGTCGGGCACTCGGTCGGCGGCCAGAGCGCCGCCCACCTGCTCGCCGTGAGCGACCGCATCACGGCCGCGGTCAACCTGGACGGCTCCTACAACCCCGCGACCCCCGCCAAGCCGATCACCAAGCCGTTCATGATGATCGGCAACCCTCGGCAGCAGCCGGTCACCGGCGGAGAGCCGAAGTCGTGGGACCTGTTCTGGCCCCATGTCACCGGCGCGTGGAAGCGCTGGCTCACCGTCACCGGTGCCGAGCACGTGAGCTTCGTCGACTACGCGGTGCTCGGGCCGCAGCTCGGCATGCGGGTCTCCCCGATGAACGGTGAGCGTTCCCTCCGGATCACCCGGGACTACGTCACCGCCTTTCTCGACATCCACCTGAAAGGCGAGCGGCGGCCGCTGCTGGACGGGCCGTCGGCGAAGTATCCGGAAGTCGGCTTCTGGTAGCCGGACGGGTGCGGGCCGGATCAGCGTGCGGAGACGGGCTGGGGGGTGGGCATCACGCGCCGGACCTGCTCGCGCACGCGGGGAGCGATCTCGGCGGTCAGCGGCGCCTTCTCGGTCCGCACCCGGTTGAGCGCGAGGGCCAGCGCGGTGCCCCACAGCAGGTGCCCCGCCAGCAGCGCGGCCTGGCGTCCCACGCGGTCCTTGGGCACGGGCGGGTACGCGCCGATGCTCGGCGCGAGGCCCTGGTAGCCGAAATACCACACCAGCAACCCGTACGCCGTGCCGATCGGGACGGGCACCCGCTGACCGGCCGACAGCAGGCCGAGCACGGAGCCACAGGAGGAACCGAACGCGAAGTGCGCGATCGTCCCGAGCACGTTCTCGCCCCTCTTGGGCTTGTCGCGCCCGGGAAGGGTCAGCCGCGCGAACCGCCGCGGCGGCGGCTCCTCCAGCACGCCGGCCTTGTCCGCCGCCATCAGCATCGCGCTGTACACGGCCGTCGCGAGCGCGCCGCCGACGGCGCCGTTCACCAGGTTGCGCATCATGAGGAGCCTCTTCCCACCCCGGATGGATCACCTGCCCTCGCGGTGCCCCGTCTTCGGTAAACCTTCAAGATCCCCGCAGTGGCCTGCCCGCAGGGATGGTCACCGGCCGGAGAGCCTGCGGAGAAGGCGGCGGATGGCGCCGGAGCGCGACTCGGCGGTGGGCGCGGGTCCGGTCCCCGGATCAGGGGCGTCCACGTGGACCGGACCGGGACCGGGCTCGGTCTGTACGAGCCGGCAGCCCAACGACATGTAAGGAGCCAGCTGGTCGTAGTAGATGCGCCCGGTGACGAATCTGCCGTCTTCCACCGTCCACATCCCGCATCCGGTCCAGCGGACGGGGTGGCCGGTGCCGGGGATCTCGGTGCCGTCCGGGAGCAGCATCCCGCCCGCCTGGCTCCCCGACGTGACCCATTCGACGGCGATGGTGTCACCGCGGACCTGCGTCGTGGTGACCTCGGTCGTCAGGTCGGGCACGGTGGAGAAGAACTGGCCGAAATACCACTCGATCTGTTCGTGCCCCTCGACCATGCCGGCGGGGGTCACGAGAACGGCGTCCGGGTGGAAACAGTCCAGGAGGCGCCTGTTGTCGTGCGTGCGGAGTGCCTCCGCGAACGCGTCATGGATCTCCCGGGAATCGGGCATGGCTCCCCCTTGCCACCCTGCAGCGTACGTCCGGGGGAAGACAGGCCGGCCTCATCCGGGGGTAAGGCCTTCTCCAGGAACGCCATAGGCGATGGGGCCGGCCCATCGACGGATCATGCCGGGACGATCGAGGTGAGCAACCTGTCCCAGTCGGCGAGGAAGCGGTCGAGGCTGTAGTGCGCCAGCGCGGCCGCGCGGGCCGCCTTGCCGGCCTGGACGGCGAGTTCGGGCTCGTTGGCGAACCGGTCGAGGGCGCGCAGCAGGGTGGGCAGCTTGGTCGAGACGACCCCGGCCTCCGGCGGCACCGCCTCCACGGCCTCGGTGGTGGCGAGCGCGACGATCGGCATGCCGATCATCATGGCCTCGATGAGCGACAGGCCGAGCGAGGTCCAGCGGTAGGGGTGCAGGTAGACCCGACGCCGGGCCAGCTCGGCGTGCATGGCGGCCTGCGGGAGGTCCTCGAACGCCTCCATCTCCCTGTCCAGGCCGAGCTTGGACGGCAGGTTCGTCACCTTCATGCCGAACACGTCGAGCGGGGCCGTCGCGGCGAACGTGGGCAGCAGGTCGGTCCCCGCGACCCGCCAGCGCCGGATCGGCTCGTTGACGACCACGCCGGCGCGGGCCAGCTCGCCGGTGTAGAGGTAGCCGGGGTCGACCACGCCGTGCTCGATGACATGGGTCGGGGCACGCCCGGAGTCCCAGAACAGGTCGTTGAAGTGGGTGACGTGGACGAGCGGGATGTCGTCCCGGTCGGCCAGCGGGTGGCGGCTCTTGGGCACGTCCCCCGCCGGGGTGTTGTGCTCCACGTAGACGCCGGGCACGTCGCGACCCAGCCACTCGCGGGCCAGGTCGATCTCGTGCGGCCGCTGGTAGACGACCACGTCGACGTCCTCGGCGGCGAACCGGTCGTACGGGACCTCCCGCACGCTGCCGGGCCAGGGATAGGTGTCGGCCCGGCCCCGCCCGTCGGGACCGCGGTCGGGGGTGAGCGGGACCAGATACTCGTGCGCCCCGTGCACGAAGGAGGTGGTCCACGAACCGTGGACGTGCCAGACCATGATCTTCATCGCATCGCTCCCCGTCCGTCGTCCTGCAGGCCACGGAACACCGTGCCTCCTGTCGCTGCCTCACCCACCTGCCCTGGTCCCGCCCTCCTCATCCTCAGCTGTGAGCTGAATCCCCGCGAGCACCAGATCGATCGCCGCGGCGAGGTCGGGCGCCACCTCGGGGGCGGCCGCCACCTCCTCCGCCAGCGTCACCGGGGTCGGCACGAGGATGCCCCTCGCGCCGGCGGCGCGGGCCGCCTCCACGTCCCGGCCGATGTCGCCGATCACCACGCAGCCCTCCGGAGGGACGCCGAGCCGCCGGGCCGCGCGCAGCACGAGACCGGGCGCGGGTTTGCGGCAGTCGCAGCGGTCGCCGTCGTCGTGCGGGCAGATCTCCCACACGTCGAACGGGCCGAGCAGGGTGTCCACCCGGTCGTTCACGGCCCGGAGGGCCTCCGGCGCGATGAGGCCCTTGGCCACCCCGGACTGGTTGGTCACGATCCCCACCGGGATGCTCTCCGCGCGAAGTCGGGCGAGCGCCTCCCTGGCCCCTGCGACGGGCTCGACGCGATCAGGGTCGGAGTTGTAAGGGACGTCGTGAATAAGCGTTCCGTCACGGTCGAAGAGCACCGCGGCGGGCCGGTGGGCGGGAACTTGCACGAGCGACCTCCTGCGCGAATCGCCCGCCGGGCTACCCGAGGGACAAAGCGGCAAACACCGGTCGATAGTTACGCAGAGTAGCAGTTATTGAGTGCATCACCCACAGACGTCGACTTCTCTACAAAGGAGTGTTTAGTAGCGCTTCTCTCGGTAACCAGACCTCCACTGCGCAACGGAGGGAAACCGATGCGGTTCTTGGGGATAAACGCGATCTTTCATGATCCAGCCGCCGCGCTGGTCGTGGATGGTGAGGTGATCGCCGCAGCGGAAGAAGAGCGCTTCAGCCGGCGCAAGCACGGCAAGCGCCCGGTCCCTTTCTCCGCCTGGGAGCTGCCCGAGCTGGCCGCCGCGTGGTGCCTCGAACAGGCCGGTCTGCGGCCCGAGGACCTCGACGGCGTCGCCTACTCCTACGACCCCGCCCTCGTGGTGCCCGGGGGGCCCGGACAGGACGAGCGCTGGGAGGACCTGCGCACCGCCTACGCCCGCCGCGCGCCCAACTTCCTGGCCACCGCGCTGCCGGGTCTCGACGCCGCCCAGGTGCGGTTCGTCCCCCACCACATCGCGCACGCCGCGTCGGCCGGGCTGGCCGCGCCGTACCGCGAGTCGGCGGTGCTGGTCTGCGACGGCCGGGGTGAGGCCGTCTCGCACCTCGCCGGGCACTACCGGGACGGCGAGCTGACCGTCCTCGCGAGCCAGGCGCTGCCGCACTCCCTCGGGCTCATGTACGAGGACCTCACCGAGCACCTCGGCTTCCTCCGGTCGAGCGACGAGTACAAGGTGATGGCCCTCGCCTCCTACGGGGAGCCGCGCTTCCTGCGCGAGATGCGCGAGCTGATCCACCCGACGGGCGACGGGGGCTTCCGGGTCGAGCCGATCGACTGGAGCGTCTACGCCAAGGCGCTCGGCAAGGGCGAGAAGTGGACGGCCGACCACGCCGACCTCGCGGCGAGCGTCCAGATCCGCCTGGAGGAGGTGCTGCTCGACCTCGCGAAATGGCTGCACGAGCGGACCGGCGCCCGTTGTCTCACGATGGCCGGGGGAGTGGCGCTCAACTGCGTGGCCAACACCCGGCTGTTCGCGGAGGGCCCGTTCGAGGAGGTGTGGGTGCAGCCCGCGGCGGGCGACTCGGGCACCGCGCTCGGAGGAGCGCTGCACCTCGCCCAGGCGAGCGGGGACCCGGTCACCCCGATGCCCGGCGCCGACCTGGGCCGGGGTTGGAGCGACGAGGAACTGGGCGCCTGGCTCGACGTGGCGCGGGTGCCGTACGAGCGTCCCGCCGACCTCGCCGCGACCGTGGCCGCCGAGCTCGCCGCCGACCGCGTGATCGCCTGGTTCCAGGGACGCGCCGAGTACGGGCCCCGGGCGCTCGGCCGCCGGTCCCTGCTGGCACACCCCGGCAACCCCCGCAACACCGAGCGGCTCAACGACGTCAAGGGCCGCGAGCAGTTCCGCCCCATCGCCCCGATGGTGCTGGCGGAACGCGCCTCCACGATCTTCGGCAGAGGCCCGATGCCGAGCCCTTACATGCTGTTCGTCCACGACGTGCGGCCGGAGTGGCGCGACCGCATCCCCGCGGTCGTCCACGTCGACGGCACGGCCCGGATCCAGACCGTCGAACGCGGGCGCGACCCGCTGCTGGCCCGGCTGCTGGAGGAGTTCGAGGCCCGCACCGGGCTGCCGGTGGTGGTCAACACGAGCCTCAACACGGCCGGCCGCCCGATGGTCGACGACCCCCGCGACGCGCTGGAGTGCTTCGGCTCCGCCCCGGTGGACGTGCTCGTCCTCGGTCCGTACGTCGTGCGCAGGGGGGCGGTGTTCGCCGGATGACGACAGAGATGACCCGGGGGACGAACACGGCGTCCGCGAGCGAGCCGCACACGGATCCGCGCGGACAGACGGGGCCGGCGGTCACGATCGTGATCCCGACGATCGGCCGGCCGAGCCTGGCCGCCACACTCGCCGCCCTCGGACCCGTTCATGGTCGCGGACCCGAGGTGATCGTGGTGGACGACCGGCCGGGGGAGAGCCCGGAGCCGCTGCCCGTGCCCGATCGCGTACGCGTGCTCAGGTCGGGCGGGCGGGGCCCGGCCACCGCGCGCAACGCCGGGTGGCGGGCGGCGACGACGCCGTGGGTGGTGTTCCTCGACGACGACGTCGTGCCCGGCCCCGGCTGGCTGCGCGCGCTGACGGAGGACCTCGCCCGCCTGCCCGAGAACGTCGGCGGGAGCCAGGGACGGCTGGAGGTGCCGCTGCCGGCGGACCGCCGCCCGACCGACGCCGAGCGCAACACCGCCGGCCTGGCCGGCGCGCACTGGATCACCGCCGACATGGCGTATCGCAGGACCGCCCTGGAGGCGACCGGCGGGTTCGACGAGCGCTTCCCGGGGGCGTACCGCGAGGACGCCGACCTCGCGCTGCGGGTCGAGAACGCGGGGTTCTCGCTGGTCAAGGGGGAGCGGCTGACCCGCCACCCGGTGCGCGACGACGGCTTCTGGTCCAGCGTGCGCTTCCAGCGAGGCAACGCGTCGGACGCGCTCATGCGCCACGTGCACGGCAGTGACTGGCGGGTGATCAGCGGCGGCCACCCGGGCAGGCTAAAGCGGCACGCCCTCACCACCGGCATGGGCCTGCTCGCGCTCACGCTGGCGGCCGCCGGGGGCCGCCGGAGGCGGCTCGCCGCCGCCGCCGGGCTCGCGTGGCTCGGCCTCACCGCCGAGTTCGCCTGGGCCCGCATCGCCCCGGGCCCGCGTACGCCGGAGGAGGTCGCGCGCATGGCCGTGACCAGCGTGGTCATCCCTCCGGTGGCCTGCGCGCACCGGATCACCGGTGAAGTGAGGGTGCGGACGGGGAGGCGCTCGTGATCGGGACCGCTCTGGTGGTGCGGCCCGACAACGCGGGCGACGTCCTGCTCGCGGGGCCCGCCGTGCGCGCCGTCGCCGCCGGGGCGCGGGAGGTCGTCATGCTCGCCGGCCCGTACGGCCGGGCCGCGGCGGAGCTGCTGCCCGGCGTCGACCGGGTCCTGGAGTGGCGCGCGCCGTGGATCGACCCCGACCGGGTGCCGATGACCTCCGAGCACGCGGCCCGCCTGGTGGAGCAGGTCCGCGCCGTCGGCCCGGACGCGGCCGTGATCTTCACGTCCTTCCACCAGTCGGCGCTGCCGACGGCCCTGCTGCTGCGGCTGGCCGGGGTGCCGCGGATCGCCGCGATCAGCGAGGACTACCCCGGCTCCCTGCTCGACGTGCGTCATGTCGTGGACGAGGGCGTGGACGTCCCCGAGCCGGAGCGGATGCTCGGCCTCGCCCGCGCCGCCGGCTTCGACCTGCCGCCGGGCGACGACGGGCGGCTCGCCGTACGCGGGCCGCTGCCGGACGTGGAGCACCTCACCGGCCCGCCCGGCTACGTGGTCGTGCATCCCGGCACGACCGCACCGGCCCGGGCCTGGCCCGCCGAGCGATGGGCGGAGGCGGTCGAGGCGCTGCTGGCCGCCGGAGAGCGGGTCGTCGTCACCGGCAGCCCGGGGGAACGGGCGCTGACCGCGCTGGTCTCCGGCCCCGCCCTGGACCTCGGCGGGGCGACCACGTTCGCCGAGCTCGCCGCCGTGCTGGCGGGGGCGTCGGCGGTGGTGGCCGCCAACACCGGCCCCGCCCACCTCGCGGCGGCGGTCGGCACGCCCGTGGTCAGCCTGTTCGCGCCGGTCGTGCCCGCCGCCCGATGGGCACCGTACGGCGTGCCGGCGGTGGTCCTCGGCGACCAGGACGCGCCCTGCCGGGGGAGCAGGGCGCGGATCTGCCCCGTGCCCGGTCATCCGTGCCTGACCGCGGTCTGCGGCGAGCACGTCGTCGACGCCGTCCGCCGCCTGGTCACGGCGGAGGTGACGCTGGGCGAGGCGGTGAAGGAGGGGGTGTCATGAGGATCGCCCTGGTGTCGGAGCACGCGAGCCCGCTGGCGACCCTCGGCGGCGTGGACGCCGGTGGGCAGAACGTGCACGTCGCGGCGCTGGCCCTGGCCCTGGCGGAACGGGGCAACGAGGTCGTCGTGCTCACGCGGCGCACCTCCCCCGACCAGCCGGACGCCGTGCCCATGGCTCCCGGCGTCACCGTCGAGCACGTGCCGGCCGGGCCGGCCGAGCCGCTGCCCAAGGACGAGCTGCTGCCGTACATGCCGGAGTTCGGGGCGCACCTGGCCCGCAGGTGGAAGGCCGAGCCGCCCGACGTCGCGCACGCGCACTTCTGGATGAGCGGCCTCGCCACGCTGACGGCGGCGGAGCCGCTCGGGATCCCGGTCGTGCAGACCTATCACGCGCTCGGCACGGTGAAGCGGCGCTGGCAGGGCGAGGCCGACACCAGCCCGCCGAGCCGGATCGCGATCGAGCGCGACATCGGGCGCCGGGCGGTCGCGGTCGTCGCCACCTGCTCCGACGAGGTGCGCGAACTCGTCGCGATGGGCGTGCCTCGCGACCGGATCGCGGTCGTGCCGTGCGGCGTCGACCTCGGCCTGTTCCGCCCCGACGGCGCCGTCTTCCTGCGCGGCGACCGGCCGAGAGTGCTGAGCATCGGCCGCATGGTGCCGCGCAAGGGGGTGGACACCGTCGTCCGGGCCCTGCGCCACGTGCCGGACGCCGAGCTCGTCATCGCGGGCGGCGACCCGGGCGACGAGGAGAGCGCGCGGCTGCGCACGCTGGCCGGCGGTCTCGGCCTCGGCGACCGGGTGCGGCTGATCGGCAGCGTGAGCCGGGCCGAGGTGCCCGGTCTCATGCGCTCGGCCGATGTCCTGGTCACCGTGCCCTGGTACGAGCCGTTCGGCATGGTGCCCCTGGAGGCCCTGGCCTGCGGGGTTCCGGTGATCGCCTCGGCGGTCGGCGGTCACCTCGACACCGTCGCGGGATGCGGAGTGCTCGTGCCGCCCCGGCGGCCGCGTGCGCTGTCCCGCGCGCTCGGCGACCTGCTGGCCCGGCCCGATCTGCGGGCGGCGCTGTCGGCCGCCGGGCCCCGGCGGGCCCGGGCCCGCTACGGCTGGCCCAGGATCGCCGAGCAGACCGAGTCCGTCTACCGAAACCTGGCCGGCGGGTGCCTTCGCACCCTCGCCGCCGCGGGAGGCTGAGCGATGCATCCTCATCTGGCCCGGCTGAGCACCGCGCTGACGGCGGTGGACCCGGAAACGCCCAAGATCCACGCGTGGGGTTACAAGCTCGCGGCCGTGCTCAGCGGCGGCGGGCGGCTGCTCGCGTGCGGCAACGGCGGCTCCGCCGCCGAGGCGCAGCACCTCACCGCGGAACTGGTGGGACGCTACCGCGCCGACCGCCGGCCGTACGCCGCGATCCCGCTGCACGCCGACACCTCGTCGCTGACCGCGATCGGCAACGACTTCGGCATGGCCGAGCTGTACGCGCGGCAGGTGCGGGCGCACGGCCGCCCCGGCGACGTGCTCATGTGCCTGTCGACCAGCGGGACGAGCCGCAACGTGACCGAGGCGGCCGAAGCCGGACGCCAGTGCGGCCTGACGACCTGGGCGCTGACCGGCCCCGGCCCGAACCCGCTGGCCGAGTTGTGCGACGAGGCCCTGACCGTGCCCGCGGACGACACCGCGACCATCCAGGAGGTGCACCTCACGGTGATCCACATGCTCTGTGACGTGATCGAGAAGGCGGTCGTGTGAGCGGACCACTCGTCATCGTCGGAGACTCCCTGCTCGACGTCGACGTCGAGGGGACGGCCGACCGGCTGTGCCCCGACGCTCCCGTCCCGGTCGTGGAGGGGCAGGCGGAGCACCACCGGCCGGGCGGGGCGGGCCTCGCGGCGCTGCTGGCAGCCCGTGACGGCACCCAAGTGGTGCTGATCACCGCCATGGGCGACGACCCCTCCGGCCGATGCCTGGAGGGCCTGCTGTCGCCCACCGTCGAGATCGTGCGGCTGCCGCTGCGGGGCACGACCGTGCGCAAGACGCGGGTCCGCGCCCGCGGGCAGACGCTGGTCAGGATCGACACCGGCGACGGGCGGGCGATGGGACGGCCCGGCCAGGTGGCCTCCGCCTCCGCGTTCGCCCGCGCGGCCGACGCCCTCGCCACGGCGAGCGCGGTCCTGGTCGCCGACTACGGGCGGGGCGTGGCCGACCTGCTGCGCGAGCCGCTGCGCGGTCTCGACGTGCCGCTGGTGTGGGATCCCCACCCGCGCGGGTCGCTGCCCGTGCCGGGATGCGCGCTGGTCACGCCCAGCGAGGCGGAGGCCCGTGGCATGTGCCAGGAGCCGTACGTCTCGCCCGAGCGCACCGCCCGCAGGCTGGTGCGCGATCTCGACGCCGAGGCCGTCGCGATCACCCTGGGGGAGCGCGGCGCGATGCTGGCCCGCCGCGGCGGCAGGTTCGGACCGGTCCCGGTGCCGCACGTCGCGGCCGGGACGGACGCCTGCGGCGCGGGCGATCGCTTCGCCGCGGCCGCGGCGCTCGCCCTCGCGGACGGCGCGTCCACCGAGGACGCCGTCGCCCGCGCGGTCGGCGAGGCCACCAGGTTCGTGGAGGAGGGCGGGGCCGCCGCGCTGCGCCTGCCGCGCCCGGCCGCCGAGTCGCCGGCGCCGTTCGCGCCCGGCGCGTCCGCCTTCGAGGTGGCCGCCGCCGTACGCGCCGCCGGGGGGCGCCTGATCGCGACCGGCGGGTGTTTCGACCTGCTGCACGCCGGGCATGTGAGCCTGTTGCGGCGGGCCCGGGCGTTAGGCGACGCCCTGGTGGTCTGCGTGAACTCCGACGACTCGATCCGGCGGCTCAAGGGCCCGAGCAGGCCGCTGGTGAGCGAACGCGACCGGGTCGAGGTGCTGCGCGCGCTCGGCTGCGTGGACGCCGTGACGGTCTTCGACGAGGAGACGCCGTCGCAGGTCATCGAGCGGCTGTGCCCGGACGTGTGGGTGAAGGGCGGCGACTACGACGAGCGGTCGATGCCCGAGGCCGAGGCCGTGCGCCGGACCGGCGGGGAGGTCGTCATCCTGCCGACCGTGCCCGGCTACTCCACCACCGGCCTCATCGCCGCCGCCCAGGCCGCTTCGTGACATCGGCCGCTTATCGAAAGGGATTGACGTCAATGGTGGGAAACGTACTGATCACCGGGGGCGCGTCCGGCCTGGGCCGGGCCACCGCCACGGCGGTCGCCAAGGCCGGCGGCCGGCCGCTGCTCGTCGACATCGACGAACCGGACGGCGGGTTCGACCACGTACGCGCCGACCTGGCCGACCGGGAGCAGGCCGAGCGGGCCGTACACGAGCTCGCCGAGCGGGCGGGCGGGCTCGACGGCGTCGTGACGGCCGCGGGCATCGACGCCTGCGGCCGGCTGGAGGACGTGGCCGCCGAGCAGTGGGAACGGGTGATCGCGGTCAACCTGCTCGGGACCGCGGCGGTGGTCAGGACGGCCCTGCCGTACCTGCGCACCACCGGCGGCAAGGTCGTCACCGTCGCCTCCACGCTCGGGGTGCGCGCGCTCAGCGACGCGACGGCCTACTGCGCCTCCAAGTTCGGCGTCGTGGGCTTCACCCGGGCCCTGGCGGCCGAGCTGGCCGGGCAGGTCGGGGTGACCCTGCTGATTCCCGGCGGCATGCGGACGAACTTCTTCAACGACCGTCCCGACCAGTACAAGCCCGGCCCCGACGCCCGGCTGAACCAGCCGGAGGACGTCGCCTCGGCGATCGTGTTCGCGCTCG
This sequence comes from Microbispora sp. NPDC004025, assembly GCF_053604425.1. NCBI lineage: Bacteria > Bacillati > Actinomycetota > Actinomycetes > Streptosporangiales > Streptosporangiaceae > Microbispora > Microbispora sp. NPDC004025. The sequence goes on along the minus strand of NZ_JBSGHN010000018.1, from coordinate 82,703 downwards.
GCCAGCCGCAGGGCTGCGAGGTCAGGGAGCTGGTCGTCGCCGCCTCCACGGAGACGTCATGGCCGTAGGAGATCCGCGAAGACCGGTGCTGCTCGCCCTGCGCGGGCTCGGGCTCGGCGACCTGCTGGCCTCGGTGCCCGCGCTCCGCGCGCTGCGGCGGGCGTATCCCGGGCACCACTTCGTGCTGGCCACCCCGGCCTACCTCGGCGGGCTGCTCCCGCTGATCGGCGGCGTCGACGAGGTGCTCGACGTGTCCGGCCCGGGGCCGGTGCCGTACGAGTCGCCCGACGTCGCGGTCAATCTGCACGGCAGCGGCCCGGAGAGCATCCAGGCGCTGCGCCGCACCCGGCCGGGCCGCCTGCTCACGCACACCCACCACCTGGTGCCGGGCTCGGACGGGCCGCCCTGGGAGACGGAGACGCACGAGAGGCAGCGGTGGTGCTCGCTGCTGGAGTGGTACGGCATCCCGGCCGACCCCGGGGACCTCGCGCTGGGCGACCCGGGGCCGAGCCCGCTCGCCGGCGGCGAGGTGATCATCCATCCGGGGGCGGCGTTCCGGGCCAGGCAGTGGCCGCCGGACCGCTTCGCCCAGGTGGCGGCCGAACTGGCCGGCCAGGGCCGCCGGGTCGTCGTCACCGGCGGCGTGACCGAGATCGCGCTCGCCCGGCACGTCGCCCAGCTCGCCGGCCTGCCGGAGGAGTCGGTGCTCGCGGGCCGTACGAACCTGGCCGAGCTGGCCGCGCTGACCGCGCACGCCGCGCTGGTCGTCTGCGGCGACACGGGCATGTCGCACCTGGCCGTCGCCGCGGGCACGCCCTCGGTCATCCTGTACGGCCCGGTGCCGCCCGCGCTGTGGGGGCCGCCGCCGGGAGGCCCGCACATCGCGCTGTGGGCCGGACGCAGGGGCGACCCGCACGGCGACAGGCCGTCGGATGGCCTGCTCGAAATCGGAGTGCCCGAGGTGCTCGACGCGGTCAGGAGGTTGCGGGGAGTGGGAGTGCGGTGAAGGGGTCTCGTGTAGTGGTCACGGGCGGAGCCGGGTTTCTCGGCTCCTACCTGTGCGAACGGTTGATGGAACGCGGCGCGGCGGTCGTCTGCCTGGACAACTTCCTCACCGGGTCGCCGCGCAACGTGGAGCACCTGATCGGGCGGCCGGCGTTCCGGCTCGTGGAGTGCGACCTCACCGGGTTCGTCCACGTGCCGGGGCAGGTCGACCTGGTGCTCCACTTCGCCTCGGCCGCGTCGCCCGCCGACTACCTGCGCCACCCGATCGAGACGCTGAAGGTCGGCAGCATGGGCACGCTGCACGCCCTCGGCCTCGCCGCGGAGAAGGGCGCGCGGCTCGTCCTCGCCTCCACCAGTGAGGTGTACGGCGACCCGCTGGAACACCCGCAGAAGGAGACGTACTGGGGCAACGTCAACCCCGTCGGCCCGCGCAGCGTGTACGACGAGGCCAAGCGCTTCGCCGAGTCGCTGACCACGGCTTACCGCAACTCGCGCGGGACCGACACCGCGATCGTGCGGATCTTCAACACGTACGGCCCGCGGATGCGGCCCCACGACGGCCGGGCGATCCCCACGTTCATCCGTCAGGCGCTGCTCGGCGAGCCGATCACCGTGACCGGCGACGGCAGCCAGACGCGGTCGATCTGCTACGTGGACGACACGGTCGACGGCGTGCTCGCGCTCGCCGAGAGCGACTTCGCCGGGCCGGTGAACATCGGCAACCCGGCCGAGATGTCGATGGCCGAGCTGGCGGAGACGATCCGCGACCTGGCGGGCTCGTCCTCCCAGATCCGGTTCGTCGAACGGCCCGTCGACGACCCCGCCGTCCGTCGTCCCGACACCTCGCTCGCCGAGGAGCGGCTCGGCTGGCGTCCCCGCGTCGACCCGGTCACCGGCCTGCGCCGCACGATCGACTGGTTCGAAAAGGAGCTGACCTCCTACTCCGTCGCCTCCTGACGTCCGCCGTCCATCGGGCCGGGTTCGCCGGGCGGGAGGAGCCGCAGCGCCTCGGCGGGCGTCAGGCACCGGCCCTGGTCGTGAGCGCGGGCGAAGGACTCGGCGCCCAGGGCCCGTACAAGGGCGTCGCGCAACTCCTGGCGGGGCGGCCGGACGGGCCGCATGTGCGCTCCGGCCGCCTCGCGCACGCCGTGCGCGGTGCCGAGAAGCACGGCCGCGCTCCGGGGGCGGTCCTGCGCGGCGTACACCGCCGCCAGGGCTTCCAGCGCCGAGACGAGCACCGACGACTGACCCGCGAGCGCGACGGCCTCGACGCCGGCGCGTAGCAGCTCCTCGGCGCGGGCCCGCTCCCGCTTCTCGTACGCCCGCTCGCCGAGGATGTACAGCGCCCGGCCGGTGCAGCGGCGGTCGCCCAGGCGGCGCAGGGTGGGCAGGCACTCGCCCATGAGTCCGGCGGCGCGCTCGTGGTCGCCGCGCAGCCACGCCAGTTGCCCGAAGCCGACGGTCGCGTGCGCCAGGTCCGCCTCGCTGCCGGCGGTCTCGGCGAGGGCGCGGCTCTCGGTGAGCCACCCGTGCACCTCGTCGTCGGCGACACCGGCGGACATCGACCGTTGCGCCATGATGAACAGGGTGTTGGCGGCGTACATGTGATCGCCGGCCGCGCGGAACGACGCCACGCTCTGCCGCCCCCACCGGAGCGCCCGGGACAGGTCGCCGGTGCCGGTCGTGAGCCCCTGCATCGTCAGCGCGCTGTCCCACGGGTGCTCGTCGCCGAACCCGGCCAGCGCCTCCTCCAGCGCCGGCACGGCCAGCTCCGGCCGCACCCACATCGCGGTCGTCCCCACCGCGCGCGCCGCCCTGGCGCGGGTGAGACCGTCGAGGCCGGCCGCCAGTCTCGCCGCCTCGCGGGCGAGGCCGAACGCGGCCCGGGAGTCCCGGGAATCCAGGATCGCGACGGCCTCGGTGAGCCCGGCGACGACGGCGGGTGTGGCGGGCGGCTCGGCGACGGCCAGCGCCTGCCGGATCCACCGGTGCGCCTCGCGGCGCCGGCCGGTGACATCCCAGAACCGTCGCAGCGCGGCGATCAACCGCCAGGCGGACTCGACGTCGCCGGTGCCGGTGCTGTGGGCCAGCGCGGCCCGCAGGTTCGGCTGCTCCGCGGTCATGCGGTCGAGCCAGTCGCGCTGGTGGGAGGTGCGCAGCCGCTCGGCCGCCTCTTCCGCGAGGGCGAGGTAGTGGGCGGCGTGGCGGTGCCTGGCGGCGGCCTCACCGCCGGAGTCCGCCAGCCGCAGAGCGGCGTAGGCCCGGATCGTCTCGAGCAGCCGGTAACGCCGGGTGCCGCGCCCGATGGGGGAGACGAGCGACTTGTCCACCAGTCTGGGCAGCAGCGTCGTCACGGCGTCGGCACCGAGGTCCGCGCATGCCGACGCCACGGCCGTCAGGTCGAAGTCGGCGGGGAACACGCCGAGCCGCTCGAACATGGCCCGCTCGTCGTCGTCCAGCAGCCGGTAACTCCAGTCGATGGTGCTGCGCAGGGCGCGATGCCGCGGCGGGGCGGTACGGGCTCCGGCGGACAGCAGCTCGAAGCGACAGTCGAGGTGCTCCACGAGCTCGACCGGCCCGAAGGTGCGCAGCCGGGACGCGGCCAGTTCGATGGCCAGGGGCAGCCCGTCGAGGCGCCGGCACAGCGCCGCGACGGCCGGGGCGACCGCGTCGTCGAGGGTGAAGCCGGGCGACGCTGCCGTCGCCCGGTCGACGAACAGGCGTACGGCGTCGTAGGGCGCGATGCTCTCGGCGCGCTCGGGCGCGTGCGGGGCGGGGAGGTCCAGCGTCCGCACCTCGTAGGCGACCTCGCCGGGGACGCCGAGCGGTTCGCGGCTCGTGGCGAGCACCCGCAGCGGGCCGCCGCCGCCGAGCAGATCGGCCACGGTTTCGGCGGCCTCCGCGACGACGTGCTCACAGTTGTCCGCGAGCAGCAGGCAGCCCGTCTCCGCGGCGACCTCCCGCAGGATGTCGCGTAACGGCCAGCCCGGCTCCTGCACCACGCCCAGCGCCCGCGCGAAGGTGCCGCCGACCGAGTCCGGCTCCACCGGAGCGAGATCGGCGGGCCGCACGCCGCCGGGGAAGCGGTCGGCGAGGGCCGCGGCCACATGCAGCGCGAGGCGGGTCTTGCCCACCCCGCCCGGGCCGACGAGCGTGACCAGGCGGTGGGAGCCGAGCAGCGCGACGAGTTCACGCGTCTCGCGGTCCCGGCCGACGAGGCTGGTCAGGGGCGAGGGAAGAGCGGAACCGGCACGTCGCAGCCGTAGGGCCGCCTCGGCCAGTGCCGCCCGGTCCGGGGCTTCGAGCTTACGCAGCAGGGCGGCGATGTGGCTTTCCACCGTGCGGACCGAGACGTGGAGCCGCGCGGCGATCTCGCGGTTGCGCAGCCGCGCGGCGACCGCCCAGAGAACCTCGGCCTCGCGCCGGGTGACGCCGGCGCGAGCCAGCCGGTCGGGCAGGCCGGCCTCATGGTGCCTCATGCGTGCATTGTCCTTCGGCAGGGGCGCCCATCGGTACGCGGACCGCGTCCGTACGGGATTCCGTGCATCGCACGGATGCGCCGGCGGCGGCGAACGGCGACGCTGGTGGCGCGGACATGCCCGGCGAGCGGTGGAGAAGAGACCATGGACAGGATCGGTTTTCTCGGCGTCCCCGACGTCACCGACGAGGCCCGGCAGGTCTTCGACGAGGACATCGCCGAGTTGGGTTACGTGATGGGCACCTCACGCCTGTGGGCCTACCAGCCGGCGACGATGGCCGGGCTGTTCGATCTGCTGCGGCAGGTGAACGCCGGGGAGCACCTCAGCCTGCGTCAGCGTGCCGTCCTCGTCACCGCATGCGCGTCGGCCTTCGGCGACTCCTACTGCTCGCTCATGTGGGGAAGCAGGCTGGCCCGGGCGAGCGACGAGGAGACCGCCGCCGGCGTGCTGAAGGGCGTCGACGACGGCTTGAGCGACAGCGAGCGGGCCATGGCCGCGTGGGCCCGTAAGGTGGCGCGCGACCCCAACGGCACCACCGCGGCGGACGTGCAGGAGTTGCGCGACGCGGGCTTCGGCGATCCGCAGATCTTCACGATCACCGCGTTCGTGGCTCTTCGCGTGGCGTTCTCGACGGTCAACGACGCGCTCGGGCTGCGCCCCGACGCGCCTCTTCGCTCCACCGCGCCGGCTGCCGTACGTGACGCGGTCACCTTCGGCCGCCCGATCGACGACACCGAGGACGAGGCGTAGCCACGGACGGGCACGTTCAGGCGTCCGCGCCGGACAGGACCTCGCGGCCGGTTCCGCGGACCGCCGGCCAGTCGTCGCCCAGGGCCTTGCCGGCGGCGCCACGAGCCGCTCACGCAGCCGAGGGCGGCTCCGTCGCCAGGGGCCACCGGAAGGTGAGGTAGGGATGCGCCCCGGCGAGCCATTCGCCGGTGAGCCGCACTCCCGTCACCAACTCGACCACGGTCATCGCGGCCGCCTGCCAGTCGCCCTCGTCCTCGGACAGCAGTCCGGTCATGACGCGCAGCTCCGGCTCCAGCCCTGCGAAGTCGTCGTCGTCCCACTCCTCGCTGAACATCGCGTCGAGGGAGACCAGCACCCGTCCGTCGGCCGCGTAACTGAGCCTGTTGTCCCCCTCCACGTTCCAGTAGACGCCGCACACCCGCCCGTCACGACTGAGCCGGCGCAGGGCCTCGGGCCGGCTGCCCAGGAAGCCGTTGTTCTCGAACAGCGTCACAGCCGGGCCCGCAGGGGCCGCCGACATCGGGTGGACCCCGTCGTAGTAGGGGAGCTCCTCCAGCGGGGCGGCCTCGTGCACGTCGTGCGGGCTCCCGCCGCTCACCCGGGCTCCGATGTCGGCGACTGAGAACGGCCGGCGGTCGTGCGGGACGACGACCGTCCAGCAGACGGCGGTCTCCAGCCATGGCTCTTCGCGCAGCAGCTTCCGGTAGTGGGCGAACACCTCAGCGGGGGTTGGGCGGCCATCGGTCATGGCGGGCACTCCGGAGCACGCGGGGGACATGTCGGAGTGATCTTCGCAGAAGGAACCGGGGCGCGTGGACGGAGCCACAGCATCCACCATCGGCTCCGCATCGTCCCGGTCCGCAGAGCGAGCACGGCCGGACCTGGCGGGCTCGTCTATCCGATTCGCCTCGTCCACCGGCCCGTCGGCATGGCGCGCGCTGATGCGGGGAAGACGACGATCAGCACCTCCCTGACGGCCTTCGCCCGGGCCAGGTCCGGGGCGCGCCCGGCTCCGCGGACGTAGGCGCGGATCCGGTAGGAGCCTGCTCCCGCGACGGTCACGTCGCCGAGCACGTCGCCGTCGTCGCCGAAGAACCTCAGCACACCGGTCGGGCTGTGATAGCTCACCTCTCCCGACCGCTGCCAGCCCCTCGCGTGCGGCGGCCGCTGCCGGTAGACCTCCCCGGTGACGCAGACCGGCCCCCTCTCCTGTCCTCCCCACGTGAGATACACGGTGCCCTTGCCCTTGGCGAGGAACCCGCCCGTGTAGTCGAGGCCGCTGTAGCCCCTCTCCCACGCCTGGATGCCGCCCGTGTCCACCCACATGGCGGCCCGCACCTGCCGTACCGGCTCGGCGACCGGCTTCCTGCGCGGACATCCGGCCTTCGCCGCCGCCAGCCGCCGCTTGGCCTCGGACTCTTCGGCCTTCCGTTCGGCCAGGTAGATCTGCTGGTTGCGCTCGTACAGTCCGGGGCAGCGCAGTTCGAGCAGCCGCGTCAGCTCCTCGTCGCGGACGTCGGAGTCGCACAGGGCGCCGCCGCGCGCGAGCAGCTCCTCGTCCGGCAGGTCGCCGAACTGCTGATACGCGAAGCACAGGTACATCCGCTGCCTGTCCTCCGGCGCGACCGCCACGGCTCCCGGCGGTCCATTGAGGCCCAGGCCGATGGGGCAGTCATGCCGCTGTTCGGACTCCGGCAGCGGCTCGGCGGCTCGCAACCACGGCATGGCCAGGGCGAGCAGGAGCACGGTCATCCCCGCCGCGACCCACCAGCGCAGACGGCGCATGCCCACCATGATTTCTCCGGAACGCGCGGGGACAGGTCAGAGTGATCTTCGCAGAATGAACCGGGGCGCGTCTCATGAAAAGCGAGCGCACGGGGCGTCGTCTGACCAGGTGAGGGCGGGGGTGGGGTCGTCCGGGGGAGGCCGGCCGTTGACCACGGTGAGCAGCCGGAGGTACGTCTGGCGGCGCGGGTCGGCGGCGTGGAAGCCGTCAGGGTCGTCCGACGTCGCCCAGGTGCTCACGAGCATCTGCGACATCGTCTCGTGCCAGAAGGGGAAACGATCCTGAGCGGACAGACCCCTGGTGTCCCATTCCAGACTTCCCATACGTACCCCCGTCGTATGTCGTCGCAGGCCCTCGCACCCGCAGGCATGATTACTCAACGACAAAACGGTGGTCAACGGGCGATCCCGTAATTGACGTGTCGCGTCAGGTGACGACGGCACGGATTCTCACCGGCTCTCCGTGATGCGACGCGGGTCCTTCAGTCGACGGAAATTCCCATCCATAGCCGTAGAATCCCCGACCATGACTACCGATCGGACCGTGTCGTTCGATGTCCACGTCAGCTACCGTCAGATCTACCTCGCCGACCTCGCCGACGACATGTGGGCTCCGGAAAGCTTCCCCGATGACCATCCCGAGCACCCTGTGGGCGTCATTCGGGTAATGGACGGTAAAGGTCTCCTGGTCACGGGCCTGCACACGGGGACGGTCGGCTTCTCGGTGACCGTGTCGGACCGCGATCCAGAGCCGGACGTCAACGAGTACGAGGACATCGTGGAAATCAGCTTCCACACCCAAACAGGACGCATCTTCCTTATCGAGTGGGGAGGTGAGGGATTTCATAAGCTACCCGACTTGTCGTCGGGCCCGGGCTGGTACCGGTTGCGGTATCACGCCGTCCACATGGACCGGGCCACAGAAGCGGACTGCTCGACGGATGCCGTCATCGATCGTTATCTGCTGCAGATCTGGCCACAAAATGAGTCCATCCCCAAAGTAGTCAAGAGCACGAGTCGCACGCTCACCTACTGGCGCAATGTGAAGTGACGTCCCAACGTAGGACAGGACCGATTTGGTCGCACGGGGAGATTGTCTCCCGTGCGACCAGATGCCAACCAATCGGGAAAAGTTGATATGAGGCCAGCTTTCGACCTGTACAACAACGCGATTCGTGCGCTGTTCGATGAGCCCGCGTGCGTCACCTGGATCAGGGGGGCGGACGTCGGCGCCGTCGTCCGGCGTTTCGGCGGGAACGAACAAGGGCTGAGCCGGGGAGAATTCAACGACATCTTCGAGGCCTACGAGATGGAGCCCGATGAGGGCGTGGTCCTCATCTCTCAGGTGGGCGACTGGACGCTCACCGTGGAGGCGACCAGGTATCTGGGAATCAGACGCCTTGAAGAATTGTCGAAGCCGGGCGAGGCGCTGGGCCTGGCGTGGAACGGCGTGTCGAGGTTCGCTTACGCCGTCGGCGGCGACCTGTCTCGCCGGTTCGCCCCCTTCAGCCTGAGAGACCGTTCGGCCGACCCGGATGCCCTGGAATGGGCGAGCGGCTACGGCGTCACCGCCGAATACTGGGAACAGGACTGGCTGGCAGCCGCGTTCACCCTGGCCGAACGGATCTCCGGCATCCGGATCGACCAGAGCTGGAAAGAACGGAATCACCTTGTCCTGCGGGTCTGCTACGAATTTCAGGACGAGGAGAACCGGCCCCGGCCCGGCTTGATCCTGAAACCAGAGATGTGGGAACTGATCTCCCGCCACCCGCGCATAGCGGCCATCGCAGCCGATCCTTCTCCGGAGCGCATAGAGGAGGTCAGCGCGGTCACAGCCGAGCTGGTGATACGCGCCGCCGGACTGGAAAATCCCCTGATCGGCAGGGCTCTCGGCGCGATCGCCGAAGGCCTGTGGGGATCGAGCACGCGAGGGCTGCAAGACGATCTCGCTGTCATGGCGGCGGAGTTCCGCACCGCGGCCGACGCCGTCCTGGAAGAAGGCGCCGACGTTCTCCTCCCCACTCCGGACACGCAATGGGGACGGCTGTACATGAAACACTACGCCGTGAATTCCCTGATGGCCTTACTCCACGAAGAGGGCTACTTCGGTCTCCTGCCGAGTCTGGAGTACGCCAAATCGGTGACCGCGGGCCGGCGGAGATCAGACGACACCTACCGGCTTCTCCGCGTACTGAAGATAATCAGTTTCCATATGGCCAACGGAGAAAACGCCATCCGAGGTTGACCTCTGCTCGCTGCGGCCCTGAGTCCTCGATCGTCGTCAGTCCGGCGTCCGTGTGCGCAGGGCGCCGGCGAACCAGGTGAGGGCGGGGGCCGGGTCGTCGGGGGGCGGCCAGCCGTTGACCACGGCGAGCAGCCGGAGGTACGTCTGGCGGCGCGGGTCGGCGGCGGTCTCCAACACGGTGAGCAGCCGGAGTCGGAGGGCGGTGTCGTCCGGCGAACCGACGAGGGCGGCGTACCGCGCGGTGACGGCGGCGACGATCGCGTCGGCCCGCGGCGAGGCGCTGTCGACGTCCGCGGCCAGTGCGGGGGCGACCTCGTCGCGGACGATCGCGACGGCGTGCGGGCGCGGGAGGTCCGCACGGGCGTGGTCGGCCAGATGCTGCTCCGCGAGCCGCCGCATGAGCGCGCCGAACTCCGGGTCGCGGACCAGCTCGGCCAGCTCGATCCAGGCCTCGATCTGCTCGTCCTCCGGGTCGTCCGGCAGTTCTGGGGTCATCGAGCGCCTGACTCCCGTCAGGTCGACGTCCAGTCCGCCGAAGACGGAGTCGAGGAAGTCGCCGGTCAGCCGCCGTCGCTCGTCCTCGGAAAGCCTGGCCAGTCTGTGCATGAGATCCATCTCCTCGGGGGTCGAACCGCGCCGTGCCACCGCCGTCACCACCGCATGCCGCAGGCGCAGCACCCGGATCTGCACCGCCAGAGCCTCGGCGTGCGCCGCCGCGACCTGGTCCAGGGAGAGCTCCCCGTCCACGACCCTCCGGATCGTGGGCAGGCCGAGCCCCAGGTCGCGCAGCGTGCGTACGAGGCCGAGGCGGGCGACGGCGCCGGTGTCGTAGAGGCGGTAGCCGGCCGGGCTGCGGCCGGTGGGCGGCACGATCCCGCAGTCGGAGTAGAACCGCACGGCCTTGACCGTCAGTCCGGTCCGCCGGGCCAGTTCCCCGATCGAGTAGAGCGTGCCGCCGTCCATGCCCCCCACCTTCGCGTCTCCTCCTACGGGAGACTCAACCCTCAGGTGTGGGGGACCCGCTCGGCGGGGATCACGCCGAGGCGCCCCGCCTGGTAGTCCTCCATGGCCTGGATGATCTCGGCGCGGGTGTTCATCACGAACGGGCCGTAGTGCACGACCGGCTCGCGGATCGGCTGTCCGCCGAGCAGCAGCACCTCCAGATCGGGCTCGGCCTGGGGCTGGGCGGTGTCCGCCGCGAGGGTCAGCGACCCGCCGGGGCCGAAGAGGGCGAGCTGCCCCTTCCGCACCGGCCGCCGCTCGGCGCCCACGGTGCCCTGACCGGCCAGGACGTAGGCGAGGGCGTTGAAGTCCGGGTTCCACGGCACGTCCAGCCGGGCGCCCGGGCTGACGGTGGCGTGCACCATCGTGATCGGGGTGAACGTGACACCCGGGCCGGCGTGCCCGTCCAGCTCACCGGCGATCACCCGCAGCAGCGCGCCGCCGTCGGCCGAGGCGAGCAGCGCCGCCTCCCGCCCCCGGATGTCCTGGTAGCGCGGCAGGTGGAACTTGTGCGCGCGGGGGAGGTTGACCCACAGCTGGATGCCGTGGAAGAGCCCGCCCGAGACCACCAGGTGCTCCGGGGGCTTCTCGATGTGCAGCAGGCCGGACCCGGCGGTCATCCACTGGGTGTCGCCGTTGGTGATGGTGCCGCCGCCTCCGTTGGAGTCCTGGTGCTCGAAGACGCCGTCGATGATGTAGGTGACGGTCTCGAAGCCGCGGTGCGGGTGCCAGGGGGTGCCCTTCGGCTCGCCCGGGGCGTACTCGACCTCGCCCATCTGGTCCATGTGGATGAACGGGTCCAGCAGGGACTGCGGCACGCCGGCGAAGGCACGCCGTACGGGGAAGCCTTCGCCCTCGAAGCCGCTGGGCGCGGTCGTCACCGACCGGACGGGGCGTGGTCCGGCGACGGCCGGGTCCGGTATGGCGACGCGCGGCAGCGTCAGGGTGTCGGCGGTGACGGCGGGCATGACCCCTCCTAATTGAAAGTTCAACTTCTGTCGCTCTGGAACCATCCACCGCCGCCGGACATTCCCGGTCCGGCTCAGGTGCCCGAGACGGCGTGGAGGGCGCGGTCGACGACCGCCGCCAGGCTGCCGCTGTGGGCGCCGCGCCAGTAGATCCGGCCGCAGGCGACGCAGCGGGCGAACTCGTCGTAGCTGCGCCGCGTGCCGGGCTCCAGCGAGGTCTCCACCTCGGCCTTGCCGACCGGCGCGAGCCCTCCGTTGCAGGCCGTGCAGCGGGTCCACGGGGCCAGCGGCGGCCGGAAGCGGTCGAGCACGTCGAGCAACTGGTCGTCCGGCCTGGCCCCCCGCACGTACGCGCCGTACCGCAGCGACCGCCGCCGCAGGATGCCCCGGTCCTGGGTGAGCAGCACCCGGTCCTCGGCGCCAGCCTGCTCGATGAGGGCGTCGTCGTCCATGTCGTTGCGGTACGCCGTGTCCAGGCCGACCAGGCGCAGCCGCCGTGCCAGCGTGCCGAGGTGGACGTCGAGGACGAACCGGCAGTCCGGCACGGCCTGCGGCCTGCGGACGGCCGGCACCTCCACCACCTCGTCCGCGCCGGGCCGGTACGACGGGCCGACCGGGCGGCCGCCGGTCAGCAGCGTGCCGACCTCGGTCAGCGGGACGCCGGCCGACTCGATCAGGTGGCCGAGCGAGGACGTCCCGTCGTACGGCAGGAGCACCTCGGGCCGCCGGTTACGCGGCGCGAGGAAGATCCACAGCTCGGGCGAGAAGCGCGCGGGCACCCGCATGCCCTCCAGCATGCCCCCCGCGTCGGCTCATCGGCCCCGCGCCGTCAACGCGTCCAGCGTCGTCCGGAGGAAGAGCCGCACGGCGGCCGTCTGCCGTTCGTCGAAACCGGACAGGACCGCGACCGCCCCGTCGATGAGCGGGCCGAAGTGACTCCATCCCAGTTCCTTGGCGCGCTCCTCGACCTTCAGCAGGACCCGGCGCCGGTCCCTGACGTCGCGGACCCGGCTGACCAGGCCGAGCCGTTCGAGGCGGTCGATCACGGCGGTGGTGCCGGCCGAGTTCAGGCCCAGGCCCGCGCCGAGGAAACCGGCGGTGGCGCCGGTGCCGGCCCGCTCCGCGTCCAGCAGGCAGATGAGCGCCCGCACGTCGGTGACGTGCATGCCATGTTCGGCCGCGAAGTCGGCCTGGCGCAGGCCGTACTCCACCGCGACCGCCCGGAGCAGATGGAAGATCTCCATCTCCGGCCCCTCGTGCCCGCGCGTCATGGAACCTCCTATTATCTCGTTGAACGAGATTATCGCTCAGCGAGCTATTTTTGGAGGCGGTCATGGAGAGCACCGACGACGGGTTTCTCGCGGCCTACGACGCCGTCCTGGCGGCGCGCTGGCCCGCCTCCACGGAGACGGCCGCGATCCGCACGCCCTACGGCACGACCCACGTCAACTCCGTCGGGCCCGCCGACGCGCCGCCGGTCGTCCTCCTGCACGGCGGCGGGACCACCTCGACCGTGTGGTTCGCCACGGCGACGGCGCTCGGCGGGGCCTACCGGGTGCACGCGGTCGACATCGTCGGCGAGGCGGGCCGCAGCGTCGCGGGCGGACACGCCATCCGCACGCTCGACGACATGACGGCCTGGCTCGACGCCGTGCTCGACGGGATCGCCGCCTCGGCGGTGTCCCCCTCGGTGTCCCCCTCGGTGTCCCCCTCGGTGTCCCTGTGCGGCCATTCCTACGGGGCGTGGAGCGCGCTGCACTACGCGGCGCACGCGCCCGGCCGGGTGCGTGCGCTGGTGCTGGCCGACCCGACCAACTGCTTCACCGGCTTCTCCCTCCGCTACCTGCTGCGGGCCACGCCGATGCTGCTACGCCCGACCGTACGGCGGCGCCGCGCGTTCCTCGACTGGGAGACCCGGGGCGCGGCCCTGGACGAGACGTGGCTCCGCCTCTACGACCGCGCCGCCGATTTCCCCGCCGCCCGCCCCCTGACCGGGCCGCGTCCCGCCCCTGAGACGCTGCGCGCGCTGCGGCTCCCGGTGCTGCTCCTCCTGGCCGAGCACAGCAGAGCGCACGACATCGGCCGGGTGGCCGCCTCCGCGGCGGCGCTCCTGCCCCGCGTGGAGACGGCCGTGCTGCCCGGGGCCACCCATCACACCCTTCCCCTCGCGGCGCCGCCCGAGATGGACGCGCTCATCGAGGAGTTCCTCGCCGCGCACGGGCGGGACGACTGACTCAGGGACGGAACCAGTGCTGGGGACGGGGGTCGGTGTTCTGCCAGATGTGCTTGATCTCGCGGTACTCGTTCAGGCCGGTCGGGCCGAGCTCCCGCCCGACGCCGGACTGCTTGAACCCGCCCCACTCCGCCTGCGGCACATAGGGGTGGTAGTCGTTGATCCACACCGTGCCGTGCCGCAGCCGGGCGGCCACCCGCTGCGCCCTGCCCGCGTCCGCCGTCCACACCGCCCCGGCGAGGCCGTAGTCGGTGTCGTTGCCCAGCGCGACGGCCTCGTCCTCACCGGAGAACCGCTCCACCGTCAGCACCGGGCCGAACGACTCCTCGCGGACCACCCGCATGCCGCGGTGGCACTCGTCCAGCACGGTCGGCCGGTAGAAGTAGCCCTTCCCCTCCACCCGCCGGCCGCCGCAGCGCAGCTTCGCTCCCTCGGCGACGCCCGCCTCGACGTACGCCTCCACCTTGGCCAGGTGTGCGGCGGAGACGAGCGGCCCGGTCTCGGCCTCGGGGTCGAACGGCCCGCCCAGCCTGATGCGCTCGGCCCGCCGTACGACCTCGTCGACGAACGCGTCGTGGATGGAGTCCTCCACCAGCAGCCGGGCGCCGGCCGAGCAGACCTGGCCCGAGTGCAGGAAGACGGCCGTCAGCGCGAAGTCGACGGCGGTGTCGAAGTCGGCGTCGGCGAACACGATGTTGGGGTTCTTGCCGCCCAGCTCCAGGGCGACGCGCTTGACCGTCCGCGCGGCGGTCGCCATGATCCACCGCCCGGTCGACAGCCCGCCGGTGAACGACACCAGGTCGACGTCCGGATGCTCGGCCAGCGGCGCGCCCGCCTCCGCGCCGGCCCCGAGCACCAGGTTGCCGACGCCCGGCGGCAGCCCCGCCTCCTCCAGCCGCCGCATGAGCAGGATCGCCGTGGACGGGGTCAGCTCGCTCGGTTTGAGCACGAAGGTGTTCCCGGCCGCCAGCGCGGGAGCCACCTTCCACGAGGTCTGCAGCAGCGGGTAGTTCCACGGCGTGATCAGCCCGCACACGCCGACCGGCTCGTAGACCACCCGGCTGACCGCGTCGGCGCGGCCGGTGTCGATCACCCGCCCGGCGTCGGTGCCCGCGATCCCGCCGAAGTAGCGGAAGCACGCGATCACGTCGTCGACGTCGTACTCGCTCTCCACCAGGCGTTTGCCGGTGTCCAGCGACTCCGCCCGCGCGATCTCGGCCTTGTCCCGCTCCAGCAGACCGGCCACCCGCAGCAGCAGCGCGCCGCGCTCGCGCTCGGGCGTACGCGGCCACGGCCCCTCGTCGAAGGCCCGCCGGGCGGCCGCGATCGCCGCCTCCGTGTCGGCACGGGTGGCCTCCGCCACGGTGGCCACGTGCTCCTCGTCGGCCGGGCAGCGGATCTCCCGCCGGCCGCCCTCGGCGGCGTCGCGCCACTGCCCGCCGATGTACAGGTCCTTCATCTCAGGCGTCCTTACGGTGCCGGTAGAACTCCACCGGCTCGGGGGCCAGGGGAGTGTTCCCGAGGATCAGGTCGGCCGCCTTCTCCGCGACCATCATCACGGGGGCGTAGATGTTGCCGTTCGTGACGTACGGCATGACCGAGGCGTCCACGACGCGCAGGCCCTCCAGGCCGTGCACCCCCATCGTCAGCGGGTCGACCACGGACATCTCGTCCACGCCCATCTTGGCGGTGCAGGAGGGGTGCAGGGCGGTCTCGCCGTCCCTGGCCACCCAGTCGAGGATCTGCTCGTCGGTCTCGACCTCCAGGCCCGGGGACAGCTCGCCGCCGTTGAACCCGTCCATGGCGGGCTGGTTCAGGATGTCACGGGCCACCCGTACGGCCTCGACCCACTCGCGGCGGTCCTGCTCGGTGGACAGGTAGTTGAACCGCAGCGCGGGCTTCACCCGGGGGTCGGCACTCTTGATCTTCACCGAGCCGCGGGCGTCGGAGTACATCGGCCCGATGTGCACCTGGTAGCCGTGCCCGCCGGCCGGCGCGCTGCCGTCGTAGCGCACGGCGACGGGCAGGAAGTGGAACATCAGGTTGGGGTAGTCGACGTCGTCGTTGCCGCGGACGAAGCCGCCGGCCTCGAAGTGGTTGGTCGCGCCGGGGCCCTTGCGCAGGAACAGCCACTGCGCGCCGACCCACGGCCGGTTGCGCCACTTCATCGCGGGCTGCATCGAGACCGGCTGCTTGCAGGCGTACTGGATGTAGACCTCCAGGTGGTCCTGGAGGTTCGCGCCGACGCCGGGCAGGTCGTGGACCACGTCGACGCCGTGCGCCTTCAGGTGGTCGGCGTCGCCCACGCCGGACAGCTGCAGGAGCTGCGGGGAGTTGATGGCGCCGCCGCAGAGGATGACCTCCCCGGCCCGCACCCGCTTGCCGTCGAACTCCACGCCGACCGCGCGCTTGCCCTCGAACAGGACCTTCGTGACGAACGCCCCGGTCTTCACCGTGAGGTTCGGCCGCTTCATCACCGGGTGGAGGTAGGCCCGGGCGGCCGACAGGCGGCGCCCGCGCCGCAGGTTGCGGTCGAACGGCGCGAAGCCCTCCTGGCGGTAGCCGTTCACGTCGTCGGTCAGCGGGTAGCCCGCCTGCTGCACGGCGTCGAAGAACGCCTTGAACAGCGGGTTCCTGGCCGGGCCGCGCTCCAGCACCAGTGGACCGTCGTGGCCGCGCATGGGGTCGGCGTCGTCGGCCGCCAGGCAGTTCTCCATCCGCTTGAAGTACGGCAGGCAGTGCGCGAAGTCCCAGGTCTCCATGCCCGGGTCGGCACCCCAGCGCTCGTAGTCCAGCGGGTTGCCGCGCTGGAAGATCATGCCGTTGATGCTGCTCGACCCGCCGAGCACCTTCCCCCGGGCGTGGTAGATCCGCCGGCCGTGCATGTGCGGCTCGGGCTCGGACTCGTACTTCCAGTCGTAGAACCGGCTGCCGATGGGGAACATCAGCGCGGCCGGCATGTGGATGAACACGTCCCACAGGTAGTCGGGACGGCCCGCCTCCAGCACGAGGACGCGGTTGGAGGGGTCGGCCGACAGCCGGTTCGCGAGCGCGCTCCCCGCTGATCCACCACCGACGATGACAAAGTCATACATGTCCGCCTCCCGGGCAGGATGATATTGATATGCGCAATAGAGTGCAGCATTCGCAACGTCATGGGTCGGACCCCGAAGCCGAGGGGACCGACGAGGCCGCCGCGCGGCCCGAGGGGAGCGGCGGCGTCCAGTCGGTGGACCGGGCCGTGACGATCCTGGAGATCCTCTCCCAGCGCGGCGAGGCCGGCGTGAGCGAGGTCGCCGCGGAGATCGGCGTCCATAAGTCCACCGCGTTCCGGCTGCTCGGCGCCCTGGAGGCGCGCGGCCTGGCGGAGCAGGCGGAGGACCGCGGCAAGTATCGTCTCGGCTTCGGCGTCGTCCGGCTCGCCGCCGGGGTGGCCGCACGGCTCGATCTCGTCCAGCAGAGCAGGCCGGTGTGCCGGCGGCTCGCCGAGGAGATCGGCGAGACCGTCAACATCGCCGTCGCGCGGTCCCACTACGCCATCAACCTCGACCAGGTGCGCGGGTCCGCGGCCGTGACCGCGCACAACTGGGTCGGTCAGCCCACCCCCCTGCACGCCACGTCGAGCGGCAAGATCCTGCTCGCCCACCTCGACGAGCGGAACCGCGAGCGGCTCATCGCCGCGGCCGGGCTGGAGCGCTTCACGCCGGCCACGGTGACCGACGCCGCCGAGTTGCGGCGGCAGCTCGACGAGGCGGTGCGGCGGGGCTACGCGGTCACCGTGGAGGAGTACGAGATCGGGCTGAACGCCATCGCCGCGCCCATCCGCTCCCACGAGGGCGAGGTGGTGGCCGCCGTCAGCGCCTCGGGCCCGGCCTACCGGTTCAGCGAGGAGCGCATGCGGGAGCTCGCGCCCGTGCTCGTGGCGGGCGCCGGCGACATCAGTCACCGTCTCGGCCACGCGGGGTGACGCGGGCATGGGACGCCCCGGCGCTCATCGCGCCCCGGCGGGCTCGTTCACGCGGCGGCGCCACCGGGTGAACGAGCGGGGCTGGTCGACGCCGAGCACCGCGACCGTGCGGCCCTCCCGCCGGTAGACGGCCAGGAACCGGCGGGACGCGAGGTCGCCCTCCTCCACGCTCACCTCGTCTCCCGGCAGCGTGTGCCCGGCGAACTGCACGCGCAGGCCGTACTGGTCGGACCACAGGTAGGGCGGCGCGAGGGCGTCGGGCACGACGGCTCCGCCGGACAGCAGCGTCTGGACCGCCGTGGCGGGACGCCGCGCCGCGCCGGTCCAGTGCTCCACGCGCAGGTGGACGCCGAGGGCGGGGTCGAACCAGGCGGCGCAGTCGCCGACCGCGACGACTCCCGGCACGCTCGTCGCGCCACCCGCGTCGCAGACGACGCCGTCGCCGACTTCCACCCCGCTGCCGTCGAGCCACTCCACCGCCGGCCGCGCGCCGATCCCGGCGAGCACCACGTCGGCGTCCAGGCGGCGCCCGTCCTCCAGCAGCACGCCGTCGACGCGGCCCTGGCCGGACAGGCCCCTTACGGCGGCGCCGCAGATCAGGCGCACTCCATGGTCCTCGTGCAGCCCGGCGAGCGCGGTGCCCATCTCGGGCCCGAGCGCGCGGGCGAACGGCGTGGGCGCCGCCTCGACGATCGTCACGTCGAGCCCGAGCGTGCGGGCGACGCAGGCGACCTCGGCGCCGATGAAGCCCGCTCCGATCACCACGAGCCGCCGCGCGCCGTCGAGATCGGCCCGCAGGGCCGCCGCGTCCTCGACCGTGCGCAGCGTGTGCACCCCGGCGAGGTCCCCTCCGAGGGTGCGGGCGACCGCGCCGGTGGCGATCACCACGCCGTCGGCCTCGACGGCGGAGCCGTCGGCGAGCGTGATCCGCAGTGGCTCGCCCTGCCGCAGCCCGGTGGCGGCGACGCCCAGGCGCCACTCGGCGTCGAGTTCCTCGCCGTCGGCTTCCAGAGCGAGGTCCGTCGTCGTCATCTGGCCGGCGAGGAACTCCTTGGACAGCGGGGGCCGGTCGTAGGGGCGGTGGGGTTCGGCCCCGACGATCGTCAGGCGCCCGCCGAAGCCCTGGGCGCGCAGCGCGCGGGCGGCCGACAGCCCCGCGAGCGACGCGCCGACGATAGCGACGGAATTCACGGCACCCTCACGCGTCTCAGGCCGACCCGGTACGGACGCCGGGCGGGAGGTTGGGCGGCAGGTCCGACGGGACGACGTAGACGGTCTCGTCCCGGACCAGCACCTGGTGGGTGCGCACCGGCAGCTTCGCGGGAGGAGCGTCCACCTGGCCCGTGCGCAGATCGAAGCGCGACGCGTGCAGGGGACACTCCACCTCGCACCCTTCCAGCCACCCGTCCGCGAGCGAGGCGTCCTGGTGCGTACAGGTGTCGTCCACCGCGTACAGTTCACCGTCCTCGGTGTGGAAAACGGCGATCGGGGGATCTGTCTCGATTCGAAGGGCCTCGCCCCGGGGCAGGGCGGCGAGGGGGCACGCAGGAATCATTGCGGAGGTCCCAGTTTCGTAAAGTGGAACAGGAAGCGCTATGCGCAACAGACTGAGTGGAGTTCGCGCCAAAGTCAAGGGGCGACATATCCCTTGAAGGGTGATAAGCGCGACTCCGGTGTCCGGCTGTTCCGTACCAGGTGAGGACCTGCGTGAATGCGCCCGTGCGATGGCGTCCCGTGTGAAGACGTCCGTGTGAAGACGTCCGTGTGAATACGTGCGGCCCCGCCGCCGGTCGCGGGGAGGGCGACGGGCGACGGGGCCGTTACGGGGGAGCGGGGCATCGGGGCCGGACCGGGGTCCGGCCGGGGGAGGAACCGGTCGGGTCAGGTGGTGACGGTCGTGCGGCCGCGCACCTGCAGGACGGTGAGCAGGCCGACGACGACGGTGACGGCGCCGGTGATCCAGGCGGTCCACGCCGAGGCGGTGTCGCCGTCGAAGCCGAACGCCCAGGGGGAGACGAACAGCAGGGCGCCGAACGCGGCGGTGACCCAGGAACTGGCGCCGCCCGCGCCCAGGATGGACCACAGGGCGGAGACGACGAGCAGGGCGCCGAGGATGAGTAGCGGCTGCGCGGCGGCCTGGGCGTCGGCCCAGAAGAACGGCGCGAGCACCGCGACCAGCCCGGCGACGAGGGCGACGATGTCGGACAACGATCTCGTGAGATCCATCCGTGCCTCCGTACGGGGAGAGGTGACCTATCACCCGACGGTGTGCCTGATTGACCGCCCGGTCAACAATCCGCTACGTCAGGATTTCCTAACCCTGTGTCACCTCGTCCTGAACAGGGCGGGTTCGGCCTTCACGGACGTCCGGGTCGTGTGCCGGACTCGCACACGTCCCGGACGTCCACAGCGGGCGACGGCGTCCTCGGTTCAGGACTGGTTGAACAGCGAAAGGGTCAGGGTGGAGTGGTATTCGCCGGCGGCGACGTCGACGGGGGTGCGCAGGGCGAGGTCGGCGTTGACCTTCGAGGTGCCGATCTCGTCGGCGGAGTCGGCGGTCGAGACCAGCAGCTCCTGGCCCTCCAGACCCACCTGGGGAGCCCCGGTGCCGTCGGAGATGACACTGGAGACCGGCTCACCGGCCGAGACCGCACCGGTGGAGGAGTCGCTCAGCAGGCGCGGCTTCCAGCCCAGGTACTGCGGGCCGATGGTCTTGGCCGGGTCGTCGGCCGCGACGAACTGGCTGGCCTGGCCCACGACCGCCCAGTACTCCCCGTCGGGGATCTCCTCGGGGGTGCGGGTGTCGGTCACCGTGACCGTCGGCAGGGTGCCGGTGAACTGACGGGCGGCGGCGTCGGAGCCGTTCTCCTGCAGGGACACCCCGTTGTTGTCGGCCACGGTCATCGACAGCTGACCGGGGGTGGTGGTGGGCTGGATGTTCACCGACACGTCGATGCCGCTGCCGGGCTCGTCGTCGGCCAGCGCGGGACCGGCCAGGCCGGCACCGGCCAGGGACAGGCCGAGCACCGACGCGGCGAATATCTGAGTGGTCCTGGTGATTCTCATGTGATCGCTCCGTGAAGGGGGGCGGGGCCGGCCGGCTGGTCGGCCGGCCCCGGGCTGTGCTGCGTGTCTGACGCTCCTGGTGCGGTCAGCGGCAGGTGACCGCGGTGTGAGCGGCTCAGCGGCAACCGGCCGCGGTGTAGGCCGCGTCGTAGGTCGAGGTGACCTGCTTGCCGCCGATCGTCCCGGTGCCGATGACCGTGACCTTGCCGGCGTCGATCTGCCCGGCCCGGGTGTTGAAGGACTGGTAGGCCTGCTTGCCCGGAGCCACGTCGGCCACCGTCTTGGTGCCGTACGGGGTGGTCAGCTCGATCGTGGCCGGTGCGTCGGAGTCGTTGACGGCCGTCACCGCGACGTATGCCGAGGTGCCGATGCAGCGGGACGAGGCCGTCACGGTCAGCGGGAGCACCGGAGCCTTGTCGACCGTGACGGTCTCCGTGTTGTAGTTCTTGCCGTTGCCGTCCGGCTTGTAGTTCTTCTCGACGTTGCCCGCGAGGTCCATGGCGAACCAGTGCACTTCGGTGGTCTTGTCGATCGAGATCTTCGCCGCGCCCTCACGCATGCCCGAAGAGGTCAGCTTGGGCGAGCTGAGCGTCGGCCGGCTGCCGTCGAGGGTGTAGTAGACGTTCGCCGGCTCGTTCACCGTGAAGGTGAACGTCGCCGAGCCGTCGGCCCTGTCGGTCACCACGAGCTTCGACTCGGGCTTCTGCTTGTCCTTCTGGTACATCTGGGCGACCTCGAGGATGCCGATCTGGCCGTTGGAGAACTCCATCGCCTCCTCGTGGCCCTCCTCGAACGGAGGCTGGAAGCCGACCGCGGTGTACCTCTTGGTCGCCGGGTCGTAGACGTCGGCGCCGACCTCGAAGTCCCAGCCGATGATGCCCTTGTTGTACCAGAACTCGTCGGCGCTGTTGCCGGCCGCCGAGTAGAGCACGTCGATCACCGGGCCGGTGCGCCCCGGCCAGATCGCCGTGCCGCGCCAGCCCTGGACGGCGGACAGGATGTGGGTGGAGGCGTTCCAGAAGTACTCCTCCGTGCCCAGGTCCGGGCGCGGCAGCGTCTCCCGTCCGGCGGTCTTGTACGCCCCCGGGGGCCACATGAAGTAGCCGCCGTAGGAGTGGGTGTTCATCGCGAACTTGATGTTCGGGAACTTCTCCGTGAGCCACACCTCGTTGCGCGTCTCCGGCTCCGACAGCTCCACGGGCCCGGCGTAGGTGTCGCTGGTGCAGGTGGTCGAGCCGCCGTTGAACCCGTCGTAGACGCTGCCCACCGAGAAGTTGCGGTTGAGGTCGACGCCCCAGGAGTTGCGCCGCCCCGGGTCCGATCCGTCGGCGGCGCAGTGGTTGACCATGTTCCTGCGCTGCATGTTGAAGTCGTACATCGAGTAGTGGGCGCCGTCGGGGTTGATCGTCGGCACGATGAAGATGTCGAGGTTGTTCACCAGTTTCTTGGTGTCCGCGTCGAGGGCGTAGTTGCGCAGCAGCCGCTCGGCGGTCTCCACACAGGTGAGCGGGGTCACCCACTCGCGGGCGTGCTCCTGGCAGTAGAGGAACACCCCCGTCTTCGAGCCGTCCCGGCTCTTGCCGATGCGCAGCGCCTTCATCTGGAACGGCTGACGCGAGACGGTCGCCGGCGCCTTCAGGTTGTCGGTCAGCTTCGTCGCCGGAGCCGCGGCCACCACACCGGAGCCGTCGCCGTTCCGGTAGAGGCTGGCGGTCAGCAGCGCCGACGCCGCCGAGTCGCCGTTGACGGCGTTCACGACCTGGGCGGCCGTGCTGGTGACCGCGCCGGAGGCGTCCGTACCCAGGTTGACCACGACGTCCTTGCCGTTGACGGCGACGGAAAGCGGGGCCGAGGCGGTTCCGGGGTTCGCCAGCGCGACGCTGACGTCGTTGCCGCCCTCGCTGCCGTACGCCTTGGACGTCACGTAGAACGTGCTCGCCAGCGCGTTCCCCGAGCCCGTGCCGAACTGCGCCTGCGCCTGGCGGCGGTAGCCGTTCGTCTTGTACGGGAGATCGACGATCTCCGAGATCTTCGGGAACTGCTTGGACAGCCACGTGATCCGGCTGGTGACCTCGGTGGGGTCCATGTAGTGGTCGATGAAGTCCCGCACGTAGTGCTTGTTCGGCGCCTTGCGCGGCGCGCCCAGCCACTTGGTCACCGGCACGGTGACCGAGCCGCCCCGGTTGCTGGTGATCGTGACCTGGGTGGGGGCCTCGGTGATCGGCAGCGGCGAGCTGAACCGGTGGTACATGTACTGCCCCGCGTCGGTGAAGCGGGACATCGTCGTCGAGCCGCCGGAGTCGGGAGCCGTGCCGGGGCCGCTGTCCCAGGTGGCGGTGAGCACCGTCTGGGCGTCGGTCGCGCTCGTCTTCACCTCCACCGACAGGAAACGCTGGTTGTCGAGGCTGGTGAACCACTCGGCGCGCAGCGGGGTCAGAGTGTCGGTCGCGGCCGCGTCGGCCGCCGCGGCCGCGAGGGCCTGCCGGCGTTCGGCCAGGTTCGCGGCGTAGTCGCTCTGGTCGGAGATGGAGTCGCGGACGTCGAAGCCCTGGTCGCGCAGGCTCCGCGCCTCTTCGGGGCTGAGCACGGCGTGCACCTCGATGCCGCCGTCGACGGGCTTGCTGTATTCGGCCAGGTCGACACCCAGGGCGACCAGCCTGTCCACGGCCGACTGGTCGGCGACGACGACGCGCATCAGCGCGACGCCGTTCTGCGCGGTGCTGGAGGCGCGGTCGGGCGGGACCGGATCGGGAGAGGGATCGGCGAGCGCCGGAAGGGCGTTCAGAGTGATCGCCAGGGGGAGTGCGAGCGCGGCGACGTAGCGACGCGCCCTCCGGGGAGAGCTACTCATCGAGTTCCTCCGTCTGGCGTGCCTTCCGGGGAGGGGGGTCAGCCCGGAGTGATCACGCGAGGTCGAGGGAAGTCTTTGCCACCGCGCAAACGGCGTCAAGGCGCACGAACACCCCAAATCTGGGATTTTTCCGTAATGAGATGAGTTAGTGCTCGATTGGGTATTTAGCGCCTCTTGCCTTACGGGACGGCATGAGTAGCGGTCTGGAGCGCTCCATTCGTCACCGCATCAGCGCGAGGCGTACGGCCTCGGCGACGGGCACGGCTCCGCCGATGAGTTCGAGGACGCGGTGCCGCGTCCGCGGCGCGTCGAGCAGCGCGGCGATCACGGCGGCGACGTCGTCACGCGGCACCGCGCCGGGAGGCAGCGGCGGGTCGGCCAGCGTCACCAAACCGCTCCCCGGCTCGTCGGTGAGCCGCCCCGGCCGCAGGATCGTCCAGTCGAGCGTCCGAGCGCGCAGATCCTCCTCCGCCGCCGTCTTCGCCGTGATGTAGGCCGCCCATACCTCGTCGCGGCCAGGGGCGGGCGGCGCTCCCGCGCCCATGGTGGAGATCTGGATGAAGCGGGACACCCCGGCTCGTTCCGCCGCTTCGGCGAGCAGCACCGAGGCGCCCTGGTCCACCGTGAACTTGCGTGCCGCGCCGCTACCGGGTCCCGCCCCCGCGGCGAAGACCACCGCGCCCGCGCCGAGGAGCGTCTCGGCCACCTCCTCGGGCGCGGCCCGCTCCAGGTCGCACACCACCGCCTCGGCGCCGGTCGCCGCCACGTCCGCGACCTGGTCCGGATTGCGGATCAGCCCCACCGGGGCGTCGCCCCGCTCGCTCAGCAGACGTGCCAGCCGAAGGGCGATCTTTCCGTGTCCGCCCGCGATCACCACCCGCATGCGATCACCTCCGCGCCGATCCTGCCACGGCCTGCCCCGGCGACCGGGGCAGGCCGCGCCGTCGCTTTCCCGCCTTCGCTGGTCAATGGTTACTTGTTGTGATAGTCATCTCACTACATGTAATCAGCAAAGTGTCTGTGGAGATGCCATGCTCATAGGCGTACTGACCGTCGCGGCGGCCGTCGGACTGGTGGCCGTGGCGGCCCTTCTGTTCCGGGCGACGGGCCGGGGCACCGACGATCGCGATCCCGGCGGCGCGTCCGCCGGGCACGCCGGGTCGATGCTCTCCTCGTTGTTCCTGCTCGTGTTCGCCATCGCGATCGTGGTTCCGTGGACCTCGGCCGACTCGGCGCGGCAGAACACCTACTCGGAGACCCAGGCCCTCGTGGAGGCCTACTGGGCCGCCGCGCCGTTACCCGCCCCCGACTCCGCCCAGGTGCGAGAGGGGCTGCGGGAGTACGCGCGGTACGTCGTCGAGGACGAGTGGCCGCAGATGGCGGCCGGACGCCTCGGCACCGAGGGGACGGCGCGCCTGGAGGCGCTGCGCGCCCGCGTGACCGAACTGCCGCTCACGACCGACGAGGCGCGCGACGCCAGGGACGCCGTGCTGGAGCGGATGACGGACATGTTCGCCGCCCGCAGGCAGCGCGCCGCCGACGCCGGCACCGAGCCGCCCCCCGGCGTCATGCTGCTGACGGTCCTCACGGGCGTCCTCGTCATCGTCTTCCCGTTCCTGGCCGGAGCCCGGCCCCGGGGGCTCACGCTCGTGCCGGTGACGGCGATGGCGGTCCTGCTCGGCGTCGGCGTCTACCTCGCCTGGAACATCTCCCACCCGTTCAGCGGTGGCCTGGCGGTCAAGCCCGACGCGTTCGTGAGCGCCCTGCACGAGTTCCAGCGGATCCCCGAGGGCCGCTGACATGGGCAGGACGGCGGGCCCGCGCGCGGCCGTCGCGGTCGTCTCCGCCTGCGCCGCGCTGACCTGCGCCACGCTGACGGCCGCGACTCCCACGCCGGTGCGGGCCGAGCGGCAGGGGGCGGGCACGTCAGGCAGCACGGCCGGCAGCACGGCCGGCAGCACGGCCGGCAGCACGGCCGGCAGTACGGTCACCCGGATGGCGGGACCGGAACGGCCGGAAGCCAGGGGGATCGTGCGGGCAGCCGCAGGTGTGTCCCTCAGGGCGGACGATCCGGACGGACTCGGTTTGCGGGTCGGGGTCTGCCTCGACGTGGACGTGATCGTCGACCTGCACGCCGAGGTCGGCATCGGAGGGCCGGGCTGCACCCCGCCGACGCCCGTGCCGCCGCCCGCGCCCGTTCCGGAACCGCCGCCCGCGCCCGCCCCGGAGCCGCCGAAGCCGGCTCCCGAGAAGCCGGCACCGGCGCCGCGGCACTCCCCGCATCGGGTGGCGGCCGCGCCCCGGCCGCCCGCGTCGGTGCCGTCCTCCCGCCCTCGCGCGACGCCGCGGCCCACCCCGTCGCCGTCGAGCTCACCGGCTGCCCGCGTGCCGGCGGCCATGCGCGCGATCGCTCCCGTACGGCACCGCAACCCTCTGGGGACTCTCACGGTCGTCGTGGTCCTGTCGGTGGCGATCGCCGCCGCCGGCGCCGCCGCCTTCCGCCGGTAGGAAAACGGGTGGCGGCGCCTCACCGGTTCGCCCGTGCCACGACCTCCTCGCTCGTCAGAGGGCTGCTCGGGTGGTGGCTCAGGCACAGCGGCGTACGGACCTTCGTGAAGGACCCGCCTTCGAACGCCGCGTAGAACTGGCCGGACCGCAGCCGCGACACGTCGAGGACGTCGCCGCCCTTGGCTCTGGCCAGCTCCCGCGCCGCCGTGATCTGGGCCGGCGCGTTGAGCAGGCCGAAGAACTGGGTGGCGGCGTTGCCCGTGATCCGGTTGTGCAGGCCCTTCGGCGCCTGGGTGGCGAACACCAGGCCGAGGCCGTACTTGCGGGCCTGGGCGGCGAGGGCGAGCGTGCTCTGCGTGCACACGGTCGCCGTCCCCGACGGGGCGAACGTCTGGGCCTCGTCCATCACGAACAGCCCGCCGAGCGGGCGGTCTCCGGCGGGATGCCGTTTGATCCAGGAGAACAGCGCCATCTGCAGCTGGTTGACGAAGCCCTGCCGCTGCGCGTCGGAGGCCATGCCGGTGAGGCTGATCACCGACACGCGGGCCCGCTTCCCCTCCGGCGGCGTCAGCAGGACACCGGGATCGACGGGCGTCCCGGTCCCCGCGAACAGGGGATCGCTGATCGTCTCCGCCCTCAGATGCTGGGCCATCTCGGTCGCGAGCCTGGCCGCGCCTTCGAGACTGCTCACGCCGTCCGGCAGGTCGTCGAGCAGAGCGATCAGGCCGCCCAGCCCCGTGCCGCCGCGCCGTCCGTAGTGGGCGACGGCCTCGCGAAGCACCGCCCGGCCGAGGTGCGCCTTGGCCGCCCTCGTCTCCAGCTTCGCCCGGGGCACCAGCGCGGCGACCGCGGCGTCCACCGCCTCGCCGAACTCGTCCGCGTCGTCGGCGACGCTCGCGAAGTCGGGTAGCGGCTGGAAGCTCAGCGGGCGTCCCGACTCCTTGCGCGGCGTCCAGATCACCACGTCGGTGTTCGCCAGGTAGTCGTCGGCCTTGGCCGCGTCGCCCTCGCCCCACTCCGCCGGCGGCTCCGGCCACCGGTCGCCGAGCCGAGCGAGGTCGTTGTTCGCGTCGAGGACGATCGCCGAGACCCCCTGAAGGGCGCACTCCTCCACGAAACGGCGGATCAGCACCGTCTTGCCGGAGCCCGAGCCGGCGAAGATCGCCGTGTGCTTGCGCAGGGTCTCCAGCGGGATCCGTACCGGCCGGTTGTCCGAGGTCGCCGCCCCGATCGTCAGGTACGGAGCCGTCGTGGCCTCGTCCGCCCGCGACGGCGCGTACGGGCGGGGCTCGACCACCACCTCCACCATCGGCATCTCCGCGAAGGGCACATCGACCGGCGTCTCCGCGGCCGGTACCTCTGCGGGCGGCGCCTCGACCGGCGATGCCTCGGAGAAGGGCAGGGGCGGCCAGACCTGCAGATCGGGACCGGCCGTGCCGGTGCCTCCGGGAATCGTGACGCTCGGGCCGGCCGGCTCCGGCGTCCCTCCAGAGGCCGGTGACGGCGTGGTGTCTGGGGCCGGAGACAGCGCATCGTCAAGAGCCGGAGACGGCGCGGGGACGGGGCCCTGTGACGGTGCGGTGCCGGAGACGGGGGATGGCGCGCCGGTCGCCGGTCGTGACGTCAGCCGTGGCACGGCATCCCACTGGAGCAACTGCCGATCGGGATTGGCGATACGACGGGTGCGGCCCAGAGACCGGGGCGCCCGCGAGGATTTCTCGCTTTCGGCACCGGACACGCGCGGAACGGCCGCGTCGCTGAGCGCCTCGGCGAACAGCTTCACCTCGCTCGTCGGCCTACGGGAGACGAGCCAGGCCTGGAGCTCCGGCGGGTTCTCGGCCAGCAGGTCGCGGAGCGCCGCGAAGATCCGGAGGTCGTCCTCCTCGATCTGGAGCACACGGCCGCCCGCCTGCTCGAAGGCCGTGAGCGCCTCCTGCGTCACCGGTCCCTTCGCCCAGCTCTGGTTCCTGAGCACGAACAGTCTGCGCGCGGGTATCCGCTCGTCGAGACCGGCTGCCGTGGACGCGGCCTTCAGCCGGTTCAGCGCGGCGATGTGATGGGACGCCGAGATGGCGCGGAAGCACCAGTGGGCCTCGTTCTCCGTCGCCTCGTCCAGCGTTCTGCGCAGCCGGGCGTGCAGGGGCGGCTTCGTGCTCGGCGGCGGGTCCTGGGCGAACAGGCGTCCGTCCTCGCCCTGCTCGGTGATCCAGGCGGACAGTCCGGCCGACAGCAGGCGCGGCATCACGGCGTCCTCCGTGATCGGGTCCAGCGCCTCCGCCACGTCCGCCCGCTCCCGCAACTCCGCGAACCGCCTGTCCAGCTCGCCGAAGTCGGGTTCCCTCTTGGACGGCTGCGGGTCGGGAACGACCTTGATCGGAGTGGAGCCGGTCAGCCGTTCCAGCTCCGTGATCTGCCCGCTCGCCAGGCACGACCGCACGTGCTTGTCGATGCGGATGAGCAACTGACGAGGCGTGTACTCAGGCGCCTCCTCGAACGCCTCCGGCTTCACCGGCCACGTCGGATACGGCGGCGTGAACCCCGCCGCGCCGTACTGCGCACGGAACCGCTTCTCGACCAGCTCGACGGCCGTTCTCGCATCAGGGATGGTGTCGAGCGGTGTGGTCACCCGGAAGCGGTCCTGGACGGTGTCGATGGCCTTCGTTTCGATCAGGGTCCAGGTCGTGGGAAGGCACGAGAGCACGGTCAGCGTGCGGCGGGTCACCTCACGCAGGGCCATCAGGCCACCCGCGATCTGGTCGAGCATCAGTGCTTCCTGCCAGGAATCCCTGGTGTCCCCCGTCATGGAGATGGACGACTGCGCGAGCAGGACGTCCATCTGGTCCACGGCGATGACGGAAGGCCCCGTGAGCGCCACCAGACGGGACAGGTCCCGGACGATCTCTTGCGCTGATTTCGCGATCGTGGTGAAACCCCAGCCGGCCCGTTCGCCCGGCTCTCCTTCCGCTGCGCACGAGAGGTAGGCGTCTCCGACGTCCTGCGCGGACAGGTCGCTGGACGCGCGCAGGACGAGCGCCCTCGCCACATCTTGGGCGTCGCCACCGACGTGCCGGTCGTATCGGCGAAGAGCACGCACCAAGACGTCCAGGTCCTGTCGGGAGAGAGGGGTCTCACCGGTCACGGACTGCCGAGCGTCTTCCGGCACCTCGGCCAGCAGGCAGAGCCGCCAGAGAAGCTCCTTGAGCTGGGTGCCCGATCCCGGTATCGGCCGGGAGAGGCTGTCCAGCATCGAGAGCAGCACGCTCTCCCAGAAGCTCCTGGCGTCGAGCAGGCTCACCAGGAAGAAGTAGCCGTCCTCCTCGTGCACCTTCTGCCTGACCCAGCCGAGGAGGTGCGTCTTCCCCGCGCCGCGCTGCCCTTGGAGCACGATGCCGATGGGGCTCGCGTCGTCGCTCTCCTCGGCCTCGATGAACCCGTCGAGGATGCTTTGCGCGGATGCCCGGTGCAGAGTCCCGACGTGGAACGGCAGCGGTCGCCACACGTCGTCCGCGACCTTCGCGTAGTTGAACCTGAGCGCCGCGAGAGCGTCGCGTTCCTTACCGGTCATCATGCTCCGATCAGAATGCGGTGCTTGGGCTGGTCCCCGATGACGACTGCGGCGTCCCGATCCTCCTGGGACAGGCTCTTCTGGCTTTCCCACGGCACGAGACGCACGTCGGGCCGGCGAATCATCTGGCGGAGGGTGGCGTCGACCTCGTGCCTGGGGGCGTCGCCCAGCAGCGGGCGCAGGCTCGTCAGGCTTACCCAGGCGTTCGCCTTGTCGGCGAGCTGCGCGTACGCCTTGCGGATCAGCGTCTCGATGTCCTCGATCGTGGGCACGTTCTCGGCCGGCGCGTGCGCGACCGGTTCCGCCGCCCGGGCGACGGGCGGTTCAGCGAGCGGCGCCTCGGTGCTCACCGGGACGAGGTCCTCCTCCCGGCCGAAGATCTCGGCGAGCGGGGCGCCGCTCCGATCCAGGTGCCGCTGGAGGCCGGAGACCATGGCCCGGACGACCGCTTCGAGCGCCCGTGCGGCGAGGCGGCTGGACCTGGGGATGCCCGTACGGAAGATCGCGGCCGCCCTGGCCCAGCCGTCGTCGCTCAGCGCGTAGGTGAACGCCTGGCCTTTCTTCCCGACCTCGATCAGCTTGAGCCGCTGCAGGTGCTCGCGTTCCTTTTTGTCGATCTTGCAGCCGAACTGCTCATCAAGCTCGGGGTTGGTGAACTCGCGGGCCTCGGCCATGAGCAGCAGGAGGATGGCGGTCTCGCGCTGGGATAGCGACGTGTCAGGCATGGAGTGACCCTTCGAACGTTCCACGGCGGCACTGGTGGAGGAAGCGTTCCAACTCGGCGAGCACGGTGCCGAGACGTTCCAGCACCTGCTCGTTGGTGAAGCGGCGGACGGCGTAGCCGTCCCGGCGCAGGCGCAGGTCGCGCTGTCCGTCCGCGGCGAGGCGGCGCGGGCTCAGATGCTCGGGGCCGTCGATCTCGACCACGCACCGTTCGGCACGCCAGATCAGGTCGACGCGGATCGGGTTGCTGAGCGGTCCGGAGGCGTGGAGCTGGTTCCACTCGCGGCCCGCCGCCCAGGCGCACGGCGACAGCGCCGCCTCCAGCCGCCGCTCGGCGGCGCTGCCCGGGTGCGGCGACCCGGCGAGAGGCGGAAAGGTGAGCGGCGGCGGAAACTCCTCGCCGCCGCCGGGCTCGACCTCGCGGACGAGCGCCGCCACCCCTTCGGGGATCGGGGCCGTCACGGTCTCGATCCGGTCGACCGAACGCAGTGGAGGTCCGATGAGCCAGACGCCGAACCCGCCGTGGTGGGCCAGCCATTCGCACGCCGCGACCAGCACCTCCTCCGCGGACGGAGCGAGATCGGGCGGCATCGGTACGAGGATCGCGGCCTCGGCCCGCCGGTAGCCCGAGCACAGCACCCGGGCCAACCCCGCGGCGCGGATCTCGGGCGGGAACCTCCCGGCGCGGCCCGCCGTGCCGCTGCCGGCCGTGACCCCCCTCGCCCGCTCGTGCAGGGCCCGCTCGGCGAGGTGGGCGAGGAAGGGCGCGAAGTGCCGGGTGGCGGAGCCCGCGCGCAGGGCGTGGGCACGGACGGCCGGAACCGCCGCCCCGCCGGTTCCGGTGATGCCGTCCGCCTCGGGCAGCCAGGCGGGGAACATCGCCAGCGCGGCGGACTCCAGCTCCCTCAGCACGTCGGCGACCACAGCCGCGGGGGTCCCCGCCGGGCGGGGGACGTATGTCACCAGCGCGGGCGCGTCATCGGGCAGTGGGTCGATCGCCAGGGCGACGGTGTCCGGGTCGCCGTGCAGGTGCATGTCCTGCCCTGCGTGCAGATGTACGACCCGGCCCGTGGGAAGCTCCCGCCACGAGCGCGCCACGCCGTCCCCGCCCTGTCGTTGAAGATCCGACAATCTTGACCCGGCAGAGGGTATCGGGCAGTGACAGGACCGTCCACAGAATCGGGAATTTCCGGTTCTGTCTCCTGTGTCCTCGGCCCACACCGCGTGTCCGTGGCTCGGCGGATGGCGGGAGCGGCGGTCCCGAGGCTCGCGTCAGGCGGAACGAGCCGCACGGCCCCCGGACCGTGCGGCGAAGGGCGTGACGCGGCCCGCGCCCTCGGTCGGACGGCACGGGCCCGTCGTCGTGGCTACGGCCGATCGCCGATCTTCTCGACCCAGCCGGAGGATTCGTACACGGTCTTCTCGCCCCTGCGAGCACCGACGCGGACGCTTCGCCCGACCCGCTCAGCCTTCCTGTCCGGGCCGTTGTACTCCTCCGCCAGCAGGCGCGCGCCCGACTCGTCGATGATCAGCCGGATGGCGCCGTCGGCGGACACCACCGCGGCGCCGGAGCGGCCGACCGGGTCGGTGACCCCTCGTTCCAGCCTCAGGCCCGGCTCGTCGGCGAGGATCCGCAGCATCGCGGCCCGGGTGGCCGGAGTGGTCGGGCCGGACAGCACCAACCTCGCCATCCGGAACGTGAACTCCGCTGAGGGCTCGCCCCGCCGATGGGCCTCCAGCCAGCGGCGCAGGCCTTCGACCCCGCGGGGCAGCCGCCGGAAGTCGTCCTGGGACAGGCTCTCGCCGCCGATGGCGGTCAGCAGCGTGATCCGGAAGTCGCGCGTGCGGGGCGTGGGCGTCGCCTTCGCGGTGGCCCCGCCCGTGACGACCTCGGCGTCCAGGCCGCTCGTGGTCCGTCCTCGGCCGGTCTCGCCGTCGTACCAGCTCTCGGTGGAGGAGATGAGCACCGTGCCCGGCGGCTGCGGCTCGTAGAGCCGCTCGCGGCTGTACCAATACCGGCCCGTCTCCACGTCCGCGCGGGCGGCGTTGTCGGCTCCCGCCAGGAGGAACGACCGCGCGTCGAGCGTCACGACCGCCCGGTTCGCCGGGGCGGACGCGACGCCGCCGCCTGCCGGTTCGCCCACGCCGCCGGGCGTCGTGGCACCGGGCATGAGGGCCGGGACCGCCAGTGCGGCGGACACCGCTGCCGCCGCGCCCGCGAGCACCAGCCGGGTCCGTACGGATGCGGGGCGGCGGGAGGGAGGGCCGGCGAGGATCCGCGCGAGGTCGGCCTCGCGGCGGCGGTGGTAGGCGTCGTCGAGCAGGTCGTCGGGCCGCAGGGCACGGATCAGTTCGTCGGTGTTCATCGCAGCTGCTCCTGAAGGACCGTCTGAGGGGCGTTGAGTATGTCCGCCAGACGCCGGCGGGCACGGTGGAGCCGGACGGCGAACGTGCGCGCCGAGCATCCGACGACCTTCGCGGCCTCGGCCGGGCCGAGGCCGTACCAGCTCGCGAGGATCAGGGCCTCCGCGTCGGCGCCGGAGAGCCGGGCGAGAGCGTCGATCGCCGTCTGCCGCTCGCTGACCTGGTCGGCCACGTCCCCCTCCGGGGCAGAAGCGGTGAGCCGCAGCCGCCGCATGTCCAGGTGGCGTTGCTTGCGCAGCAGGTTGCGGGCGACGGCGAGGAGCCACGGCAGAGGGTGCTCCGGCACCTGCGCGAGCCGGCGCCAAGCGATCAGGAACGTCTCGCTCGCGATGTCCTCGGCCGACTGCCGTTCGGCGCGGAGCAGCGCGTAGCCGAGCACGTTCCGGTAATGCCGGTCGTACAGCTCGGTGAAGCGTTCTTCGGGGTCGTCCATACCCAGTAGTCCCGGTTCGAGGTCCCCGATTACAGGGGCCGCGCGAAATCTCGCGAACTACGCCGTCTCGGATCTGATCAGGCGGAGGAACGCCTTGATGCCCGACAGGACCTCCTGGTTGTCGGTGAGGCGGCTGAGGGAGTCCTCGAACGTCCTGCCCATGGCGTCGAGCCGGCGGTCGAGAGCGTCCCCCCGGGCCGTGGCCGTCTGGAACCCGGCGCGCGTCTCCGCCGTGAGGGAGTCGAGGCACTCGGCCAGCTCGGTGGTCCGGGCCTCGGACTCCTCGGCCCGCGTCTCCAGCGCTTCGACGCGTGCGGCCAGCGTGACGACGTCCTCGCGGGGATAACGGACCTCTTCCAGCATCGTGGTCATCCGGCTGCGCAGGTGGGAGAACCAGGCTCCGGCCGGCCGGAAGACCGTGCCGAGCAGGTAGAAGACGGCGAAGTAGTAGCCGACGGTCTCGCCGGAGAAGTAGGTGATCAGTGCGAGCAGGGCGGCCGACACCAGGTGGGCGGCGACGGCGGCCCGGCGCATGCGCACCGCGATGCGGCGGGCCTCCGCCTCGCGTTCCGGCGAGACCGCGACGCCGCGCTCGCGGCTGACGTGTATCTCGTGGATCAGGGAGTGGGCCTGGAAGTACAGGTTCCACGGCACCGTCAGGAGCACGATCAGCCAGAGCAGGCACAGCGCCCCGAAGCCCAGCGAGACGACCACCGGCAGTGGCACGTCCACCACGTAGACGAGGACGATCCCCGCGATCGTGGTGACGATCGTGAGAAAGACGATCCCGCTTCTGCTCACGGTCATCCTTTCCGTCGGCGTCGTGACACGTCAGTGTCGCCGCCGGATCGGGGCGCGGGCATGAGTGCGATGACCCGGATCGGGGTGAGTACGACCGCTCAACGGACAAGGGGGTAGCCCGGGACGCGGACCACCCCCCACCGGTCAGTCGAAGACGGGGGTCCCGTCGCGGACGAGCTTCCAGTTCGGCTCGGCGAACGTCGCCGGGTCGATCGTGCCGGTCGCGGTGGCGTACTCGATCAGCGCCTGGCGGATCTCCACCTGGGCGTTGTAGACCACGGGAGCGGTCGAGACGTGCGGGAAGCCGCCGCCGCCCGACTGGCGGTAGTTGTTGATGGCGACGACGAACTGCTGGTCGGGGGTGACCGGCGTGCCCTGGTAGGACAGGCCGGAGATGCGCTGGCCGACCGGCTTGGAGATGTCGATGTCGTACGTGACACCGGAGAGCTGGTCGTAGTTGTAGTCGGGTGTGCCGCCGGCGTTGGTGAGCGTCGCGAGGTCGATCGGCGCGCCCGGGGCGACCTGGGCGAAGTACTTCGCCGAATACTCCAGGAAGTCCTTGATCTGGGCGCCGGTCAGCTTGATGCCGAGCAGCGTGTTGTCGTAGACGTACAGTCCGGCCATGTCGCGGACGCTCACCGGCCCGGCCGGGAAGACGGCGGTGCGGCTGAACGGCGCGGCGATCGACAGCACCGGCAGCGAGGCGTCGGCGGTGCCGGCGATGGCCTTGCTCACCAGGTCGGTCTGGACCTTCTGGATGTAGTCGAGGATCGGCGTGTCCTTGTACGGCGACTCGGCCGCCGACAGCTCCTGGGTGGACTGCGCGATGACCTTGTTGACATAGCCGACGGTCTTGTCGTGCTGCGTCTTCATGAGTGCGACGATCTTCGGGTCGTCGGCCACGGTGTTGGTGTTGAGCGTGGTGGACGACTTGCCGGTGACCGCCCACTTGCCGCGCTGCTTGTCGAGCGTGAAGTCGACGACGCTGAGGCGCTGGCCCCACCTGCTCGGCTCGGTCAGCAGCACCTGCTGCCCGGTGACCTTGTTGGTGACGAAGCGCTGCGGCACGTCGTTGTGAGCGTGGCCGAACAGGACGGCGTCGATGCCGGGCACCTGCTCGGCGACCATGGCGGCGGCGTTCTCCACCGGCAGGTCCGAGCCGTACGACGACAGGCCGTTGTCTCCCGCGTGGGCGGTGACCAGGACCACGTCGGCGCCGAGTCCGCGGATGACCGGCACCCACTTCTTGGCGGTCTCGACGAGGTCGAGGAACTTCAGCTTGCCGTCGACGTTCGCCTTGTCCCAGATCGCGACACCGGGATTGGTGAGGCCGAGGACACCCACCTTGATCGGCTTTTCGCCCTTCACCTTCATCGTCTTGAGGACGAACGGCTGGTAGGCCGGCAGGCCGGTCTTGGCCGAGACGGCGTTCGCGCCGAGGACCGGCGCCTTCATCTGCTTGACCCACGCGCCCAGCAGCGGCAGGCCGTAGTTGAACTCGTGGTTGCCGAGCGTCACCGCGTCGTACCCGATGGCGTTCATGGCCTTCGCCATGGGGTGGATCTCGCCGGTCGAGGTGATCGGCTCGATCTTCGCGTAGTAGTAGTCTAGCGGCGTGCCCTGGAGGGTGTCACCGGAGTCGAACAGCAGGGTGTGGCCGGCGCCGCGGTCGGCCCGGATCCGCGACACCATCGTCGAGATCTTCGCCAGGCCCACGTCGTTGTGCGCGCTGTCGTCGTACTCCGCGTTCTTGTAGTAGTCCCAGTTGAGCGCGTTTCCGTGGATGTCGGAGCTGGCCATGATGGTGATCGTGACCGGGTGGCTCGGGGCCGCTGTGGCGGGCGTGCCGGACAGGAGGAGACCGAGGGCCACGACGCCGGCGCCCGCGGTCAACCTGATCGCTGAACTCATGGTGGATGACGATAGTGAGGCGTAGTTACCGGGTGGTCACGAAGTCCTTAACCGGACATGTCGCTACAAGGTGACACGCTTGTCACTCACAGTCCGCAGTGCGCTGGGTAGGACGAATGGGATGGCGGACAAACTCGAGACCTACCGGGCCAAGCGCGACGTGACGCGCACCAGCGAGCCGATCCCCGCCGAAGGGCCGCTCCCGCGGGGCGAGGACGACACGTTCGTCATCCAGGAGCACCATGCCCGGTCCCTGCACTGGGACCTGCGCCTGGAGCGGGGCGGAGTGCTGGTCTCCTGGGCGATCCCCAAGGGCCTGCCACCCGACCCCGCGACCAACCACCTCGCCGTCCACACCGAGGACCACCCCATGGAGTACGCCCGGTTCGAGGGCGAGATCCCCAAGGGCGAGTACGGCGGCGGCACGATGACCATCTGGGACCGCGGGCACTACGCGACCGAGAAGTGGAGCGACCGCGAGGTCAAGATCGTGCTGAGCGGCTCCCGGGTCGCGGGCCGCTACGTGCTGTTCCGGACCCGCGGCCGCAACTGGATGATCCACCGGATGGACCCGCCCAGCGGGCGGTGGCAGCCCCCGCCCGCCCCGCTCGCACCGATGACGCCGGTGGCACGGGCCCGCGCGCCGCGCGATCCCGGGGCGTACGCCTGGGAGTTCTGGTGGGGCGGCGCGCGGGCGCTCGCGTACGTGGAGGGCGGCAGGCTCACCCTGCGCGACGCGCGCGGCGCGGACGTCACGGGGGAGCACCGCTGGCTGCGCCCGATGGCCGAGTCGTTCGGCAGCAGGGCCGCCGTCCTCGACGGCGAGGTCGTCACGTTCGCGGGCACCCCCGTCTACGTCGCCTACGACCTGCTCTACGACGACGGCCGGTCGCTGCTGGACGAGCCGTTCGGACGCCGCCGCGCGGGCCTGGAGACCCTCGAGGTGAACGGGCCGCGCTGGCAGACGGCGCCGTCGTGGCCCGGAGAGGTCCACGCCGTACGGCGGGCGGCGGACGAGCAGGGCCTGCCCGGCGTGGTGGGCAAGCGCCTCGACTCGGCGTACGCGCCGGGAGAGGAGTCCCCCGCCTGGGTGCGTCTGCCGACAAAGGCCGCACGGTAAGGCCGCAGGGTAAGGCGGGTGGCGGGGGGTAGGGAGGACGAGGGGAGGTGTCGACATGTCCGAGCAGCACCACCCGGTCACCGGCGAGCACAAGTACGAGCAGGAGATCGGCACCCCGGACGAGCACGAGGAACGCCCGGGCCGCAGCCTGATCACGACCGACCACGACGTCATCAAGGGGTGGGCCGAGGAGCGGGGCGCCAAACCCGCCACCGTCCCCGGCACCGAGCACGAGGGCCGTCCGGGGGTCCTCCGCTTCGACTTCCCGGGCTACGGCGGCGACGACCTGAAGGAGATCTCCTGGGACGAGTGGTTCACGACGTTCGAGGAACGCAAGCTCAACTTCATCTACCAGGAGCACCGCAGGGACGGCAGCCCGAGCAATTTCTTCCGGCTGGAGAACCCCGAGCGCGAGGACGCCTGAATCCCTTCAGATCGTCCCGCCGTCCCGCGCCGCCGTGCTCGCCGTCGTGCTCGCCGACCGGAGCAGGCCGAGCTCGGCGGCGTAGTCCTCCAGCTTGGCCCGCAGCTGCCGGCGTCCCCGGTGCAGCCTCGACATGACCGTGCCGATGGGCACGCCCATGATCTGCGCGATCTCCTTGTAGGCGAATCCCTCCACGTCGGCGAGGTAGACCGCCATCCGGAAGTCCTCGGGCAGCTCCTGCAGCGCCTGCTTCACCCGGGAGTCGGGCAGCCCGTCCAGGGCCTCCACCTCGGCGGACTTGAGCCCCGTCGAGGTGTGCGAGGCCGCCTCGGCGAGCTGCCAGTCCTCCACGTCCTCGGTCGCGGCCCGCTGCGGCTGCCGCTGCTGCCTGCGGTAGGTGTTGATGTAGGTGTTGGTCAGGATGCGGTACAGCCAGGCCCGCAGGTTCGTGCCCTCGCGGAACTGGTGGAAGTTGCTGAAGGCCCGCATGAACACGTCCTGCACCAGGTCTTCGGCGTCGGTGGGGTTGCGGGCGAGCCGTAGGGCGCCGGCGTAGATCTGGTCGATGTATGGCAGCGCGTCCCGTTCGAATCGCAGCCGCCGTCGCTCGACCGCCGTGTCGTCGACGATCGTCATACCCCCACCTCCTTGAGAGCCTGCCTCTATCAGTTACGACCGCTTTGTCCGGTCCGGCCGCACGGTTCGCCTACCCCTGGTCTCCCTTTCAACACGGCTCGCGGGTTTGTTTTCGGCTACCGCGGCCCTCCCCGCGACATGACCGAATGCCCGCGTCACCGGGGGGTAGGCCGACTTGGATGGGCGCGGCCCGAGGAGGACGCCATGCCGAACGACAACGCGAGGCCGGAAGACCTGATCCCGGAGCGGCTGCCCCCGCTGGCGCAGTCACCCGACGCCGAGCCCGGGGCCGAGCCCGGAGGAGGGTCCGGAGACTGGCACGTCGCGGGCGCCGACTCGCCCGACGACGTCGAGGAACCCGCCGACGACTGACCCCGCGGGCGTTCAGGCGGCGTCGCGGCGGCCGGCCGGCGGGGGCGCGCCACCGGGGGCGGGGCTTCCGGGAGCGGGACCTCTGGGGGCGGGGCCTCGGGGAGCGGGGCCTCCGGGAGACGGCGGGGCGAGGTCGGCGCCGCGCGGCGTCCGGTACGGCTCGCGTGCCCGCAGATCCACCGTCTGGATGGTCCGGCTGATGTCGGTCGGGGTGACCAGGCCGACGAGGCGGCCGTCGTCGCCGAGCACCACGGCCCGGCCGTCCGTGCTGCCGCTCATCCGCTGCAGCAACTCGGTGAGCTGGTCGCCGGGGTGCGCGGCGGGCACGTCCGCCGGTGGGCAGGCGATGTCCCGCAGCCTGGTGGTCGCCCGGTCGTCCGGTGGCACGCGCCGGACGCGCCCCAGCGTCACCAGCCCCGTGAACCGGCCCGCGTCGTCCACCAGCGGATAGGTGGACAGGTGGTGGCGAAGCACGAGCCGGTCGACCAGGCCGGCCACCGTCTCGTCCGGATGGGCGACGACGGGGTCGCGCGACATGACCTCGCCCACCGTGATCCCGTGGAGGGCCGCGTCGATCTGCGTCTGCTGCTCCTCCGCGGTCGCCGCGTTCACCAGGAACAACCCGATCAGGGCCAGCCAGAAGCCCTGGAGGCCGAGCCCGGAGACGAGGTTGAGGAAGCCCAGCGCGATCAGCGCGTACCCGAAGACGCGGCCGGCCCGGGCGGCGGCGATGGCGGCCCGCATGCGGTCGCCCCAGCGGGCCCACAGGAAGGCGCGCAGCACCCGGCCGCCGTCCAGCGGCGCGGCGGGCACCAGGTTGAACACGGCCAGCAGCACGTTCACCGCGGCCAGGTAGCCGAACATCCCGCTGACCAGCGGTGGTGCCCCGACGGCGGACACCGCCCAGGACAGGAGGGCGAAGACACCGGCGAGCACGACGCTGGTCAGCGGCCCCACTCCGGCGATCTTGAGGTCGGCGCCGGGGGACCGGGGCTCCCCGCGCAGTTCGGCGACCCCGCCGAGCAGCCAGAGCGTGATCCCCGACACCTCGACGCCGTGCCGCCTGGCCACGAA
The DNA here is from genome assembly GCF_053604425.1 of Microbispora sp. NPDC004025. Classification (NCBI taxonomy): domain Bacteria; kingdom Bacillati; phylum Actinomycetota; class Actinomycetes; order Streptosporangiales; family Streptosporangiaceae; genus Microbispora; species Microbispora sp. NPDC004025. Next base: position 43,361 of record NZ_JBSGHN010000018.1, on the reverse strand, counting down.
CGCGTGGGCCAGCTCGTGCGCGAGCAACGAGGCCAGGAAGAGCAGCGCCGACACCAGCGCGGCCAGCACGTACGCCGCGACCGGCAGGCCGGGGAAGGCGATGGGGAAGCGGCCGAAGGCCAGCCCGACCACCAGGATCACGACGATCACGAGGACGCTGATATTGAGCCCGACCGGGACCCCGCCCACGCGGCCGAGACTGATCGACGATCGCATCCTGCCACCCCCTCGGGCCCTCCGCAGTGACTGGCCTACCCACAAAGGCGCAGGTCACGCGGCGGCCGCGGACTCCGCGGGCAGGTCCACGGCCGCCACCGGAACCTCCGTGAGGAAACCGCCTGACCGTGTAAAACCGGAACCCGCTCGTGGTGCTCCGACGACGTAATCGTGGGCAGGGCCTGACCGGCCACTGGCTAAGGTTGTTGCCCTGCGTTACATACCGACCGTCGAAGGACTGTCGTCATGTCCGATTCATGGGCTGTGAAACGCCGGCTCGCCGACGCGCTCAACGAACACGACCTGGAGGGCGTGCTCGAGACCTTCAGTCCGGACGCCGTCCTCGTCTCGCCCTTCGGCGTGGCGGAGGGACATGAGCAGATCGCGTGGATGTACGAGCAGGTCTTCAAGAGCTTTCCCGACTTCCAGCTGATCGTGTGGTACGAGGCCGTCAGCTGCGAGGCGCCCTTGATGGTGGAGTGGACGGCCACGGGCACGCACCTCGGGCCTGTCCTGCTGCCGAACGGGCGCGAACTGGAGGGGACCGGTCGCCCGGTCACCTTCCGCGGCACCTGCGCGTCCTTCGTGGAGGACGGCAAGATCAAGACCCACCGGGAGTACTTCGACCAGCTGGAGCTGTACGCCCAGCTCGGTCTGTGCCTCACGGAGGCCCCGGGCTGAGGTCCCGGGCTGAGATTGGGGGCCGATACTTCGGGGGTGCTCGGCGCGGCGGCCGCGGACCTCGCGGACAGGTCCACGGCCGCCGCCGCTGATCACGGGGACAGACGGATCAGCGCAGGTAGACCTTGGGCTGGGCCGGGGTGGCCATGCCGTTGCCAATGAAGAAACTCGGGTGGGGCGGCTGGTTGTAGGCGGTGTTCTGCCAGGCCAGGGCGGCCCGGTACTGCGGGTCGTGCAGCAGGGTGTGGATCTTGGTGGTGGTGACTGTGGGGGTGGAGTAGATCCGCAGAGCCCGGTTGTCGGTGGTGGGCCAGACGACCTCTTCGCGCCAGTCGCCGAGGATGTCCCCCGACAGGGACGGGGTGGACTTGGTGCCGTTGTTGGAGTGGACGCCACTGGCGGTCAGCAGCCGTGTGTCGCCGCCGGTGCCGTACTTGTCGATGTGGGTGCCGTCGAGCAGTTCGCGGACCGGGTCGGCGTCCCACCAGGCGAGGAAGTTCATGGAGGACGGCTTGCGGCCCAGGGTGGCGCCGCCGGGGCTGCGCAGGGAGCCGTCCCGGGCCGACCAGGACTCGGCGCCGGGGCTGCCGGCCCAGATGTCGGCCGACACGCCGCGGCCGTTGTCGCCGCCGGAGGCGGTGGACCACAGCACCTGGCCGGTGCGGGCGTCGGCGAACCAGGAGCCGGGCTTGGAGGAGTCCTCGTCGACCTTGAACACCTCCAGTCCGGACCGGGAGGGATCGAGGTCGCCGACGTGCATGGCGTCGCCGTGGCCGTTGCGGGTGTTCCACAGCGGCGATCCGTTGTCATTGACCGCCATGGAACCGAAGACGATCTCGTCCTTGCCGTCGGCGTCGACGTCGGCGATCGACAGGTTGTGGTTGCCCTGGCCGGCGTAGGCGGTGTTGGAGTTGGAGTCGAACGTCCACCGCTTGGTCAGCGAGCCGTTGCGGAAGTCCCACGCCGCGATGACCGTACGGGTGTAGTAGCCGCGCGACATGATCAGCGACGGGCGGACGCCGTCGAGATAGGCGGTGGCGGCGAGGAAGCGGTCGACCCGGTTGCCGTAGTTGTCACCCCAGGAGGAGACCGTCCCGCGCGGCGGGTCGTAGTTGACCGTGGACATCGCGGCGCCGGTCTGACCGTTGAACATCGTCAGATACTCCGGGCCGGACAGGACGTAGCCGTCGGAGTTGCGGTAGTCGGCGGAGGCGATGCCGATGACCTTGCCGGCGCCGTCGACGGTGCCGTCGGCGGTCTTCATCGCCACCTCGGCCCTGCCGTCGCCGTCGTAGTCGTACACCTGGAACTGCGTGTAGTGCGCGCCGGCGCGGATGTTGCGGCCCAGGTTGATCCGCCACAACCGGGTGCCGTCCAGCCGGATCCCGTCGACGTACACCGGGTCGGTGACCCCGGCCTGAGAGTTGTCCTTGGCGTTGGACGGGTCCCACTTCAGCACAAGGTCCAGCCGGCCGTCGCCGTCCAGGTCGCCGACGGACGCGTCGTTGGCGCTGTAGGAGCTTCCCGGCGGGCTGATCGGCACGTCCAGGTAGCCGTTGGCGAAGCCCAGCGAAGTCTCCGAGGCAGCTCCCTCGGTGCCGCCGTTGACCGGGCGCACCGTGTAGGAGGCGTCGCCCGCCGCGCCGGAGTCCAGGTAGTTGGTGGAGTTGGTGACGGTGGCGATGCGGGTGCCGCCCCGGTAGACGTTGAAGGAGGTGTCGCGGGACTCGGTGCCGAGCAGCCGCCAGGACACCAGGTTGCCGCTGCCGGACCGCACGCTGATCAAACCCCGGTTGAGGTCTTCGGCCTGCTTGGCCCCGCCGGGCACGGGGGAAGGGCTGCTGCTCGGGCTCGCCGAAGGGCTGGGCGAGGTGCTGGCCGACGGACTCGGGCTCGCCGGCCGGCTCGGGCTGGGCGAGGGCGAGGAGTGGGTGGTGCCGTCGCACACCGTCCCGTTGAGGGAGAAGGACGCGGGGACCGGGTTGGAGCCGTTCCAGGAGCCGTTGAACCCGAAGGCGGCGCTGCCTCCCGAGGGGATGGCGGCGTTGTAGCCGGCGTCCGCGACGGTGACGTTCGCGCCGCTTTGACTGACGGCGCCGTTCCACAGCTGGTCGATCCGCTGACCGGCGCCGAAGGCCCAGGTCAGCCGCCAGCCGTTGACGGCGTCACCCAGGTTGTCGATCGTCACGCTGGCGCCGAAGCCGCCCTGCCACTGGTTGGTGATCTCGTAGCTGACTCGGCAGGCCACCGCGGCGGAGGCGGGAGTCTGCGCGGCGACCGCGCCGGTGATCGCCACGCAGACGGTCGCGGCGGCCGCGGCCAACCGGGCGGGGGGTGGGATTAGACGTTTCATCGATCGTCCAATCTGGTGGGGGGTTTGGTCGATGGTGGTCGCCACGAGACGCTAGAAACACGGACGTAGAGGCGTCAAACATCCCCTGACTCCCGGTGGGAGTGACGGCAAGGCGAAATTGTTTCGTTTCAGGTCAGCAGAGGGAGGGCCCTCAGCGGAGCGCGTCCCGCGCTCTGAAACTTTCGGAATCGGAGAGCGGCGACGCCGGTCACCGGCCGGCGGGCGCCGTGGACGCGCGGACGACCAGCCGCGGCCGGTAGACCAGGTTCTGGTGCCGGTGGCCCGGGCGAGACTCGTCCAGCAGCATCGCGGCGGCGGTCCGCCCCAGCTCCCGTTTGGGCTGCCACACGGTGGTGAGCGGCGGAGCGAGCTGCGAGGCGAACACCACGTCGTCGTACCCCACCACCGACATCTGCCGGGGGACGTCGATCCCCCGGTCCCGCAGGCCGCCGATCACCCCCAGCGCCGCGAGGTCGTTGACGCAGACGATCGCGGTCGGCCGTTCGGGCAGCCGCAGGATGTGGTCCAGCGCGGCCTCGGCGGTCGCGGCGACGTCCGGCGGAGGTATCCGCACCTCCAGCACCGCGCGGTCGGGATCCAGCCCCGCCTCCCGGAACGCCTTGCGCACCCCCGTGTGCCGGTCGGTGCTCTGCTGGACCTCCACCGAGCCGGTGAGCATGACGACCCGCCGGTGCCCCAGGGAGATCAGGTGGGCGGCGGCCTGCTCACCGCCCGACACGTTGTCGACCGACACCGAGCACAGCCGACCGTCGCCCAGGTGATCCAGCAGCACCACCGGGACGCCGCGCTCGGCCAGGGCGACCAGCGGTTCCAGGCCGGTCGCGACCGGCGTGATCAGCACGCCGCGCACCCCCTGCTTCTCCAGCTCCCCCAGGTAATGCTGCTCACGGCCCGGCTGCACGTCGGTGCTGCAGGTCATCAGCATGCACCCGTCCTGCAGCAGCCGGTCCTCCACACCCCGGCACACCTCCGTGAAGAACGCGTTGGCCAGGTCGAGCACCACCGCGCCGACCAGCGGGCTCGGCACCCCGCGCAGCCGTCTGGCCACGTTGTTGGGCACGTACCCGACCTGCTCCATCGCCGACAGGACGCGCCGGCGGGTCTCCTCGGCGACCAGTTCGGGATTGTTCAGGACGTTGCTCACCGTCGACGGCGAGACGCCCGCTATCTGCGCGACAGAGCGCATACCGCGGCGGCGCGGCGCGGAGACCTCCGGGGTATCCCCATGCACAAAAGCACCATATCCAGCCCGAGGCCGGGTCAAGACCTCGGCGGGGATGCGCGCGGCGGCGGCGGCCGCGGACGCTCGCCAGGTACGTCCGCGGCCGCCGCCGGGGGATCACCTCAGATAGATGTTCGGCCTGGCTGGGGTGGCCATGCCGTCCCCGAGGAAGAAGCCGGTGTGGGGCGGCTGGTTGTAGGCGGTGTTCTGCCAGGCGATCGCGAGCCGGTACACCGGGTCGTGCATCAGCGTGTAGATCTGCCGGGTCGCCGTCGCGGTCGTGCTGTAGATCCGCAGGGCGGTGTTGTCACTGGTCGGCCAGACGACCTCCTCGCGCCAGTCGCCGAACAGGTCGGCCGACAGCGAGGGGGTGGACTTGGTGCCGTTGTTGGAGTGCACCCCGCTCGCCGTCAGCAGCCTCGTGTCGGAGCCGGTGCCGTACTTGTCGATGTGGGTGCCGTCGAGCAGTTCCCGGACCGGGTCGGCGTCCCACCACGCGAGGAAGTTCGCCGAGCCCGGCTTGCGCCCGACGTTCTGCCCCTTCGTGTTGTAGACGCCGCTGACGGCGGACGACCACGACTCGGCGCCCGGACTGCCGGCCCAGATGTCGTCTGATACGCCGCGCCCGTTGTCGCAGCCGCAGGAGGCGTTGCTCCAGATGATCGAGCCGGTGCGGGCGTCGGCCATCCACGCCGCGGGCTTGCTGGTGTCCTCGTCGACCTTGAACACCTCCAGCCCCGCGCGCGACGGGTCGAGGTCGCCGACGTGCAGCGCGTCGCCGTGGCCGTTGCGGGTGTTCCACAGTGCCGAGCCGTTCTCGTTGATCGCCATCGCACCGAAGACGATCTCGTCCTTGCCGTCCGCGTCGACGTCGGCGACGGCCAGGTTGTGGTTGCCCTGGCCGGTGTACTGGCTGCCGGCGGAGTTGGAGTCGAACGTCCACCGCTTGCTCAGCGAGCCGTTGCGGAAGTCCCACGCCGCGATGACCGTACGGGTGTAGTAGCCGCGCGACATGATCAGCGACGGGCGGGCGCCGTCGAGGTAGGCGGTGGCGGCGAGGAAGCGGTCCACGCGGTTGCCGTAGTTGTCACCCCAGGAGGAGACCGTCCCGCGCGGCGGGTCGTAGTTCACGGTGGACATCGCCTTGCCGGTCTGGCCGTTGAACATCGTCAGATACTCGGGACCGGACAGGACGTAGCCGGAGGAGTTGCGGTAGTCGGCCGAGGAACTGCCGATGACGACGCCGGTGCCGTCCCTGGTGCCGTCGGCGGTCTTCATCGCCACCTCGGCCCTGCCGTCGCCGTCGTAGTCGTACACCTGGAACTGCGTGTAGTGCGCGCCCGCGCGGATGTTGCGGCCGAGGTCGATCCGCCACATGCGGGAGCCGTTGAGCTTGTACGCGTCCACGAACACGTTGCCCGTGTAGCCCGACTGGGAGTTGTCCTTGGCGTTGGACGGATCCCACTTCAGCACGAACTCGTACTGCCCGTCGCCGTCCAGGTCGCCCACGCTCGCGTCGTTCGCGCTGTAGGTGTAGGCCACCCCGTCGGGCGTGGTGCCGCCGGACGGCGGCTGGATCGGCACGTCCAGGTAGCCGTTGGCCAAACGCAGCGACGTCTGCGACGCCGCCTGCTCGGCGCCGTTCACCACGGCCCGCACGGTGTACGCGGCGTCGGCGGCGGCCCCGGAGTCGAAGTAGTTCGTGGAGGTGGTGATCGGTGAGGAGTTGAGCTTCGTGGACCCCCGGTAGACGTTGAACCCCGTGCCGATGCTCTCGGTGCCGAGCAGCCGCCAGGAGACCAGATTGCCGCTGCCCGACCGCACGCTGATCAGGCCACGGTCGAGGTCCTCCATCTGCCGCGCGCCCGCCGGGATGCTCGTGGGGCTCGCCGACGGGCTGGGCGACGGGCTCGGCGACGGTGTCGGGCTCGCGCTGGGAGAGGCGCTGGGAGAGGCGCTGGGGGACGCGCTGGGAGAGGTGCTGGGGGACGCGCTGGGACTGCTCGTGACCCCGCCCGTGCACGTGGTGCCGTTGAGCGCGAAGCTCGCGGGCACGGGATTGGACGAGTTGTTCCACGAGGCGTTGAAGCCGAACGACGCCGTGCCGCCGGTGGGGATGGCCGCGTTGTAACCGGCGTCCTTCGCGCTGACCTGCGCGCCGCTCTGGGTGACCGTGGCGTTCCACGCCTGCGTCACGGTCTGGCCCGCGGCGTACGACCAGGTGAGGGTCCAGCCGTTCACCGCGTCGCCGAGGTTGGTGATCACGACGGCGGCGCCGAAGCCGTCCTGCCACTGGTTGCTCACCTGGTAGTCCACCCGGCAGCCCGCCGCCGCCGAGGCCGGCAGGGCGGGCAGGACCGCTGCTCCCGCGAGCGCGGCGGCCGAGGCCACGGCGGTGAGCAGAGCGGATCTTCGTCGTGTGGTCATCCAAACTCCAAGGGGGTGCCGATGGGGACCGACGGCGGAGCCGTGACCGCGCTCGCGACGCGCGGCGCGGGGACGCGTGGTCGGGCTTGTCCGAGGCGATACCTCCGGGGGCGGGCCGAGCCGGGGCGGACGGTGCGACAGGATGTGCCGGGTGCGTGCGCCGGGGGTCATACAGGGTCATACAGGGTCATGCGGCGTGCCTGAGTGCGCCATAACAACGCGAAACCGGCGGTGTGGTCAATCAGCTCCGGTTCAGCGATGTGAACGCAATCATCGGATGCGTCCGGCTGAGCGGATCTCCGGCTGGTAGGGCCGGGTACCGGCGGCTCACCTGCGAGGGGCGTCCGCTCCGACGATCACTGAAACTTTCAGTCCCCGCATGTCCTGCCGACCTGTGAACGATCACAGGTCTGATCTCTCACTCCGGCTCTCCGGCCTCCGCCGCGGCGCCGCTGCATCCGTGGCCACGGCGCGGTGCGAAGTCCCTGAAGGAGCCGTACGGCGGCCGGAAGGGGGGAACGCTGATGCCACAGCCAGCCGAGGTGATCGTCGTCGGCGCCGGACTCGCGGGCCTGGCCTGCGCCTGGCACCTGCACGAAGCGGGTGTGACGGTCCGGGTCCTGGAGGCGTCCGACGGCGTGGGCGGCAGGGTCCGCAGCGACCTGGTGGACGGCTTCCGCCTCGACCGGGGCTTCCAGATCTTCAACACCAGCTATCCCGAGGCCGCCCGGGTCCTCGACATCGGCGCGCTGGACCTGCGACGGTTCACCAACGGAGCGATGATCTTCCGGAACGGCCGGCGCGAGCGGGTCGCGCTGCCGTGGCGGCATCCCCGGCACGCGCTCAGCGGCCTGCTCGCGCGTGTCGGCACACCGGTGGACAAAGCGGTCCTCGCCGCGGTGACCGCTCGCGACCTGCTGCTCCCCGGCTCCCTCGTACGGCGGCGCGGCCGGGCGGAGCGCACCACGCTGGCCGAGTTGCGGCGCTGGGGCGCGTCCCCCGAGATCGTCGAGAACCTGTTCCGCCCCCTCCTCGCGGGAGTCGTGCTCGAACGGGAGCTGGAGACCTCCAGCCGGATCTTCCACCTCCTGTGGCGGTCGTTCTCCCGCGGCAGGATCGGCGTGCCGGCCCTCGGCATGGAGCGGATTCCCGCGCAGCTCGCCGCCCGCCTGCCGGAGGGCACGATCTCGCTGGAGACGCCGGTGCGCGCGCTGACCCCCGGCGGCGTGGCCCTCGCCGGCGGGGGCGAGGTCCCGGGCGCGGCCGTGGTGGTGGCGGTGGATCCGCCCACGGCCGGGCGGCTGGTGCCCGGCCTGCCGGTGCCCGCGATGCGGCCGGTCACGACCTTCTACCACGCCGCCCCGGCCTCGCCCCTCGGCGAGCCCACGCTGATCGTGGACACGAAGGGAGCGATCACCGACACGATCGTGATCACCGACGCGGCGCCCGAATACTCCGCCGACGGCCGGGCCCTGATCTCCACCTCGGTCCTCGGCGTCCACGGTGACCGGGACGAGCCCCGGGTGCGGGCCAGGCTCACCGAGATCTACGGCGACACCTCGTCGTGGGAGCACATCGCGACGTACGCGATCGAGGCGGCCCTGCCCGCGATGCCGCCCCCGATGCCGCTGCGCCGCCCTGTCCGCTTGGAAGCGGTGGGACTCGGCGCCCGGCGCTACGTGTGCGGCGACCACCGGGACACCGGCTCCCACCAGGGGGCGCTGGTCTCCGGACGGCGGGCCGCCCGGGCGGTGCTCGAGGACCTGCACCGGGCGGCGCGGGTCCGGGGCCGCCGCTCCGTCCCCGCGGCGACCCCGCAGCCCTGATGGGCCGGGCCTACCTGTCGCCGTTGCCGGGCAGGTCCAGCCAGCGCTGCATGCAGACGATGAGCTCCTCGGCGTCCACCGGCTTGGTGACGTAGTCGCTGGCGCCGGACGTCAGGGTCTTCTCCCGGTCGCCGTGCATGGCCTTGGCGGTGACCGCGATGATCGGGAGCTGGGCGAAGCGCGGCATGGACCGGATGGCGGTGGTGGCGGCGTAACCGTCCATCTCCGGCATCATGATGTCCATCAGCACCAGGTCGACGTCGTCGTTGCGCATCAGCACCTCGATGCCCTTGCGGCCGTTCTCCGCGTACAGCACCTGCATGCCGTGCAGTTCGAGGATCGTGGTGAGCGCGAAGACGTTGCGCACGTCGTCGTCCACGACCAGCACCTTGCGGCCCACGAGCGCGCTGTCGAGCTTCCCGAGCTCCTGCGCCCCCTCCTCCGACGCCGGCTGCACGAGCGGCAGGACGTCGCCGGGCTCGTCGGCGGACAGGTGCAGCGTGATCCGCTCACGCAGCTCGTCGAGGCTGGGCAGGAGCTCCAGCGGCTGGTTGCGGGAGCGCACCTGCAGCAGGTCCTCCTGCGGGCGCGACAGCTTGCGCGAGTGGTGCGCGAGGACCGGGAGGGCGCGCAGCGCCGGATCGGAGTCGAGGCCCTTGAGGAAGTCGGCCGCGGCGTCCTGCGGCATGCCGAGGTCGAGCACCACGCAATGGACGCTCTCCTGCCACAGCGTCGACAGCGCGGACTGGGCGTCGCTCGCGGTCGACACCTGGACCGGGCCGTGGGTGTCGTGCAGGTCGGCCGCGACGCTCTGGGCCAGCATGGACAGCAGGCCGCCGGGCCTGGCCTCGACGACCAGCAGGCGGCGCCGCGCGCTGCCGTCGTCCCTGCCGTAATCCCTGCCGTCGTCCTGAACCCTGCCACCCGAGGTCCGCGCCGCCGCGGGCGCCGGCTGCGGGGCGGTCAGCCGCGGCCGCGCCTCCCGCGCCTCCGGTTCGCCCCTCTCGGCGTCGTCGACGCGGGCCAGCGGGAGGTAGAGCGTGAACGTGCTGCCCTCGCCCAGCGTGCTGGCCGCGCGGATCTCGCCGCCGAGCAGGGTCGCGATCTCCCGGCTGATCGACAGACCGAGGCCGGTGCCGCCGTACTTGCGGCTGGTGGTGCCGTCGGCCTGCTGGAAGGCGTCGAAGATCTGCGAGAGGTTCTCGGCGGCGATGCCGATGCCGGTGTCCGCCACGTGGATGGCCAGGATCTCCTGGTCGCCGGCGTCCGGCAGGGCCACACCGGCCGCCCGTTCGATGCGCAGCTCCACCGAGCCCGCCTCGGTGAACTTGACCGCGTTCGACAGCAGGTTGCGCAGCACCTGCCGCAGCCGCTGCTCGTCGGTCAGCAGCTCGGCCGGCACGTCGGAGGCCACCGTCACCTCGAACCGCAGGCCCTTCTGCGTGGTGAGCGGGCGGAAGTTGGCGTCCACGTAGTCGAGCAGCTGACGCAGGCTGACCGGCTCCGGCGTGATGTCCATCTTGCCGGCCTCGATCTTGGACAGGTCGAGGATGTCGTTGATGAGCTGGAGCAGGTCGGTGCCGGCCGAGTGGATGACGTTGGCGTACTCCACCTGCTTGGGCGTCAGGTTGCGGGTGGGGTTCTGGGCGAGCAACTGCGCCAGGATGAGCAGCGAGTTGAGCGGGGTGCGCAGCTCGTGGCTCATGTTGGCGAGGAACTCGCTCTTGTACTTGGACGCCAGGGCGAGCTGCTGGGCCCGGTCCTCCAGCTCCTGACGGGCCTGCTCGATCTCGCTGTTCTTCGTCTCGATGTCGCGGTTCTGCTGGGCCAGCAGTTCCGCCTTCTCCTCCAGCTCGGCGTTCGAGCGCTGCAGCTCCTCCTGCCGCACCTGGAGCTCGGTGGCGAGCCGCTGCGACTCGACCAGCAGCGCGTCGGTGCGGGCGTTGGCCACGATCGTGTTGACGTTGACGCCGATCGTCTCGACGAGCTGCTCCAGGAAGTCCCGGTGGATCTTGGCGAACCGTCCGAGGCTGGCCAGCTCGATCACGCCGAGCACCTGGTCCTCGACCACGATCGGCAGCACGATGAGGTTGACGGGCCCGGCCTGCCCGAGGCTGGACGACACCGTCAGGTAGCCCGGCGGGATGTCCTCCACCAGGATCGTCCGCCTGGCCTGAGCGGCCTGGCCGACCAGCGAGTCGCCGAAGGCGTACCGGCGCGAGGTCTCGCGGTGGCCGTAGCAGCCGACGACCCGCAGCTCCGCGCCCGCCGGGGCCTCCTCGGCCAGCAGGAACGTGCCGTGCTGGGCGTTGACCAGCGGCGCCAGCTCGTTCATGACCAGCTCGGCGACCGCCGACAGGTCGCGGTGGCCCTGCATGAGCCCGGAGACGCGGGCGAGGTTGGTCTTGAGCCAGTCCTGCTCCTGGTTGGCCCTGGTCGACTCGCGCAGGGACTCCACCATGGAGTTGACGTTGTCCTTGAGGTCGGCCAGCTCGCCCTCGGCGTCCACGGTGATGGACCGGGTCAGGTCGCCGGAGGTCACCGCGCTGGTCACCTCGGCGATCGCGCGGACCTGCCGGGTGAGGTTGCCGGCCAGCTCGTTGACGCTCTCGGTCAGCCGCTTCCAGGTGCCGGACACGCCCTCGACCTCGGCCTGGCCGCCCAGCCGTCCCTCGGTGCCGACCTCGCGGGCGACGCGGGTGACCTCGGCGGCGAACGAGGACAGCTGGTCGACCATCGTGTTGATGGTCGTCTTCAGCTCCAGGATCTCGCCGCGGGCGACGACGTCGATCTTCCTGGTCAGGTCGCCTCGCGCGACGGCCGTGGTGACCTGGGCGATCGAACGCACCTGGTTGGTCAGGTTGTCGGCCATCGAGTTGACGTTGTCGGTGAGGTCCTTCCAGGTTCCCGCCACGTTGGGCACCCGGGCCTGGCCGCCGAGCTGGCCCTCGGTGCCGACCTCGCGGGCGACGCGGGTGACCTCGTCGGCGAACGCGCTCAGCGTGTCGACCATGGTGTTGATGGTCTGGGCGAGCGCGGCGACCTCGCCCTTGGCCTCGACGGTGATCTTCTGCGACAGGTCGCCCTTGGCGACCGCCGTGGCGACCTGGGCGATCGAGCGGACCTGGCTGGTGAGGTTGGACGCCATCACGTTGACGGAGTCGGTCAGGTCCTTCCACGTGCCCGACACTCCGCGTACGGTCGCCTGGCCGCCCAGCCGTCCCTCGGTGCCGACCTCGCGGGCGACGCGGGTGACCTCGTCGGCGAAGGAGGACAGCTGGTCGACCATCGTGTTGATGGTCTCCTTCAGCTCCAGGATCTCGCCCCGGGCGTCGACGCGGATCTTCTGCGACAGGTCGCCCCGGGCGACGGCCGTGGTCACCTCGGCGATGCTGCGCACCTGGTCGGTGAGGTTGTCGGCCATGACGTTCACCGACTCGGTCAGCGCCTTCCAGGTGCCGGACACGCCCTTGACGTCGGCCTGGCCGCCCAGTCGTCCCTCGGTGCCGACCTCGCGGGCGACGCGGGTGACCTCGTCGGCGAACGCGCTCAGCGTGTCGACCATGGTGTTGATGGTCTGGGCGAGCGCGGCGACCTCGCCCTTGGCCTCGACGGTGATCTTCTGCGACAGGTCGCCCTTGGCGACCGCCGTGGCGACCTGGGAGATGTTGCGCACCTGGCTGGTGAGGTTGCCGGCCATGAAGTTGACAGAGTCGGTGAGGTCGCGCCACGTGCCCGACACGCCCTTGACGTCGGCCTGTCCGCCGAGCTGGCCCTCGGTGCCGACTTCGCGGGCGACGCGGGTGACCTCGTCGGCGAAGGAGGACAGCTGGTCGACCATGGTGTTGACGGTGTTCTTGAGTTCGAGGATCTCGCCGCGGGCGTCGACGGTGATCTTCTGGGAGAGGTCGCCCTTGGCGACGGCGGTGGTCACCTGGGCGATGGAGCGGACCTGGCTGGTGAGGTTGCCGGCCATGAAGTTGACGGAGTCGGTGAGGTCGCGCCAGGTTCCGGCGACGCCGGGGACCTGCGCCTGGCCGCCCAGCCGTCCCTCGGTGCCGACTTCGCGGGCGACGCGGGTGACCTCGTCGGCGAAGGAGGACAGCTGGTCGACCATGGTGTTGACGGTGTTCTTGAGTTCGAGG